>JACADZ010000025.1 GCA_013389105.1 Parvularculaceae bacterium | reverse complement strand
CGTTCTCGCGGTCCGCGAGAACGACGCGCCAAAGCGACCGAACGATGGCGATCCTCTGGGCGTCCGAGAAGCCCTGGGCCAGCTTCGAGAACTTACGCGATTCATCGCTGATCGCCTCGGCCTCTTCTGCCGCGACGCGATAGGCGGTCGCCCGCGCCGGCTCGAGGTTGAACTCGAGCGCCAGGGCGCGGTCGATGAGACCCTTTTCGGCTGAAGGATAGTGACCGTCGCTTTTCGCCGCCTCGACCAGGAGCCCCGCCAGCAATTGCGGCGAGTACTCGGCCGGCTTCTCCGGCGGCGGCGCAGGCTTGGAACCGAACAGACCTTTCAACATCGAAGTTCCCTGACGAATAAGTCGCCCAAGCGACGCATGCTACTGGAAATTTCAACACTCCACCACATTGACGGCGAGGCCGCCCTCGCTGGTTTCCTTGTATTTCCGCGACATGTCGAGGCCGGTCTGGCGCATGGTCTCGATGACCTGATCCAGAGAGACCTTATGGCTCTCCGAGGCGCGCAGCGCGAGCCGGGCGGCGTTCACGGCTTTGACCGCGCCGATGGCGTTGCGCTCGATGCACGGTATCTGAACGAGGCCGCCAACTGGATCGCAGGTAAGCCCCAGATTGTGCTCCATGCCGATTTCGGCCGCGTGCTCGACCTGCGCAGGGGTTCCGCCCCAGACGGCGGCGAGGCCGCCGGCGGCCATGGAGCAGGCGACCCCGACCTCGCCCTGGCAGCCCATTTCGGCGCCCGAAATCGAGGCGCGCTGCTTGTAGAGCATGCCGATTCCGGCCGCCGTAACGAGGAAGCGGCGGATATGGTCCGTGTTTGGAGCGCCGTCGTCCTCGCAGTAATGCTTGACGACGGCGGGGATGATGCCGGCGGCGCCGTTGGTCGGAGCCGTGACCACGCGGCCGCCGGCCGCGTTCTCCTCGTTCACGGCCATGGCGTAGACGTTGAGCCAGTCGAACAGCTGCTCGCGTTCGTTCGCGAGCGGCGCCTCTATCAGCTTCTTGTACAGACCCGGGGCGCGGCGCCGTACGGCGAGCCCGCCGGGAAGGATGCCGACGGTTTTGAGGCCGCGGTCGATGCAGTCGCGCATCGCCGTCCACAGCCGGTCGAGGCCGGCTTCGGTCTCGGCGCGCGGCCGGATGGCGTCTTCGTTGGCGAGAATGACGTCTTCGATCGAAAGGCCCTCGCGCGCGCAGGCGGCGAGCAGCTCCGTCGCCGATCCGAATTTGAAGGGGGCCGGTCGCCGGTCGAGGATCATGTCGTCCTTGGCCGGCGTGGTCAGCTGGCGCGCGCTCGCGATAAAGCCGCCGCCTACGGAATAATAGGTCTGGTCGAACAGAACGGCGCCGGCGGCGTCGAAAAGCGCGAGCCGCATCTCGTTCGGATGCAAGGTCGGGATGATCTCGCCCTTGAGGTCGATGTCCCGCGCAGGATTGAAGACGATCTCGGGACCGCCGGCGAGCTTGAGCCGCTTCTCAGCGCGCACGAGTGCCGCCGCCGCTTCCGCGGCGTCCGGATCGGTCTCGTCGGGGATGAAGCCGAGCAGCCCCAAGATCGCCGCCTTGTCAGTGCCGTGGCCGACGCCGGTGAGGGCGAGGGAGCCATGGAGATCGACCTTGATTCGCGCGGCCCGGCCGAGCGCGCCGGTCTCCCGCGCTTCTTGGAGAAAGCGCAGCGCGATGCGCATCGGCCCGACCGTATGCGAGCTGGAGGGACCGATGCCGATCTTGAAAATGTCGAAGACGGACAGCATGCGTCAGCGTTTGAGCGAGGCGGCGAGGACGTCTCTATCATATAGGGAGTCCGCCTGCGCCGCCGACAGGGCCGCATCGAAATCGGCCAGCCCGCTGCGGAAGCGCCTCAAGGCCGCCCGGCCCGCTTCCGGCGATTGCGCGGCCGCGCGGCGCGCCGAGGTCAGTTCGGCCGCCTTCGCGTGAATGCGCGACAAGAGAGCAGGCAAGGGCCTGTAACGCTCGGCGACGCGTTGCAGATCCTGAAGCGCCGCAAGAAATAGCGCATCGGCGAGCGCGTGATCCGCCCGCGCAAGCGCCGCGTCGGCGGCGTCGAGCGCGCGGCGGAAATCCGCGAGCGCAGTCGCGAGCCCGATCGATCGCGGGCCGGTGCAGGCGGCCGGATCGAGCGCGCGCAAATAGGCGGCGAGCGCCGCTACGAGCGACGGCTCGACGTCACCCTGAAACTCTTCGGCGACCGCCGCATCGATGAACGCTTCAAGGTCGTGGAAGCTTCCGGCCGAACCAAGACTCTTCTTGGCGCCGGCGCCGACGAGATCGGGAATGGGCCGCGGATTGAAGACCCCGTCCTCGCGCGATGCGCTGAAAAGGGCCGTGGTCACGTCTGCAGTACCGGGCTCGCCTGAGAGCCCGTCGAAAAAGAAGCGAGGATTGCTGCGACCGTCGCGATGGCAGGCGTTGCACGAAAGACCATAGCGCGCCGCTGGACCCCCGAAAATGAGCGGACTGCGGAACAGCGCGCGTCCGGCCTCGACCTGCGCGGCGGCGCTTGTCCGGAGCGTGGCAGGCAGGCACTCGCCCGGCGCCTCGGTCAGAAAAGCGAGAACATCCGTATCCGGCGCAAGCCAGCGCGCTTCGGAAAGGTCCGCCGCGGCCGGCGCGGTCGCGCCAAGCTGCGCCGCTGCTGCAAGCGACGCGAGGAGGCTCATTCCGTTGATGCCGCCCGCGCGCTTTCCTTCACCGCGATCAGGCGCGCAAGGTCTTCAGCCTCCGCGCAGCCGAACGGGCAGAGCTTTTCGAGCCGTGCAAGCTGCTTCCGCGCGAGCTTGGTCTCGCCCGTCTCAAGGTAGAGCTCGCCGAGATATTCCGTAGCGCCCAGGTGATCGGGATTCATGGCCAGCGCCTGCGCGTAATAATCCTTCGCCTCGACAAACTTTCCGAGCTTCCTGTGCGCGAAGCCGAGATAGTTCAGAATGTCCGGGTGCGGGCCGCTGATGGCCTGCGCGAGATAGAGATCTTCGATTGCTTCCGCATAGCGCTGCTGATTGATGAGTTTGACGGCCTCGCGGTAACGCGCCGCGCCGGCGTCGCCGTCAGTGAGGAACAGCGGCTCGAACGCCGCAGCCGCCGCGGCGCCGCCGGGTTGGTCGCCGAGCGGTTCGTCATCGGCTGGCGGTTCCGCCGCGGGCGGCGCCGGCGCCGGGGCGAGCGCCTCTTCGATCTTGGCCGCTGCCTTTTTTGCTCGCTCGACATACGGCGCGTCGCAGGTCTCGTCCGTGCAAGCGGCGACGATGCTCTTGATCGCGTCGCGCTGGGCTTCGGCCTCGGCCCGGTCGCCGAGCCTTATCGAGGCGAGCGCCAGCTGCTCACGCGCCTCGACGAAATTCTCGCGCTCCTTGATCGCGCGTTCGAAATATTTGATCGCCTGTTTGTCCTTGCCGCACTTCGTTTTGGCGAGGCCCATATAGTAATTTGCCTCAGCGTGCCTGGAAGCGATCGAAAGAACCTCTCCAAACTTCTTCTCGGCTTTCTTGCACTCGCCTGCCTGAAGAGCCGCGATCCCCTCCTCGAAGGAGGTCTGGGGGTTGACCTGCGGTCCCGACGGCGCGCTTGGGGCGGGCGGGCCGCTGGAAGGGGCGGCGGCCGCGCCGGAACCGGTGAGACAAAGCGCCAGAGCGGCAGCGACGGCTTCAGTAAATTTCATGGTAGTTCCTGCCTGACCGCGCGCAATTTAAGCGGTTCCCGACGCAATAAAAAGCCTGTCCCTCGGGACGCCTCTCCCACTTGCGGTAACGCTTGCCCCGGCCCGCTTGGCGCCCCCGGGGCGAGGGAGTAGTCTATGGGGCGGGGAAGAACGGGGTAGGCTCATGATACGCGTATTGTTGCCGCTGGCGGTTGTCGCCGCCATCCTTTTTGGACCGATGTACACGGTCAAAATCTACGATCCTGTGCTCCAGGAGGAGACGGCCTCGCCGCAGTCGGGGATGAAACTGGTGCAGCCGACCGTCGATTGCTGGCGTAAGAAGAACTATTCATTTTCAGGCGACTGTGCGCCGAAAGGCGGCATGAAAGGGACAGCGATGCTGGCCTCGATCGCCGCCGGCGGCGTTGCCGCCGCGATCGGCGTGTTCGGCCTGCTCCCATTCGTCGGGCGCTTGACCAGCGTCGTGACCACGCTCGCAGGCGGCGTCATCGTTCTCGCCATCGGCTATTTCGCAATGACCATGATGGGCGCCGGCAATGAATCGACCGAGGCGGTCCAGTGGGGCACCTATCTTGCGGGCGGAGGCGGGCTCTTGACGCTCATCTCCGGTCTCGCCGGCATGCGCGGGAAATAATCCCGGCTAGTTTCCTTCAAGGGAGGAAACGGAAACGCGGGAGCCCCTGGCTCCCGCGTTTTTTTGCCCCTTTCGGGCGTCACGGCCAGGTCGCAAGCGGGGGCAGGGACGACAGGATCGATTCGATGTTGCCGCCCGTCTTCAGGCCAAACGTCGTGCCGCGATCGTAGAGCAAGTTGTATTCGGCGTAGCGGCCGCGTCGGAAGAGCTGTTCGGCGCGATCCTCCTCCGTCCAAGGCGCAGAGACGCGCCGACGCACGAGGCGGGGATAGACGTCGAGAAAGGCCCGCCCGACGTCGCGGGTGAATGCGAAGTCGGCGTCCCAAGAGCCGCTGTCGTGACGATCATAAAAGATTCCGCCGACGCCGCGGTGTTCGCTCCGGTGCGGCAGGTAGAAATACTCGTCGCACCACTTCTTGTAGCGCGGGTAGTAAGCGGGGTCGTGCCGGTCGCAAGCGCTGCGCATCGCCGTGTGAAAGTCGAGCGTGTCTTCATGCGCCGCGAGCCGATAGCGGTCCATCATCGGGTTGAGATCGCCGCCGCCGCCGAACCAGCACTTCGTGGTCACGATCATGCGGGTATTCATGTGCGCAGCCGGGACATGGGGGTTGCGCGGGTGAACGATCAGCGAGATTCCGGAGGCCCAGAAGCGCGGATCTTCTTCGGCGCCGGGCACCTGCTTGCGGAACTCCGCCGACAGTTCGCCATAGACTGTCGATGTGTGGACCCCGGCCTTCTCGAAGATCCGACCGCGCAGCATAGCCATGCGGCCGCCGCCGAGATCGGCCGAGCCGTCGCCGCGCCGCCAGTCCTTGATTTCGAAGGCGCCCGCCGGCCATGCCCCATAGCAATCGCCGCCCTCGCCTTCGATCGCCTCTAGGGCGGCGATGAGTCGGTTCTGCAGTTCGGCGAACCACGCCGACGCCTGCTGCTTGCGCGCCTCGATGTCTCTCGTCATCTAATATCCAAGTTGCCGTCTTGCTTCGGCCAGCGCCACTGCGCCGGCGGTTGCGACATTGAGCGAGCGAGCGCCCTTCGCCAAGGGAATCCGCAGGCGCAAGTTGGCGGCCGCACGCACGTCGTCGGGGACCCCGGCGCTTTCTCGGCCGAGGATGATGACGTCGTCGGGGGCGAACGCAACACTCCAGAGGTCGCCGTCGCCCCGTGTCGTCATTAGCACCAGTCGCGCCGAGCGGGCGCCGTCGGAAAGCAGACTGTTCAGAAATGCGCTCCAACTCGCATGGAGAACCACTGGATCGGCCGGCGCGTAATCCATTGCGACACGACGCATCTCACGTTCGCCGCCGGCGAACCCGCACGGGCCGATTATGTCAATCGAGGCGCCAAAACACGCAGCGACGCGAATCGCCGCCCCAACATTCTGGGGAATGTCCGGCTGGAACAAAGCAAGCCGCAAGGCGGTTGATTCTCCTCGAAAAAAGCGTCGACCGGCGAGGCTGTTTCGCGACGCTAGGCCGCACTCGGTTTGGCGTGTGACCTCTGCCATAAGGCGGGCCGCGATACCCACCTTTTTATCAGCAATCCTGAAGGACGTCAGATGGGCGCTGACAGCGGCACGCAGGTGACAAGCGCGGCGACGGAAGAACCGAGCCGGCGCGAATTCATCCACATCTTCGGCGCGACCATCGCGGGCGCCGCCGGCGTCGGCGCCTTGGTGCCGCTGATCGACCAGATGAATCCCGACGCTTCGGTGCGGGCGCTGTCCACCAAGGAGGTCGATCTCTCGGCGGTCGAGCCGGGCCAGGCGATCAAGGTGATGTGGCAGGGCAAACCTGTATTCATTCGCCGCCGCACAGCCGAAGAGATCAAGATGGCCGAAGAGGTCTCGGTTGGCGACCTCAAGGACGCGAAGGCGCGCAACGCCAACCTTCCGGACGATACACCGGCGACGGACGACAACCGGATAACCGGCGGCGACGCCGCCAAGCATCCCGAATGGCTGATCCTCGTCGGCGTCTGCACCCATCTCGGCTGCATCCCGCTCGGGACCGCGCAGGGCGAAGTCAGGGGCGATTACCAGGGCTGGTTCTGCCCATGCCATGGCTCGCATTACGACCTGGCGGGCCGCATCCGAAAAGGCCCGGCGCCCGAGAATCTTCCGGTGCCGCCCTACACTTTCCTCTCAGACACCTCGATCCGGATCGGGTAGGAGGCGCACGTGAAACATCAGTCGACCTACGTTCCGAAAACCGGCGTTGAGCGCTGGCTCGACCGGCGCCTGCCGATCGTCCGCCTCGCCGTCGACAGTTTCGGGGATTATCCGGTTCCGAAGAACCTCAACTACTGGTGGACCTTCGGCGGGATACTCATGGTGTTTCTCGTCATCCAGATCGTGACGGGCGTCGTCCTCGCCATGCACTATACGCCGCACGCGTCGATGGCGTTCGCCAGCGTCGAGCACATCATGCGCGACGTGAATTACGGCTGGCTTTTCCGTTACGTTCACGCCAACGGCGCGTCGTTCTTCTTCCTGGCCGTCTACATCCACATGTTCCGCGGCTTGTTCTACGGGTCTTACAAGGAGCCGCGCGAAGTGAGCTGGATTCTCGGCGTGGTCATCTTCCTGTTGATGATGGCGACGGCGTTCATGGGCTACGTGCTGCCTTGGGGTCAGATGTCATTCTGGGGCGCGACCGTCATCACCAATATTCTTGCGGCCGTTCCGGTCGTCGGCGAGTCGATCCAGCAGCTGCTCTGGGGCGGTCCCTCGGTCGGCAACCCGACGCTGAACCGGTTCTTCTCGCTGCATTATCTGTTGCCTTTCGCCATCTTCGGCGTGGTGATACTCCACGTCTGGGCCTTCCACGTTTCGGGCAACAACAACCCGACCGGCGTGCCGGTGAAGGACGTGAAGAAGGATACGCTCCCCTTCACGCCGTATTACACGGTGAAGGACGGCTTCGCGATCGCGGTTTATCTGACCGTCTTCGCCGTGTTCGTGTTCTTTATGCCGAACGTCCTCGGCCACCCGGACAACTCGATCGAGGCCAACCCCCTCTCGACGCCTGCGCACATCGTGCCGGAGTGGTATTTCCTGCCGTTCTACGCGATCCTGCGCGCCATCACCTTCAACATCGGTCCGATCGATTCCAAGCTCGGAGGCGTCATCGCGATGTTCGGCTCGATCGGGGTCTTGTTCATTCTGCCTTGGCTCGACACCTCCAAGGTCCGTTCGATGCGCTACCGGCCGACGGCGCAGCTTTGGTTCTTTCTGTTCGTCGCGTGCTGCATCGGCCTTGGCTATCTCGGAAGCCAGCCGGCCGAGGGCGTCTACGTCGTGTGGGCGCAGATCCTCACGGCCTATTACTTCGCCTTCTTCCTCATCATCCTGCCGCTGCTCGGCATCATCGAGAAGCCGAAGCCGCTGCCCAAATCGATCAACGAAGCGGTGCTGAAGAAGAGCGGGGCCGCGCCCGCGCTGCAGCCGGCGGAATAGCGAAAGTCCGGGCCCATGAAGAAACTCTTCCTCGCGCTAGTCGCCGCCATGATCGTCGCGCCTGCCGCGCTTGCGGCCGGCGGCAAAGTCGAGCCCTACAAGAAGGGCGACTGGGCTTTCAGCGGGCCCTTCGGCGTCCATGACAAGGAGGCCGTGCAGCGCGGCTTTCAAGTTTATCGCCAGGTCTGCTCGGCCTGCCACGGGGTGAAACTCCTCGCCTTCCGCAATCTCGGCGACAAGGGCGGGCCCTATCACCTCGAGCAGTGTCCCGAGGGGATCCCCGAAGGAACTGACTGCTCGGATCCGAACGCCAACCCCTATGTGAAGGCGATCGCGGCCGAGTATCAGATCACGGATGGTCCCGATGATTCCGGGGAGATGTTCCAACGGCCGGGCATTCCGGCCGACCGGCTGCCGCAGCCCTTCGCGAACGAGCAGGTTGCCCGCCTTGCCAACGGCGGGGCCCTGCCTCCCGACCTGTCGCTGATCCTCAAGGCGCGCAAGGACGGCGCCGACTACGTGTACAGCCTGCTCACCGGCTATGAGGAGCCGCCGGCCACGGTCAATCTAGCTCCGACGCAGCACTACAACCCCTATTTCGCGGGCGACATGAGCCAGCTCCTAAAGGAGGAGTTCCGCGACGAGGAGGGCCATCCCAAGGAAGGCGTCGAGATTCCGCATGGCGGCGTGCTCGCCATGGCCCCGCCGCTCGTTGAGGGCATTGTCGATTACGCCGACGAGGCGACGCCGGAGACGGTCGACCAATACGCCCATGACGTGGTCAACTTCCTCGCCTGGGCTTCCGACCCGAAGATGGAGCAGAGGAAGCGACTCGGCTTCATCACGGTCGCCTACCTGCTGCTGCTGTCCGGCGTCCTCTACTGGTCATACAAAACCCTGTGGGCGAAGGTCGATCACTAAGCGGGTGACGCAACGCCCAGGCCGTCATTATTCCCTTCCCGGGCGTTACTCCCTATAGCTCGGCCATGCACGACATTAAGGACATCCGCGATAATCCGGGCGGGTTCGACGCCGGGCTGAGGCGCAGGGGCCTTGGAGGCCGCGCGGAAGACCTGATCGCGCGCGACGCCGAGGCGCGCCGACTGACCCAGGAGGCGAACGACCTTCAGGCCCGGCGCAACGCCGCGTCGAAAGCGATCGGCGCGGCAAAAGCGAAAAAGGACGAGGCGGAAGCCGCGCGCCTCATGGCAGAGGTCGAGGCGGTGAAGAAGGCGCTGCCCGAGATCGAAGCGCGGCAAGCCGCGGCGCAAAAGAGACTTGCTGATGAGCTTGCCGGCATTCCGAATATTCCGGCAGCGGACGTCCCGGACGGCAAGTCCGAAGCAGATAATCGCGAGGTGCGACGGTCCGGCGAGCCGCGGCGGCTCAATTCGGCGAAGGAACATTTCGAACTCGGCGAGGCGCTCGTCCAGATGGACTTCGAGACGGCTGCGGCCATGTCCGGTGCGCGCTTCGTCCTGCTGAAAGGCGGACTTGCGCGTCTTGAGCGGGCCCTCGCCAATTTCATGCTCGACCTCCATACGGGCGAGTTCGGCTACACGGAGTGCGCGCCGCCCCTCATGGTGCGCGACGAGGCGGCGTTCGGCACCGGACAGCTGCCGAAGTTCAAGGATGATCTCTTCACCGCCTCCGACATGGCCAAGCGCCAGGAACTGCTTAAGGCAGGTCTCCAAGGCGCCGACCAGCATTATGAGACCGCAGCTCCCGGGCCGGATCGCGTGCTGAGGGCGGTCGAGAGAACGCTTGAAGAGGCGCAGACGCGCGAGCAGTTCTGGCTGATCCCGACCGCTGAGGTCTCCCTCACCAACGCCGTGCGCGAGAAGATTCTCGACGAAGCGGACCTGCCCATCCGGCTCACGGCGTGGACGCCCTGTTTCCGCTCAGAGGCCGGCGCCGCGGGCAGGGACACGCGCGGCATGATCCGCATGCACCAGTTCTCCAAGGTCGAACTCGTCTCGATCACCACGCCCGAACAGTCGGACGCCGAGCATGAGCGGATGACGGCATGCGCCGAGGAAGTCCTCAAACGCCTTGAGCTGCCGTTTCGCACCATGCTCCTGTGCGCTGGCGACATGGGCTTCTCGGCCAAGAAGACCTACGACATCGAAGTGTGGCTGCCCGGCCAGGGGCGCTACCGCGAAATCTCGTCGTGCTCCAATTGCGGCGACTTCCAGGCGCGACGCATGAAGGCGCGCTGCCGCGCGAAGGGCGACAAGGGAACCCGCTTCGTCCATACGCTGAACGGGTCGGGACTGGCCGTCGGGCGAACGCTGGTCGCGGTTCTGGAGAACTATCAGCAAGCGGACGGATCGATCGCCGTGCCGTCGGCGCTCCAGCCCTATATGGGCGGGGCGACAGAGATCCGGGCGACCTGAGGCGGCCGCCCCCCCCTCAGAAGGGTATTGAAGAACTGCAGAAAGCCGGCGCGGGACCGCCACGGCGTTGCTATGACGGCACGAGGAGGGCCCTATGAAACTCACCGCCGAACACGAGCAGCTGCGCGACACGCTGAAGCGCTTCATCGACCGGGAAATCAATCCGCATGTCGATGAGTGGGAGGAGAAGGAGATCTTTCCCGCCCACCAGGTGTTCAAGGGACTGGGCGAGCTGGGGCTCCTCGGCGTCACCAAACCGGTCGAATACGGGGGCATGGGGCTCGACTGGTCCTACGGCGCCGTGGTCGCGGAGACCCTCGGTCATATCAATTGCGGCGGCGTGCCGATGGCGATCGGCGTGCAGACCGACATGGCGACGCCGGCGCTGGCGCGCTTCGGTTCGCATGAGGTCAAGGAAGCCTTTTTGAGACCCTCGATCAGCGGCGATTACGTCGCGTGTCTTGGGGTATCCGAAGTCGGCTCAGGTTCGGACGTCGCGTCGATCAAGACGACTGCGCGCAAGGATGGCGACGACTACGTCATCAACGGCGGCAAGATGTGGACGACCAACGGCACGCAGGCGGACTGGATGTGCCTGCTCGCCAACACGTCCGAAGGTCAGGTGCACCGCAACAAGACGCTGATCTGCCTGCCCCTCAAGGAGAAGGGCAGGCATCGCCCCGGCGTCACGGTCGCGCGCAAGCTCAAGAAGCTTGGCATGCGGAGCTCCGATACGGCGCAATTCTATTTTGAGGATGTGCGCGTGCCGCAGCGCTACCGCATCGGCGAGGAGGGGATGGGGTTCACCTACCAGATGCTGCAATTCCAGGAGGAGCGGCTCTGGGCCGCCCTTTCAGGCGTCGTCGGCAAGGAGCGCATCATCAACGCCACGATCGAGTATGCGCGCCAGCGCAAGGCCTTCGGCCAGTCGATCCTCGACAATCAGGTCGTTCACTTCCGTCTGGCCGAACTCATGACCGAGGTGGAGGCGCTGCGCGCCCTTTCGTGGAAGGCAGTTGAGCAGATGATCGCCGGCGACGACGTCACCATGCTGGCGTCCATGGCGAAACTGAAAGCCTCCCGCCTCGCGCGCGAAGTGAACGACGCCTGCCTGCAATATTGGGGCGGCATGGGCTTCATGGAGGAAACTCCGGTCAGCCGAGCCTATCGCGATGGGCGCCTCGCCTCGATCGGCGGCGGCGCCGACGAGGTGATGCTCTCGATTATCTGCAAACTGATGGGTACCCTGCCAGGGCGGTCGAACAAGGCCTGAACATGCAGCTGCGCCTTTTTGTCTACTTCGTGCTGTTCAGCCTCGCCCCGGGACTCCTATACCAGTTTGTCCAGGACGAGCTTCGCCCGGGCGGCGCGGCGATCAATCCAACGGCGGACTATGTTTTTGGCGTCGCGCCCAATGCGCTGGGCGCGCTCAGCGCTTCGGCCGCCCTGTTCCTCATGGTCCTTGGCCTCGACAAGGCCGCCCGATTGAGGCGGGCCTTCCTGGTCAGCCTCACGCTAGGCCTCTTTGGGCTTTTTGCATGGGAGGCGGCTCAGCTCGTTCTCCCCGGCTTTACGTTCGACCCTCACGACCTTGCGGCGACCGCGATCGGGTCGACCTTTTTTGCAGCGGCGACCTTGCTGTCCTTCCCAGAAATCCTCAGAGGGCGGTAGAGTGAGCCCCTCCGGCGCAGGGCGCGCCGGCCCGCCAGCGGGGGCGCTGAGAAGCCGGGTCGATGATTGTCCTTCTTGAACTGATCGCTGTCGGGGTCTTCCTGCTGCTGGCGGTCCACCTTCTGTTCGGCTTCAGGCTTTTCGGCGCGCGCCAGATCGAGGATCGCGCCGCTAAGGCCCGCGACATCTCGCCGGCGCAAAGCGCCGCCGAACACCTGCGCGAGCTTTCCAACGCCCAGGCCGATCTCAAAGCGCGCTACCCGGTCGTCTTCGCCATGCTCGGCGGCTACCTCAACGCCCACTCGATTTCCGAGGCCGGCGGGCTCGAAAGCGCCGTCAAGCAGATGGTCGCCGACTGGACGCCGCGCCGGGAGGAAGTGAAGACCGAACTGGTTCGCCTGCTGGCCGAAAACGCCTCCGAGGAAGAGGTTCGAGCCATCGTTCTTTCGTGCGCCGACGCCACGTTCGAGGAGGAAGGCTACCGGAACTGGCTGATCTGGCTTTTGGGACGCTTTAATGCGGCGTAAGAAACAGTCTTCGGTCTTGGAGGCAGCGAGATGACCATGGACCATCCCGTTTTTATCGCCGTCCTCGGCGCCCTCATCGTCGCACTCATCCTGGTCGGCCTGCGCGAACGCGCCAAGACGCTGCCCCACGATCACGAGCATCCGCCGTCGCCCTTCGACGAGGCGCGTTGATGGCGCCGCCCGCCAAGCCGACACGCAAGCGAAAATCCGCCCGAAAGCGCGCCCCGTCGGTCAAGGCCGTCAAGGCCCGCGGCGCATGCCTGTGCGGAACGGTCAGGTTCGAAGCCAAGCTCGACCGCGACCATGGCGACGCCTGCCATTGCAGCCAGTGCCGGCGCTGGAGCGGGAACTACTGGGCTTCGGTCAATGTCGACCTCAAATCGCTGAAGTTCCTGAAGGGAGCGTCCGACCTTTCTTGGTTCCGCTCCTCAGATCTCGTCAGGCGCGGCTTCTGCAGGACATGCGGCTCGGCGCTATTCTGGCACGCCGACCGCCACAAGGACTATGGTCACCGCATTGCGCTCGCCCTCGGCGCGCTTGATGCGCCGACGGGGGTGCGGATTTCCGAGCACATTTTCGTCGCCGACAAGGGCGACTATTACGACATTAAGGACGGTCTTCCCCAGAAGGAGCGATATTGATGGCGTCGCCAAGCGGGGGCGTGCGGGGCGGGCGATGGACCTAGATCCCCAGTCGATCCTCGCCATGTCGGGGCTTGCGCTTTATCTCGCCATTTTCCTTCTGCCTTTCGTTCAGGAGGACGTCGCGGTTGTCGCGGCGGCGACAGCGTCGCTTTCAGGGGCGGCGCCGACCGCGGCCCTCTTTCTTGTCATTCTTGCGGGACTTACCTGTTCCGACGTCTGGAAATACTGGCTCGGTTATTTCGCGCGCAAGCACCGCTGGGCGCACAAATTCGCCGAGCGCAAGGGCGTCTCCGTGGCTGGCGATCTCGTCCGCAGCGAACTCCTCAAGACCCTCTTTGCAGCGCGCTATATTCCCGGCACGCGCATCCCGACCTATGTCGCCTGCGGATTTTTCAAGGTTCCCTACGGCCGCTTCGTTATGTGGGTGATCTTCACCGCTTTCACCTATGTCACGGTCATGTTCACGCTTTTCCATACGGTCGGCGAGATCTGGGGCGAACAGGCCAAGTTCATCCTTCCGGCCATCGCGGTCTGCCTCCTTGTGAGCTATATCCTTTTCCGCTGGCTGACGCACCGCAAGGGCCAGCACGGTCCGATGACTCCGCTCACGGAAGAACGTGACCGCCCGCTCTACGGCATGCCCGGCTTCGAAGGGACGCCGTATGAAGGCGAGCAGCGGCGGAAGAGAAGAAGATAGGGGCGCGGCGCCGCGTATTGCGACGTCGCCAGCCGGCCGGCGCCAAGTCTGCGGCCTCGGGAAACGGGAGACAAACTGATGAATTTCGCGCTCACCGATGAGCAACTCGCGATCCAGGAGACCGCCCAGCGCTTCGCCGACGAGGAGCTTGCGCCTCATGCCGCCGAATGGGACGAGACAAAGCACTTTCCCATCGATGTGATCAAGCGCACGGCCGAGCTTGGGTTCGCCGGCATCTATACGCGCGAGGATGTCGGCGGGACGGGGTTGGGGCGGCTCGAAGCGGCGCTCATTTTTGAAGCGCTTTCCACCGGGTGCACGGCGACGGCCGCCTACATCACCATCCACAACATGTGCACGTGGATGATCGACACCTGCGCGACCGAGGACGTGCGCCGGAAATGGTGTCCGAAGCTGACCTCCATGGAGCTCCTGTCCAGCTACTGCCTCACCGAGCCGGGCTCGGGGTCCGACGCCGCCGCCCTGAAGACCCGCGCCGTCCGCGACGGTGATCATTATGTGCTGAACGGCTCGAAAGCATTCATCTCCGGCGCCCCGGCGAGCGACCTCTACGTCGTCATGGCGCGCACGGGCGGCGAGGGCGCCAAGGGAATTTCCACGCTGCTGGTCGAAAAGGGCGCTCCCGGGCTGTCCTTCGGCGCGAACGAGCGGAAGATGGGCTGGCAAAGCCAGCCGACCGCGATCGTCAATTTCGAGGATTGCCGCGTGCCCGTCGGCAATCGCGTCGGCGCTGAAGGCGACGGCTTCAAGTTCGCGATGATGGGCCTCGACGGCGGTCGTCTCAACATTGCGGCGACCTCGCTCGGCACGGCGAAAGCCGCGCTGAAGACCGCCCTCGACTACACCAACATCCGCCGCGCGTTCGGCAAGCGCCTCAATGAACAGCAGGCGCTGCAGTTCAAGCTCGCCGACATGGCGACCGAACTCGAGGCGGCGCGCGTGATGCTCTACCAGGCGGCGTGGAAGCTCGACCAGAAGGTGCCGGACGCCACCAAGTTCTGCGCCATGGCCAAACGCTTCGTCACCGATACGGGCTTTGCGGTAGTCAACGAGGCGCTGCAGCTGCATGGCGGCTATGGGTATCTGCGCGACTATCCGCTCGAGCGCATGTTGCGCGACGTGCGCGTCAACCAGATCCTCGAAGGCACGAATGAGATCATGCGCGTCATCGTCGCGCGCGAGCTGTTGAAGGAATATCAGGCGTGAGCGGCCTGGAGTCAGCATGAGCGACATCCTCTTCTCCCGCGAAGGCGAATGGGGCGTCGTCGTCCTCAATCGGCCCGAGGCGCTGAACGCGCTCAACTGGGGCATGGCCCGCGCCATGCGCGCGCAGCTCATCCGCTGGATGGGCGACCCGGAAGTGAGGGCGGTTCTTGTGAAAGCAGCCGGCGAGAAGGCGTTCTGCGCCGGCGGCGACATCCGCTGGCTGCATGACGAAGGGCGGCGCGACCCCAGGCATGTGTGCGGCTTTTTTCATGAGGAATACCGGCTGAACGCCGCCATTCATCATTTCGAGAAGCCTTATGTCGCGCTCATCGACGGCGTCGTCATGGGCGGCGGCGTCGGACTTTCGGTGCACGGCGATTTCCGCGTCGTCGGCGACCGGACGCTCTTCGCCATGCCCGAGACGGGGATCGGCCTCTTCCCCGATGTCGGCGGCGGCCACTTCCTGCCGCGCCTGCATGACGGTCTTGGGCTTTATTACGCGCTGACCGGCGCCCGCGCAAAGGCGGCGGACTGCATGGCCGCGGGAATCGCGACGCATTACGTGCCGAGCGAGAAGCGCGCCGCTCTCGAACGCGATCTCCTTGCGCTCTCCTTCGGCGGCCATCCGCATGCGGACATCGAAGCCGCGCTCGACGCCCATGTCGGCGACCCGGGCGCCGCGCCCATCAACGACAGCCGCGGCTGGATACGCGACCTGTTTCTGGGCCATGACCGTCTTGAATCGCTGGTTGATCATCTCAACGCCGTCAACAGCGTGTTCGCCATCGAGACGGCGAAAACGCTCGCGAGAATGTCGCCGACCTCGATGAAAATCACGTTTGAGCAGCTCAAGCGCGGCGCCCTTCTCGGAATGGACGACGTCATGCGCATGGAATACCGCATCGTGCGCCGCGTGATGGAAGGCCACGATTTCTACGAAGGCGTGCGCGCGACGCTCATCGACAAGGACAAGTCGCCGAAATGGCGGCCGGCCGCTCTTGCGGCCGTGAACGACGACGACGTCGCCCCCTACTTTGCGCCGTTGCCGTCGAATGAGGAACTGGAGTTGCCATGACGTTCCAGCCACAACGCTTGTCGGGCCCAAGAGTCGTCGCAGGGGCGCCAACCGGCTGCGCGGTCGCCCCATGAAACTCTACGGCTCCCTCACATCGCCTTTCGTCCGCACCGTGCGCATCGCCGCGATCGAGCTTGGTCTCGACCGTGAGGTCGAACTCACGATGACGGTCGTGCGGCCGACGCAACCCAATCGCGATTACGGCGTTGCGGTCAATCCGCTCCGCCGAGTGCCGGCGCTCGAAACCGACGAGGGCGACGTCATCATAGACAGCCGGGTGATTGTCGAGTTCCTGAACAACCGGGCGAACGGGTCGCTGATCCCGCGGGACTTCGACGCGCGCATCTCCTGCCTTAACCGGCACGCCATCGTCTCGGGCGCCACGGAGGCGCTGGTCTCCGCCATGTACGAGACGAAGCTGCGCCCGGAAGAGCGGCGCTGGAAGGACTGGGCCGAAGACCAGATCGACAAGGCGGAGGCCGCCTTCGTATGGGCCGAGTCGAACATTGCCGACTTCAGCGCCGCGTTCGACCTTTCCGCGATCGCGCTCGTTGCGCTGATCGACTACGCGGGGTTCCGCTTCGCGCACATCCCGTGGTTGAAGCGCCTGCCGTCGGTCGCCGCCTTCGCGGCCGATGCAAACAAGCGACCGAGCGTTCGCGACACCGCGCCAAGAGAGTAGGCCATGGCCTACTGGTTGCTGAAATCCGAGCCGTCCGACTGGAGCTGGGCCGAGCAGGTGAAGAAGGGCGCGAGGGGCGCGCCCTGGACGGGCGTCCGCAATCCACAGGCGCGCGCCAACATGCGCGCGATGAAAAAAGGCGATCTCGGCTTTTTTTATCACACCGGCGACGAAAAATCTGTCGTCGGCGTGGTGAAGGTCGTGAAGGAAGCCTATGCCGATCCGGCCGATGAAGCCTGGCCGCTCGTCGACGTCGCCGCCGTCGAGGCGCTGGCCCGTCCGGTGACGCTTGCCGCCGTCAAGGCGGAGCCGAAGCTCGCGCAGATGGTTCTAGTGCGCAATTCACGGCTTTCAGTGCAGCCGGTCACCGAGGCTGAGTGGTCCTCGGTGCGAAAAATGGGCGGCCTGAAATGATGTGTCCATCGGTCACGCAAAGAGCGCGGCCGACCGTTCGATGAACCAGAACGCCGACACGATCCCGAGCGCATAGCCCGCGATCTTTTCAGGGAGGATGGTCGGCAGCGCCGGGAGCCTCAGCGCTTCTCCGAACCGCGAGACGGCGAAAACGGCGCTAAACGCGACCACGGCCAGAAACACTTGGCCGGCCTCGACCCCAAGGTTGAAGAAGAGAAGCGCCGCCGGCTTTTCCGTCTGGGGAAGGCCGATCTCGCCGAGCGCCGCGGCGAAACCCGCGCCGTGCAAAAGGCCGAACGTCATGGCGACGAGGATCGGGCGCCGCCAGGCGAGCGTCGTCCGGTCGCCCCGCGCGATCTCCGCCGCGACAAAAACGATCGACAGCGCGATGCTGGCCTCGACCGCCGGGATGGATACGCGCAGCACGTCAAGCGCAACGAGCCCTAAAGTCAGCGAATGCGCGACGGTGAAGCCGGTCGCCGTCAGGATCACGCGCCGCGGCGAGCGGGCAAGAATGAGGAGACCGAAAAAGAAGAGGATGTGGTCGATCCCGATCAGGATGTGTTCGACGCCGAGAACGAAATAGCTTCGGGCGACGCCGACGAAAGTCGTCGGCGGCGGCGCCGCCCACTCCTTGACGTCGGGACCGAGCGCAACGGTCGCGAGTTCGCCGTTGGCCCTTACAACGCGCACCAGCGTGGACACGGACGGGTTGAAGGCAGGGTAGCTGATCGAGAGCGACAGGCCATCAAGTCCCGACGGGCAGTTGTAGATCCGGTGTCCCTGATAGGGCCCGGCAGACGCGTCCGCGTCGTTGACGGGAGTGCAGGTCCCGCCAAGCCCGACCTGCGGCGCATTCGGCTGGTCTATCGACGACGGAGCCCTCCAGGTGAGGAGCGTGCGTCCTTCGCCGCGCTCCTCGATCAGAACCGTCAGCGGACGCGCCTCATGCGCCAGCGCTGGCGCTGCAAGCATCCACAGAATGCAAGCGAGCGCGGTGAGGGGCCTCATGGCGACGCCGCTTCGCCCAAAACTGACGGCTCGACCGTAATCCGGTACCGCCTCTTGGCGCCTTCGAGCAGGCCCGCCTTCGCGCGCTCCCTCGCGTCGCGACCCGCGTCCTCGATGACTTTTTTTCGAACTTCGTCGAGCGTCGGCGTACGCTCGGGCGTCACCTTGCGGACGAAGACGGCATGCGCGCCGTAAGGAGAGAGCAGGGGACCCCGCCAGGTTTTCAGCGGCTCGTCCGGAGAAAAGATGGACCTGGCCGCCTGCTCGCCGAACTGCGAGGCGACATCGTCAAGACTGCGGTCGACGAAGTTGACGCCGAACGGGAAGCGGTCGCCCTTGCCGGGGGCGGCCTCGAAGGGCGCCCGCTTCTTCAGAAGTTCCATCGTCATTTCTTCGGCGGCGGCTTCGGCGGCGGCCTCTCCCCGCGCCTCGCTTGAGAAGAAGACATGGGTGAAAGTCACGAAAGGCGGCTCGACGTAATCGGCCTTGTGCGCTTCATACCAGGCGGCAATCTCTTTCTCCGAGGGCGGGCTGTCGCCGATGAGCGTCTCCTGTAGAAAGTCGAACTTCTGCACAAGACGCTGCTTCACGACATAGTCGTCGGCTTCGAGCCCCAGCTTTCTGGCTTCCCGGTAGGCGACCTCTTCGCGGACCAGCTCGTCGATCAGGGCGTTCCGTTCTTCAGGCCCCATGCCGTCCAGAATTTTCTCCGCCGTCGGCGCGTCAAACGCCTTGGACCGGAACTGGATGAACTCGAGCAGCGCGGCGCGGTCGACGACGATCTCGCGGTCGTCCGCGGGCGGCGGCTTGAGAAGGCTGGCGGCGATGAAGAAGATTGCGCCGATCGCGAGAAACTGGATCAGCGGATCGCGGAGCAGCCTCACGGCGCGTACCAGATGGGCGAGCTGTAGGCGCGCTCCTGGATGACGGCGGGGAAACCTTCAGGCGGCGGCGCGCCAAGCGCGACAGAATCGTAGAGCGAGTTTCGCGGCGTCGGAATCTGCAGCACACGGACATAATAGAAGGCCTTCGCGGCGGGATCAAATTCCGGATCGGTCCAGACTGCCGACAACTCCGCCGCTCCGATAGAATTTTCGTAACGCGCGGTTGCTCGATCAACCGTGTCGCCCACAGGGGGCAGGCGGCCGTCCGGGCCGATCTCGCGGCCCCCGGACCAGACGACGTCGAAGACTTTCTCGCGCGCGGCGCCGTCAGGCCCGAGCCAGCCCTTGACCATCTGCACTCGGTCGAGATTTGCGTCGACGGGGTCCTTCACCGCCCGGATGAGAAATGACGGCGCCCTCGAATCGGCGGCCCGCGTCAGCGTCTCGCCCATTGGCACTCCCTTGGCGTAGCCGACCGCGGCCGGATCCGGAGCGGCCGCGTCTTCGGGCGAAAAGGCGAAGCCGCAGAAGACGCGCAGCGAGATGCGCGGACCCGTCGTACCGTACACTTCACGTCGACGAAGAGCGGAGAGGATTTCGTCCCGAGTATTGTCTCGCGCCCAGATCGCGGCCAGACCCGAAGCGGACATGGACCAGCCGGTGAGACGCGAGCCGGTCGGCCCCCAGCTTTTGCTTTCCGGCGTGCCGTCGCGCGCGAACTTGCCCGTGAAATTATCCTCCTCGGCGCTCGCCAGCCCGGAATGCGTGTCGGTCGATCCGATCATGCCGAGCTTGAACGGATTGACGCCAAGCTTCTGCTCCTGTTCGAGGCCTGTCAGCAGGGCGCCGCGGACATAGTCGCCCCGGGTCGTCGTCGGCTCCTGCTGCGCGTCGAGGCGGGCCTCGATGAGCTGGTTGAAGAACTCGAAGGCGGCGAACTCGTCGTTTGGCGAAATCGCCGGATGCGTCTCCGAAGTTCCCTTGATCTGCGTCACTTCGGCGACCGTCTCCCAGGCGGCTCGGAAGCGGGCCGTTTCGGCCGTCAGCGGCGCGCCGTCGAAATTCAGCGCCGAGAACATCCGTCCCTTGGAGATATTCGAGTTGTGCGGAATCGCCGTGAACTGGGCCCCCGTCGCCTTCGACTGCGCGTCGAGCCAGCGCCAAAGTCCCTCGGGATTGGGATCGTCATTGGCGGAGAACGGCAGGAAGCGCCGCGCTCCGGCGCCGTCGATCGACGAAAGGACGATGCGGTGCAGGTTCGCGCCATCCGGCGTCGGCGTGTATTCCCAGCCCACCAGCGCCGTGAACTTGCCGGGAGCATTATGCCGGTCGGCAGCGGCAATATTGGTCCCCCAGCTAAGGCGGGTGATCTCCTCCTGGTCGAGATCGCCGATGAGAGTCGGGTCGCTGTTCAGCCACTGCGTCGCGACCGCGCGCTGATCGACCGGTCCGATCAGCGACTTGAAGCGCCAGCCGAGCAGGTCGAACAATCCGAAGCTGGGGCGTCCGACCTCTTCAGCGCCAGCCGAATTGATCGCGAGAATAAATAGTCCAAAGGCGTCCTCCGCCTGCCCCTGATCGACAAGCTGCTTGATGCGGCCGCCGAGGCGGGTGCGGGTCAGACGCTCGTCCCCGACGGTCAAGAGCCGGTAGGGCACGCCCATCATCTCGGCGTGGTCGGTGACCGCGAGGAAGTCGAGCGGCGTCCGCAGCCGCAGGCGTGCGCGATGGCCTGGATGGATAACGCCCTCGCCCTTGGCGAATCGATAAGCCGTGTCTGCGTCCGCCGATCTGTTGCCGAGGAGATAGGCGTCGACCGAAAGATTAGTGTGAAGATGGGTGTCTCCCCAGAGGAGCCTGTCGGGATTGTCCTGGGCCAGCGCCGATGTCGCCGCGACCAATGACAAGGACAATACCGCCGCGCCCGCCAGCAAACTTTCCGTCATGAACTTGCCCCTGTTTCCCGGCGGCCGGACCGTCGGGATTGACGCCTCGTATGTAAACCGCGTCGCGTGGGGCCGGAAGTCTTGCGCGCAGCCCCTTGGCGACTGCGTCGGCGCCCATGATAATGGGGCGAGGCATGGCGAAGTGGTGTTTCAGGTGCGGGGGCGTCTTGTTTTCGCCGGAGCCGTGATAACCGCGGCAGGCTTCGCAGGCGCTGCGGCTGAAGACGAGATCGTCGTGACCGGCGAGCGCCGTGCGCAGGCCGCGAAGTACGCGCCCGCCAGCATCAGCGCCCTCGACGGACATGAGCTGGCGCGCATCTCTCCCGATCATGCCAGCGAGGCGCTCGCGCGCGCCGCTGGCGTCCTGATCCACCGCGGCAGCGGGCAGGAGCATCTGACCGCCATCCGCTCTCCAGTGCTCACAGGCGGGGCGGGCGCAGGCTCATTCCTGTTCCTGGAAAACGGCGTGCCGCTCCGGTCGGCCGGCTTCGCCAACGTCAACGCCCTCTTTGAGGCCCATTCGGAGATTGCAGCGTCGATCGAAGTCGTGCGCGGCCCAAGCGGCGCGCTTTACGGCGCCAACGCGATCCACGGCGTCGTAAACGTGCTGACGCCGGCGCCGGAGGAGGTCCTGTCCGCCAGGCTGTCGTTTTCGGGCGACACGGTCGAGCGGTTCAAGGGGAGCGCGGCGCTTTCCGGTTCATTCGGTCGGCATGGCGCATGGGCGGGCGTCTCCCTGCTCTCGGAGGGGGGCTATCGCGACGCGACCGGCGTCGACCAGCAGAAGGCGACCCTGCGGCACGACTTCAACGGCAATGCCGTCAGTGTAAAGACGATATTTTCGGCGGTCAATCTCAACCAGGAGACCGGCGGTTTCGTCGTCGGCCCCGACGCCTACAAGGACCCGCTGCTCCGCCGCGGCAATCTCAACCCTGAGGCGTTCCGCGACGCCCGGTCGGTTCGCCTGTCGAGCCGGGTCGATATCGATGCGGGAGAAAACACGACCTTTTCGGTGACGCCTTTCGCGCGCTGGACGGACCAGTCGTTTCTCCTGCATTTTTTTCCTTCCAAGGCGCTCGAGGAGAACGGCCACTGGAGCATCGGCGCGCAGACCGCGTTTTACGCGGGCCGATCGGATGACCTGTCATTCATCGCCGGCGTCGATTGGGAGCGCACGGAAGGCTATCTGCGCGAGGTTCAGTCGATCCCAACCATCGGGACCTTCACCCAGGGCGTGCACTACGACTACGAGGTCGCCGCATTTGCGGTTTCGCCTTTCGTCCAGGCGAGCTTTGCCCTGTCGGACCGGCTGCGAGCGGTTCTCGCAGCGCGCCTCGACTGGACACGATACGATTATGATGCCCGAACGCCTGCCGGCTCGGTCGGCAGATTCCTGCGCCCGCCGGACGCCGTCGACTCATTCGTCACGGCGAGCCCCAAGGCGAGCCTCCTTTACGATGTTGCCGGCGGCGTTCTTCGCGCGAGCTACGCTCGCGGCGCGAGGCCGCCGCAGACAACCGACCTCTACCGCCTGCAGCCGAGCCAGACCTCGAACGCCGCGCGTCCGGAATTCATCGACGCTTTCGAAATCGGCTGGCGCGGCGCCCCGCACGACCGCGTGAGCATCGACGCCGCCGCCTACTTCATGGCGAAGAAGAATTTCTTTTTCCGCGACGCTGACGGCTTCAATGTCAATGACGGACGCACGCGCCATGTCGGCGTCGAAGTCGAAGCGACCATGCGGGCGAGCGACGATCTCACTCTCGACGCAAACGTCGCCTGGGGCCGGCATACCTATCGCTTCGATCGTCCGGTCGTCAGTCCCGTGCAGCAGGGCGAGGCCATCCGGAAGGGTGACGATGTCGATACCGCCCCGCGCTGGCTCGCCGGCGGGCGCCTGCTCTGGACCCCGGGGCCGTTCAGCGCGGAGGCCGAATGGCTTTATGTCTCCGGCTATTTCACGGATGCGGCCAATACGCGGACCTACCCCGGTCACCACCTCGTCAATCTGCGAGCGGCTTATGACGTCGCCGACGGGCTCGCCCTGTACGTCACGGCGCGCAATCTCGCAGACAAGCTTTACGCTGAACGCGCCGACGTCGCTTTCGGCGAGGATCGCTATTTCCCGGGAGAGGAACGAACGATCAGCGTCGGTATCGCCGCTGAGTTTTGACAGCTGGTCTTGCCGCCCGACGCTCCTCCGTGCTTTTGATGGGGCGCGGGTCATCTGTCCTGACGCCTGCCTTCGATGGAACATCCTTATGCAGACAATAGTGGCGGCTCCTGAATTTGGCGCCCCGATGGCGGCGGCCAACCCTTCCGCGGAGGCGGTCAGGCTGTTGGCGCTCCGGCGCTCGACGTCGATCAAGCTGCTCGGGCCTCCCGGTCCCGATCCCCAGACCCTTGAGGCGATCCTCTCCATCGCCGCGCGCGCGCCCGACCACGGCAAGCTTTTCCCGTTCCGGTTCATCATCTTCGAGGGAGAGGCGCGAGCCCGAGCTGGGGTAATCCTCGAGGAGGCGTTTGCCTCGGCCAATCCCCAGGCGGGCGCGACCGAGCTTGAGGTCGAGCGGGGCCGATATTTGCGGGCGCCGGTCGTGATCGGGCTCGTATCGCGGGTTATTCGCGATCACAAGACGCCGGAATGGGAGCAGGTGCTGTGCGCCGGGGCCGTCGGGCTCAACCTTCTTCTTGCGGCCAACGCCCTTGGATTCGCCGGCTGCTGGGTCACCGAATGGTATGCCTATGACGATCGCGTGCGTTCGGCCTTCGGCCTCAAGGACGGCGAGCGCTTCGCGGGATTTCACTACTTTGGAACAGCGACCGAGCCGCCGCGAGAGCGCCAGCGTCCGGTCATGTCCGACCTGATCTCAAGATTTTGATCGCGGGCGCGCAGGTGGCGCGGTTTTGATCGGCGCCGGATCGTGGTGTAGGAACGCCTTGAGAGTTTCATTGGAGGGCATCATGCGGAATTTGTCGGCAGTCATTCTGGCGGCGGCGATGGCGGCCGTCGCCCCGCCGGCGCTTGCGAAAAAGGCGGAGAGCTCCGCCGCCGCCGCCAAGGTCGACCCTAGCGCCACGCCGTCGGGGGTCTACACCCCCGATCCCGTGCATAGGCACATCTATTTCAGCTATTTGCACCAGGGGTACTCGGCCTCGTGGGTACGGTGGCGCGACTGGACCGGAGAGCTCACCTGGAACGCCGAGCAGCCCGACAAGTCGTCGGTCAAGGTGACTATCGATGCGGCGAAGATCGACACCGGCTTCGACGTATTCGACGGACACATGAAGGGCGAAAAGTTTTTTGACGTCGCCCAGCACCCGACCATCACTTTCGCCAGTACGTCGGTGAAGCAGAAGGGCGCAAATAGGGGGGTCATCGTCGGCGATCTGACGATCAAGGGCGTGACGAAACCAGTAACGCTCGACGTGACCTTCAACAAGGGCGCCTTCGAGGAGCGGGCCAAGGCCCCCAAGCTCGGTTTCTCCGGAAAGGCCGTCCTGAAGCGCTCGGACTGGGGCCTCGACGCAGCGATTCCATTCGTCGGGGACGAGGTCACGGTCGTCATCGAAGCGGAGTTTTACGGGCCGCCGACAGCGGCGCCGGCGGGCCAATAACTGTGACGGCGCGCTACTCGACAGTCGCGATTGCGCTTCATTGGCTGATCGCGCTTCTCATTATCGGCCAGATCGCCGGCGGTTTCTATGCGGAGAACCTCTCGCACGCCGCGCGCGCCGCGCCGCCGGGCGATCCGGTGCGGGCGCAGGTGCAGGAGGTGTTCCAGCTTCACAAGTCGTTCGGGATCACGATCCTCGTCTTGTCTCTGGCCCGGCTATTCTGGAGACTAGGCCACAAGCCCCCCCCGCTTCCCGCCGCCATGCCTGGTTGGGAGAAACTGGCGGCGCGCAGCGTGCACGTACTCTTTTACATGCTGATGATCGGCGCGCCCCTGGGCGGCTGGGCCATCGTGTCGACATCGTCTTTTAACGTGCCAACCGTCATTTTCGGCCTGTTTGAGCTTCCGCATCTGCCGTTCCTCAGCGGCCTTGAGCAGAAGGAGGACGTACACGAACTATTCGAGGAAATGCACACGCTCGCCGCCTTCTCGATCATCGGCCTCCTGGTCCTTCACGTCGCCGCCGCGATCAAGCACCACTTTGTCAACCGCGACGACGTGCTCGCGAACATGGCGCCGATCCTTCGCAGGAAGGCCGGCTGATGTTGAGGCGGACGGTCTTCATCGGTCTGGCTCTCGCCGCCGCGTCGCCGCTGGCGATCCTCAGTCTCCGGAGCGAGGCCTCGTCGCCGGCGATCGCCGTCGCTGCGCCCGCAGGGCCTTCCTGGAAAGTCGATTATGCCAACAGCCGTCTCGGCTTCGTCGGGGAACAGACAGGCAAGGCCTTCCAAGGCAAGTTCAGGAAATTTGAGGCGACGATCGTCTTCGATCCGGACAATCCCGCGACTGCGCGCATCGACGTGACCGTCGACATGACGTCCGCCGTGACCGGCGACAAGCAGCGCGACTCGGCGCTCCCGGGGTCGGACTGGTTCAAGGCGAAAGAGTTTCCGGTCGCGCGTTATGTCGCGCGGTCCGTAGAGAAGAAGCCGGACGGAAGCTATGTTGCGGAGGGTGATCTCACAATCCGCGGCGTCACCAGGCGCGTTCCGCTGCCGTTCACGCTGACGCTCGACGGGAAGAAGGCGACGGCAAAAGGGGAGGCGAGCCTGATCCGCAGCGATTTCGGCGTCGGCCAGGGCGAGTTCGCCGACGCAACCTGGGTCGGACTAGGCGTCAAGGTGACGATCGATCTCCGGGCGACGCGCTGACGACGCCGAAACTGGATAGATGAGCGATAGAAGCGACTTGCCGTCGATGCGGATCTTGCGGCGGCGCCGGGTTCCCATCGCTTTTCGCCCGGCGCCCTAGTATTTCCGCATCAGTCCGACGAGCTTGCCCTGGATGGCGACGCGATCCGGGCCATAGATGCGGGTCTCGAAGGCGGGATTTGCGGCCTCCAGCGCAATCGAGCCGCCCTTGCGCCGGATGCGCTTCAGCGTCGCCTCCTCGCCGTCCACGAGCGCCACGACGATTTCGCCATTCGCGGCGTCGTCGGTTTTTTGGATAACCGCGAAGTCGCCGTCATGGATGCCGGCCTCGATCATCGATTCCCCCTGCACCTCGAGAATGTAGTGTTCGCCGGATTTCAGCATGGCCTTGGGCGCAGCGAGGCGGTCGATCTCGTGCTGGATCGCCTCGATCGGGGTACCTGCCGCGATCCGGCCGAGCACCGGCAGGTCGAGCGCGTCTCCGCCTCCGGCTGCCGAGGAAGGTCGCGGCGAGGGGCGTTTCTTGGCGAACCGTCCCTCGACGACCGAGGGGGAAAAACCCTGAACCCGGGTCGAGGCGGCGTCGGGCAGCCGCAGCACCTCTAGCGCCCGGGCGCGGTTCGGGAGTCGGCGCAGAAAGCCGCGCTCCTCCAGCGCCATAATCAGGCGGTGGATCCCGGACTTGGATCTTAGATCCAAGGCCTCCTTCATTTCGTCGAAAGACGGGGAGACCCCGGTCTCCTTGATCCGCCGGTTGATGAAAACGAGCAGTTCGCGCTGCTTTTCCGTCAGCATGGTCGCCTCATGGCCGTCGCGGCTTCTTCCGGCGTCGCCGAGGCGGACAACCACCCTCTTGCGTCGCCGAAACGAGCCCAGAACAAAACGCTAACGTTCTATGCTTGTTCCGAGGGACGTGTCAACAAAACTGGGGAAAATCCGGTGAGCAAGCTCCGCTCTCCCTGCGCTGCGCGAAAGAATCATGAAAGTCAGGCGGGGAAGCTTCGGCGCCCAGCGGATCTTGTCCCATCCTCCTCCCCGTCGCCGCCGCCCGAAAGCGGAAATCGTCAATGACCGCCGCGGCACAGCGGGGCTTGCAGCGACGATTGTCATGTCGCTGGCCGGGCTCCTGGTCGGCACGCTTGGCGGCTATCTCGCCGAACAGCCAACCGGGCGAACGGCCTATGCCGACAGTCTCGACCTTCGCGACGCGCCGCTCCTCGGCTCCGCCCTTTCCGTCGGGCCCTCGAGCGAGAGGCTCGTACGCGATCTGACCTTCGGCGAGCCGGAACGGTTTTTGGCGCCCGTCGCCCCGACGCCGCGCATCATCATCGTATTCGACGATATGGGGCTCGACCGCGCGGCTTTTGACGCGGTCATGCAGCTGCCCGGGCCGCTGACCCTGTCATTCCTTCCCTACGGCAAGGAGTCGCGCGCTCTTGCGCGCGCCGCGGCGTTGCGCGGCCATGACGTCATGCTGCATCTGCCGATGGAGCCAGCCGGCGGCGCCGATCCGGGACCCGGCAGCCTGTCCTCTAAAATGTCCGAACACGAATTATCAGCCGCGCTCGACCGCAATCTGGCCGCGCTCGACGCCTATGTCGGCGTCAACAACCATATGGGCTCGAAGCTAACGCGCGACCCGCGCGCCATGCAGACAGTGCTTTCCGTGATCAAATCCCGCGACCTCTTCTTCCTCGACTCGCTGACGACCCGCGACAGCGTCGCCGCGCGTATCGGCGAGCGTCTAGGCGCCCGGATCTTCGTCCGCGACGTCTTCATCGATGCGGAGGGAGGCGAGGAGAGCGCCATGGCGCAGCTTCGCCTGGTCGAGCGCATCGCGCGCGAAACCGGATTCGCGGTTGCAATCGCGCACCCCCGGCGCGAAACCCTCAAAGCGATCGGTCCCTGGCTCGCGTCGGCGCCCGCGCGCGGCTTCGTGCTGGCGACGATTTCGTCCCTCGCCCCGGGAAGCGCAGCCGTGTCGATCGCCCTTCGCGATTGATCGGGGGCGACCGACGGGGCCGGTTTGATCAGGGCGGGGGCGCCTTGTCGAGGCGCGCCTCGACCCGTTCCGGGGCCGGCTCCCGGGCCTCAAGCGCGTCGCCGAGCCGGTCAGCGCGCGAGAGCGCCGGAAAGAGCTTGATCCAGGCCAGCGCCGTGGCAATCGCGATGCAGCCGCCCAGAACGACCGCGCCGACCGGACCGAGGAAACGGGCGGCGACGCCGGATTCGAATTCGCCAAGCTCGTTCGATGCGGAGATGAAGATGAACGACACCGCCGAGACGCGGCCGCGCATGGCGTCGGGCGTCTGGAACTGGATCAGCGACTGACGCACATAGACCGAGATCATGTCCGCCGCGCCCGAGACGGCGAGCGCCGCCATCGAGAGCCAGAACGCCGTGGAGGCGGCGAAGACCAGCGTCGCCGCGCCGTAGATCGCGACCGCCCCCAGCATGAACGGCCCTGCCCGCCGCGTGAGGGGGCGCGGCGCCAGGATAAAGGCCACAACCGCCGCGCCCGCCGCCGGAGCGGCGCGCAGCAGCCCGAGGCCGCCGGCGCCGACATGGAGAACATCTCGCGCGAAGACCGGGAGCAGGGCGGTCGCGCCGGCGAAGAAGACGACGACAAGGTCAAGAAGGATGGCCCCAAACACCACCTTGTTGTTCACCACGAATCTGAGGCCTTCGATCGTCATCTGGAAGCCGTTGGCGTTTGCGACCTTGGGCTGCCGCGGCGGCTTCAGCATGAAGTTGACGACGAGGGCGAGCATTGAGAGCCCGGCGCAAGCCCCGTAGACCAGCGCCGCGCCGCCTATGTAGAGAAAGCCGCCGAGCGCGGGGCCTGCGACGGCGAAAACCTGGAACCCAAGCGAATTCCACGCGATCGCCTGTGAAAGCTCCGCACGCGGAACAAGGCTTGGATAGAGCGCGTTGCCGGCGGCCGGAAAGAACGCGTTGACGCCGCCGAGGATCGCGGCGGCGAGGAAGATCAGGGGCAGCGCAAGTTCGGCCGCGAGAAACGGCGTCGCGATCAGGATGACGTTCGCCGCCAGAGCTACGACGTTGCAGAGCAGGATGATGGCCTTGCGGTCATATCGGTCGGCCGCCTGGCCGCCGACCAGCGACAGGAGCAGAACCGGAAGAAACTGGACGAGTCCGACGAAGCCGAGGAGGAGCGCGGCCTCCTCGACCGACCGGTCGAGACGCGCCAGATCATAGACCTGCCAGCCGACGGCGACGGCCCTTATCTGCCGGCCCGCCGTCATGAGCTGACGCATGATCCAGTAGAGGAGATAGTTCCGGTGGCGGAAGACTCGGAGGGACGGAGCGAGGGCCATGGCGGACCAGAAGGAAGATTGATCTGGCTAGCCCGCGCCGGCGCCCGGGGCGAAGGCTTTTCGCCGCGACATGTTTCCTCTGCCGGAGGTCATCGACAATGAGGTTCGGGCGCGCCTAAACCATAGAAAACCGCGGAGTTTCCTCGTGGCCGCAGAACCCCAACATTTCGACGTCCTCATCGTCGGCGCCGGCCTATCCGGCATCGGCGCCGCCTGGCACCTGCAAAAGCGCCTGCCCGGCAAGAGCTACGCCATATTCGAGGGTAGAAGCGCTATCGGCGGCACCTGGGATCTCTTCCGCTATCCGGGCGTGCGGTCCGACAGCGACATGTTCACGCTCGGCTATCGCTTCAAGCCTTGGACAAAGGCGCGGGCGCTCGCCGACGGGCCGAGCATTCGAAACTATGTGGCCGAAACCGCGCGCGAGCACGGCATCGACAAAAAAATTCGCTTCAACACCCGCGTGACCGACATCGCCTGGTCGTCGCGCGACGCGCGCTGGACCGTCACGGCCGTCGCGGACGGCAGGACCATCAAGGCGACCTGCTCGTTTCTGTGGATGTGCTCTGGTTACTACCGCTACGAGTCCGGGCACGAGCCGGCGTTTCCCGGCGTCGAGAAATTCAAGGGCCTCTTCCTTCATCCGCAGAAGTGGCCGGAGGGGCTCGATTACGCCGGCAAGCGCGTCGTTGTGATCGGATCGGGCGCGACCGCCATCACCATCGTGCCGTCGATGGCGGAGAAGGCGGCGCACGTCACCATGCTGCAGCGGTCGCCGACCTATGTCATGTCGCTCGGCCGCGCGCAGGCGATCGCAAACTTCGTGAGCAGCCATCTGCCGAAGAAGGCCGCCTACCGCGTCATGCGCGCCTACAGCGTTCCCTTCCAGATGTGGTTCTACCGGCACGCGCGCAAAAGACCGGAAAAGGTCAAGGAGTTCATTCTGGGCGAGGCGCGCGCAAAGCTGCCCGCCGGTTACGATGTCGGGAAGCACTTCACGCCGCGCTACAACCCATGGGACGAGCGGCTCTGCTTCATGGACGACGACGATCTCTTCAAGGTGATCGCGAGCGGCAAGGCGTCCGTCGAGACGGATGAAATCGAAACCTTCACTGAACGCGGGATCAGGCTGAAGTCAGGCAAGGAACTCGACGCCGACATCGTCGTATCGGCGACCGGCATCACGCTCCAGCTTCTCGGCGGCGCCAAGGCGAGCGTCGACGGCGCGCCGGTCGATGTCGGCAAGACCTTGACCTATCGCGGCATGATGTTCTCGGGCGTGCCGAACCTCGTCTCGGTCTTCGGCTATCTCAACGCCTCCTGGACGCTGCGCGCGGACCTCATTTCGGACTATGTCTGCCGGCTCCTGCGCCATATGGACAGGAACGGCTTCGCGTCGGTTACGCCAACCCCCGACGCGGCGGCGCTTGCGCATCCCGAACCCTTCTCCGACTTCACGTCGGGCTACATGAAGCGCGCGCTGGATGTCCTGCCCAAGCAGGCGGACGGCCCCTGGCGCCACCCGCAGAATTTCTACGCGGATTTCTTCGGCATGAAGTTCGGGAAGATCGATGACGGCGCGTTGAAATTCGCGAAGGCGCCGGCGGCGGGCGCACAGGCGCCGCAACTCGCGGCGGCGGAGTAGGGCAAGCAGGAGACGCACTCAAATCGCTCATACTTGCGAAATCCGAAAGCGCGACGCCAACGGGTCGATTTCTGGAGTTGAGTGAAGTTTTCGACTGCAACTCCATTTGGTATGTTACCTAATCGTAGCTGCCTTGAAGGGAGGGGCCGGTGACACGAGTGGGGGGGGCGTCCTTCGAAATCCCGGCGCCATGGGTGGCGCAAGGGAAAGAGTCGGAATGGAACAATTTTTATAGCGACTGGGGAAAATACAATAGGCAAGATTACTTTTTACATTATGCGTTTTACCACCAGACAGCTACAATAAACAAAGCAGAACGCGCCTTTTTGTGGTTGTCGTATATTTTGGTGCTCTTCTTGGCCATTCTAAAACTGCTCTATCCAGATGCTCACCCGATTCTACAAAGGCTGCCGGATGCGCGGCTTCTGTTGCTTCTAGCAACACTGATGCTTGTGTCGTGGGCGATTGCATGGGCGCGCAGGGTTGCTCGGGAGAAAGCGGACGTCACTGAGGCCAACGTCGTTTGGACCAATCGGGTTGTTCAGGTCGTCCCAAGCACTGGAAGCATTCGGTTCGGTTTTGGAGATAGGGGCCTTTGTGTCATGGGCGTAAGTTGCCAATGTCTATTCGAATGGGCGGCAATAGAATCAATTTGTGACAAGCCAGAGTCTTTGAAGAATGCTCCCGAAAGTATTATCATAAAATGTAAAGACGAATCTGGGGTGAATATAAGTCAGTACGTTGTGATTCCCCGCCATTTCTTTAAGTCGGATCGCAATTCGTCGGGTTGGGATACCTTCCGCCGCGAACTGAAAAAATTTAAACCAGAGTGTGGATCCAGAACATGATTTGCGGGTTTTGCGAAGCGTGATTCAACGGCTCCGAGAGGAGATCGTTGATGAGCAATCACTTTTTCTGGCTGACCAAGGACCAGTTCGCGAAGATCAGGCCGTATTTGCCGACTGATACGCGCGGCGTCGCGCGGGTCGATGATCGCCGCGTGATTTCCGGCATCATTCACGTCCTGAAGTCGGGCGGTCGCTGGCCGGACGCCCCGCGCGATCAGTATGGCCCGCACAAGACGCTCTACAACCGCTTTGTCCGCTGGGCGGAGAAGGGCGTGT
>JACADZ010000043.1 GCA_013389105.1 Parvularculaceae bacterium | reverse complement strand
CTCTACAAAAACCGAAACGCCATCGAGCGCTCATTCTGCCGAATCAAGGACTTCCGGCGCATCGCAACCCGCTACGACAAACTCAGCCGAAACTTCCTCGCCGCAGTTCAGCTTACAGCGACCGTCTGCTACCGGTTATGAGTCTGGACCCTAGGGTCCAGATCTGTAATTTGCTGAGCTGTGGCGGTTATCCGTCGAGGGTTTCATAGATCTGTCCGCACTCAATCACGGTACGGGAACGCCGTGAGGGCGCTCTATCGGGTTTCACAAGGCCGAACGTTGCAATGACTTATAAGCGGGCTCGAACTCGAAACGCCCATCGGGCTCCTTCGCAGATCGTCCGTCCTCGCGTTCCCTCTCGGGATCGCCGCCATGGGATCAGCGGTTGGGCGTCACCTCTGGCGATGTGGTTCTACTGCCTTTCACATCTCGAATAAAGTTCCGTCGCGCAGCATGGCGTGCATGATGACGGCGAGGCGCCGGGCGATAAGGGCGCGCCGGCATTTCCCCAATGATGAAGCGGCGACGAAATTGTTGTATTTCGCGCTCAATTGCGTAGCTAGACCCTCGAAATGCCTGGCGCAGTGATGGCGCGAGGCGAAAATCCAATGCGCAATCATGTTCGGCGAGCGGTTCGTGAGCGGATGATCAACACGCCCTTTGCAGAAGAATCCGGACAGTCCCCACAAAGGAGAATAACGCATGAGCCTTGCCGCCTATCCGAGCCGCGATATGGATTTCGACGCTCTCGAGGAAGTCGAAGCGCTCGGCTTGATTTCTCATGTCGGAGAGCTCGAGGCGCGCGGCTATACCATCGTGCCGCCGGAAATCGCTGCAGCGACGCCGTCTTTTGTTGAAGATTTACGCGCCGCAGCGCTCAGCGCCGCCGAGCGCCGCACCGGCAAGTCGCCGGACCTCGCAACAGGCGCGGCGCAGGCGGGCTTACGCGGCGCGACAGGCGAACACCATTATTACATGTTGTTCGAGGCGCCGATCTTCCAGCAGGCGCTGCTTAATCCCGTCGCGCAGGCTCTTATTCGCTACCTTCTTGGGCGAAGCTGCGTTCTCTCTAGCTTCTCGCTCTCGCTGAAAGGCCCCGGTGAGATACCGCTCGATCTCCATAGTGACAACGGCATGATTCCCTCGCCTTTCCCCCGCTATGCGCAAGTCGCGAATGCAACCTGGATCTTGACGGACTATTCGCGTGAGGCGGGCGCGCTCTGCTTCACACCGGGGAGCCATGCCTGGTGCCGCCATCCGACGCTCGAAGAAGTCGGCGATCCCCGCAACGCAATCCCCGTAACCGCGCCCGCCGGCTCGCTCATCGTCTGGCACGGCAACACGTGGCACGGCGCCTATCCGCGCTCTATCCCAGGTTTACGGGTTAATATCATCATGTATTTCTGCCGGATGTATTTGCGACAGCAGGAAGATTATCTTCGCTTCCTGACACACGAGGCGGTCGCCGCGCTCGCTCCGGAGGTGCGCCGCCTCATCGGCGCCGATGCGCCCTATCCCTTCCCGCGCGAAGGGCCTCAATTCAGGCAGTTCATAGACGCCACGACAAAAGGCAAATTGCAACACCATTAGCCTCGCGGACTTTCATTCGCACGCATACCCGCGCGGTCGCGAAGCAGTCTTGTCATTGAGGTGGCGAATAGAGCCGGCGTCTTTCCCAAGATCCGCCTCCGACCAAGGCGGATCACCGCTCGCGCCTCAAGGGATTCCCGATTGATCAGGAATCTCTATCCGACGCTCTAGGGACGGGCAAAATACTCAAACACCAGCGGGCGCGCTGCGCGAAGCGCCGCCGGATCATTCAAAGGCGCAAGCTGCGCCGCATCGCCGTTCAAAACGCCGCGCAACAAGCGGGTTGTCACGTCACGGACGTCTTCATCATACGTGTTGTTATTGCCGAGATAATCGAAATGCGTCGCGTTATTGAAGGTAATGAGATACTGCCGCCGGTCGTTGACGCCGTCGTCAGCGCCGATCCCGTCGCCGGCGGAGCTTGAAAAGACGTCGTATCGATCCCTGAAGCCGCTCGGGAATTCATTGGGCGGAGGCGGACCATTGTCGCGCGTGCCGGTGATCGCGAGGAACGGAATGTCCACAAAATTGAAATTGTTGAGGCCGTAGGTTTGCTCGGTGCCGGCGGGCGATACGAAGACGCCGAGGCGAACGCGCGCATCCGGGATCGTGCCGTCCTTGATGACTTGCGAACTGAAATTGTCATTGGAGGAGATGCCGTTTTTTGACCAATCGGCGCCGGCGATCTCCATCGCGGTCAGGGCCCCGAAAGAATGACCGGCCACCGCCGTCCGCGCAGCGTCCACCGTATAGCCGGCGGGAAGCGCCTGTTGAATGACCGCGATCTCATCGAGAACCATCGACACGTCCGCTGCACGGTTGACGAAGGAGAAGCTGTTGCTTGCGCCGGCGAGGCCGCTGACCGCACCGCGCTGCTCGGCGGAATCGGCGTGCGCTGGCGCGGCGACGATGAAGCCTTGCGAGGCCCAGAACTCGGTCAATTCGACGTTCTGCGGAGAGGCCGATCCGCCATGGCTCCAAATAATCAGCGGATAGGTCCCGGGCGATGACGGCCCAAGGAGGAAAACCGGAACATCGACGGATTGCAAAGAGCCGTCATTCCGGAAGCGCTGCTGGGAAATCTTGAGGTCTTTCTTGAAAATCGAACCGGGCGGCGGCGGATCGGGATTGGTTGGCGTCGTCGCGCCATCCGGCGCGCTGATGGCGACGAAACCGCCGCCCCCCGAAGCAGCGGGAAGCGTCGTGGCGCCGAACTGCAAGGAGCCCGTATAGGTTCCTGTCAAGGCGAAGCGCCCGTTGGGTCCACGCGCCAGCGCGAACGCAACGTCGTCGCCGGTTCCCGCCGATTGCTCGCCGAAGGCGACGGATCGCCCGTCGACGGTCGCCTCGGCGATGAACACCTCCCGCGGCGCGCCCGGAGAATTATAAGACCCGCCCGTGGATATGGAGGCCGGGCCGGCGAAACTGCCGGTGAAGAAGGCGGCGCCGTTTTCCGCCACTTCAATTTCAGGCCCGCCATCATCGCCTGATCCGCCGACATTGAGGGCGGACGTGACGGTTCCAGTCTCATCGAGGCGCATCACATAGATGTCTTCCGAGCCAAAGCTGGTCAGCCGGACTGAACCGAAATCAACCGCGCCGCTGAATTCGCCCGCGACGGCGATCTCGCCGTCGATCGCCGCGCCGACGCCGCGGCAATTGTCAAACCCTGGGCCCCCGAAGCTTTTGGCGAAAAGCGGCGCGCCTTCCGAGGAAAATGCGGCGACCAGGCAATCGCCGCCGCCGCCCGGTCCAGTGACGGTGAGGTTGCCCGTCGGCGACTCGACTGTCGCCGAGCCTCCGTTGAATTGAACCGCAAGCAGCACCCGACGATCACGTGCGTCACCGTCGATATTGAGCGGGTCCCCGTCGACGCCGCGCCCGCCAGTTTCGATTGGGCCCGAAATGGCGCGCGCCCAAAGGGCTTTCCCGGTCGGAGACACGCGCAAGAGGAAGGCTTGGCCAATTCCTGGCCCGGCGGTCGCGTTCAGTGTGACGCCATTGCCGAAATCGATGGCGTTCTGGAAGGAACCTGTAACGACCAAATCGCCATTCGAAGCGATTTCAATTTCATTGCCGAGGGCGAAGCCCGGGCCTTTGCCGGTGAGCAGCCATTCCGCCGCGCCGGTCGGACCCAGTTTCACAACGAAGGCGTCCGTGTTGCCCGGGCTTCCGGTCGGCGCGGAAAGCCCGGCGATCGTTGAACTTCCCGAAATTCCGCCGACCAAATATTGCGCCCCCGCATCGTCAATGGCGATGTCGGCCGAAAAGTCCGGGCCGCCGCCGCCGCCAAAGGCTGCGAGGCTGCGCACCGTTCCGTCCGGGTTCTGAACGAGAAGATAAATGTCGGCCTGCGAGTCGCCTGAATTGACCGTTCGCCCGCCGGCGCTTAGCGGGGCGCCGGCGCCGAAAGATCCGACGCTGTACGTCACGCCGTCCGGACCCATGGCGATGCCCCGCGGAACGACGTCGGCTCCCGAGAGCGACAGCGCCGAGACGTAGCGGTTGCCCGAAATCGAGGGGGTCGACGGGGTTGCGCCGGCGGGGGTCACTGTCACCCGGACCGTGTCGCTCGCCCGCGCGCCATCATCGTCAACGACAGTGACAGTGAAGTCGACGAACGTCTGCGCCGTGACGGCTGGCGCCACAAAAGTCGTGAGTGAGGAGGTCGGCGCACTCAACGTCACCGAAGGTCCGGCGACCTGAGTCCAGGAGAAAGAAACAATCGTCCCGTCGGAGTCCGTGCTCGCGCCCGCATTGAGCGTGACGATTGAGCCGGCGATCACCGTTTGATCGGAACCGGCGTTTGCAATGGGCGGCGAATTCGCCGGCGGCGCGGGGGGCGGCGGAGGCGGGGGCGCTGGAGCGTCGGCGCCAGAACCGGAACACCCCGTGACAGCGAAAAATGCGCCCAACGACGCGCTGATGATGAATTGGCGCACAAGCCTTGAGCGGACGCCGGGTCGCATATCCTTGAATTCCTCTGCGCGACTTTCACACCCTAATGCCGGATCGCGGCGGTTTATTCGTCAGCCTTGCAACCAAATCTTTGCCATGGGTGACAGCAGATAATTTAATCCTATAGGGGGGTCAGATTGTTGACAATCTTGCTGGCAAAAATCATACCAAGTGTTAAAATTGCGCCTTAATTTTTGAATCTTGCAGGGTGATGGAGCTGATGGCGTCAAAACGAACGCTTGCCATATTCGGCGTTGGAGCCGCGGATGGACTTGGGGCGGCTCTCGCTCGCCGTTTTGCGGTCGAGGCGTTCACGGTATTTGTGATCGGCCGAACCCAGGCAAAACTTGATAAAATCGCTGAAGATATTCGCCGAGATGGGGGAATGGCGGTCCCCTTCGTCGCCGACTCCGCCGACCCGGATGAGGTTGCAGAAGCGATTGCCGCCGCCGACGGCGACGGCGCCCTTGAAGCCGTCATCGCGAATGTCGGCTCCAATGCGCCGATCGCCTTTGCCGACCTTTCGCCGGAGACGTTCGAGTCGTTTTGGCGAACGTGCTGTTTCAGCGGCTTCCTGGCGGCGAAAGCCTGCCTTCCTCTTTTTGAGCGCCGCGGGCGCGGCGCGTTGTTTTTCACCGGCGCCTCGGCTTCGTTGCGCGGACGGCCGAACTTTGGGCATTTCGCGGCGGCCAAAGCAGGCCTGCGGGCGCTTGCACAGGCGCTTGCGCGCGAATACGGGCCAAAGGGCGTTCATGTCGCCCATGTGATCATCGACGGCGTCATCAACGGAGAGCGCATTCGTGAAAGGTTCCCGGGCTATATCGAAAGCCTCGGTCAGGACGGCGCGCTCAATCCCGACGCCATCGCAGACAGCTATTGGTCGCTCTACCGGCAGCCGCGCAGCGCCTGGACCCATGAGCTTGATTTAAGGCCCTTCAGCGAGAAATGGTGAAGGCGGGCGTCAGCGCGCCGTTAGCAAGTTTCGGCCCGCAGCGGCATCCGCCAATTGACGCCGGTTTTCGACGGCCTCAATCGATCGAAAGCCCGCAAGCGCGCGGACGCGCACGCCGAATTTCGATGCGTCGAGCTCCTCAAACCTTGGTATGCGTTGTCGCTGTGTGCGGGCTCATGTGCGGGAACGGCGTCCACCTTCGCTGCAACCCGCTCTAACGAAATGCCTCGGCCCGGGCGCGGATGACATTGCGGGCTGCGATCGCCGCCATCCGCACCCACTCAGGATCGGTCATGGCGATGCGGTCGCTCATCAGGTGGTGACGCAAATGAGCCGCCAGCATGCCGAAGGCCGGCTTATAGCCTTTCGCGAAAACCTCAGCGAGCTCACCGACTGCGCCCCTTGACTCTGGATACGGATTTTCAAGGCCAGGCTGGCCGGCGAATTCGCGCGCCAGCAGCGGAATGAGATCATCAGAGCCGATCAGGAAGCGCTGGGCGTCAACGCTGGAGAGCGGATTGACCGCGAACTCGCCAAATTCATGATGCGCTCTGCCGGCGAAGCCGGCTCCGAGATGGAGCCAGAGAAATACGTCCTCGGGCTTCGGCGCGAGGTCGCTTTCGAGGAAGTGAAGCCCGCCGGCATTGTCATATTCGTGCGCCGTCGTTTGCACGAAGATGAGGTCGCGCCCCGGCAGCGCGCCGGTCGCCCAGGCGGCGATCGCCAGAAAAGCCGCAAAGCCCGGCCCCCGCTCAGCGACAGCGGGCGTCCAGGCGGTTCGCGGCGTCGAAACGACAAGGCTCTTGCCGGGGCCAGTGCGGCGCGCGATCAGATTGTGGCTCGGGCGCCGCCCGCTTTCGCCGTCGAGGATAAGCCGGCCGGCGACGCTGAGACGCGCAGCTTCAATCGCCGCGGCGCCGGGCTTCGGCCCCAAAACAGCGATGGGGACGGGCGCGTAAGGCGCCGCATAAGGGGCGTTCAACATGATGGTTTCGCCGGTCGGGCCGTTCGTGATCAGAACAACGGCCGCCGGCTTTCCTGCGAGCGCCGCATCAAGCGACTCTCGCGACGGCTTTGCGATCAACTGCGAGTGACGCGCATAGGGCAGCAGAACCAGCGCAATCGCGCCGGCGAGACGCGCGGGATCATCGCCGAGACGCCAGAGGCGCAGGGGAGCTTCAACGCCGGCGGGACCGGTCGGCGTCACGATATGCTGGGCGAAGACCTCGGCTTCGCCCCCCTCCCAACGTAGCGCCGACGTCTTCGCCGTGAAGTATGGAACTTCGAACAGCTGTTCGGCGACGTCATAGCCGAGGGCGGCGAGCCGCCCCGCGGTTCGCGCCGAAATAGCGCGTTCGCCCGCATCGCCCGACCGCAGATGTTCCACGGCGTCGAGGGCGAGAAGATCCGCCTTGATGGCCTCGATGCTGAAAGGCGCATCGTCGTCCAGCGTTTCTTCCGCGGGGGTTTTTAAGGCGCTCGATGCGTCGCGGCGCGCACACGCGCCAATCGTCGCCAGCGCCGCCGCGCCCAGCACAACCCGTCGGCTGAACCCGACGCCGGGCGTCATTTCACGAGCGCCCACGGATATTGCCCCACATTCACTTTGACGATGAGAATGGTGATCGATTGGTCTTTGCCAATAATGATCTGATGGGCGACGCCCGGAGGTATGTTGATCTGGTCGCCGGCGCGCACTCGCGTCGTCGCGCCGCCCTTGATCGACGCGCCGCGGCTTTCACCCGGCGCTTTCTCTTCGGCGGCGACGATTTCCCCGCCGATCACGACCTCGCCCTCGCCGGCGACGATCGTCCAGTAGTCGGATACGCCCGCATGCAACTCCGCCTCGCCCGTCGCCGTTCGACGGGTGAGGAAGGCTCCGTGCGTTTCGTTGACGAACAATGTGGCGAAAGCGAAGTCGCGCCCGCTTTCCTTCGCTTCGGCCGTCAGCTCCTCGCCGAGCTTGCGAAGCGTTTCGCGGTGAAGAAACTGGGCGCTCGCCGGATGGCCGCTCGGCGTCAGGATCGGCGCCGGTTTTTCCGCGCGCCCCGGCGACACGACGAAGCACATCGCCAAGGCCGCATATGCGAAAATGCGCAAGGGTTGCATGGTCCTTTCCCCCGATTCAGCGCTTCTCATGACAGGTCCATCAAGCAGTGACGACGACTTCGATCTCGCCGACGCCTTCGATCATCGCTTTCATCGTCTCGCCGGGCTTGACGGGCCCCACCCCCGCCGGCGTTCCCGTATAGATGAGATCGCCAGCGAAGAGTTCGTAATATTGAGACAGCGCGACGATAAGGTCGACGGGCTTCCAGATCATGTCTGACAAGTCCCCCGCTTGCCGCATCTGTCCGTCGACGGATAGTCCGATGGCGCCCTTCTCCAGCCGGCTGTCGTCGGCTGGCGTCAATGGCGAAATGACGGCCGACCGGTCGAAGGCTTTCGCCGCCTCCCACGGAAGACGATGCTCCATCAGCGCACGCTGCACGTCTCGCCGCGTCATGTCGAGCCCGACAGCGTAGCCGAAGATCGACTGCGCTGCGGCCCCGGCGTCAAGATCGCGCCCGCCGCGGCGAAGCGCGACCACAAGTTCGACCTCGAAATGGTAATCCGCCGTTTTTGGAGGATAAGGGTGGCGCAACGCGCTCCCGAAGGGGGCGACGTCCACGGCGTCGGTCGGTTTCTGGAAGAAGAAGGGCGGCGGCGGCGGCGTTGGAATTCTCACGCCCATTTCCTCCGCATGCGCACGATAATTGAGACCGGCGCAATAAATCCGCCTGACTCCGAACGCCGCCGCTTCGCCGACAATCGGAATGACGGTCGTCGAACCCTGGAAGCCGCGACCGCGTCGTGTCGCCGCCTCTGCGGGTCCAACCCCGATCGACCCCGTTGCGGCCACGCCCGCGGCCAGCATGGCTCGTCTGCTCACATCCATTTGGTCACCGGCGCCCATCAGAAAGAACCAGGATAGGCGCCGCCGTCGAGAAGGACGTTCTGCGCCGTGATATAAGCCGCCTGCGCGCTGCATAAGAACGCGCACACGGCGCCGAATTCCGCCGGGTCCCCGAAGCGCATCATCGGAATCGCCATGCGCGCGCCTTCCCGGAACGCGGCGGGGTCGACCCCGCGCGCCGCAGCGATCGTCGCATGCGCGGCGCGCAGCCGATCGGTGTCGAAACTGCCCGGGAGCAAATTGTTGATGGTGACGCCCTTGGCGGCGACGTCGCGTGCAAGGCCGCTCATAAATCCAGTCAGGCCGGCGCGCGCCCCGTTCGAGAGGCCAAGCGGCCCGATCGGCGCCTTCACGGCGCTGCTCGTGATATTGATGATGCGCCCGAACCCGCGCGAGATCATCGCGTCGATGACGCGGCGCGTCATGTCGATTGCGCTGATCATGTTGAGATCAAGCGCTGCGATCCAGTGCTCCCGCGTCCACGATCGGAAGTCGCCCGGCGGCGGACCCGCCGCGTTGTTGACGAGAATATCCGCATCGGGATGCTTTTCAGCGAGCTCGCGCCTCCCCGAGTCAGTCGCCACATCCGCCGCGCAGACATCGACCGCGGCGCCTGGAAATGCAGCCGCGAGCTGACGCGCCGCCGCGTCAACCGCTTCCGGATTGCGTCCGTTGATGACAACGCGGGCGCCCTCTGCGACCAAAGCCTTCGCGCAGGCAAATCCAAGCCCTCGGCTGGAGCCGCAAATGATGGCCTTTCGTCCGGCAAGCCCTAGATCCAATTTTGATACTCCATCGGTAAAGAGGGCGAGAGAAGCGCAGAACGACGCGCTATCCTGACAGGCTCCCCCCTCGCATTGCCTCGCAGCCGCGCGTGGCAGGCCAATCCCGGCGACGACGGGTCGAAGACGAACCTTCGAAGACCTACGCCCCGCCGCCGCCCCGAAACATTCGGAGACGATACGAAAAGCGTAGCCATCATCTCAATCGGGCTCATTTTGTCAACCGATTTGTCGACAATCTGAACGCCAACCGCCGGCCCCGGCAAGACCTAAAAAGCAATTTCCTGCGCCGCGCCGCGCGCATCATCGTGCAGCAGGACGCCGATCCGTTCGGCTTTGCGCGCGTCTCCCGAAGCAATTGCCTCAGCAAGCCGGATCCAGTTCTTCGCCGCCTTGCGACGAACCGATTTGGTCGCAAATCCCAGCGGACCAAACAGGTTCGGAGCGCCAGCGCGAATTTGGGTCAATTCCGCGAATAATCGCTCGCTTTGCGCCGCAGCAACGACAGAGCGCCCCACCTTGACGGTCGCAAGGAAGAATTCGCGGCCGCTGATTTCCTTCTGGGCGAGAAGTACAAGTTCGGCGGCGCCCTTGGCGATTTGCTTTTTTTCGTCGCTCGTGGCGCGCTCAGCCGCTCGTCTGGCTGCAAGTCCAAACAGGACAGCGCTGATCTCGATTGCGTCGAGCGCTTCTACGTCGTCGAGCCGGACCACCGTAGCGCCCCGCATCGGCACGATCTTCAAAACGCCTCGCGCAGCGAGAATGCGCAAACTTTCGCGCACAGGGCCGCGGCTGACATTGAAGCGGTCGGCGATTTCCTGCTCCGTCACGCGATCGCCCGGTTGATAAACCTGTCGATGAATCAGCCGCAGCAATTCCTCGGCGATCTCAACTCCCGACGTTCGACGTTCAGCGGGCGTCACGACGACCCGCTGGTCAGCGAATCGCGATTGCGCAGGCCTCTTCCGCCTCATCGCATTCCTCTCCGACAGCCCGGCAATAGGCGCCGCCGCAAATCGTCTTGCTGTTTGATCCGGGCGCATCTTGCAATGGTGGGAGATTGTATTTGTTCGTTTCTTCCGTCCAGCATTTGCAGATCTTCGCTGCGGGCCCGATGCTGATCGGCGTTCTGCGCTGAATGTCGATGCAGTGTCTTTGGCGGGTTGGGCGATAGCCTTCTTGAGGCCATCTTCCGTTTCAAATCCCTGTCGGAATAATACAGCGCGGAATTTGGACGCTGACGAGCGGCTGCAGCGGGTGCGCGCTTTCGGCGACTCACCCGCCCCCCGATGGCGCTCATCAACCCCGACAACGCATCCGGCCCGCTGCCGCGAAAGACCGGAGAAAATCCGAATTAACGCGGTCGAGGACGCGCAGCGCCCAAGACGATGCGCCGCTCAGGCGATCGGCTCGATCGCGGGCAGGCGCCATTTCCCCTTCTGAAGCTCCTTGTGCGGCAGATAGGCCCTGAAGACGAGGTGAAACGGCCCGCCCGGCGTCGGCAACCAGTTTGCGCGTCTTGATTCGTCCGAGGGCGGCTCATGTGACAGGAGGATCTCGACTCCGCCACCCGCTTCGCGATGGATCCCCGCCGTGCGGTCGCCAATGCTGTATCGCCTCAGCGGGTTCTCGACGAAGAACAATCGGCCGTCTGCGTCAGGTTCGTAAAGCGAAATCGACCAGAAGGCGTCGCAGGGCGGCGCGGCGGTCAAAGAGAGGCGATAGGCGCGCTTGCCGTCTAGGGCGTCGCCCTGAGCATCGACATGCGCCTTTGCGTAAAGGCTTTCTTCCTGTGTCAGCGCGGCAAGGCCCGACAGCGCAACGGAGGCGCGCACGCCAGGCGAGGCTTTTTCTCCGCCGATAGCGGGGTCGGCGTAACGCCATCCGTTCACCGTCGTCCCGCCGGCGGTGAAGCCGGATCGAAGCCGGAAGAGCCCGCGCTCAATCGCCGATCGCCATGGCTCGGCGAGCAGGGCCGCTTGGCCGCTCCCGCGCGCAAGGCCCGTCGGCGCAAAACGCTCCGCATCAAGACGATCAAGGCGGCGCGCGCTGATCCGGCCGAGCATCGCATTCACGACGCCGACGAAATTCAGCGGGTCTTCGGGTGAAGCCGGAACGATCGCCAGCGGCTCGGGTTCGGCCGCATCGATCACGCGGATCTTCCGTTGCAAGGCGATCGCATATTGAAAATCCTCTTCATTGGCGACCGCGAGGCGGGCGAGCGCCCAGACGTCGTTTGACGCCGACTGGATCAGCCGCATGCCGGCGGGGACGTCGCCGCGCCATTGCGGCCCGGCGATCAGGAATTTACCCCCGGCGCCTTTCGTCGCGCGCGTTCCGACATAGGCGAAATTGTCGGTGAAAGCGTTCATGAAGGCGACCGAGAAATACCGGTCGCGAATGTCGGGAATCTCGACCGCCGCGGGCCCGCGCGTCAGATCGAGCCGCGCGGAAGAATAGATCGTATCGTTGTTCGGCGTGGTGATCGCGCGCGACGTGTGGTCGGCGAGCGTCGATCGATGCGTGAATTCATTGAACCGGTGCTGAGGCCGCGCTGCGGTCGCCGCCGCCTGCGCGTGCGCCGTCCGCGCAAACTCATAGATTGGAAAGGCGAACAAGAAGGCGTCGTCGAACAGTGCGTCGGGGTTAGCGCGGCCGCCGCCGGCCTGCGCCGGCGCCGCCGATAGAGCGGCGTTCGCCGCCAATCCCGCGAGGATGGACCGTCTCGTCAGGCGTTCGACCATGATCCTGCCCAGTCTCCTTCGGCGCTCGCGGCGGACCCGCCCGAGCGCCTTGCCGCTCACAACGAGGGCGCAATGGTTAATATTGTCGACAAAAGAGCGGTTTGCGCCTACCGATAATGTGTTTGCGCCTTTGCCGAGTCGAACTTTATTGCAAATCGGCAACACAAAGAAGGCGCTTTTCCATGCGCCGCGACCGCGCGCGATCCAGCGTTTGACAGAGGGTGAAATTGGGTCATGATTGTCGACAATAAAGGCGGGCGTTGCGCGAGCGAACGTTCGATAGAGCGTAGGGATTTCAGGGAGGAACAAGATGGCTTCATCACACCATTGGCGCGCAGCAGTTTCGGGGCTTGCGCTGGCGACTGCGTATCTTGCCGGGGGAACGGCTGCAGCTCAGGACGCTGCAGGGGCTGATGACGAGATCGTCGTCACGGCGCGCAAGACCGAAGAGAATTTGCAGGAGGTTCCCGTCGCGGCCAACGTCCTCGGTCAGGAGGCGCTCGATACGCTCGTCCTCGACAGGATCGAGGACTATCTGCGTCAGTCGCCTTCGACGTTGCTCATCAGCGCCGGCCCGGAATATCTCAGCGACATTTCGATCCGCGGCCAGGGCGGCGGCCGCCAAGGCTTCTCCGAATCGGCGGCGGGCATCTATCGCAACGGCATCTATGTCGCGGGCGGCGGGTTCGGCGGGCGCACTTTCAACGAACTCGATTTGTTCGACGCATCGCGCGTTGAATTCCTGCGCGGACCGCAAGGCGCGCTGTTCGGCCGTAACGCCGTCGGCGGCGCCGTGAACGTCGTCTCGAAGCGCCCCGAGCTCGATGCGTTTTATGCTGAGCTTGGCGCTAGTTATGACAACCGAGCGCGGATCAACGGCGAGGGCGTCTTGAACTTGCCGATCGTGAAGGATGAGCTCGGCGTGCGGCTCGCCGTAACCGGGTATGATCAAACCGACGGCTTTTACACGGACGTCAACACGGGCGAAAACGTCGATGATCAGAGCTTCGTCGGCGGGCGTGCTTCCGCCACTTATGCGGTAAGCGATGGCTTGAAGATCACCTTCACCGGCGAGGTATCGTCCACCGACGCGCCGAGTTTCACGGCGCTGGGGCGCCGCCTCGACGTGGCGGGACGCGCCGAACGGTTCGACCCCTCGCCCTTCGAGCGCAACGGCTCGCGCTTCGGCCGCGTCGAAATCGACGAGACGACGCTTTTCCTTGAAATCGAGGCTGATGCCGGCCTTGGCGATCTTACGATTGTCGGCGTGCACCGCGATCGCACCGGCGGCCGTTTCAATGATGACCTCGATCACTTCCTCGGCTTTGAAGACGTCGGCGGCTCCGATCTTACGGTCGCGCAAACAGAAGACTTTTCGCGCTACGGCTTCGAAGCGCGGCTCGCCTCGAAAGACTGGGATTCGAACAATCTGCGCTGGCTGTTCGGCTTTGACTATCAGAAATCCGAAAGCGACATTGCGACGCTGAATTCAGGCGTCACCACCGTCGCGGCCTTGCGTGAAATTGCAACCCGGTCGGATTTCACCCTCGAAGAGATCGAGAGCTGGTCGGTGTTCGGCCTTGCCGAATGGGACGCAACGGATCGCCTGACCATCAGTTTTGAAGGCCGTTATCTCGACGATCAACGCGATTTCCTTTTCAGGCGGGTCGACAGCGCGCCTGTGCCGGTCAACTCATCGCTCGGGCCGGCGACCGATGCGCAATCCTCGACAGGCTTCAAGCCGACGGGGACGATCCGTTATCGGCTCGACGACGACAACATCATCTATGCCCGAGTCGCGACGGCGTTCCGTCCCGGCGGTTTCAATACCGGCACGATCAATGTGGACTTCCTTTCCTATGAGAAGGAATCCGTCCTTGGCGGCGAAATCGGCTGGAAGGGGAGCCTGTTCCCGTGGCTCGACACCGCGCTGACGGCCTACGTTTCCGATGTCAAGGATCTCCAGGTGGTGACCACGATCTCGGCCACCGACACGACGACCGCGCTCGTCAATGTTCCAGGGTCGTTTACATACGGCTTCGAGGCGGAATTCAACGCGCGCTTCGACCTCGGGCCCGGCGTTCTGTCGTTCCAGGGTTCGGCCTCCCACGCTGATGGCGAGTTCGACGACGGCGCCGTCATCATCGTGCAGGGCGTGACCTATGACATTTCGGGCACGCGCACCAATCGCACGCGCGACCTGACGGCGGTTCTGAACGCCATCTATCGCTGG
>JACADZ010000016.1 GCA_013389105.1 Parvularculaceae bacterium | reverse complement strand
TTGCGAAAGCGGCCTCGGGCTTCGAGAGCGCGGCGCTCCAACGCCTGGTATGGCGCCTGCGACCGCAGGGAAAGCGCGTTCTCTTCGTCCCAAAGGCGCGCAAGACGCTCATACCAGGGATCAAAATCATGGTCGGCGGCGTCGGCATGGGCGATGAACAGGCGCAGCGAGCCGCCGCACTTGTCGGTAAGAAGGCCTCGAAAGATCTTGAGCCCGCTGTCGCGAACGAGACGCTCGATGACGCCCAGCGAATATACGGCGGCGGAGGCGCTGGCGACCGCTTCGACCAGGGTGCGCGTCAGCGTCATGGGCGCGTAGAGCGTCTCGAGCACGAAGACTCCGTCCGCCGCGAGCAGCGCCTTGACCCGCGCAAGGAAAGCGCGCGGATCGTCCAGGCGCTCCAGAACGGAGGCCGCCGTCACGATGTCGAATTTCTTGGTTCCAAAGGCGCGATCAAGCTCCGCCGACGGAAAGGCGGCCTTCGCGGTCCATGCCCAGTCGCCGACTTGCTCGACCTGATCGCTGGGATCCACCCCGAATCGTTCGACCCAGCGCGGATAAAATGAAAGCAGCGTGCCATCGGCGCAGCCGATGTCGAGCGCCGCGCAGTCGCGGCCGGAAATGAGTTCGAGCGCCTCCGTCGCCATCTGGCGCAAATGATTGCGTACGGACGAATAGCGCCCGGAAGGCTCGTCGGGGGCGGCGGGCGACAGCCCCGAATAGGCCGACTGCAGGAGTCCGCAGGCGCGCGCGTCGCGCATCGGGTCGCAATAGACGAAATCGACGTCGGAAGGCCGTCGCCCGGCGAAACCCTGCGTCGGCGCTCCAAGTCCCGGGAGGGAAAAGGCCGGAGAGAGCGCCTTCGATCCGCAGACCCGGCAATGGGTGATCTTCTTCATGACGCCCGTTCCGACATGCCGCGCAAAGCCGCGGCGGTCGAAACCGTCCCAATTCAGGGTAAATTCCCGGTAAAGGGCGCCGCCTTCAGCAATCGTTAACGGCTCAGAACGCCGCGAAATAGATGAGGAGCGCCGCCGTGGCGAGCAGGCTCAGCATGGTCGACAGCGTGCCGATAAAGCGCCCCATCGGCCACACCCCAAGTCCAAGGCCGAGCATGTGGGCGATGCGGGCGAAGAAGAAAAAGCCGCCGAGCACATGAACGATCGCGACATTGGCGCCGACTTCGGCCAGCGCGACAAGTCCGACCAGCGCGAGCGGCGCGTATTCCGTATAATTTCCGTGGGCGCGAATGGCCTTGACCATCTCGGGATTTCCGCCGTCGCCGAGGTTGATCTTGAGGCGGTTGCGCATCTGCCCGACCCGTGCGCTCAAGAAGATGAGAAGGAGCACGTTGAGACCGATCCACAGAGCGGCGGCTTGAAGCGGGGTCATGGCATGTCTCTTCGTCAAGGTCGCAAGCCGACCGGACGCGCCAGGCGGTCCGCGGCGCACGCTTCCTAGGCGAAGCCGCCCACCGCGTGCAATCCCGGGCGGGGGAAAAGGCCTTGCGTTTCAACCGGATCGACAGCGGTCATTGATTGCGCGCCGTCGTTCGCGCGCCTAGAACCTCGGGAAACGGAGTTCCATCTTGGACGACAAGTCCGAATTGCTGAAATCGCTGCGGATCGAGCGAAGCAATGACACAGTGACGCGCCCCGGAGTCTCGCCGCTCGCTGCAGGCGGGATCGGCGCCGCCATGCTCGCGCTCGGGGCCGCCGGCGGATGGATTCTTAAACCGGCGCCTCCGGCGGCCGAGCCGGTCGCCGCGACGTCTTCGGATTCTGCGTCGACATCGGCGCCGCCCGCGCAGCCTGGGAGGCTCATCGCCTCGGGCTATGTGGTGGCGCGGCGGCAGGCGACTGTCGCCGCTGAAGTCACCGGGCGCCTCGTCGAGGTCCGGGTCGAAGAGGGCCTCAAGGTGAAGAAGGGCGACGTGCTCGCCGTCCTCGAGTCGACGCTCGCCGCGGCGGAGGCGGCCAGCGCCAAGGCGCGCGCGGAATCGGCCGAAGCGACGCTCGCCGAGGCTGGCCGCGTGCTGCGCCGGACGCGCGAGCTCCAGAAGCAGGGCTTCGCCAGCATCGCCCTGCTCACCGAGGCTAAGGCGCGTTACGACTCCGCCCTCGCGCAGCGCAACGCGTTCGTCGCCGAGGCTGCCCGCGAGGCCGCCCAGCTCGACCGCTACGAAATCCGTGCGCCTTTCGACGGCGTCGTCGTGAACAAGTCGGCGCAGCCCGGCGAAATCATCTCGCCGGTGTCGGCCGGCGGCGGCTTCACGCGAACCGGCGTCTGCACGATCGTCGACATGGAAAGTCTCGAAATCGAGGTCGACGTCAGCGAAGCCTACATCGCCCAGGTGACCGAGGGCCAGAAAGTCGAGGCCGTCCTGGACGCCTACCCGGATCTTATGCTGCCCGCGCATGTGATCGCGACCATTCCGTCCGCGGATCGCAGCAAGGCGACGGTGCGCGTACGGATCGGCTTCGACAGGCTCGATCCGCGCATCTTGCCGGAAATGGCGATCAACGTGCGGTTTCTCGAACCGAGCGCGTAATTACGCCGGCTTCCTTCGGGCGGCGAACCCGAGGCCGGCGAGACCGGCGACCATCAGCCAGAGCGCGGCGGGAACCGGAACGACCGGCGCGCCGAATTCCGTGTAGTGGCTGAGGCCGGAGCCCTGCGCGGCGAATGAGTCGTAGTTGATCGTCAGCAGACCGCCTGAAATGTTCTTGATGAATATCGAGTCATTGCCGATCTTCATCACGACATAGAGCGCCAGCGTCTGGAAGTTCATGTCGCCGCCGGTCCCGGCGGTGCGGACGCCCGAGGCGCCCGTGAACGACGTTCCGGCCAAGATGTTCAGCCGCGCCGCTTCCTCAGCTATGCTTGACGGCGTTCCATTATACTCATCGACCGCCGTATCGGAGAGGATGCCCAGCCCCGCGGGCTCGCCGGGACTCCCGGCGCCGGTAAACCCCTGACACTGAGCTGCAAGGGCCCCATTGCATGTCAGGCTTCCGGCGCCGCCGGTTATCGTGATGACGTTTGCGGCGGCCGCCGACGCGGAAACTGCGGCTGCGGCGGCCAAGGCCGCCCATAGCTTCACGGCGAACATCATATGCAACTGACCGAACTTTGCTTGCGCTATAGAAGCCCATTATGGACCCGACGCGCAAGCGAGTTGCCGCCGGACGCGACATCGAGCCGGCGCCAAGTGACCTTTCCGCATCGCATTTCGCCACTTGGTTGAACGAGACGCGGCGTTGGTCAATCAGCCAGAGTCGTCGCACGCGAAACGCTAGAGCCATTTTCTGCGGCGGCGTCGACCTGCGCGGCGCTTCAGGGACGCGCCGAAAATGGCGTGAAGTTCGTCTCGGAGTCGTAAACGTCGACGCCCTCGGCGCGCTTCAAGAAGCCTACCGCCTGATAGGTGACCGGCGTCAGCAGCGCCTCCCAGGCGACCTTCAGCGCGTAGTTGGTGAACATCACGGTCAGGACCTGCTCGGTCGACCACACGCCGAGAAAAGCGATCGGATAGAAAAGGAGGCTGTCGACGCCCTGCCCGACCGCCGTCGAGCCGATGGTCCGCGTCCACAGATGGCGCCCCTGCGTTAGGACTTTCATCCGTGCAAGTACAAAAGCGTTGGCGAGCTCCCCGCACCAAAAGGCGATCATCGAAGCGAGCACGATGCGCGGCGTCTGCCCAAAAACAGCCTCGTAGGCCGCCTGTCCTTCCCACCCGGGCGCAGGCGGCATCGAAACGACGACCCACGACATGAACGCCATGAAGCCGACGGCCCCGAAGCCCGCCCACACCACCCGGCGCGCACGCGCATAGCCGTACACCTCGGTGAGTATGTCGCCGATCACATAGGAGATCGGAAAAAAGAGGATGCCCGCCCCGAACACGCCAAGATCAAAGGGGCCGATCCGGACGTCGCCGAAGCTGACGAGCTTCGCGGCGCCGATTAGGTTGGAGCAGATCAGCACGGCGACGAACGCCGCCATCACGAAATCGTAGAAGCGGAACCGGTGCTGCGAGAGCGCCGCGGCCCGGTCGAGCCGCTCGACGCCCGGCCCGTCGCCTGAAGCGCTATTCATGGGAGCGTCGCCGCCCGCGCGCTCGTTCGAAAGATTTCACAACGCCGCGAAGCGTTCGCACTTCCGACTCGGTGAGGCCGGCGCGGACGAAGGACGCCCGCAGATTCTGCTCCATGGATTCGCGCATATGCGCCGGAAAGAAATGGCCGACTTCGTCGAGCGCGCCGATCAGATGCCGCATGAAACCCTCGAACTCCTCTTTGGTGGCGGGGGCCGCCGACTGGAGTTCGCTTGAAAAACCCGCCCGATCGTCAGCCTTCGCCCATTCATAGGCGAGGACGAGCGCGGCCTGCGAGATGTTCAGCGACGCAAACGCCGGATTGACCGGAATGGAGACGATCGCGTCGGCGCGCAAAAGCTCGTCGTTGGTGAGGCCGGACCGCTCGGCGCCGAACAGGACCGCGACTCGGTCGCCGCGCGCGATGCGCCGGCGGCATTCAGCCGCGGCCGCCGCCGGATCCAGCACCGGAACGAGCAATTCGCGCGGCCGGGCGGTCGTCGCCAGCGCATAGCGGCAGTCGGCGAGCGCTTCATCGAGAGCGGCAAACGCCTTCGCCTCATCGAGAACGACGTCGGCCCCAGAGGCCGGACCGCGCGCAGCGGGGTTAGGCCAGGAGTCTCTCGGATCGACGAGGCGGAGCTCGCGGACGCCGAAATTCAGCATCACACGCGCAACGGCGCCGATGTTCTCGCCGAGCTGCGGGCGCACGAGAACGAACGCCGGCGCCGGGCGCAAATGCGCCGCTAGATCCCTAAGCCCCACTCGCTTCTCGGCCATCGCCGGATTGTGGCTGATCCCGGGTCGAGACCGCAAGCGGTCGTGGTTTCCTCATGCAGACTACATTGCAGATCTGCTCCGACGCCGCGCCCAGCTGCGAGAAGAATGGCGCCTGAGGGTCGATTGCAACGCCCGGGAGCTCAGCGATGGCGACATCGATCGGCGCCGTCGAGGCGATGAGCTGTATGACGGCGCAGGGGTCGACGCCCGTTCGCCGGACGACTTTCGGATGAGCCTCAAACGTCACCACGAATTCCGGGGCTCGGCGCAAGGTCTCAAGCGCGCCGCGCACGACGGCGAGCTCGAGCCCTTCGACATCGACCTTGAGCACGACGCCGAGATGCGCTGGAACGGGCTCGTCATCAACTCGCCGGACTTCGATCGGCCCGTCGGGATCTTCGACCAGATAGCGGGCGTGCGCGCTGGCGTTGCCCTCGACCTCCACAAGGCGGGCGCGCATCGCTCTCTCGCCGACGCCGGCAGGAACGGCGCGGGCCTCGATCGGCCAGCAATTGAGCGAAGCCTCCAGAAGAGCGAACGCCTCTCTGTTCGGCTCATAAGCGACGACAGATTTGACGCGTTCCGAACCGCGGGCGAGCGCCGAGGCGACGAGACCGATATCGGCGCCGCAGTCGATCAGCGCGAAATCGCGCGATGACGCCGAGAGGCGCTCGATGACCGCGCGGACGACCTTCCATTCGTATTCGGCGACTTCGGCTTCCGACCAGCTCGACTCCCGCCGGTAGAGGGGGACGAGCAGCGGCGCCGCCCTCGCCGGCCCCTGAAGCTCATAACGCGCGACCTGGTCGAGGGCGCCGCTATCGATGAGATGAAGCCAGAGCCGCCAGCCGCCGCGAATGTTCCGCCGCGCCAGGAAACGGGCCAGATTGAACAGGATCGACGGCTTGCGGATCGGCAGCGCCGCTCCCTCGACCACGATTTTCGACGCGGGACCGCGCTCGTCCTGACGACCGGCCGCCCGGGGCCGCGGCGCGGGCGCGCGCGGCTTTTCGGAGGGCCCCCCCGGTGCTATAGGCCCGGCCTTTCTCGCGCCGCTCACGTAAGGAAACTCCATGGCGAAAATAAAGGTGAAGAATCCCGTCGTCGACATGGACGGCGACGAGATGACCCGGATCATCTGGAAGATGATCAAGGACAAGTTCATCTATCCCTACCTCGACATTGATCTCAAATATTTTGATCTCGGAATCGAAGAACGCGATCGCACGAACGACCGCGTGACCGTCGAGTCTGCGGAGGCGACCAAAAAATACGGCGTAGCTGTCAAATGCGCGACAATTACGCCCGACGAGGCGCGCGTGAAGGAGTTCGGCCTCAAGGAGATGTGGAAGTCTCCCAACGGCACCATCCGCAATATCCTCGGCGGCGTCGTCTTTCGCGAGCCCATCATCATCCGGAACGTCCCGCGCCTCGTGCCCGGCTGGACTCAGCCGATCATCATCGGCCGCCATGCCTTCGGCGACCAGTACCGGGCGACCGACATCACGTTCCCCGGCAAGGGGAAGCTCACCATGAAGTGGGAAGGCGAGAACGGCGAAGTGATTGAAAGGGAAGTATTCCAGTCGCCGGGCGCCGGCGTCTACATGGGCATGTACAATCTCGACGACTCGATCCGCGAGTTCGCGCGCGCCTGCTTCTCCTACGCCCTCGCCCGGAAATATCCGCTCTATCTCTCGTCCAAGAACACGATTCTGAAGAAGTATGACGGCCGCTTTAAAGACATCTTCCAGGAGACCTACGAAAAGGAATTCAAGCCGCAGTTCGACGCCGCGAAGCTCACCTACGAACATCGCCTGATCGACGACATGGTGGCGTCATGCATGAAGTGGTCCGGCGGTTACGTCTGGGCGTGCAAGAACTATGACGGCGACGTGCAGTCGGACTCGGTCGCACAGGGCTTCGGGTCGCTCGGCCTCATGACCTCGGTGCTGCTGACGCCCGACGGCAAGACAATGGAATCCGAAGCCGCGCACGGCACCGTGACGCGTCACTACCGCCAACACCAGCGCGGCGAGCAGACCTCGACCAATCCCATCGCCTCGATCTTCGCGTGGACGCGCGGCCTCGCCCATCGCGGCAAGCTCGACGAAACGCCCGAACTCGTGAAATTCGCCGACACGCTCGAGAAAACGGTCATCCGAACGGTCGAGACCGGCCACATGACGAAAGACCTCTCAGTCCTCATCGGCGCCGAGCAGAAATGGATGACGACCGAAAAGTTCCTCGACAAGATCGACGAGAACTTCAAGAAGGCTATGGCGGCGTAGCGGGGCCGACCTCCTGAAAAGAGTTGATGCGATTTCTGCTGCGCCTAGAACGGCGCGGAAACGCCGGCGACGGCTCCTTCAGGCGACGACGCCGGCCGCGCGCAGCGCGTCGATCTCCGCGCGGGTCTTGCCGATCCTGCTGAGGATCTCGTCAGTCTGCGCGCCGGCTGGCGCGGGCGGTCTCGGCGGGTCGGTCGCGGTCGCGGAATAGCGCGGGGCCGGCGCCGGCTGCGTCTCGCCGCCGACTTCGATGAAGGTCCCCCGCGCCGCATTATGCGGATGGACGGGCGCCTCGCGGAGCGAAAGCACCGGCGCGACGCAGGCGTCGGTTCCTTCGAATATCGCATCCCACTCGGCGCGGTTCCGGGTCCGGATCAGGGCGGCCAGCCTCTCTTTCAGCGACGGCCAGCGCTCGCGGTCGTGCTGGGCGTCGAAATCGGCGTCGTCTTCAAGCCCGAGCTTGCGGCGCAGCTGCGCGTAGAACTGCGGTTCGATGGCGCCGACTGAAATCCATTTGCCGTCTCTGGTCTCGTAGACTTCGTAGAAATGGGCGCCGGTGTCGAGCATGTTGACGCCGTGCGCGTCCTTCCAGACGCCGAGATTGTAGAAGCCCCAGGTCATCGCCGTCAGCGCCGCCGATCCGTCGGTCATAGCGCAGTCGATCACTTGACCCGGCGCGCCGTTTTTCACCGCCAGCATGGCCGCCGTCATGCCGAAGGCGAGCATCATGCCGCCGCCGCCGAAGTCGCCGAGATAGTTGACGGGCGGGGTCGGCTTGTCGCCGGCGCGGCCGCAGGTCGAGAGCGCGCCCGAGACGGCGATATAGTTGATGTCATGTCCCGCGGCGTGGGCGAGCGGACCTGTCTGCCCCCAGCCCGTCATCCGCCCATAGACGAGCTTCGGGTTGTCCTTGAGCAGAACGTCAGGACCAAGTCCAAGGCGCTCCATCACGCCGGGGCGGAAGCCTTCGATGAGCCCGTCGGCCGACCGAACCAGTTCGCGCGCGAGGCTCGCGCCCGCCGGCGCCTTAATATCGATCACGATCGACTTGCGCGACCGCAGGAGCGGGCCTTGGAGCATGTCGCCGCCGCCCTTGCGGTCGATGCGGATGACCTCGGCGCCGTGATCGGCGAGCATCATCGCGCAGAACGGCCCCGGCCCGAGGCCGGCGAACTCGATGATCCTGACGCCGCTGAGCGGTCCCGCCATGCCCCCTCCTCAAAGACTCTGACCGTCGTCGATGACGATCTCGGCGCCCGTGACGCGCCGCGCCGCGTCAGAGCAAAGGAACAGCAGAGCCCCGTCAAGATCGGATTCACGCGCGAGGCGCCGCCTCGGAAACGACTCGAGAAGCTCCTTGCCGGCGGGCGCCGTGAACAGTCTGCTGGTGAGGTCGGTCGCGATATAGCCGGGCAGTATCATGTTGACGTTGACGCCCAGCCGCGCCCAGTCGAGCGCCAGCGACTTGCCGAGCATCGAGGCCCCCGCCTTGGAGGCGGCATAGACGGCGGAGCTTCGGAACGCCTTTTTCGCCGTGATCGAGGAGATGATCACGATGCGGCCGTTCTCCTTCTCCTTGCTGCCATTCGCAATCAGGCGCTTGGCGCCCTCGCGCACGGTAAGGAAGACGCCGCGCAGGTTCACCGCCATCAGCCGGTCGAACTCGGCGACCGGCAGGTCGGTCGCGCGGCCCTCGACGGCGATCCCGGCATTGGCGACGATGGTGTCGACCGGGCCGAAGACGCGCTCCGCCTCGTCATAGGCGGCGATGACCGAGGCTTCGTCGGTCACGTCGAGCGCAACGGCGCGGGCCGCCCCGCCCCGGGCGACGATCCCGGCGGCGAGCGCCTCAAGCTCGGCCTTGCGCCGGGCCCCGAGGACGACGCGTGCGCCGGCCCCCGCCAGCACTGAGGCGAGCCGGGCGCCAATGCCGGACGAGGCGCCGGTCACCAGGGCGGTCCGGCCGGCGAGGTCGAACGGATTCGAGTTCATGGTCCTTTCTCGGGGCCTTTCCGACTTCCGTCCAGAGCCTGCGGCGCCGGTCCGGGCCTGCGGCGCTGGTCCTGACCTGCGGCGCTGGCGGCGTTTGACACCCGTCATCCGCGCCGCTATCCCGCACGCCTTCATGACGGGCGGCGCCCTTCCTGCCGTTGAAATCGCGCCGGGGATCAGCCCCGGGGCCAGCGGGCGCCATCGAGAGGACCAATGACCAAGCGCATCCGCGCCAAGTACAAGCTCGACCGCCGTGTCGGGCAGAATGTCTGGGGCCGACCCAAATCTCCGGTGAACAAGCGCGACTACGGCCCCGGCATGCACGGCCAGCGCCGCAAGGGAAAGCTGTCGGATTTCGGCCTGCAGCTCCGCGCCAAGCAGAAGCTCAAGGGCTATTACGGGAACATCTCCGAAAAGCAGTTCGAGGGCATCTTTGCGGAAGCCGCGCGGCGCCGGGGAAACACTTCCGAACACTTGATCGGCCTGCTCGAAAGCCGCCTCGACGCCATCGTCTACAGGGCGAAATTCGTGCCGACGCCGTTCGCCGCGCGCCAGTTCGTCAATCACGGCCACGTCACGGTGAACGGCAAGCGCGTCACCATCCCCTCCTATCGCTGCAGGCCGGGCGACGTCGTCGAGATCAAGGAGAAGTCCAAGAACATGGCGCTGGTGCTCGAAGCCCTGCAGAGCGCCGAGCGCGACATTCCTGAATATATCGACGTCGATCCGAAGAAGATGACGGCGACCCTCGTGCGGGTGCCGGAATTCTCAGAGGTCCCCTACCCGACCCAGATGGAGCCGAACCTCGTCGTCGAATACTACGCGTCGTAAAGGGCGCGTCTCCGCCATCGGCGGCGCCGGCCTCCGGGTCGGCGCTTTTTTTGCGTCCGACGCGCTGATCCCTATACGGATATAAGAGCCTGCTGCGGCATGCCGCCGCGCCTTGCGGGTAATCGCGGCCGCAGCGCGCCGGACGTCGGCCGCGACCGGGGGCGTTAACCATGGGACCCCGCATTCCTCCGTGGACGGATTCAACCGCGGAGGGAATTAACCATAAGTTATCCCACACCTCCCCGGCGCCCTTATGATGCTGCGTGCTTCAGGGCAGAGCCGCGAAAGCGCGCAAAGCCTCCCAATGAAAATTCGCAGTTCGTCTGAACGCGGATGACGAAAGGTTTCGAACGTGGCGAGCAAAAGCGAGACGAAACAGACGCTCGGAATGAGATCGGGCGACCACGCCGAGTCGGGGCCCAGCGCGGGCGTCGGCGCGCCGGGCGCGGCGCCCGCTTTGACGCCGCAAAGGACGATGAGGCTAAGGGCGGATCGGGAGATTATTCCGAACTACGTTGAATTTGCTGGCGTTTCACGCGAAACACTCAGCGCTGGCGACAACAGCCGGACCGGCAGGGTTTCAGTGGAAAGCCTTGGCGTCCTTGTCGAAGCGCGGCAGCTCGTTGAACTGGTGGAACGGCGGCGGCGAGGGCAGCGTCCACTCGAGAGTCGTCGCGCCCTCGCCCCACGGATTGGCCGGCGCTTTCCTTCGATAGAAGAAAAACGCATCAACCATGGCGAGGAGGAACACCAGCATGCCGACGAGGGTCACCGCATAGCCGATCGAGGAGACCCAATTCCAGTAAGCGTAGGCCTCCGGATAATCGATGTAGCGACGCGGCATTCCCTGAAGCCCGAGGAAGTGCTGCGGGAAGAAGATGAGGTTCACGCCGACGAACATCACCCAGAAGTGGAGCTGGCCGAGCCACTCGCGGTACATCCTTCCGGTCATCTTCCCGAACCAGTAATACCAGCCGCCGAAGATCGCGAAGACCGCGCCGAGCGACAGCACGTAATGGAAATGCGCGACGACGTAATAGGTGTCGTGCAGGTAGTGGTCGATGGCGGCGTTGGCGAGCACCACGCCGGTGACGCCGCCGACGGTGAACAGGAAGATGAAGCCGATCGCCCACAGCATCGGCGTCTTGAAGTCGATCGAGCCGCCCCACATCGTGGCGATCCAGGAGAAGATCTTGATCCCGGTCGGCACCGCGATGACCATGGTCGCTGCGACGAAATAGGCTTTCATGTTCACGGTCATCCCCACCGTGTACATGTGGTGCGCCCAGACGATGAAGCCGACGAACCCGATCGCCACCATGGCGTAGGCCATGCCGAGATAGCCGAAGATCGGCTTCCGGGAGAAGGTCGAGACGATGTGGCTGATCATGCCGAAGCCCGGCAGGATCAGGATGTAGACCTCGGGGTGGCCGAAGAACCAGAAGAGGTGCTGGAACAGCAGCGGGTCGCCGCCTTCCGCCGGGTTGAAGAATGCGGTGCCGAAATTGCGATCGGTCAGCAGCATGGTGATCGCGCCAGCGAGCACCGGGAGCGACAGCACCAAAAGGAAGGCCGTCACCAGCACCGACCAGGCGAACAGCGGCATCTTGTGCAGCGTCATGCCCGGGGCGCGCATATTGAAGATCGTGGTGATGAAATTGATCGCCCCGAGGATGGACGACGCGCCGGCAAGGTGCAGCGACAGGATGAGGAGGTCCATCGCAGGGCCGTTATGCCCGTTCGGCCCGGACAGGGGCGGATAGAGCACCCAGCCGCCGCCGAAGCCAGGATACTCCCCGACGCCGGCGACGAAAAACGACATCGTCAGCAGGACGCCGGAGGCGCCGTAAAGCCAGAAGGAGATGTTGTTCATCCTCGGGAACGCCATGTCCGGCGCGCCGATCATGATCGGCACGAACCAGTTGCCGAACCCGCCGATCATGGCCGGCATCACCATGAAGAAGATCATGATGAGGCCGTGATAGGAGATGAGCACGTTGTAGAAATGCTCGGCGGCCGCTTCGTCCTGCGTGCCGAGGACGCCTGTCAGCACCTGAATGCCGGGCTCGGCCAGCTCCCAGCGCATCAGGCCCGACAGGGCGCCGCCGATGATCCCGGCCAGAATAGCGAAGATCAGATAGAGCGTGCCGATATCCTTGTGGTTGGTCGACCACAGCCATCGCACGAGAAAGGGCGGCTTGTGGTCATGGGCGTGATCGTGGCCCTGGCCTCCATGGGCGTGGCTGCGATCCTCGGCGTGGGCCGTACGCTGCGCAGTGTCGGTCGGTGCGTGAGCCATGATATCGCGCCCTTAATTGACTTTCGCCGGTTCCGCGGCGGCGGGGGTTTGTTCACTTTGCGCCGACTCGGCCTCGGCGAAGGTCAAAGACGTGTCCGCGGCCGCGACGGCCGCCGGCATCATGGCGCCGCAGACCGGCTCGGCGCGGCGCTGCTCCTCGGTCCGCTCGATCCCGTATTCGGACTGCCGCGCCCGCACCCAGTTGCAGAACGCCTCGCGCGAGACGACTTCGACGCCGATGGGCATGGCCGAATGCTTGACGCCGCAGATTTCGGAGCACTGCCCGTAATAGACCCCTTCCCGGTCGGCCTTGAACCAAGTTTCGTTAATCCGGCCCGGCACGGCGTCGATCTTGATGCCGAAATTCGGGAGCGCCCAGGAGTGGATCACGTCGGACCCCGTGGTGGTGACGCGGACCGTCTCGCCGACCGGAACGACGACGCGGTTATCGACCTCGAAGCGGTAAAGAGCCGGCGTGGTCTTTTCTTTCGGCATCATGTTGGAGATGAAATCGAAATCGCCGAAATCGGGATAGGCGTAAGTCCAGTTCCACTGGTTGCCGACCACCTTCAGCGTCACCGACGGCGCAAGCGCGATTTCAGCATTCTCCGCGCCGCCGAACAGTCCGTTCGCGCCCACGAGGCTGCGGCCGGCCGTGATCACCACCCGTTCGCCGACGGCGAGCGGCTGTTTGAGCGTCACCGTCACATCGCTCTCGCCGAGCCCGGCGAGCGAATAACCCGCCCCGCGCCGGAGGCGCCGATCGCCGGCCGGAGACTCAATCTCGACGATGACGTGCTCCGGCCGAACAACCCGGCGCGATTCCGGAAAATCATTCTTGATCGTGAATGTGGTCGCTGCGCCGTCGCCCTCGGCGACAATCCGCTTGCCGTCCGGGATCAGGTCTTCCTTGTAGAGGAGATCGAACGAAAACAGTGCGATGTACACCAGAATGAGGATCGGGATGCCCGTCCAGACGACCTCAAGCAGGGTGTTGTGGCTGAACTGCTGCGGTTTGGGATTCGCCTTGGCGTTGAAGCGAATAATGATCCACAGCAGCAGCGCGAGGACGAAGAGGCTGATGCCGGTGATGACCGGCATCAGGATCCAGTTGTGGAAAAAATGGATCTCCTCGGCGACCTTCGAGGCCGCCGGGACCAGGGCGACGCCCTTGTCCTCGGGCAGGGCCAGCGCTGCGCCGCCGCCAAGGATCGAGAGGGCGCCTGCCAGCGCCACCGCCGGCGCCTCGAACAATCCCGTCCGCAAATGCTTCATCGCACCCTCAACAAAGAAAGCCGGCTCGACCCGGAAATCTGGCGTGACCCATCCGACCGAAGAGAATGGCGGCTTTTACTCCCGTTACCGGAAGGCGTCACCCGCGCGGCTCGCGGAAAAAGGTCGCAGCGCCCATGCCCTCACCCTCCGCCGAACGCCGGAGCGGCGCGGGTTTTCGTTGATGCGCAAGACGGGCGCCCCTAAATGATGCAAATGTCGAACTCCTACTTCTTCAATAAGACCGACCTTGATCAGACCCGTGCGGAAGCGATCCTGAACGACGCTCTCAAAGGCGCCGACGACGGAGAGCTTTATCTCGAACACGCCCAGTCGGAATCGCTCGTTTTCGACGACAACCGCCTGAAAAATGCGAGCTTCAATGTGGAGCAGGGCTTCGGCTTGCGGGCCGTCGTCGGCGAATCGACCGGCTTCGCCCATGCCTCCGAACTCTCCGAGGCGGCGCTGAAACGAGCCGCCGGCGCGGTGCAGGCGGTCAAATCCGGTCACAGCGGCGTGCTCGCTGCGCCGCCGGCGCGGACCAATGCGAGGCTCTATACGGACGAGAACCCCCTCTCCCCGATCCCGTTCGCGGAGAAGGTCAAGCTGCTCGAGGCGGTCAACGCTTATGCGCGGGCGAGGGACAAGCGGGTGCGGCAGGTTTCCGTCTCGCTCTCGGGCGAATGGTCGGCTGTCGAAATCATGCGCCCCGGCGGCGACGTGGTGCGGGACTTTCGTCCGCTCGTGCGCTTCAACGTCTCGGTGACGGCTGGAGAAGGCGACCGACAGGAGTCTGGGAGCTACGGCGCCGGCGGACGCGAACATTACCAGCGCTATCTGTCGCCGGACGCCTGGCAGGCCGGCGTCGACGAGGCGCTGCGCCAGGCCCTCGTCAATCTTTCCGCGGAACCGGCCCCGGCCGGGGAGATGGAAGTCGTGCTCGGACCGGGTTGGACCGGCGTTCTCCTGCACGAAGCCGTCGGCCACGGCCTTGAAGGCGACTTCAACCGGAAGAAGGCGTCGGCTTTTTCCAACCGGATGGGCGAGCGGGTCGCGGCCCGGGGCGTCACCATCGTTGACGACGGCACGCTCCATGCGCGGCGCGGCTCGCTCACCGTCGACGACGAGGGAACGCCGACCTCGCGCACGACGCTGATCGAGGACGGCATCCTCGTCGGCTATCTGCAGGACCGCCTCAATGCGCGCCTGATGGGCGCGCAGCCGACCGGCAACGGCCGGCGGCAGAACTTCGCCTGCATGCCCTATCCGCGCATGACCAACACCATGATGCTCGCGGGCGACGCGAGGCCCGAAGACATCATCCGCACCGTGAAGGACGGCATCTACGCCGTGCACTTCGCGGGCGGCCAAGTCGACATCACCTCGGGCAAATTCGTGTTCAACTGCACCGAGGCCTATCGCGTGAAGGACGGGAAGATCGGCGCGCCCATCAAGAACGCCGCGCTCATCGGCGACGGGCCGAGCGTGCTGACCCGCGTCTCGATGATCGGCAACGACTTCGCGCTGGACCCCGGCGTCGGCATGTGCGGCAAGAACGGCCAGGGCGTTCCGGTCGGCGTCGGCCAGCCGACGATCAAGATCGACCGGCTGACCGTCGGCGGGGCCGGAAGCTGAGCTGCCGCACGCGGATCAGCCAGACGCCGGCGACCGGCGCCGTCAGGCGCCGCTGAGCCAGACGGCGTTCAGCACCATCGCCGTCGCGGCCGAGGCGAGAATGAGCAGGTAGAGCAAGCCGCCGACAGCGGCGGTCCACACCGTCTTGATCCAGCCGCGCCGATAGGCGCGTTTCAGAGCGATCACGAAATACAGGCCGATCGCGCCGGCGGCGACGGGCGCGGCGTGGGGGACCTTCGCCATCGCCGCGAGCAGGCCGAGCCCCACGGCGGCGAACCCCGCCGCGTGCATGTAGAGCGACAGAACCAGATGATCGAACAGCAGCGCATCCTTGCCGCGGATGAACAGGGCGAGCAGGAGCGCGAGTATCGGCGCCATCAGGAAGATGAGACGCGCCAGCCAGTCGTTGATGTCGCCGTTGACCCGCTCCGGATGCTCGACCGCCTGGGTCACGCCGGCGAGAAAGCGACTGAGGACGGCGCGCGCGCGCGCTTCGCCGTTTTCGTCAGGCGCCTCGACCTCGACGGATTGCTGAATGCTCGCGGCGCATTGACGCCAGGCGTCGCCGTCAAACTTCACGTCGCCAGGACGCACGAAGAACCGCGAGCGGATGTTGATCGGGCAATCCGCCTGCTGACCTTCGATCTCGACGAGCGCATTTTCGGGAATTTCCGCGCCGGCCTGCGCCAAGCCTTCCTGCAGCTGCTTTTTCTCTGCGGCGATTTCCGCATCCGTCTTCAAGGATATCTCGACGGCGATAAACATCGTCTTCGTCAGGGCGAGCGTTAGAAAGAAGAGGAAGCTGACGACGAGGAACAGGCGCACAGGCGGCGTGTAGCGCGAGCGTTTGCCGTGCGCGTAATCCCGCGGCACCGTTCCCGGCGCCGCCGCGAGCAATCCGAGCGTCCGCCACATGCGCGAATCGAAGCCGAACGTGTCCTGGAGAAAGTCTCGGGCGAGCGCCAGCGAACTCCGCCTCAGGTCGTCGTTCTTCTGGCCGCACGACCCGCAATACGTCCCGTCGACGGCTGCGCCGCACGACAGACACGCGTGCGCCGCGCCCGCCGCCGCAATAGCGCCGGCTTCGGCAAGATCATCGAGGTCCGGACCGTCGGTCGGATCAAATGCGCCCGCCATTGAGAGCCCCTTCCCGACGGAGATCATAAGCGGAAACTCGCCGGCGGTCGAGATCGGCGACCCGCAAGGTCAGCCCCTCGACTTGCGCAGTTCATGCCTGATCTTCTGCACAAGGATAAGCCCGGAGAGCACGAAAGTGACGATATTGGAAACGATCACGGGAAGAGACCCGATCATCAGCCCGTAGACTTCCCAGAGCGCGATCCCGACCACGAACATGGCGTACATGGCGAGAGAGATCGCCGCCGTGTCGCCCGTCCGCAGCACCCGGATCGCCTGCGGCACGAAAGACAGCGTCGTCAGCGCCGCCGCGACAGAACCAATGAGTTCGGCGTTCATATGGCCTCCAGATGAATCTCCGGCTACAGCGTTTCTCGATGTTCGTCACCCGCTTCGCGCCCTCGCCGACCGGATTGCTTCATCTGGGGCACGCCGTCTCCGCGCTCACGGCGGCGCGCGCGGCCGAAGCCGCGGGAGGGCGCTTTCTCCTGCGCATCGAGGACATCGACCGGACACGCTGCCGTCCTGAATTCGAGGAGGCGATCTACGAGGACCTCGCCTGGCTCGGCCTTGAGTGGGAGACGCCGGTTCGTCGGCAGTCGGAGCATCTCGACGATTACGGGCGCGCGCTCCGACAGCTGATCGAGCGGGGCCTCGTCTATCGCTGCTTCAAGACCCGCGCCGAGATCCTCGACGATATTACGCGCGCCCCCCATCTTGCGCCGGACGGGCCCGACGGACCGGCCTTTATCGGCGCGCCGCTCGATCCTGGCGAGGAGCGCACCCTGCTCGAGGCCGGCGCGCCCTTCGCCTGGCGCCTCTCGATCGAGCGGGCGCGCGCAGCCCTTGGCGCTCGGTTCGAAGACCTGACGATCGAGGTCGAGAGCCTTGACGGCGCATGTCGGGAAACGATTGCGGCGGATCCGGGCATGTTCGGCGACGTCGTGCTCGGGCGGAAGGATTCCGGAACGAGCTACCACCTCGCATCAACGCATGACGACGCGGCGCAAGGGGTGACGCATGTGATCCGTGGCGAGGACCTTGCCCCTGCCGCGCATCTCCACCGCTTGCTGCAGGCGTTGTTCGGCTGGCCGGCGCCGATTTATCGACACCACCCGCTCGTCACCGACGCGAGCGGCCGCCGGCTCGCCAAGCGAGACCGCGCGGCGACTTTGCGAGCGATACGGGAGCAAGGCGAGCGGCCGGACGCCCTGTCCGCCCTCGCCCGGTTCTACCGCCGCCCGCAGCTCCGATCCGAGGGCTAAAGGATCGGCGACAGCCATTTCTCCGCGGTCGCAATGTCCCAGCCCTTTCGGCGGGCGTAGTCCTCAAGCTGATCCCGGCCGATATGTCCGACGCCGAAGTAGCTCGCCTGCGGATGGCTGAAATAGAGTCCCGACACCGAGGCGGGCGGAGTCATGGCGAGGCTTTCGGTCAGCGCCATGCCGGCGTTGGCCTCCGCGTTCAGAAGGCGGAAGATCGTCGTCTTCTCGGTGTGGTCAGGCTGCGCCGGATAGCCGGCGGCCGGACGGATCCCCTGATACTTTTCCCCGATAAGTTCCTCAACGCTGGCGGGCGCGCCTTTTTCATAGCCCCAGAACTCCCGACGCGCGCGCTCATGCAAATGTTCGGCGAAAGCCTCGGCCAGCCGGTCGGCCAGCGCTTTCGACATGATGGCCGAGTAATTGTCGTTGGCGTTCTCGTAGGACTGCGCCAGCGCTTCCTCGCCGACTCCCGCCGTCACCGCGAAGGCGCCGACATAGTCGCGAACGCCTGAATCCATCGGCGCGACGAAATCCGAGAGGCAGAGGTTGGGCGCCGCCTCGTCGCGCTTCGTCATCTGTTGGCGCAGACCATGGAGGCGCGCAAGCTCGCACGTTCGAGTCTCATCGGCATACAGAATGATGTCGTCGCCGTCCGACGACGCCGGCCAGAACCCGACGACGCCATGGGCCGTTAGTGTCTTGCGCTCGACGATGTCGCGCAGCATGGCCTTGGCGTCGGCGAGGAGCGCGCGCGCCGGCTCGCCGACGATGGCGTCGTCGAGAATGTCCGGGTAGCGACCGACGAGATCCCAGGCGGCGAAAAACGGCGTCCAGTCGACATAGCGCGCGAGCGTCGCCAGATCGTAATTGCGGAAGGCCCTGACGCCGATGAACGCCGGCCGCGGCGGCTCGTATTCCGGCCAGTTCGGGGAGAGCCGGCGCCTGCGGGCTTCGGCGAGCGGGCTCCGCTTGGCGCGCGCCTCGCCTTTGCCGTGGCTCGCGCGGATGCGCGCATAGTCGGCCTTCGTCTCGTCCATGAAAGCCGCGCGCTTTTCCGGCGAGATCAGCGCGCCGACGACGCCGACGGCGCGGCTGGCGTCGGCGACGTATATGACGCCGGCGTCGTAGTTCGGCGCGATCTTTACGGCGGTATGCACCTTGCTCGTCGTCGCTCCGCCGATCAGAAGCGGCGTTTGAAAGCCCTGCCTCTTCATTTCGGCGGCGACATGGCGCATTTCGTCGAGACTGGGCGTGATGAGCCCCGAGAGTCCGATGATATCGGCGGCGTTGGCGCGCGCCTCGGCGAGAATCTTCTCCGCCGGAACCATCACGCCGAGATCGATCACCTTGTAGTTGTTGCACTGAAGCACGACGCCGACGATGTTCTTGCCGATATCGTGGACGTCGCCCTTGACCGTCGCCATCACGACGACGCCGTTCGGCTTTCCCTGGTCCAGCCCCTGCTCGCGCTTCTCCTGCTCCATGAAGGGCGTCAGATAAGCGACCGCCTGTTTCATGACCCGCGCCGATTTGACGACCTGCGGCAGGAACATCTTGCCGGCGCCGAACAGGTCCCCAACCACGTTCATGCCGTCCATCAGCGGCCCTTCGATGACGAACAGCGGTCGCCCGAGCTTGACCCGCGCCTCCTCGGCGTCCTCGGCGATGAACTCGACGATCCCCTTGACCAGGGCGTGGCGAATTCTCTCCTCGACCGGCGCCGAACGCCATGAGAGGTCGGCCTCGGCCCTTTTTCCGGCTTCGCCGCGATAACGCTCCGCGACTTCAAGCAGGCGCTCCGTTCCGTCCTTGCGGCGATTGAGGATGACGTCTTCGACCGGATCGCGCAGCTCGCGCGGAATTTCGTCGTAGATCGCCAGTTGGCCGGCATTGACGATGCCCATGTCCATGCCGGCGTTGACCGCGTGGTAGAGGAACACCGAGTGCATGGCCTCGCGCACAGGCTCGTTGCCGCGGAAGGAAAACGAGATGTTGGACACCCCGCCGGAGACCTTGGCGCCCGGAAGGTTCTCCTTGATCCAGCGCGTCGCCTCGATGAAATCGACGGCGTAGTTGTCGTGCTCCTCGATGCCGGTCGCGACGGCGAAGATGTTCGGGTCGAAGATGATGTCGTCGGGCGGAAAGCCGTCGTCGACCAGGAGCCGGTAGGAGCGCGCGCAGATTTCCTTCTTGCGCGCCGCCGTGTCGGCCTGGCCCTTTTCGTCGAAGGCCATGACGACCGTCGCCGCGCCGTAGCGCCTGATCTTGCGCGCCTGTTCGAGAAACTTCTCTTCGCCTTCCTTCAGCGAGATGGAATTCACAATCGCCTTGCCCTGGACGTTCTTGAGGCCTTCCTCAATTACTTCCCACTTGGAGGAATCGATCATGATCGGAACGCGGCTGATGTCCGGCTCGGAGGCGATGAGGCGCAAAAACGTGCGCATCGCCGCGACGCCGTCCAGCATGCCTTCGTCCATATTGACGTCGAGAACCTGCGCGCCGCTTTCGACCTGCTGGCGGGCGACGGCGAGCGCCTCCTCGTACTGACCCTCCTTGATCAGCTTGCGGAACTTCGCCGAGCCGGTGACATTGGTCCGCTCGCCGATATTGACGAAGGTCGGCCGGCTCATGCCGCGGCTTCCGAACTCTTCGGGGATGCGGGTTTCGGGCGCACGCCCAACATCAGGCAAAGCGCATAGGCGAGGTCGTCGCGGTTCAGCGTGTAGAAGTGGAAGTGCTTGACCCCCTGCTCTGCGAGATCGTGGCATTGTTCGGCCGCGACGGTCGCCGCGATCAACTGCCGGGTCGCCGGGTCCTCGTCGAGATTCTGAAAGAGCTTGACGAGCCGGCCGGGGATTGTCGCGCCGCAAAGGTCCGCCATCCTGCGCAGACCGGCAAAGCTCGTCACCGGCATGACTCCCGGGACGATCGGGATCTGGATCCCGGCGGCGCGCACGCGGTCGAGAAAGCGGAAGTAGACCGTATTGTCGTAGAAGAACTGGGTAATGGCCCGGGAGGCGCCGGCGTCGATCTTGCGCTTCAGCATGTCGATGTCGGCGGAGAGCGACGGGCTGTCCGGGTGCTTTTCCGGATAGCACCCGACCGAAATCTCGAACGGCGCGACAGCGCGCGCGCCGGCCGCAAGTTCCGCCGCGTTCGCGTAGCCGCCGGGATGCGCCCGGTAAGGCTCGCCGGCCCCGCCCGGCGGATCGCCGCGCAGCGCGACGATGTGCTTGACGCCGCTCGCCCAGTAGCGGCGGAGAACGTCGTCGACCTCCTCGCGCCTCGCGGCGACGCAGGTCAGGTGCGCGGCCACGCCGAGCGAGGTTTCGGCGAGAATGCGCGTCACTGTCTCGTGCGTGCGCTCTCGGGTCGAGCCGCCGGCGCCGTACGTCACCGACACGAAATCGGGGCTGAGCGGCGCGAGCTTCTGCACCGCCGACCAGAGCTTCTGCTGCATCGCCTCCGTTTTCGGCGGAAAGAATTCGAACGAGACATGAAGGTCGGACATTGATCGCCCCTGCTAGGCCGCCCTGGACTTGAGCCTGCGCACCGACTCCGGCGTCCCGCACAGCCAGAGTTTCACGGTGAGCTTCTGCTTCTCGCCGGACAGCGGCGCGAGGGTGTCTGCGGCGAGCAGGTCGAGCCCTGCTTCGCGGCGCCATGACTTCACTTCATCGTCCGAGAAGCCAAGGCGGCGATGGGCGTGCGCCTCACGCAGGAACTCGAGTTCGTGAGGCGCGAAGTCAGCGATGAGCAGGCGCCCGCCGGGTTTCAGCAGCCGAGCGGCCTCGCGCACGGCCGCGTCCGGTTCGGCTAGGTAATGCAGCACCTGATGCAGGCACACGAGGTCGGCCGCGCCGTTCTCGATCGGGGCCGAGAACAGATCGCCATAACGCACCTGTGCATGGGCGACGCCCGCCCGCTCGAGATTGGCGCGCGCGATCGCCAGCATGTCGCGGGAGACGTCGAAGCCGACGCCCTGCTCGTAGAGGTCCGCAAACAGCTCCAGCATCCGCCCGGTGCCGGTGCCGAGATCGACAAATAGCGCGGCCTTTTGCGGTCCGATCATGTCGCGCATCCGCGCTTCGATGTCCGACTCGGGAAGGTGCAGGCGGCGCACCTCGTTCCAGTCGCGGGCGTTCTTTTCGAAATAGGCGGCCGCGATGCGGGCGCGGGCTTCCCGGCTCTGGGTGAAACGGTCGCGATCGCGGGCGACGACGCGGTCTTCGGACGCCGCGAGGCTCTCCAGCAGATGCCGGACGGCCCCGGCCGGCTCGGCGGCGCTCCGCGCCGCGCGGTAAAACATCCACGACCCTTCTCGGTAGCGTTCAACGAGCCCCGCGTCGGCGAGGATTTTCAGATGCCGACTGACCCGAGGCTGGCTCTGTCCCAGAATCTGGGTGAGCTCGCTTACCGTCAGCTCGCCCCGAAAAAGGAGCGCCATGATCCGGAGGCGCGTTTCCTCGCCTACAGCCCGGAATACGTTGAGGGTCGCGTCCAGCATGGGGAGATATAAACATATCCTTATGTGAACTGCAACCGATGATGGGATAGTAACTCGGCGTTAAGACAGGGTCTGCGCTAAAAGCTGTTTCGGTGCCGGAGTCGGCAGGATACGACAGTAAGGCAGGGGAGGCCGAGGGTTGGTGATGCGCCGAGTGAGGGCCAGTGGGAAGTTGATTGCCGCAGCTGCGGCCTTGACGCTGGGCTCCTGGGGGCGCGCGGCGGCGCAAGAGCCGTTTGGGGCGAACCCTTCCGCGGAGACAGCGGTTTCGGAAACCGGCGCCGACGCGCTTGCTCCGGACACGGAGGCTTCAGCGGAGGCGGACGCCTCCGCCGTCTCCGACCCCTTCGAGGGGTTCAACCGCGCCATGTACTCGGCGAACAACGTTTTCGACGAGGCCTTCCTCGTACCCGCGGCCAAGGGCTACCGAGCCGTCACGACGGACGGGATGCGCAGGATGCTGCGCAACTTCCTCGACAACGCGGAGAGCCCTGGAATCTTTCTCAACGACCTGTTGCAGGGAAAGCCCGGCCGCGCCGGCGAAACGCTTGCGCGGTTTTTCGTCAACTCAACTGTAGGGGTCGGCGGACTTTTCGACGTGGCGGCGACATGGGGGACGCCGCCGCACTCGGAAGATTTCGGTCAGACGTTTGCGGTCTGGGGCATCGGGTCGGGCCCCTATCTCTACATGCCCCTGTTCGGACCAAGTTCATTGCGCGACGGGGTCGGCCGCGTATTCGATACGGTCGCCGATCCCTTGTTTTGGATAAGAACGAATCCGGCAGAAATCGCCCGCTATTCGCGCTTCGGCGCAACCGCCCTCGCCTTCCGCGAACCGGTGATCGAGGCGGTTGATCAGCTAAAAGAAAAGTCCCTCGACCCTTACGCCTCGTTCCGCAGTTTTTATGTGCAGTCGCGGGAGCGCGAAATCCGCGACGGCGTTGAAAACTACGATGAGCTTCCCGATATCGGGTCGTTTGAAGAGATGGATGAGATCGAGTAGGCCATGCTGAAGCAGATCACCCGCCGGACCGGCCTCGCCGTGCTTGTCGCCGCCATATCGCTCGCCGCCGCGCCCGCGCGCGCGGATCAAGCGGCGGAAGCCTTCATCGCGAAGATTCTCGATGAAGCGAATACGGTGTTCAAGTCGCCGGACCGGGCGGTTCGCGACGCCGGAATCGAGCGCCTGGTCGATACCTATGTCGATATGAAGCGCGTCGCGATGTTCGCGCTCGGGCAATACGCCCGGGTCATCACGCCCGCTCAGAAGGAAATTTATTTCCCGCTGGTTCGCCGCTATTCGACGCAAATTTATCAGGAGGCGCTCGCCGAATATGACGGTCAGCGTCTCAAGGTCACCGGGTCCGTCGATCGCGCCGCCAACGACATCGTCGTGACCAGCAAGTTTGCCGACGTGAAGCCGGGCGAGCCGTTCGCCGAGACGGTTTTCAGCTGGCGCGTCTACCGGGCGGCGGACGGAACCATGTCGGTCGTCGATGCCGGAGCCGACGGAATCTGGCTCGCAATCGAGCAGCAGAGCCAGTTCAAATCGGTGATCGCTAACAATGGCGGCGGCGTGGCGGGCATCGATGCGCTGATCGCCGATCTGCGGCGAAAAGTCGGCGGCCAGCCGCTCTGAGGCGGATCAGGCGATCGCCGCCCCGGCCTCTTTGCTTATCTCGTCGAGGCGATCGAGCGCCGCCCGGAAGCAGCGCCGCTCATCGCTGTTCAGGCGCTCCAGGAGCCGGCGCTCGAACGAGATGGCGCGGCGGGCGATGCGGTTGAACACTCTCCGACCTTCACGCGACAGCGCCAGCACGAGCACGCGGCGGTCGTTGTCATCCTCGGAGCGAGTCACGAGGCCTTTGTCCTCGAGCGCCGCGACCGCCCTGCTGACGGCCATCTTGTCCATCGGCGTCCGCGCAGCGACATCGCGCGCGGCCATCCGCGGTTGCTGGCTGATGACGGCAAGAACACGCCACTCCGGGATCGAAATGCCCTCGTCTGCATAGGCGCGGGCGAGCCGGCGGCTGAGGCGGTCGCCGAGCACGACGATCCTGTAGGGAAGAAACTCCTCAAGAACGAGCCCGGCCATGTCAGGTCTTCAGCACGCCGCGGCGGATCTGGTCCTCCTCGATGGACTCGAAGAGGGCCTTGAAATTCCCCTCGCCGAAGCCTTCGTTGCCCTTGCGCTGAATGATCTCGAAGAAAATCGGGCCGATCGCGTCCTGCGTGAAAATCTGCAGAAGCAAGCCCTGCCCTTTGGTCGGAGCTCCGTCGATGAGGATCGCGTTGGCGCGCAGCAGATCGACATCTTCGCCATGCCCCGGCACGCGCGCGTCGACGCCATCGTAGTACGACGCCGGGGTCGACTGGAAGGGAACGCCCCTCGCGCGGAGGGTTTTGACTGCGGCGTAGATGTTATCCGTACCAAGAGCGATGTGCTGAATTCCCTCGCCGTTGTAACGCTGCAGAAACTCCTCAATCTGGGACTTGTCGTCCTGGCTCTCGTTCAGTGGAATCCTGATCTTGCCGCATGGGCTCGTCATCGCTTTGGAGACCAGGCCGGTGAGCTTGCCTTCAATGTCGAAGTAGCGGATCTCGCGAAAATTGAAGATGCGCTCATAATACTCCGCCCAGCGCGCCATGTTGCCGCGCTGCAGATTGTGCGTGAGATGGTCGATGTAAGTGAGGCCGGCGTCGTTGCCGCCAGCGTCTGCGCCCGAAATCGGCTCGAAATCGACGTCATAGATGGTGCGGGCGCCGTAGCGATCGACGAAATAGACGTTGAGCCCGCCGATCCCTTCAATACCGGGAATATTGAGCTCCATCGGTCCGGCCTTCGACTCAATCGGCCGGGCGCCGCGTTTGACGGCCTCGCGAAAGGCGTGAGCCGCGTCGCGGACGCGAAACGCCATGGCGTTGGCGCCGGCGCCGTGAACGTCGCGGAACTGACCCGGTTGACCGGCGGGCTCCCGATTGAGGATGAAATTGATCTCGCCCTGCCGGTAATGGATTACGTCCTTCGAGCGATGCCGGCCGACCGCAGAAAAGCCCAGAGTCTCGAAAAGGCTTGCGAGTTCGTCGGCCTTCGGCCCGGTGAACTCAACGAACTCAAAACCGTCAGTTCCGATGGGGTTGTCGTGCAGGTCTGGCATGGCTTGCCCTCTCATCGCGGAAAATTAGTAACAACTGTTACTAATTGGATCAAGCGGGAATTCGCTCTCACTGCTTGACCGGATTATAGATGCGGCCGCCCCGGCGCGCGTATCCGGCGATGATGTCGGCGGCGGCGGCGCGGCGGA
>JACADZ010000110.1 GCA_013389105.1 Parvularculaceae bacterium | reverse complement strand
GCCCGCCCGCCGCGCGACGCCCGGCTGTATGCCACGTTCGTGCAGCTCGGGAAGTTCGCGCAGACTTGCGGAATCCTGCTGTTCGCCTGGCGGCGGCTGGCCCGGCGGCCCACCCGCCTGATCGAATACAAGGGGGGCTCGTCCGGCGCGCAGCAGGCCGGCGCACCGCGGGAGGCTGCATCCCATGGGCGTTGAACCGTGCATTCTCTACATGAGCGGCACGCTGCCGACGCGTTCTGAGACATTCGTGTACCGTGAGATCTTCGCGCTGCGCGCGCTGGGCCTGCCGATCCGCACAGCGTCCGTGCACGCACCCGATCGAGACCTGGGTGATCCGCAACTGGCCCGGCTCGCCGAGGAGACGCAGTCGGTGTATGGCCCGGGCGCGGCGGCGCTGCTGCGCGATGCGGCCTTCGAGCTGCTGTCGCATCCCCGGCGCGCCGCCGCCACGATCGGCCAGGGGCTGCTGGATGCCCTGTGCTCGGCCGACGTGCCGCTGAGACGTCGCCCGAAAGTGCTCTTTCAGTGCCTGGCCGCGCTGGCGCTGGCGCGGCGCGTGCGATCCTGGAACGTCCGTCACATCCACGCGCACATGGCCCACGTGCCGGCGACGATCGCGATGTACACGGCGCGACAGCTAAGCGTGCGGTTCAGCTTCACCGGGCACGCGAACGACCTGTTCCCCAATCGCACGTTGCTGCGCGAGAAGCTCCAGCGGTCCGCCTTCACGGCCTGCATCAGTCACTGGCATCGCGGGTTCTACCGCGGCATACTTCCGCGCGACGACCAGCACCGCCCGATCGTGCGCTGCGGCGTGGACACGGCGGCGCTGCGGCCGGCCGATCGCGTCGATAGCGCCACGCTTCGAGTGCTGACGGTCTGCCGGCTGGTGCCCAAGAAGGGCATTGACGTGCTGATCGAGGCGCTCGCCCGACTGCCGGCGGAAGCGCCTTTCGAGTGCACGATCGTCGGCGACGGCCCGCAGCGAGCCGCACTTGAAGCGCTGGTCGCGGCGCGCGGCCAGCAGCAGCGAACGCGGTTTCTCGGCCAGCGCAGCAACCGTGACGTGCTCGAACTCATGCGGCAGGCGGACCTGTTCGTGTTGCCCTGCCGCGTGGCCGGCTCGGGCGATCGCGACGGTATCCCCGTTGTACTGATGGAAGCCATGGCCGCGGGTCTGTGCGTGATCAGCGGTGATCTGCCCGCGATCCGCGAGCTGGTGCAGCACGACGAGACCGGGTTGCTCGTCGCTCCGGAGGATGTCAGCGCACTGTCCGCAGCGCTCCTGCAAATCGCGGGGGATGCTGCGCTGCGCGCCCGGCTGCGCGCGGCCGGCCGCCGCCGCATCGAGCAGGAATTCGATCTGGGCCTGAACGCCGGCCGCATCGCGCAGGCCCTGCAAAACGCCTGCGGGCTGACGCCGGACGCCGTCGGCGATCCCGCGGGGTTGATGACGGATGCCGGGCGGTCGCCGCGGCGTGCTTCGTCGGGCGACGACGGAGTTCATCACGCCACGAATTCCGTTACGGGAGCACGTGTGAGGTGAGCATGATGACGGAATCACAGGCGCCGCCGACGTCTCCGCACGTTCCGGGGTTGCGATCGACCTCAACGGCGGCCGGCGCGTCCACTTCGGCCGCGGCCGCTCCCGGCCGGCGTTACCTGCTGATCACGCCGTGCCGCGATGAGGCCGAATACCTGCCGGCGACCCTTCGCACGATCGCCGCCCAGTCGCTGCTGCCGGCCTGCTGGGTGGTGGTGGACGATGGATCGAGCGACGCGACTCCGCAGTTGCTGGCCGAGGCCGCCCGCTCGATGGGCTTCTTGAAAGTCGTGCGGCGCGAGGACCGCGGCGTGCGCAGTGTCGGCCCGGGCGTCATCGACGCGTTCTATGCCGGCCTGGCCAGCGTCAACCTCGACGACTTCGATTACGTCTGCAAGCTCGACGGCGATCTCGAACTCCCGCCGCGCTACTTTGAAGGCCTGATCGAGGCGATGGAGTGCGAGCCACGGCTGGGCACGATCTCGGGCAAGATGTATGTACGCCGGCCCGACGGAAGCACCGTTCATGAAGAGCGCGGCGACGAGAATTCCTGCGGTCCGAGCAAGTTCTATCGGGTGGCCTGCTTCCGCGAGATCGGCGGGTTCGTCCGCCACGTCGGCTGGGACGGCATCGACGGTCACGTCTGCCGGCTGAGGGGCTGGATCGCTTGCAGCGACGATCGCCCCGACCTGCGCGTCATTCACCTGCGCGCCCTCGGCTCGAGCCACAAGGGGTTGCTGCACGGACGCATGCGCGGCGGAGCAGGCAACTGGTACATCGGCATGTCGCTGCCCTACATGCTGGCGCGCACGATCTACCGGCTGAAGGACCGACCTTTCGCCCTGAACGCGCTGGCGGTCCTGTGGGGGTATCTCAAGGCGCGCTTCCGCGGCGAACCGAGCTTCGGCGACGCCGACTATCGCCGCTACCTGCGCCGCTTCGAGCGGTCTTCGTTGCTGCGCGGCAAGAACCGGACGGTCCGGCAGATTCACGACGAGATTCGCACCCGCTTCGGCGGGGGGAGAGGAGCGGCCGCCTCGGGCGGCGACTTTCCACGACGGCGAATCCTCGCGGTAGCCTCGGGCGGTGGGCACTGGGTGCAGTTGCAGCGTCTCAAGCCCGCTTTCGCCGGACACGACGTCACCTTCGTAACCGTCAACGCCGCCTACCGCGCGGACGTCGACGGGTTTGCGTTCGCCACCATTCGCGACGCCACCCGCTGGAACAAGCTCGGATTGCTCAGGACGGCCTGGCAACTGGTGCGGCTGCTGCGGCGGATTCGTCCGGACGTGGTGGTTTCAACCGGGGCTGCGCCGGGCTATCTGGCGCTGCGGCTGGGACGACTGCTGGGCGCCCGCACGGTCTGGATCGACAGCATCGCCAATGCTGAAGAACTTTCGCTGGCCGGTCGCAGGGCCGGCCGCGTCGCCGACCTTTGGCTGACCCAGTGGCCGCACCTGGCCCGGCCGGATGGCCCGCACTACCGAGGAGCAGTGCTGTGATCTTCGTGACGGTCGGAGCGCAGATGCCGTTTGACCGGCTCGTGCGAACGGTCGACGAGTGGGCCGGGCGGCGCGGTAACGGCGCGGAGATCGTGGCGCAGATTCACGACTCGCGCTATCAGCCCCGGCACTTTCAGGCGGTTCGGTTTCTCGATCCGCTCGAGTTCAGCGCGCATGTCCGCCGGGCCGACGTGATCATCTCGCACGCCGGCATCGGCTCCATCTTCGCCGCCATGCAGGCGCACAAGCGCCTGCTGGTCATGCCGCGCCGCGCTGCGCTGCACGAGACGCGCAACGAGCACCAGGTGGCAACGGTGCGGCACTTCGCCCGCTATGGAATCGGCGTGGCCATGGATGAACACGAGCTGCGCGCAGCGCTGGATCGCCTGGAGGCGCTGCCGCCGGCCGGTCCGCTGCCGGAGGCCGCATCGACGGAGCTGCTGGCCGCGCTGACGGACTTCATTGCACAGGATCAGAAAGTACGCGCGCGCCGCTAAGCCGGGCCGGCGGGACACTCGCGCCAGGCGTGGCGCACCCATCCCACAGGTGGTTTGTCGAATGCGGGCTCTACACCTGCCCGGCGGTGATGGTGTGGTCGATGCCGCGCGGGTCGCGCCGGCTTCGCAGCGTGCCCAGCATCCACGCCCCGACCGCGAGAATGGCCGATCCCAGCCAGACCGAGTCGATCCCGCGATGCAGCGCCGACGCGGTCAGCAGGGCGGGCAGCACGCCGCCAACCAGCGCGTTGTAGACGGGCTGATCCGGCCCCGTTTCGCGCGCCAGCGCGACGCGCAGGGCCAGCAGCGACACGGCGGCCGCAACCAGCACCAGCAACGGCGGCTGCGCGATGTCGACGCCCGGTAGCTCGGTCAGTCGCGCGGTCAGCGCCAGCGCCGCCAGGCAGGCGAAGCCGGCGCTGCCTTCGCCGCCGCTCGCCGCGTCGCGCACGAGCAAAGAAGTCAGCACCAGCAGTGCCAGCGCGATCCACACGTCCAGTATGCCGCGCGGGGCCGCGTCGACCGTCGAGCGATTGAGCAGTTCGTACGTACAGACGGCCACAGCCAAGGCGGTCAGGGCAAGACAGACTCGCCGGGCGGCCGGAATCAGCCGCCCCGCGCTCGTCCAGGCGCAGCCCTGGTGCAACTGCTGCTGCCAGAACCGCGCCAGCCAGAGCATGTGGATCGCCGCGAGCAGCGCCCCGAACAGCCAGCCGCGCAGGGTCGGACTGCCCCAGGCGCGGCCGGCCGCGAGCGTGGCGCCGGCCACCAGCACCAAACCGAATTCACCCAGCGCCGCTGAACCCAGCCGATGCGCGGTGGTCAGCACGCCGAGCGCGGCCAGCGCCAGCGCCAGAGGCAACACCGCCGCCTGCGGCGCCACCAGAAGGCTGCCCAGCAGCAGTGCGCCGATCACGATCTCGGCGGCCGCCAGCCCGTGGACCGGCCGCGAAATCTCCGCGGCTGCGGCCGGAGCGGCCAGCCATGACTGGCGGCGCCGCCACCAGCCGCGCAGCACATCGGCGCATGCGGCGGCCAACGTGGCGAGCGCCGCGGCCAGCAGCAGCCAGGGCCACTGGTCGGCCAGGCCGGTGATCGGCGCGAGTTGCAGG
>JACADZ010000126.1 GCA_013389105.1 Parvularculaceae bacterium | reverse complement strand
GGGGGCCGGAGGGGGCAAGCGGTGCGGAAAGGGTCGCGCGGGCGGCCGACGGTGGTGTTCATCGGAGACCAAAGCGGCTGATGCACGCGCGCAACAACTCCTTCATCGAGCACGACCATGTCATCGCTTCAGCGGCATGGGCGGAGTGATATCCCGCGTTTTTGCATCACGTTGCTGCTCTCCTACAGTATGCCTTGCGTTCGAGGCAGGGACAACCTTGCGGGAAGGCAACCTGTCGATTCGGCTGATGTCGAACCAGTGGGCGATCTAGTGATACCGCTCGCTGCCACCTGTCTCTTCCCGTCTGCCCGGCACCTGCGGCAGTGACGGTCGAGCGGATCTTCCTGAGGTAAAGTGCTGTGCATCAGCAGGTAATTCGGGGGTGATCTGGTGAAATACCCGGGCTATTCGGGCTAACAGCCGAGTCTCGCCATAAATCCGCAGAGACGATGACGCAGGATTCGGCCGAACGCGCACGCGAGCTGGTGGACGCCGTCTACCGCACCGAATCGCGCCGCGTGCTCGCCACGCTGATCCGCCTGCTCGGCGACTTCGACCTCGCCGAGGAGGCGCTGCACGACGCCTTCCGGGCAGCGCTGGAGCAATGGCCGCGCGAAGGTGTACCGGCCAACCCGCGGGCCTGGCTGGTGTCGGCCGGACGCTTCAAGGCGATCGACGGCATCCGCCGGCGCGCCCGTTTCGACCTGCTGGACGAGCTCGACGACCTGGTCGACGAGAACAGTGTCGATCCTTCCGAGCGGGACGAAGACAGCGTCGAGGACGACCGGCTGCGGCTGATCTTCACCTGCTGCCACCCGGCGCTGGCGCGCGATGCGCAGGTCGCCCTCACATTGCGCGAGGTGTGCGGCCTGACGACCGAGGAGATCGCGCACGCGTTCCTCACGCCTGCGCCTACGCTCGCGCAGCGCATCGTGCGCGCCAAGGCGAAGATCCGCGACGCGCGCATTCCCTATCAGGTCCCCACGCACGCCGAGCTGCCCGACCGGCTCGACGCGGTGCTGCAGGTGATCTATCTCGTCTTCAACGAGGGCTACGCTGCGTCGTCGGGTGCGTCGCTCACGCGGGCCGATCTGTCCCGCGAGGCGATCCGCCTGGGCCGCCTGCTGGTCCAGTTGCTGCCCGAGCCCGAAGCCCAGGGACTGCTGGCGTTGATGCTGCTGCACGAATCGCGGCGTGCGGCGCGCAGCTCGCCGTCGGGCGATTTGATCTTGCTGGAGGATCAGAATCGCTCGCTGTGGAACCGCGATCAGATCACGGAGGGCGCCGCGCTGCTGGAGCGCGCGCTGTCGTCGCGCCGGTTCGGGCCGTACAGCCTGCAGGCGGCGATAGTTGCGGTGCATGCCGAGGCGCCGGATGCCGCGGCGACGGACTGGGCCCAGATCGTGGGGTTGTACGACCTGCTGGCGCGCGTGGATCCGTCGCCAGTGGTCGATCTGAACCGTGCGGTCGCGGTGGCGATGCGCGACGGCCCGGAAGCCGGCCTCGTGCTGGTCGATGAGATCCTGGCGCGCGGCGATCTGTCGGACTATCGCCTGGCGCACGCGGCCCGTGCGGACCTGTGCCGGCGGCTGGGCAGAAAGGAGGAGGCGCGGGCTTCCTATGAGCGCGCGCTCGCACTCACAAGACAGGAACCGGAGCGGCGCTTTCTCGAGCGGCGGCTGGCCGAGCTGCACGCTTCCGCCGATCCAAAGTAGCTTGGCCGGCAAGACCACAGTAATGGCTGCTCCCGTGCGGTCGCGGCAAATGGGGTAGAGTTGGGTCGCCATGCCATCCGATACCCCCAAAGGCCTGCGCCGCAACCTGACCAACTACGGCGACCGCGGCTTCGCGCTGTACCTGCGCCGCTCGTTCGCCCGCTCGATGGGCTACTCGCTGGAGATGCTCGACCGGCCGATCGTGGGCATTGCGCAGACCGGCAGTGGGTTCAACAACTGCCACCGCACCATGCCGGAGCTGGTGGAGGCGGTGAAGCGGGGCGTGCTGGCGGGCGGCGCACTGCCGTTGGAGTTTCCCACCATCT
>JACADZ010000047.1 GCA_013389105.1 Parvularculaceae bacterium | reverse complement strand
GCCCCCGCCCCCGCCGCGCCTCAACGCCGAGCAGGCGCAGCAAATCATCGGCGGATGCGCGGCGCATGCAAAAGCCAAGAAGCAGAGTCATGCTATCGCCGTGACCGATGGCGGGGGACACCTGATCGCCTTCTGGCGCATGGACGGAAATACCGCGGGTGTCGGCGCCTTCTCCATAGACAAGGCGAAGGCCGTCTCGCTCTGGGGCTTCCCGACAAGCAGGATGGGGGCCGCCGCCGACGAGACCCCCGGCTTCGCTTCCGCGCCCGGGATCGTCACGGTCGCCGGCGGCGTGCCGATATACTCCGCTGACGGAGAAACGCATCTCGGCGGAGTTGGCGTTTCCGGCGAGGCGCCAGAAGACGATGCCGCATGCGCTGTCGCCGGTATAGAAGCCGCTGGCCTTCGCGCCGAACGCGTGCGCTCCCCGACCGGCGGGCGATAAATCCGCATCTCCCGCCGGCTGAGTTTGTTCGTGGTCGCGCCGGGCTTCGGACGCTCTTTCGCCCGGCGCATTGGGCGGCGGCAAACCACAGGACGCTGGTGTCAGGTCGCAGCGCCTGCTGTATAAGCGGGACGTGAGCAAGGGACGGTCAGGGGAGGATGGGCTTCTGGCGCTCGACGCCGAGCGGGTGCAGCCGCTGCTGGAAATGGCCCGCAACGCCGGAGTCGAACTCGGACCTCTTCTGCGTTCGTCGGGCCTGGCGGAGGACCTCAATGTCTCAGCCGGCGGCGGCCGTATCAGCCTTGCCGCCTATTTCCGCTTGCAGCAGGCCGTGTCGCGCGCGCTCCAGGACGAAACGTTCCAGATGTCCGAGCGGCGGTTGCTGCCGGGAACCACGGATTTCGTCCTGTCGCGACTGGCCGGGTCGACGTCGCTCGACGCGGCGATGAGAATTCTGGCGACCTATTACAACCTCTTGCACGGCGGCGAATACAACCGCGTCGTCAAGCGGGGCGCCGTGGTCGCTTTTCAGACGGACGATCGGAATTTTCCGTTCACCGTCAAGGATCCCGACTATCTCCATTTCGCGATGGAATGCGTTCAGATCTATCTGCATTCGATGCTGGCCACCATTTCTGAGGAAACGGCGGACGCAGGGTTGCGCCGCGTTTCGGTCGTACGGCCGCGGCAAGAGGCCGGGCAGCCGCAGCTCAATTTCTGGCGTGCGCCGATCCAGTACGGCTGCGAGTTCTATGCGCTCGACTATGACGCGGAAATCATGGCCAGGAAGATCGCCGTACCCGCGCCGGAGTTGCTCACCGCGGGGCGCGTCTACGAAGAGGCGATCCTGCTGATCGAGCGGCGCGAACGGGCGTCGGCCCCGATGCAGCCAAGCGTTGCGGCTCGCCTGCGCGAATTCTTTCAGCGGGGTGTCGTCGATCAGACCAGGGCGGCAACCCTCCTTGGCATGTCGGTCGCGACGTTGCGGCGCCGACTGACCGAAGAAGGAACCAGCTTTCGTGACCTGCGCCGGGACGCGCTGAACCAATCGGCGAAAGACCTGCTGGCCGCGAGGCGGCCGGTCGCGGACGTCGCCGACCAGTTGGGGTTTTCAGATTTCCGGAGCTTCAATCGCGCATTCCGCGACTGGAACGGCGTCACACCGAAGGCTTTCCAGGCCGCCCAGCGCGCCCGCCCGGGGACCATGGCAGTTGAGCGAAAATAACCACCACCACTGATCCCTCCTGTCATAGCGGGAGGCCGCCGCGGCCCGATACGCTGTTGATAACTAAAGAACGTATCGGGAGGGCCATCATGCGGAAACCTTTGATTACCCAGCGCCGGATTGGGGTCGCCTTCGGCGTTTCGGTCATTGCGCTTTCGGCGGCGGCGACAACGCCGGTCTACGCTCAGGATGACGGCGAGGCCGTGCGCGACGAGATCGTCGTGTCGGCGCGACGACGCGAGGAGTCGCTTCAGGACGTGCCGGTGGCCGTGACGGCGTTCTCGGGCGACGACCTGGAGAGCGTCGGCGCCGCCGATCTCGTCGACCTGCAGGACTATTCGCCAAACGTCACGCTGGAAGCGACGCGTTCGACCAACAACACGCTGGCCGCCTTTATTCGCGGCGTTGGCCAGCAAGACCCGGTCGCGGGCTTTGAGGCCGGCGTCGGCATCTATCTTGACGACATCTACCTTAATCGCCCGCAATCAGCGCTGCTCGACATTTACGACGTCGAGCGCATCGAGGTGCTTCGCGGTCCGCAAGGCACGCTCTACGGGCGCAATACGATCGGCGGCGCCATCAAGTATGTGACGCGGCGGCTTTCGGACGATCCGAGCGCCATGCTCAAGGTCACCGGCGGCAACTACGGCCAGTTCGACGCGATCGGCAGCTTCAGCCTTCCGCTTCTGAAAGACTCCGGAATCGGCGACCTCAAGTTCGGGGGCGGGATCGCCTATCTGACGCGCAACGGGTTCGGTGAAAACATCAACATCGCCGGCCTTGAGAACTACAACAAGGACGTGCTCGCGGCCCGGGCCTCGATCGAGTGGGACCCGAGCGACAATCTCTCCATCCGCTTCGCCGGGGACTGGACGCGCGACAACTCTGATCCGAAGCAGGGCCACCGCCTGCTGGCGTATGATTTCCCGGCGGGCGGCGTCGTGGAATACCCGGTTCTCGCCGACGAATTCGATACACGCGCCGGGCTGAACTACCCGGCCCAGGACAGCAATGCGAAGGGCGTCTCGAATGTTGTCGAATTCAATGCGACCGATACGCTGACGTTCAAGAACATCATCGCCTACAGGCAGGACGAGCTGTTCACCCCTATCGACTTCGACTCGCTGCCGATCATCGATCTCGACGTGCCGGGTCTCTACGAGAACCACCAGTTCAGCGAGGAGTTCCAGGCCCTTTACGACGGCGAACGCTTCCACGGCATCGTCGGATTCTATTATCTCTCCGCCAATGCACTGACGTCGTTCGACGTGCTTCTCGGCGGCGGGGGCACGAACGTATTTACTTCCGCCGACGTCGATACGCGCACCTGGTCCATTTTCGGCGACCTCACCTATGATTTGACGGACTCGATCTCTATCTCCGCGGGCGGCCGCTATACGGAGGACGAACGCTCTATTTTCCTGCGGCGGTTCATCTATGTGAACGGCGGCCCTGGGTTCCCGCTTGGCACTGTGTCGCCGACTCTGGGCGGGCCGCCCCGCCCGCCGGCGATCACCCAAACGAATCTGGACGCGGAAGCAAACTTCAACGACTTCAGCCCCAAGGCCTCGATCAGCTGGGAGGCGAATGACGACCACACTTTCTACATTTCCTATGCGCAGGGCTTCAAGGGAGGATCGTTCGACCCCCGGTGCGTTGCGGTCACCGCGCCCAACATTGACAGCGACGCCGTGCCGGGCGCGCTCGATCCGGACGACCAGCGCGCCTTCTGCCTGTTCCAGCCGGAAGATATCAACACCTACGAAGTCGGCTGGAAAGCGTCCCTAGGCGGACGGTTTACGTCAAACGCCGCCTTCTTCTATAGCGGCTACAAGAATGTGCAGATTCCGGGTTCGATCGGCGTCGACACTAACGGCGACGGGATCGCCGACACCTTCGCCGGCGTCACCACCAACGCCGCAGAGGCGACGCTCTGGGGCGTCGAGTGGGAGGGGAACCTAGGTCTCGCCGAGGACTTTCTTACGAACGGCGACGGCCTCGATTTCGGCTTCTCGTTCGGCTACGTCCACGCCGAATTCGACAAATACCTTGGCCGCGGCACGCCGCCGCCGGACGTCACCAATCTCGCCGTCTTCCAAAATACGCCGGAGGTGACGGCCTACGGGCAGCTGTCCTACGACCGCCCGCTCGGCCTTTTCGGCGCAGGCGGGGATCTCAATCTCTACACGTCGTTCTCGTATCGGAGCCTCACGCACCAGTTCAATTTCGTGACGCCCCTCGATCAGCCTGGCTACGCGCTGCTGAACGCCGGTTTCTCGTGGACGACAGAGGACGGTCGCCTGTCGCTTGGCGTTCATGGCGCGAACTTGACCGACAAGCGGTATGTGACTGCGGGCTACGACTTCGTGACGTCCCTGCCGGCGTTCGCGAACACGCCGCTAGGCGCTTCCGGCGTTCAGACCGTGTTCTTCGGCAATCCGCGCCAGTTCTTCGGAACGGTGCAGGTGCGCTTCTAGACCGCGTTTCGGTCTAGCCTGAAGGCGGCGAGCCGCACCTCCCTGTCTCGCCGCTTTTTCAGCTGGAGCTCCGACATGAAACGATTTCTCCTGGCGGTGCTGGCGCTTGTCGTTCTCGGCGCCGCCGCCGCCGGCTTTGTCGTCTGGAAAGCAACGCAAGGGCTCGACCCGGCGGAGCTCGAAGCCAGGTATGCGGCCGGCGTCGATCGGTTCATCGATGTCGAGGGCCTGAGGGTCCGGATTCGCGAAGAAGGACCGGCTGATGGGCCCCCCATCGTCCTGCTCCACGGTTTTGTGGTTAGCCTCGAGAGCTTCGACGGCTGGGCGCGGGAACTGTCCGACGAGTACCGCGTTATCCGCTTCGACCTTGCCGGCCATGGCCTCACGGGTCCGGACCCGGAAAAGCGCTATGCCCCGCTGGAGCGCGCAGAATTTGTCGGCGCGGTGATGGACGCCCTCGGCATCGAGCGGGCGGTCATCGGCGGCAATTCCCTTGGCGGGCTGGCGGCGTGGCGCTTTGCGGCGGCGCACCCCGATCGCGTGACCGCCTTGGTGCTGGTTTCCCCAGGCGCCTTTCCAAACCAGTATGTTTCGGATGAGCCGGTGGCTCCGCCGGCCGCTATGGTCGCCTTTCTGCGGACGGCGACGCCGACGGCAGTCCGCAAGGCCCTGGAGGGCGTCTATCATGACGACGCAAGGATCACCGAGGCGCGCGTCGCCCTCATGTCGGACATGATGCGACGGCGCGGCAACGGGCAGGCCTTCATCGACTCGATCAACGAATTCTCGCTGCCCGATCCGACCGCGGACCTCGCCACAATCGAGGCGGCCACGCTTATCCTCTGGGGAGAAGAAGATATCGTCATCCCGGTTGCGCAGGCGTCAATGATGGCGCGGGCGATACCCGGCTCGAAGCTCATTGTATATCCGCGCATCGGGCATGTGCCGCAGGAAGAGGATCCGGCGACGAGCGCCGCCGACGTGAGAGCGTTTCTGGCCTCGCTTGGCGGCGGTTCATGACGGCGTCGAGTCCCGACGCGACAGCGCCGACGGCTCCGGGGTCGACCTCGCGCTATCGCGCCTACGTCCTTTTCATTCTAGTCCTGGTCTACACCTTCAACTTCATCGACCGCCAGATTGTCGGCATCCTCGCCGTTCCGATCAAGGCCGAGCTGAGCCTGTCGGACACGCAGCTCAGCCTCATGGGCGGGCTCGCCTTCGCGCTGTTCTACACGATGCTCGGCATTCCGATCGCGTGGCTTGCCGACCGCAAGAGCCGCGTGTGGATCATGACTGTCGCCCTCTCGGTATGGAGCGCGATGACCGCGCTTTGCGGCCTCGCCCAGAATTTCGCCCAGCTGTTCGCCGCCCGCCTCGGCGTCGGGATCGGCGAGGCGGGAGGCGTGGCCCCGGCTTATTCGCTGATCGCGGACTATTTCCCGCCAAACCAGCGGGCGCGGGCGCTCTCCGTCTATTCCTTTGGCATCCCGATCGGGTCGGCGCTCGGCATTCTTCTTGGCGGCGTCCTCACCAGCTTTCTGGACTGGCGCTCCGCCTTCATTTTGGTCGGCCTTGCCGGACTACTCCTGGCGCCCGTGCTGCGCCTGACAGTGCGCGAGCCGCAGCGCGGCGGTCTCGACGGCGCGGCTGCAAAGGTCTCGCCTGCGCCGGTGATGGAGGTCGTGCGGGCGTTGCTTTCCAAGCCGAGTTTCTGGGGCCTGTCTCTCGGCGCCGCCAGTTCGTCGATGATGGGTTACGGCCTTATCTTCTGGCTGCCGTCCTTCTTTGTACGGAGTTTCGGCGCGGATCTGCCTCAGTTCTTCAGCTGGCTGCCCCCCTTTCTTTTGCCTGAGAATCCGAAGCCGGTGCTCTATGCAGCGTATTTTTACGCCGGCCTCCTTTTGATCGGCGGCACCGCCGGCGTCTGGCTCGGGGGCGCGATCGCCGACACGTACGGTCCCAACAGGAAATCGGCCTACGCGATCGTGCCCGCGATCGCCTTCCTGGCGACGATTCCGTTCTATCTGGTCGGCGTGTTGACGAACTCGCTGGGGCTCGCCTTCATCGTCCTGCTGGCGCCCACCGCGCTCAGCCTCGTGTGGCTCGGACCGGTCATCACCGCCTTCCAGCATCTCGTCCAGCCGAACATGCGCGCGACGGCGTCGGCGATTTTTCTCTTCATCAACAACCTGATCGGCATCGGCCTTGGCAATCTCGCCATCGGCGCGCTCTCAGACGGATTGAAAATGCGCGTTGGGGAGGAGTCGCTGCGCTACGCCATTCTGTCCGGCACGGTCTTTTATGTGATCGCGGCGACGCTGTTCATCGTGACGGCGCCAAGGCTCAAGAACGATTGGGAGAACTGACCGATCCGGCGGCGCCAGGCGCACTTTCCACAGTCCCTCCGCCGGGTTTAACGTTGCGCCATGAGCGACGCCCGTGAACTTGCCCGGCTGATTTCGGTCTCGCGCCGCGCCGTCGTGTTCACCGGGGCAGGCATCTCGACGGAGAGCGGCATTCCGGATTTCCGAAGCCCGGGCGGAGTGTGGAGCCGCATGAGACCGATCACCTATCAGGAGTTCGTCGGATCGCGCGAGATGAGGCGCGAGGCATGGCGGCGGACGTTCAGTGGTCTCGCCGGGTGGACCGGCGCTAGCCCGAACGTCGGCCATCAGGCGGTCGCGCGTCTTCTCGCGGCCGGTCCGGTCTCGGTCGTCATCACCCAAAACGTCGACAATCTGCACCAGGATGCAGGCGCGCCGCCCGACCGGGTCATCGAACTTCACGGCAACGCCTCCTATGCAAAATGCCTCGGTTGCGCGGTGCGCCACGAAATAGAGGACCTGCGTCCGCGTCATGAGCGTGGCGACGACCTTCTCTGCGCCTGCGGCGGTCTTATCAAGACGGCGGTCATTTCCTTCGGTCAGGCTATGCCTGAATTCGAGATGATGAAGGCGAGCGAAGAGGCGCGCGCCTGCGATCTCTTCCTTGTCCTTGGCTCTTCTCTCGTCGTCTATCCAGCCGCCGGGCTGCCCCTGCTCGCCAAGGAGTGCGGGGCGCGGCTCGCCATCGTCAACCGCGAGCCGACCGAGCAGGACGCGCTCGCCGACTTCGTGCTGCATGCGGAGATCGGGCCGGTCATGACCGAAGTGATGGGGAGGCTCGCGCTGTAATCAGAATTTGACGCACTCAATGAGCGCGCCTTTCTCAACCTTCGCCGCGTCGATGGCCCGTCGGATAAGGACGCCGCTCCGCGCCAGAACCGAGAGCACGGAGGAGTCCTGCACGCTGAACGGCGTCGCGATCCACACGCCGTCCTCGCCCGCCCAGAGCGCAGCGCGGAGGTAGGTTTCCCGAGCGCCGTTGGCGGGTAGGGCGTCGCCGGCGCGGGCGCGGAGATATGTTTCTCCCGCGGGCGCGCCAAGCAAAGCCCGGATGGCCGGTTTCAGGAACAAACGCGCGCCGATCAGCGCCGAGGCGGGATTGCCGGGCAGTCCAAGCACGAACGCTGCGCCGAGCGCGCCGAACCACGCCGGCTTGCCCGGTTTGAGCGCGACTTTCTGGAAAATGGGCGACAGCCCTTTGGCTTCAAACGCCGCTCGCATGAAATCGCGGTCGCCGACCGAGGCTCCGCCGATCGGGACGATCAGATCGAACTCTCGCGCCTTGTCGATGAACGCCCCAATGTCGTGAGGATCGTCCTTGGCGATCCCAAGAAAGTCGGCTGCGCCGCCCCAACTCTCGATCATCGGCGCCAATCCGAACGGGATCGAGCAGACAATGCCGTCCTCTTCCGGCATAACGCCGGGAAGGACCAGTTCGTCTCCGTTGGCGATGAGCGCCACCCTTGGGCGACGCCGGACGGCGACTTCGCGTACGCCGCCAGCTGCAAGGAGCGCCAGGAGGGGTCCGGATAGCTCCGCGCCGGCGTCGGCGAGAAGGTCGCCGCTGCGGAAGTCGAGTCCCGCGTGGCGGATGTTTTGGGGGCCCGACGGCGGATTGCGCACGATGACGTTTTTGCCGTCACGATCGGCGTCCTCCTGGATGAGGACATGATCCGCGCCTGGCGGAAGCGCTCCGCCCGTAAAAATGCGCACCGCGCATCCAGGAACGACTTGACCCGAAAACCGTCGGCCTGCTGCGGCCTCGCCGACCACCCTCAGCCTTGCGCCGGCCCGGCAATCGGCGAGCCGCACCGCGTAGCCGTCCATGGCCGAGGCATCGAAGGGCGGCTGCGTCAGTCGCGCGCGGACCGGCTCTGACAGCACGCGACCCGCGGCGCTCTCGAGGCGAACCATTTCAGAATCCAGGGAACGAGTGGCGGCGACAATGAGCGCGCGGGCTTCATCGACGCGAAGCATGTTCATGGTTGATCGCCGCCGCGCCGAAACTCGCCGGATGCGCCGCCGCTCTTTGAAACGAGCTGAACCGACTCGATGACGATTGCCTTGTCGAGCGCCTTCAGCATGTCGTAGAGCGTGAGCGCCGCCGTCGTCACGGCGGTCAGCGCTTCCATTTCGACGCCGGTCGGCCCTGTGGACTTTACGGTGGCGGTCAAGCGCACGGAGCCGGAAGCCGCATCGGGTTCTCCAACGACCGTGACGCTCGAAAGCGCCAGCGGGTGGCAGAGCGGAATAAGGTCGGCGGTCCGCTTCGCCCCCATGATCCCCGCGAGTTCCGCAGCCGCCAGCGGGTCGCCTTTATTCGTCTGCCGGCGGACCACGGCGTTGAACGCCGCCGCGCTCATGCAAACGATCGCGCTTGCCGTCGCTGTGCGCGCGCTCTCCGCCTTCTGCGAAACGTCGACCATCCGCGGCCGACCCTCCGTATCGAAATGACTGAGCTTCCCGGACATCAGCGCTCCATAAGGCGCGGCATCAGTTCGACAAAATTGCAGGGGCGGTAGCGGCTGTCGAGCTGATAGCGAAGTATGTGGTCCCAGGCGTCCTTGACGGCCCCCGGAGAGCCGGGAAGGAGCACGAGGAGAGTTCCGCGCGAAAGGCCCGCGCAGGCGCGGGACTGAAGGGTGGAGAGACCGACCGACTCGAAGCTGACCCTGTGGAACATCACAGAAAATCCGTCTACTTCCTTGTCGAAAAGCGGGCGCAAGGCCTCGACAGTGACGTCCCGTCCGGTCAGGCCCGTGCCGCCGGTCGTGATGACCGCGTCGATTGTCGAGTCGGCGATCCAGGCCTCGGCCCGGTCGCGGATGAGACGCTGGTCGTCGCGGACGAGGTCGCGCGCCGCGACGACATGGCCGTCCGCCTCAATTCTTTGCTGGAGCGTATCTCCTGATTTGTCGGTGTCTCGCGTCCGCGTGTCCGAAACCGTGAGCACGGCGATACGGAGCGGTCGGAAAGGCAGTGTCGCGTCTATGCCCGGCATGGCGCTCCTACGCTCCAACGCGCCTTTTCCTCTCGGTCCCGCGCGGTCGGTTCGATCCAACGCCAATGAACCCCGTCGAACTCGCGTTTCCAGATGGGCGCCTCGGATTTGACGTAGTCCATCAGGAAGTCGACGGCTTCGAACGCCTGGCGGCGGTGCGACGCGGCGGCTGCCGCCAGAACGATGGGCTCTGCGGGGCCCATCTCCCCGACCCGATGGACGACGAGGACCCCGTCGAGATTGAACCGGCTGGCCGCATCCCTGCAGATGCTCTCAATGTGGCGCTCCGTAAACCCTGGATAATGATCAAGGAACAGTCGTGTCGCGGCTCCGGCATCGGCCCTGACCTGTCCGGTGAAGGCGACGATGCCGCCGGCGCTATCGAACCGCCGGCGAAAGCGCGCAAGCTCCGTTTCGGGGTCAAAGGGCGTGTTGCTGAGAAAAGCAAGGACGCTCGTCACGATCAGCCTCCGCTTGCCGGCGGCAGGAAGGCGATCTCGGCGACTCCGGAAAGCGGCGCGTCGCGCGGCGCTACTTCGTTGTCTGTGACGATCCGGATCGTTGGGTCGGCAAGGGCGGCGCCAAGCGCGGTCTCCCGCGCCGCAATAAAGGCGATAAGGTCGGCCGCGGTCGCTACGCCGTCAGGGAGCGGCATGACGCGCTCGGGCCCGCCCGCCGCGTCGCGCAGTCGTCCGAAGAACAGGATCCGCACCATCTAGCCTCCGGTCACCGCCATGGCGCGCGCGACTGAAGCCGTTCCGCAGCGATAAGCCGCTTCGAAATCATGCCCCTTCGGCTTGCGCCCGATCGCTTCCTCGATGGCGGCGCCGATCGCGGCATCGTCCGCGCCTTGCCGCATCAGATCACGGAAGTCTGCAGCGTCGTTTTGCCCAAGACACATATAGAGCCTTCCCGTACATGTCAGCCGCACGCGGTTGCAGCCTTCGCAGAAATTATTCGTGAGCGGCGTGATGAATCCGAGCCTTCCGCCGGTCTCGGCGACGCGCACGTAACGCGACGGTCCGCCGGTCCGGTAGGCGATCGGTTCGAGCGTCCAGCGGCGCCTGAGCGCGGCGTGCAGCTCGGCGAGGGGCAGATACTGGTCTGCGCGATCATCGTCGATCTCGCCCATCGGCATGACCTCGATCAGCGAGATGTCGAAGCCGCGGGCGTGCGCCCAGGAGATGATCGCCGGGATCTCCCGATCGTTCGTCCCCTTGAGCGCGACCGTATTGATCTTGATTGCAATCCCCGCTGCGGCCGCCGCGTCGATCCCGTTGAGGACGTTGGCGAGAACCGGTCGGCGCGTCAGGAACTCAAATGTCGCCGGATCGAGAGTGTCCAGCGAGACGTTGATGCGCCTGATTCCTGCCGCCGCCAGCGGCATGGCGAACTCGTCAAGCTGCACGCCGTTTGTCGTCAGCGTGAGTTCGTCGAGTCCGCGGCCGATCTCGGCGCCGAGGCGCTCCACAAGGGTCATGACGCCTTTGCGCACCAGCGGCTCGCCGCCCGTCAGCCGAACCTTTCGGACGCCGCGGCCGATGAACACGCGGATGAGCCGCGCCAGTTCCTCAAGAGAGAGCAGGTCATGGCGCGGCTGGAATTTCATGCGTTCGGGCATGCAATAGGCGCAGCGCAGGTCGCAGCGATCCGTCACCGAGGCGCGCAGGTAGCTGACGGAGCGGCCGTAAGGATCGACGAGGGGGCGGGGAGTGGCGACGATCATCGGAAATAGCTAGCAGATCGAAGCGCGAGACGCACGGCGACATACAGAACGAGCACGCCGGTAACGCCCATGATCCAGCGCTCGGGGAGCTTTGTCGCTCCGAGCGCCGCCCCGATCTGCCCGCCGATCAGCACGCTGGCGAGCAACGGCCAGTAGGTCGCCGCCACGCCGATCAGGCTCGTCTCTGCAAGCTTGGCGCTTTGACCCGCAAGGCCGGCAAGTGAGTTGACGAGGATGAAGAGGCTGTAGGAGCCCGCGATCTGTCGCGCCGGCGCCCAGGCGAGAGCGTGCAGCAATGGCGAAAGAAAAATCCCGCTGCCGATCCCGGTGACTCCGGAAAGGAGCCCGAGGACGCAGCCTGCGCCCACGGCAAGCGCAGTCGGGACCGGCTGCTGAACCCCTTGTAGTCTCTCCTTCGTCGCCAGCAGCAGCTGCACGCCCGCAGCCGTGAGCGCGGCGGCGAGCAATCCCACAAAGGGGCGGACTCCAAGACCGGGAGCCGCCCGCCGATCCATGCGGCGGGGACCGATGCGGCGATCCATGGCATGATCCGACGCCAGTCGATCTGGCCGGCCCTTCCGAAGCGGTAGACTCCGCCGGTTACGACGATAATGTTGCAGACGAGCGATATGGCGGGAAGGATGCGGTAATCGACATTATTCAGTACAAGGAGCGCATTGTAGGTCGATCCGTCGCCGAAGCCGACAGACGCATAGGCGAGCGCCGTAAGGAAAAAGAGAGTCGCGAGCAGGGCCATATGCCGCAACGTATCGCCGTGATCCTCGCCGGCGGCAAGTCCTCGCGGATGGGAGCAGACAAGGCGACGGCGATGTTTCGCGGCGAGCGCCTGATCGATCGCGTCGCACGACTGCTTGCGCTCCAGGCTGACAGGGTGTTGGTGTCCGGACCTTCCGCATATGGACTGACTCTCGAGGCCATCCCTGACGATCTCTGCGCGCCGGATGGGCCGGTTGGCGGTGTTTTTTCGGCTGCGCGTCGACTCTCGCAGCAGCAGGGCGTGCGGGCCTTCCTGACGGCGCCTGTCGATGCGCCGTTTCTTCCGGAAGATCTCATGGCGCGCCTCGTCGGCGATGAATGCCGTGTCGCGAGCGACCCGGAGAGCGTGCATCCGACCTTCGCGTATTGGACTCTGGATCGCCTCGCGGCGATGTCAGCCGCCTTGCGTGCGGAAAAATCCATCTCGCTCTTTCGGCTCGCCGAACTCGCGGGCGCGCGTCGAATAGAGTGGGCGGATCACCGGCTGTTCGCCAACATCAATACGGAAGCGGATCGGAGGCGCTTCGAATCCGCCGAGTTTTGAGCGTTCTCAGGGCTCGGGAACCTTATCTTGCGCAACAGATGCGGCGGACTATGGTGACCATCATTCAAGACTGAACGACATTTGCCGCGCAAAGAGGAAAAGCATGGATAGAATCGCACCGAGCGGCGGCGCCAAATGTCCGGTCATGCATGAAGGCGGCGCGTCGTGCGGAGGTCTATTCGCAAGGACCAAAAGGAAGCCGTGAGGAACCTCGTCGCGGTATGGGCCAAAATGATGAGCGCGGGTCGTCTCCTGCTTTCCTACCCGGGTTATGCCAAGCCTTGCGCGTCGGCGCGCTCGTGAGCGCCCATGACCGGCGCTAAGACGCAACCCAGTTCACATCGCTTCTGCGTCGCGCCCATGATGGACGGGACGGATCGGCACTGCCGCTATTTCCATCGGCTACTCAGCCGGCGCGCTCGCCTTTACACCGAGATGATCGTCGCTGACGCCCTTCTTCGCGGCGACGCTGAAAGGCACCTTGCTTTCGATCCGTTTGAGCACCCGGTCGCCCTGCAGATCGGCGGGAGCGAGCCGCAAAAGCTCGCCGCCGCCGCGCGGCTCGGCGAGTGTTTCGGCTACGACGAGGTCAACCTGAACGTCGGATGCCCGTCCGACCGCGTTCAGTCAGGGACATTCGGCGCCTGCTTGATGAAGACGCCGGCGCTGGTCGCAGACTGTGTGGCGGCGATGCGCTCTGCCGTCGCCGTTCCCGTGACCGTGAAGTGCCGAATCGGCGTCGACGATCAGGACCCGGAGGAAAGCCTCTTCGGTTTTGTCGAGGAAGTCTCGCGCGCAGGATGCAAGGTGTTCATCGTTCATGCCCGAAAGGCTTGGCTTCAGGGGCTGTCTCCGAAGCAGAACCGCGAGGTGCCGCCGCTCGACTACGACCTGGTGGCGCGGCTGAAGGCGGCGCGCCCTGATCTCGTCATTGTCCTCAATGGCGGCATCGCAACGCTCGAGGCTTGCCGCGACCACCTGCGCCGGTTCGACGGAGTCATGCTCGGGCGCGCCGCCTATGGCGAGCCCTACCTTTTGGCCGACGTCGATCGTGCGCTCTTCGGCGAAGACGACCCTGTGTTATCGCGCGAGGACGCGGCGCGCGCCATGATCCCGTATGTGCGAAGGCTGCGGTCGAACGGCCGCAGTCCGCACCATGCAGTCCGGCACATGCTGGGGCTCTACCACGGAACCCGAGGCGCTCGCGCATGGCGGCGAGCTCTCAGCCGACACGGGACCCGCGCGGGCGTGGACGTCATCGAGGCGGCGCTGGCTGAAATCGGCGCCGCCGCGCCCGCCGATGCCCGCTCATGACGCCCGCGGAGCTGGTATCGCATTGGCCATTGCTGGCGGGCGTCCTGCTCGCCGGACTCGCGGCCGGGTTCGCCGGCGGCCTCTTTGGCATTGGCGGGGGCGTCGTCACGGTGCCCGCACTCTATGCGGCGTTCCGGTCAATCGGCGTGAATGACGACGCCAGCCTCAAGACGGCGATCGGCACCTCGCTCGCGGTCATCGTGGTGTCCTCCATCCGCTCGATGATCACGCACCGCCGGACGGGTCATGTTGATGGACGCATCCTGCGCGCCTGGGGGCCGTGGATCGCCGCCGGCTCGCTCGCTGGCGGACTTCTAGCGCGTCATGTGCCCGCCGTCGCGCTGACGGCGGTCTTCGCGGCCGGCGCGCTGTTCATCGGCTGGCGACGGCTCAGCCCCCGAAGGAGACTATCGGGAAAGCCGCCGCCCGATCTGACGCAGAAGGGCGTGCACATTCCGATCGGCATAGGAACCGGCTTTTTCTCAAGCCTCATGGGCCTTGGCGGCGGGGCGATCGGCGTCATGGTCATGATGTGGTCCGGGCGGTCGATGCACCAGGCGATCGCCACTGCGTCTGGTTTCGGAATCGCAGTCGCCGTGCCGGGCTCGCTGGCGTTTGTGGCATCGGGTCTCGGTCATCACGACCTGCCGCCATTGTCTTTCGGCTTTGTGAACATGCCGGCTTTCGCCGTCATGGCCGCCATGACGGCTCTGACCGCGCATGCCGGCGCGGTTCTGGCCCATCAGATGAAGGGCGAGATGCTGTCGCGAATTTTCGGCGCCTATGTTCTGTTGTCGGCGCTCGCCCTGATCACCGACACGCTCACTTGAGCTGTCTTCGGCCAGTCAATGCTGGTGCCCTGAAGCGGATGCATCTCCGGCCCGCACGGGCGCCGCAACCGGGATCGACACCCCGCTCTCGAAATTGAACACGACGTTCGCCGACGCTCCCTCTTCGAGCGCGCCGCCGAGGCCGATCAACATGACATGGGCGCCGCCGGGCGCGAGCGTCGCTCCGTTGGCCGGTACATCAAGCCGGCCGATCTGCGCCATACTGACCTGGCCCTCGGCCGTACGACGGGTTTCGTGAAGCTCGACGACGGCCGCCACGCCGTCCGCGCCGACGGAAACGAGCGCCTGCGGGGCGCCGGTGCGGTTGCAGATGACCCCGTAGAGTGCCGTCGTCGTCTGGCCTGCGGTGGCCGGGCGCACCCACGCCCCCTGCACCGAGAGCTCGCCCTCCGGTGCGCCGGCGCAGGCGTCGTCGGAGTTCGTTTTGTTCATTGGGGCGCAGGCTGCCGCCAAGGCTGTAAAGACCGCCAAACGCTTCATGTCTCCCTCCGCTAGCCGACTACCGTCGCGAGTCTAGCCGGTTTGCGCGAGCGTCGGAACCGGCTAAGAGAGCGCACCGCCGCAAGGAGCGCCGCCAGATGGACCCGATCGAAGTCGCCCGGCTCCAGAAATACTTTCGGACGAAGTTCGGCATGCCCAGCGTTTCGGTCCGGCCCCGTTCCAAAAAGGCCGACTCGGCCGAAGTGTATATTGGCGATGAGTTTCTCGGCGTCATCTTCAAGGACGACGAGGATGGCGGGGTGTCCTATGACTTCAACATGGCCATTCTCGAAGAAGACCTGCCGGAACGAGACTGATCGGGACCACCTCAGCGTGTTCGAAAAGGCGGCCGTTTGACCCGGGAAGGACTTGGCCTCGTCGGCGGTGCGGCGGCGGATCGACCCGTCGTTTCAACCCTGGTCCTCGCATTCGGCCTGACGGCGCTCGCGGTCATCGGCGGAGATGATGCGATGGGCGCATCAGCGATCCGTCAGCCGCTCATCGACATTCTCGTTAGCGCCGGAGCGATTGTCGGCGCGCCGCTTCTCCTGTGCGCGCTGGCGCCGGGACGACGGGTCGCCCGCATGGGTCTGGCGTTCGCCATCGCGGCGCTGGCGGCGGCTGCGATCCTCATCCAGCCTGCGAGATGGCTGGCCGCGCCCGCGGCGATGGCGGCTTCGATCGTGGCGAGCGGGGCGCTGGCGGTAGTCCTCGTCACCGCCGTGCCCGCGTTTGGCGCGCTCTCGAGGTTGGCCTTCGTTCCGCTCGCCGCAGCACTGCTCGGCAGCGCCGCGGCAAGCGGCTTTTTCGCCATCCAGGGACAAGCCGAGTCTCCCGCGTTCGGCGCGTCAGCCGGCCTCGCCCTGGCGCTCGGATCCGCAATCGGCTGCGCGACGCTCTCGGATTTCACACGCGAATTCACCCAAGGCGCCGACCGGAGGACCGCGGCCGGACGCGCAGCTCAGGACGGCGTCGGGTTGGTGGTCTTCTCGGTGATCATCTCGGCGGCGGCATTTGGGCTTTTGAGCGGGGAAGCCGCCGGCGGCCACCTCGTCGTCGCCGGGCTTGCCGGCGCCGCGGCCCTGCTGACAACAGTTTCGGCTCTGGTTGTTTCAGGCGCCGCTCTTTCGCTCAGACGATCGAGCGAGGTTCTCGCGGTCGAAGAAAACCTGCGGCGGCAGTCCTTCCGCGAGTACTGGCGTCCGATCCGGCGGGCGCTGTCGCCGGCCGCCGCCAACGCCGCTGTGGCGGTCGCCGCCATTGCCGTCATGGCGATCGCGCTCAACATGACGGCGCCGATTTCGATCGCGCTCGTGCTGTTCATCGTCGTCGCCGGCGCGCTCGCGGGCCTCGTGTTGTTTTCGCTCCGCGCCGGGCTTTTCGTCTTCTTCTCCATGCTGGTCGCCGTCGTCGCGGTGAAGTGGATCTGGCGCGAAGTCGGCGCCCCGGAGCCGACCATGGCGGACGAAGCGGCCGCGCTGGCGTTTACGGCCGTCCTCTACGGCCAGCTGGCGCTTTGCTGGCGGGAGGCGCGCAGTCCGCGGCTCAATCCGCGGGAGACCACGGAAGCCGCCATGACCGAGGCGTTCCGCCTTTATGTCGTGAGCGCGCTCGTCGGCATGACGGCGTTTTTCGCGTTGAGCGCCGCCCACGTATGGCCGCTCGGCGCGATCGCCGCTGCGGAAGCGGGCGTCCTGCTGACCATTGGGCTCGTTCTCGGGCCGGCGCTCATGACCGCGCTCAGCAACGCCGTCCGACGCGAGCTCGCTTGATCAACTCTTTCTGGCGATCTGGCTTTCGACAAAGGCGGTCACCCGGGAGTCGATCGCCTTCCATTCCTCAAGCATGCGTCGCTTGTAGCGATAGATGACGGTAATCTCGTCCGTCAGCTCGAATTCGCGCCAGCAATCCGGGCTGCGGATGTCCTCGCGGTCCTCGAAGCAGAAAAGGGCCATTGTCCGGCCGCCGTCCGTCTGTCCCAGGAACAGTTCGGTGTCGGCGTAGCCGTTGGAAGGAACGTTCGAGCGCGAATCCTTGAATGTGTACTTCACCAGTTGAAGCGGCGTGGCCGCGCCGCGCCGATCGTTGACCTGGGGCATGTAAAGGACGTCGATGCGCTCCTGTTCGTCGAAAGCGGACTTCCTCGCCTTGATCATGATGTCGATGCGGCGCGTGTCCTTCTTGTTTTCAAGAAATTCGTCCTTGCGGGCCGGCGTGAAACCGCTGAGCGTCGGCCAGAGGACGTAAAGCCAAACCTCGTCGCGCTCGCCGCCCCGCCGGTCGCGCGGATAGACCGTGTAATTCGACGGCGTGCGGAACGGCACGCCGTTCACGGTGAACTCGACCGGCTCCTCGTTTAGCGACGGGCTCGGCGCGTTCCCCGAAACTTCATCGACGCTGGGGCCGACGTAGATATAGAGGAAGACCGCGCACAGTCCGAGCGTGGCGAGGAAAATCCCGAGAGGGTAGCGCCAACTCGACTCCTCGCGGATCTCTTCGCTCGAAAATCCGCCGCCCTTGGCCATAGACGCCCTTCGACAAAAGACTGCCTGCTGGAGCTATTACCATGTCCCCGAGGGGTCCGGAAAGCGCGTCACAGCCGGAAGGCCTTCAGCGCCGCTCGTGCGATCGGCTCGCCCCATTCCTGCACGAAATGGCCGGCCTCGGCGACTTCCATCGGCGGCGGGCAGCCCCTGATCATCGACCGCAGGAAATGCATGGCCGGCGGCCCGAGAACCGGGTCCTGCATCCCGACCGCCATGAAGGTTTCGCCTTCCCATTGCTCCTTCCAGAAGCGGCGCGCCTTGAGCGACGTCTCGAGACCCTGCTTCGACAGCGCCGTGAGGTCGGGGGCGCCCTTCTCCTTCAGCATGACAAGCTCGGGAAAGCGCCGCACGCCGCCCTTGTAGCGCTGGTCTGGAAAGGGCGCGGCGTAGGCAGAGGCCTCGGCGTCGGAGAGCACTGGCGTCGTGCGCTTCATCAGCGCCCCAACATCGAGATCGGGCTGCGAGCGGTTGTAGGCGCGCCACGCGCCGAAGCCGTCCCCGGCTTCCTCGCCGCCCGGAAGACCAGTGTTCATGACGATGAGGCGGGAGTAGCGCGCCGGCGCCGCCATCGGCAGGGTGAGCCCAAGGACGCCGCCCCAGTCCTGTACCACAAGGCAGACGTTCTTGAGGTCAAGGCGCTCAACGAAGGCGAGCAGCGTATCGCGGTGGAAATGATAGGTATACGTCTCATCGTCGACGGGCTTGTCGGAGCGCCCGAAGCCGAACATGTCGACGGCGACGACGCGATGTCCCGCCCCGATGAATACCGGAATCATCTTGCGGAAAAGATAGGCCCAGCTCGGTTCGCCGTGGATGCAAAGGAAGGTCGCGCGCGCCTCCTTCGGCCCTTCGTCGACATAATGGAGCCTCAGCCCTTCAAAGCCCTTGAGGTCCTCGATGTAGTTCGGCCTATAGGGCCAGCCGGGCAGGCCGTCGAAGCGCGCATCCGGCGTGCGCAGGGCGTTGATCGGCATGCGATCCTCCTTGGGTCCGGCGCATTTGTTCAGTTAAACGTGGCGGCGTCCATCAGCGGATGCAGTCAGCGGCCGTCATTCGGCGTAAGCGTCGAGAAAATCTGGAACATGAACTGCACGACGCCGATCGACAGGAGCCAGATCAGGCCGGCCGAATAGGCGCCGACGCCCGAGCCGCCGACGACGCCAAGGGCGCCGGCTGCCAAATAAGCTGCGACCGGCAAGCCGCCGAGAATGAAAAACCAGTAGAACGCCCAGCTGCGCGGGCGACCCTTCAGGCGAAAGACGTAATCAAGGCCGCCGGCGCAGAAGATGCAGAGAAAGGCGGCGACCGCATAGGAGGCCCAGCGGAAAACCTCGCTCGCCGGCGCGCCGCCGGCGCGCGCGGGGATTGGCCCCGCCGAGAAAGCGAGCGCGCCGACGCTGGTAATGAGCAGATTGCGGATGCCGGCGATCTCCTGCGACGACCACCCGTCCGCTCCGCCGCGGAACGCCGTGAGCAGGCCGGCGAAGCCGGTGAGCGACACCGCCAGCTGCGCAAAAACCGCAAGGACGGCGATCTGATCCATGCCGTCGGGTTACCATGTTCGCGCCGCCCATCAAGGGCGCGGGGTCGGCCGCCCCCAATCCCGGCCGGCGCTGCGCGCCGTCGCGAGCTTGAGGCGAATGCCGATCGTCAGGGTTTGTTAAGGGCGCAATTGAAATGCCCGCGTGCGGAGCTCAGCAGTTTCCCGTCATCACGCTCGAGCCGGAGTTCGGGTCGAAATAGCCCGAGCACTGACCGTCGCTCATTAGATCGCCGAACAGCGTGCGGCGATTATATCCGGGTTCGCCGCCTTGCCCGGCGCTTCGCGCGGAGGCGCGCAGATCGAACATGGCGGGGCCGCCTTCATAGCCGCCTGCGAGATTGTGTCCGAGCCAATAGCGTCCCGGATTAACGTAGCCGAACATTGCGACGAGGAGCCGTGCTTCATCGGGATGGATTTCGCGGCCGTTGATGAAGACGCCGGTGAGCGTTCCATCGCCGCCCCCCGAGGCGTTCGCCGCTAGCGACCCAAGCGGCAGGCCAGGCAGGATCTGACCGCTGGAGGGACCGCCGACGACGCCGACGAGGCCGCTTACCGGGTCGTACCAATATTCGCCGACCGGAACTGCGCCGTAGGCTTGCGTCAGCGCTGCGCGCATTTGCGTGTCGAGCGCCAATCCGTTGACGATGAAACCTCCCGCAGAGGCCGCGGGCGCCGGTTGCTGCGCCGCCGCTGCGTCGGTCGGGCCCGCTGCGGTCAGAGCGGGCGGTTCCGATGGTGCGGCGGCGGCCGCGCTGGCGCCGCCCGGGGTCGCGAAAGAGTCATTGGATGCGCCCATCACGTCGGTCGCGTCAGCGTGACCAACAATTGCTCCTTCTGCAGGCTCGGCCCTCTCGGCTGGCGTATTCGTTCCGGTGTCGGACTTTCCCGCTGAGCACGCACACAGGGCGATCGACAGAATGGCGCTGGCCGCGGTCCTGCTTGCGTCCACAAAACCCTCCCCTTTTGCGCCCAAGAATAATCCACGAGTTATCGAGGCGAGGGAAGGGCCCATGATCAAGTCAAGTCAGCCCCTTGCCCGGCACGGCTAGAACCCGAACTCGCGCCTGATGATTTGAAAAAGGGCCGCGGCGCCGCGTTCATCAAGCTGCAGAGACTGACTCTTTTTGCCGGGAATTTCGCGGTCGCTTGATCCGTAGGCATCAATTTGCAGGAAGACTCGATCGTCGGTTTTGAAGACGGTGTAAGTCGCGCCGATCTCTTTGTGGACCGAGTTTCTTTCCATGTCTTTGCGCTCAAATGAGCGGACCAACGCCATCGCCGTTCACTGGCAGGCCAGACATTCTTCATAATCGGTGCGACCCGATGCGACGCGCCCGAGATTGGCCTGCACTTCGGCGTCAAGCGCGCCGGCGGCGTCCGCCCGCTGTTCGGGATGCGACTTGCCGGCGCGCGTGCCGTTGGCGAAGCCAGCGCGCTGCACCGACTTCGAGCGGCAGTAGTAGAGGGACTTCACGCCCTTCTCCCACGCCGTCCAGTGCAGCATGTGAAGGTCCCACTTGTCGATGTCGCCGGGCAGAAAGACGTTCACAGATTGGCCCTGACAGATGAACGGCGCCCGGTCGGCCGCGAGCTCGATCACCCAGCGCTGGTCGATCTCGAACGCGGTCTTGAAAATCGCCTTTTCGTCGTCGCTGAGGCAGTCAAGATGAAGGACTGAACCCTCATGCTCAAGGATCGAAGTCCACACTTCGTCTGTGTCGCGACCTTTGTCAGCGAGCAGCTTCTGGAGGGCCGCGTTCTTGACGCTGAAGGAGCCCGACAGAGTCTTGTGCGTGTAGACATTGGCGGGAATGGGCTCGATGCACGGGCTGCAGCCGCCGCAGATGATTGAGATGGACGCCGTCGGCGCGATCGCGAGCTTGTGCGAAAAGCGCTGCTTCATGCCGGCCTCAAGCGCGTCAGGGCAGGGGCCGCGCTCCTCGGCGAGCTTCACTGACGCGGCGTCGGCGCCCATGCGGATGTGCTTGAAGAGCTTGATGTTCCAGGCCTTGGCCATGGCGCTTTCGAAGGGCACGCCGAGCTGCTGCAGAAAGGAGTGGAAGCCCATGAGTCCGAGGCCGACCGAGCGCTCGCGCTTGGCCGAATAGACCGCTTTCTCCATCGCGGCCGGCGCGCGCTGGATGAAATCCTCGAGCACATTGTCGAGGAAGCGCATCACGTCCTCGATGAAGAGCGGATCGTCCTTCCACTCAAACCACTTCTCGGCGTTGATGGACGACAGGCAGCACACGGCGGTCCGATCGACGCCCTGATGGTCCTTTCCCGTGTGGAGCATGATCTCGGAGCAGAGATTGGACGTCGAAACCTTGAGGCCGAGCTTCCTCTGGTGAGCCGCCATCTGGCGGTTCACGGTGTCGGAGAAGATGAGATAGGGCTCGCCGGTCTGCAGGCGGATTTCGAGAATCTTCTGCCAGAGGTTTCTGGCGTTCACGGTGCGGATGGTTTCGCCGGTCTTGGGCGAGCGCAGCGCGAAAGGCGCGTCGTCCCTGACCGCGGTCATGAACTCGTCGGTGATGTTGATCCCGTGATGCAGGTTCAAGGACTTGCGGTTGAAGTCGCCCGATGGTTTGCGGATTTCGAGGAACTCCTCGATCTCTGGGTGATGGACGTCAAGATAGACGGCGGCCGAACCGCGGCGCAGCGAACCCTGGCTGATGGCGAGCGTGAGCGAGTCCATCACCCGGATGAAAGGAATGATGCCGGAAGTCTGGCCTGCGCCTTTGACCTTCTCGCCGATCGAGCGCACCCCGCCCCAGTAGGTTCCGATGCCGCCTCCATTGGAGGCGAGCGCGACATTCTCGTTCCACGTGCCGACGATCTCCTCGAGCGAATCCCCGACCCCGTTGAGGAAGCAGGAGATCGGGAGGCCGCGGTCAGCCCCGCCGTTTGAAAGTACCGGGGTCGCCGGCATGAACCACATTCTGGAGATGTAATCGTAGACGCGCTGGGCGTGGTCGGCGTCGTCGCCATAGGTGCGGGCCACACGGGCGAACATTTCCTGAAAGGTCTCGCCGGGGAGGACATACCGGTCCTCAAGCGTCTTCTTCCCGAACTCGGTGATGAGCGCGTCGCGGCTGTGGTCGAGGACGATGTCGCGGACGACTTTCAGCTGCGGCCGCTCGCGCTTTTGAGGCGCGAGGGCCAGCTCGCGCGGCGCAGGATTGGCGACCTCTAACTTTTCCACAGCCTCGATCGACGACATGGCTTTCCCGTCCCTTCTTGTGTTCGCCCGTCCTGAAGGCGCGTGGCTTCTCCCGCCGGATAGCCCTTCTCGGCCGCATCCGGCGCGGCGCCGCATCTTGCTTTCAGGATCTGTCGGCTCGCCGGCCCGCTTGCCCTTCGCCCCGGCCGCGAGGCCCTTTTTTGAGGGTTTTGGCGGCATTCCGGGCGACGCCGCGAACTGCGCCGTCAACACAAGATATAGTGCGTGAGCCCCCGGCAGGCGTCAATATGAAGTTGCCTGCTGGGCAAATTTTTTTGGTAAACGAGGCGTTAAAACAGGCCCGCGGCCGGTTAATTCCGGAGGGGGTTTGAGGCTCCTCTAGCCTCGTTTCGGCTTCGGTCCGCCGAACAGTTTCTCGACGGCGGAGGCCTTCGGAGCGTCCGCGGTGAAGGCCGGCGGCGCGGCATGGAAGCCAACACCCACGAATCGCGGCGACTCATTCCCGCGGCGCCAGCCCGGTTGATCCTCATGGGCGAGGGCCCCGCGCCCCGCGCCGGTGCTCGATTCGAGCTGATCGAGGGAATCGGCATAGGCGGCGATCATGTCAGCCTCGGTCTCGGCCACAGTTGAAAGTGCCGCGCCGCTCAGGCCGTCGGCAAGACCGCGCAGCGGGTCGGTCTTAAGGAGCCCGGCGGGATCGGCGGCGGCATGCAGGGTGGCGATCATCGGGCCCGCCAGCAGCGGCGACGCGAGCAGCAGCGCGACCGCAAACGGCAGGAGGACAATGCCCGGGCGCGCCGTTTCCGCTGCGAACACGGGCGCAAGCGCCAAAGGCTGGAGCGCGGCATAGGCAAGGGCGCAGACCGCGACAACCGCAATCGCTCCGCCAAGCAGGAGCCCGGCCGACAGGGAGGCCCTGGCGGCGCGCTGCAGTTTCCCGGCGAGCACGCCGCACTGGTGGCCCGCCGACCCGGCGCTGAGCGCGGGCGCGTGGGCGAAGAAGCACATGGCCGCTGCGGTTGCACGGCGGGCCTCGCCCGCGGCTTTGACCTGATTGCCGAAGCCGCCGCCGGTCGGGCGCATGGCCGCGCGCAGTTCGATCAGGCGCGCACGGAACTCACCGGTCGTGCGTGCGACGAGCGCGGAGAAGTTCTGCTGGCCGCGGTCGAACCGGGCCGTCGCCGCGCGGCCTGCCGCCAGGGCGACCGCGCAAATCACCAGCGCGCCGAGGAATCCTGCGCCGAAATAGAGGGCCCCGAAGCCGAACGGATCGGCCCCGCGGCTGAGGATGGACCCCGCCGCGAAGGCGACCGCGCCGAGCCCGGCCGTCCATAGCGCCATCCGCGCGAGGCGCTCCGTGGACGTCGCAATGGCGCGGTCGAGCAGGGCCTGCCCGAGGTCGTCGCCGATCGCGGCCGCGCTCCTGGCTTCATCCGTTCCGGCGGGGCCAAATGAGGCCAGTTCCGCGCGAAGGCTCGCCGCGACTTCGGCCTGACGGGGCGACCACGCCCGGGCGGCCGGCGCGGGGAAAAGAATCTTGGACGGGTCTGGCGGGGATGCTTCAAGACCAGCCGCCCGGACCTGCCGCGGGCGCGCCGCGCCGTCGCCGAAAAACAGCGCGCGCGGCTCGAAGCGAAGCTTGACTTTCGCGGGCGCCGGCGATGCGGCCGCTGCAGCGCGCGGCAGACGGTCTGCACGAGATTTCGGGCCTTTGGCGTAAGTCCACCGCGGCCGGGCGCGATCGATAGCCTCTCCAAGCGGGCCAAAGGCCTGATCGACGATCTCGCGAAACCTCACCGCCACGCGCAACCCCGCTAGCCGGCCCGCCCCCCAATGATCTTGGGCCAGATCAGAAGAATAATCGAAAACGGTTCGGGCGTTAAGGAGGGGGCGTTCGGCAAATAGGACACACGCCGCGCGCGAAAACCCGCGCTTTCCGGGCGCTCCTAAAAGGGCTGCGCCCCGCCATCGACCCGGAAAACTGGCCGCCGCGCCGGCCCCGGGGTATCTGACGGATGCCTGTCGGACCGGAGGAGTGATGCCTGAGCCTGCGATGACCGCCGACGAAATCCTCGCGCTTCTGCGCGCCGGGTTCGACCGCTGGGACCGGACCGGCATGTCGATCGAGGAGGTCGGTCATCGCTATGCGCGTCTGCGCCTCAGGGTCGGGGAGCGCTCGCTCCGGCCGGGCGGCACCGTGTCCGGCCCGACTATGTTCCTGATCGCCGACACGGCGCTGTTCGTCGCCGTGCTCGCCAGCGTCGGGCCGGAGGCGCTCGCGGTGACGACGCAGATGTCGATCAACTTCCTGAGGAAGCCGCCGCCGGCCGATCTCATCGCCGAATGCCGGATTCTAAAGCTCGGGTCGCGGCTCGCCGTCGGCGACGTCGCGATCCGCTCCGACGGCCAGGACGATCTCGTCGCACACGCCACGGGCGCCTATTCGATCCCGCCGCGACGGGAGGTCCCGACCGCGTAACGCGACGCCCGGGGCCGCGCGGGATGGATGCGCGGGCCGGACGCGACGCTCAAGGTCCCACCCTTCCGAAGACGGCGATCAGCCCGCGGATGTCCTCGCCCCGATCGCGCCGGAGCGCTTGATCCTCAAGATGCTCGACGACAAGGCCGCTGTCGGCCGCGCGCCGACGGAGATAGGCCTCGCCATGCGCGAAGCGGCGCGATGGGCGGAGCGTCCAGTCTTCCGACTCGGATTTTTCGACCGTGAAGGCGAGGAGGCCGCCAGGCGCAAGGCGCCGCGCCGCAGCCTGAACCGTCGAACCGAGATCGCCCAGATAGGCGAAGACGTCGACGGCGGCAATGAGGTCGAAGGGGCCGTCGTCGCGGTCGAGGCGTTCCTCGAAAGAGGCGCGCAGGAGAGCGTCGTATACTTCCTTGCTGCGGGCCCTCGCCAGCATCGCGTCCGAGAGATCGACCCCTTCCAGATAGTCGCTCAGCGGACGGAGCGCTGCGCCCGAAAGCCCAGTGCCGCAGCCGAGGTCGAGCACGCGAGCGAAGCGGCGATCGGCGAGTGCTGCGGCGACGAGCTGCGGCGCCCGATAGCCAAGTCGGCCGGCGAGCGCGTCGTCGAAGTCATCCGCATACGCATCGAAGAGCGCGGCGACGTAGGCCGGCGGCGCGGCGGCGAGGGTCCCGACCCCGAGGCGCGCGAGTTCGAGGCCGGCGCCGAGAACGTCGTCTGGGTCGAGGGCGAGGCAGCGGGCGAAGGCCGCACGCGCACGCCCCGGCTGTCCGGCGTCCCGGCGCGCGAGGCCGAGCGCGAACCAGGCGTCGGTCCAGCCCGGGGCCAGTTCGAGCGCCTGCTCGAAGAGATCGGCGGCGCTGACCAGGTCCCCCGCCTTAGCGGAGGCCTCGCCATAGGCGTAGCGTCGGTCGGCGAGAAGGTCGCCGGAGGTACGATGAACGCGGCGCATGTCAGCGCGACTCGGCCGCGAGGAAAGAGCCCTGCACGACGGTCGCCGAACGCGCCGCATCGTCGAGATCGACGAGCTTCGTCGGATAGGCTCCGGTGAAGCAATGATCGGTGTAGGCGGGCGAGGTCGGATCGCGCGGGCGCCGTTCGACCGCCTCGTAAAGTCCGTCTACAGAAAGGAAGGCGAGGCTGTCGACCCCCAGATAGCGGCGCATCTCCTCAACCGACCGGCCGTGCGCCAGCAATTCTTCATGCGAGGGGGTGTTGATGCCGTAATAGTCCGGGTGCTCGATCGGCGGGCAGGCGACGCGGAGATGCACTTCTTTTGCGCCGGCGTTGCGGACCATATCGGCGATCTTGCGCGAGGTGGTGCCGCGTACGATCGAGTCGTCGATGAGGAGAACGCGCCGTCCGCTGATGACAAGGCGGTTCGGCGAGTGCTTGCGCTTGACGCCCGCTTCGCGGATGCTCTGCTCGGGCTCGATGAATGTCCGCCCGACGAAGTGGCTGCGGATCAGCGCCATCTCGTAGGGGAGGCCGGACGCCTGGGCGAAGCCGATGGCGGCGGGCACGCCGGAATCGGGTATGGGCGCGACAAGATCTGCGTCGCAGGGCGCCTCGGCCGCGAGCCGCTCGCCGAGCCTCTTGCGGATCTCGTAGACGCTCTTTCCGTCCACGAACGAATCCGGCCGCGCGAAATATATAAGCTCGAAAATGCAGGGCCGGGCCTTCTGGGCGGGCGCGAACTGCCGGCATTCAATCGAGCCGTCGCGCCGGCACACGACGACCTCGCCCGGCGCGACGTCGCGCACGAAGCGGGCGCCGATCAAGTCGAGCGCGCAGGTTTCGGAGGCGAGGATCGTCGCGCCGTTGAGCTCGCCGATGACAAGCGGCCGGATGCCCACCGGATCGCGAGCGCCGATAAGGGCGTCTTTGGTGAGGATCGCCAGCGCATAGGCGCCCTCGACTTGTTTGAAGCCGTCGATCAGCTTGTCGACGATGGAGAGCTGATGCGAGCGCGCCGTCAGCTGCAGGAAGAGTTCTGAGTCCGAAGTTGACTGGAATATGCAGCCGCTGCGCACGAGTTCCGATTTCAGCGTCAGCGCGTTGGTGAGATTGCCGTTATGCGCGACGGCGACCCCGGTGCGGGCGAGGTCGGCGTAAAGCGGCTGGACGTTGCGCAGCACGGTCTCGCCTTGTGTCGCGTAGCGCGTATGGCCGATGGCGGCTGAGCCTTTGAGCGAGGAGAGAACAGCGGCGTCAGAGAAGTTCTCGGCGACAAGGCCGAGGCGCCGCTCGGTGTGAAAGACGTTGGCCGCCTCGTCATGGCTGGCGATGCCGGCGCCTTCCTGGCCGCGGTGCTGAAGCGCATGAAGACCGAGCGCTGTCAGCGCCGCCGCGTCGCGGGTGCCGATGACCCCGAACACGCCGCATTCTTCCTGCATCTCGCGCGAGCGCAGGAGCGGCGGGATCGCGCGCGCGGCCGCTCTGGTGCGCGCAGCTTCGCGCTTCAGGCGTCGGGCGGTCTGGCGGACGAAGGCGGTCGCGGTCACTCAGAATCCAGTTCGCTGAGGGCGCTTGCGATGGCGTCGCCCGTCGCCGGCGCGGCCGCAGGCGGTGGCGCGTCATCCGAGGTCGTGACGGTCGATACGATCTCGGCGAGCGCGGCGCGGTCGCCGCGGCCATAGCCGTCGGCGGCGGCGTTCTCGTTCGCGCCGGCTTTAGGCCCTTCGCCGTCGAGATCGCCGGCGCTCGGCGGCGCAAAGCTTTCGAAGAACGCCGCAGCGACCTTGGCGAGCGGTAGGGTCAGCGCCTTGTTGACCGCGGTCGGCCGTCGCGCCTCATCGAGGTAATAACTGTAGGCGAGAAAGCCGAGCCCGATGAGAGCTAGACCGCGGGCGAAACCGAACACGCCGCCCGCAATCCGGTCGGTGCGCTTCGAGGCGCCCTTGAGCGGCAGGCGTCGCAGCCCCGCATGGAGAAGAAAATAGAGTCCGAGGAAGGCAACGAGGGCGATGACGCCGCCAAAAGCCGCGAGAGTCAAAAACGATGCGCCAGCGCCGAAAGCTGCGGCGACGGGCTTGGCGAGAAACCATCCAGCGGCGGCGCCGCCGCCGAGGACGACCAGGGTCCCGATTTCCTTCAGGGCGCCGCGGACGACGGCGAAAGCCGTGGAAGCGGCGAGGACAGCGACGACGAGGAGATCGAACCAGGTCATGTCGAATACGCCCTTTACAGGGGCGCAGAGCCGTGCCGCGCCACATCGCCTCTCCCCCCAACCCTCCTAACTCTGATCGGGCCGGGGCTCAACCGGTTTGACGATGCCTGCTTTGCGGCCGGGCTCGGGTCCAGGCGACGAGGTCGAGCAGCGTCTCGGCCCGATCGACCCTCAGCGTCTGATCGGCCGCCCCCGCTGGCGCGAGCGCGCCGGAGAAGCCGAGCTTGCCGGCCTCTTTCAGGCGGGTGTCCGCCTGGCTGACCGGACGGACGGCCCCCGAAAGCGCCACCTCGCCGAACACGACGCAGTCCCGCGGCAATGGCGAGTCGAACAGCGAGGAGAGGAGCGCCGCGGCGGCTGCAAGATCTGCGGCAGGATCGCCGATGCGCATCCCCCCGGCGACGTTCAAGAACACGTCGTGCCGGCCGAAATCCATGCCGCAGCGCGCATCGAGCACGGCGAGCAGCATAGATAGTCGCGCGCTGTCCCAACCGACGACGGCGCGCCTTGGCGCAGCGAGGGAGGAAGGAGAAACAAGCGCCTGAATTTCAACCAGAACCGGGCGCGTTCCTTCAACGCCTGCGAAGACTGCGGCGCCCGACACCGGTTCGCCGCCCTCCGAGAGGAACAACTCGGAGGGGTTGGCCACTTCGCGCAAGCCGGCGCCGGTCATCTCGAAAACCCCGATCTCGTGGGCCGCGCCGAAGCGGTTCTTCACGGCCCGGAGCAATCGGAACGAGCGCCCCTGCTCGCTCTCGAAATAGAGCACGGCGTCCACCATGTGCTCGACGACGCGCGGGCCGGCGATCTGTCCGTCCTTGGTGACGTGGCCGACGAGAATGAGGATGCAGCCGGACGACTTCGCGAAGCGGATCAGCTCCTGCGTGCAGGCCCGGACCTGCGTTACCGTTCCCGGCGCGGCGGGAAGCGCGTCGGACCAGAGGGTCTGGATTGAATCGATGATGACGGCGTCAGGACGCTCGGCCTTCAGCGTCGCGAGGATGTCGCGGAGCGCCGTCGCCGCGGCCAGCGCGACGGGGGCGTCGTCGAGCAACAGCCGGCGGGCGCGCAGGCGAATCTGTTCGGGCGCCTCCTCGCCGGAGATGTAGGCGACCTTTTCGCCCGCCGCACCCAGCCCCGCGGCGATCTGGAGGAGCAGGGTCGATTTGCCGACCCCCGGGTCGCCGCCGATGAGGAGGGCCGAGCCGGGAACGAGACCGCCGCCGCAGGCGCGGTCGAATTCGAGATTGCCGGTCATAACGCGCGGTTCGACGGCCCCGCCGCCTTTCAGCGTGGCGAGTTCAATGACCTTGCCCTTGGACGGCTTTGGGCCGAGGCCCCCCGGCGGGGCGCTCTCCGAGGCCTCAAGCGCTATCGTGTTCCATTCCCCGCAGGCCTCGCACCGGCCCGCCCACTTGCCGTAGGCGGCGCCGCAGGACTGGCAGACGTAGCTGTCGCTCTGACGGGCCATGTTCACTATGTGTTCTAGCTGGCGCGCGGCTCGCGCGCAAGGGAGCAAGGGAGATAGCGGGGCGGTCCCGTCGCGCCGGCGACGTCCGCCGCCAAGGTCGCGCTTCGCTAAATGAGCAGCCCGACTAGGAAGTAGATGAGATCGACCGGCTTGTCCTTGTCCGCCTGCTGATCTTCCTCGAACGCGTCGAGCACAGGCCCGCTGTCGTCGAGCACGCTTGAGATGAAGTCCGAAAGCTCAAGGCCGAGCTCCTGCACGTCGCCATGCCGGAAATCGACGATAGTCGCGCAGTGGCTGTCGTTGAGATCGCGGAAATAGGGAAAGTAGCCGCCGAAATTCGGCAGCTGGTCGAGCGTCGCCTTCAGGCGCGCCGTATCCTTCGCCCACCGCAAGAGGATACGTCTGGCCTCGGCGCGCTCGTTCGGCGCGTTCACGATGTCCTCGTAAAAGCGCTCATACGAATAGGCGGAGTAATTTAGGTCCTGCTGGAAAAAGACGATGCCGAGCCGATCGTGCGGATATTTTTCTGCGAGCGCCCGGTTGAGGCTCCCGAGATTGTTGAGGACGAGGCCGGGAAGATCGCCGCTCGCATAATCGATGACCGCCGCGAGCCCCCAGGCGGCCTTGATCTGCTCGTGCAGCCGACGGCTTGGATATTGGCGCTCCGAAGCGCCGACGGGGGCGTCGAAAATCGGACCTGAATCGTCGATCAGGAAGTTCTTCTGCGCAGCGAGGTCGCGGCGCAGGTGATGGTAATTGTTGATGGCGCCGGCGCCGCCGGCGCTGCATCCCGTGACCAGGAGTTGGCCTGGCTGCTGGATGTTGTCACGCAGCCAGGACAGGACGGCGCGCACGTTCCTGACCCCGTTGTGACGCCAGACCAGCGGGGGCTTCTGGCCGGCAGGGTCCTCGTAAACGGCCGTCTTGTCGCCGTGGTAGACGTCGCCGGTGCAGTAAGGAACGTAGACGATGTTCCAGCGCTGCGTCTTAACGCGCGACCACGGATGCTGGCGGAAGACGAAAGGCGAGACGAGACTGGCCGCCGGATTGGACGTGTCCAGGTAGTTGTCGGGAATGCCGTCGGGATTGCGCGCCCCGCGAACGCCTTCCGCGCCCGTGCAACTCGGATAATCCCAGCACGCGCCGCCGCCCTCAAAGTAGATCACGGTGTTCGACGTGCTGGCGGCGCGGTTCAAAAAGAACTTGTACGGAGAACCGTTGCCGCAGATGGCGCCGGTGTCGGGGTGAAGCTGGATCGTCTGCCATTCGAGGTAGGCCCCGGGCGCGAAATTGTCTTCAAAGCTTTCCGGATTGGCGAGCAGCGGATAGAGCGGTGCAGTCCGTTCGTGCGCCGTCACCGGGCGGTCCGCAGGCAGCGGAGTCTCGAGGTTTTCGCGGGTCTGCGCCGGCGTGTAGTCGCCGACTTCGGCCCCGGCCGGCGCAAAGCCGAGGACCAGAACGGCGGCGGCGGCCGCGATTGTGCTTCTCATTCAAGGCTCTCCCCAACGCCTTGGTCTCGAAAGAGACCCGGCGGATCGAATCTAGGCCGATCGCTCCCCTGTGTCACGGGTCCAAGGATTGCCCAAGGCTTGCACCGCGCGCGCATGCGTGGCTCACTTGTCGCCCAAAAAAGGCGAGGACGGCGCATATGCGGCGGAAGCTGGCGGTCGCTCTGGCGGTGATCTGCGCGGGGGCGATCGTCGTCGTCCTGATCATCGGAACTTGGCGCAACCGCCCGACGTCCGTCGCCGCTGTGTCGTCTGCCGCGCCGGCGCTTGCCGTGCCCGCCGCCGCCGACCTGACCGATGCCCCGGCGATCGCCCCCGTCGCAGTCCCGGCGCCCGCGCCTGCCGATCCGCTTGTCGAATATGAAGGCGCCCTTTCGGTCCAGTCGGAGGTCTCGGAATTCGTTCAGACGGCTGACAGATTGCCGGCGGCCGATCGGGATCGACGGTCAGCGGAGCTCAATCGGCTCATCGACGACCTCGAGAGACAACGCATGATTGTCGGAGCCCAGGGGCTCTATCTCCGGGGCGCCATTGCAGCAGCGCAGTTCGCCGGCGACCCGGCGGCGAGAGACGCAGCGATCGCCTCGCTCAAGCAACGCTATGCCGGCGCGACGCCCTCGACTACGCATCTCGATGCGCGATTCCGCCGGCTGAAGGCGCGCGAGCAGGAGATCGTCCGCGAGGCTAATGCCCGCGTCTTTTTCCCGAACGGCATGACCAAAGAGCAATATCTGCGTTTGGAACTCGACGCGGCGGTCCGGGAAGCGTATTCGGCCGTCGAAGACTGACGGAACGCGCCATGGCCTCCGCCCCCAACCACTTGAACCCCTATCTACACGGAATCTATGCGCCGACCCGCGACGAGGCGACGGCGCGCGATCTCCCCGTCATCGGAGAGATCCCGAAGGATCTCTGCGGCGCCTATTTCCGCAACGGCCCCAATCCGGCCGTCCCGCCCAAAGGACTGCACCATTGGTTCGACGGCGACGGCATGATTCATGGCGTCTGGTTCGAAAACGGTCGGGCGCGCTACGCGAACCGCTACGTTCGCACGCTCGATTTCGTCGAGGAGCGCGCGGGCGCGACGCCTATGCCGGGAATCTTCGAGAGGGCCGAGCTCCGCGACGGGCGCAAGACGGTCTACAAGGACACCGCCAACACCGATCTCGTCTTCCATGACGGGCGCCTGCTTGCGCTCTGGTACGTTTCCGGACAGCCGGTCTCAGTCGATGCGGCGACGCTGGAAACGATCGGTTACGAGACGTTCGGCGGCAAGCTTCCCGGCAACGTGTCTGCGCATTCGAAGGTCGATCCCGTCACCGGCGAGTTCGTGTTCTTCGACTATTCGCTCTATGAGCCGAAAATGGCGTTCGGGACGGTCTCGAGGGATCGCCGTCTCACGCATTTTCAGGAAATCGATCTGCCGGGGCCGCGCCTGCCGCACGATATGGGCATGACGGAGAATTACGTCATCCTGCACGACCTGCCGGTCGTCTTCACGGAAAGTGCGATCCGCGAGCGGATGTGGCGCATTCATGTGGCGGATCAGCCGACGCGGTTCGGCGTCGTCCCGCGCCCGCATAACGGAAAGGGGGCCGGCGCGCCAAGATGGTTCGAATTTCCGACCTGCTATATCTATCACGTCATCAACGCCTGGGAGGAAGGCGACGAAGTGGTGATGGCGGCCTGCAAAATGGTTCCGAACGGCTTCGCGCCCGACCCGGCCCTTGGACCCTACGCCGCGATGACGACCGTCCTCGCGCTGCGTGCGAAACCCTTCATCTGGCGCATGAACATGAAGACGGGCGAGGGGCGGGAAGTCCAGCTCGACGACCGACTATCGGAGTTTCCCGTCGTCGATTTCAGGCGCCAGGGCCGCAAGTCGCTTTTCTCCTATCATGTCGTCATGGACGATCATGTGGAGCAGCGTTATTCGGGACTCCTCAAATACGTGCTCTCGACCGGCGACGCCATCGCCCACGAATTTCCAAAAGGAGTTTTCGGATCGGAGCCGGCCTTCGCCCCGCGCGAAGGCGCCGCGGCGGAGGATGACGGCTATGTCGTCACTTTCGTGACCGACGCGCAGAACGGCGCCTCCGAAGCGCTGGTCATCGACGCTCGCAACTTCTCGGGGCCCCCCCTGGCCAGGGTGCAGCTGCCGAGGCGCGTCCCCGCGGGGTTCCACGGCTGCTGGGCCCCCGGCTCGGAAATCAAACCGCTGTAGGCGGATTATTTGACGGTCACAGAACCGCCGCTTGACCGGTCGACATCGACATTCGGCGGGCTTCCGTAGACCTCAATGTTTCCGCCGCTCGACGCGTCGGCGCTGATGCTTTCGGACACGAATAATTTCAGGTGGCCCCCGGAGGAGGCGTCCGCCGACGCCGTCCGGCACTCCAGCCGCTCGGCGTTAAGGAAGCCGCCGCTGGATACGTTGGCCGCGAGGGAGTCACACGCGCCGCTGACCTCGGCATGGCCGCCGCTCGAGCCGTCGAGCGCAAACGGCCCGCCGGCAACGCCGGCCGCCCCGGCATCCGCGCCCGAGGATACCGACAGCGCCTTGAGGTTAGGCAACGTCACATAGACGGTCACTTTCTGGTTTCGCCCGAAGTTGACGCCGGGCTTGCGTCCGACCTCAAGCGTCATGCCGTCGACTTCGATCTTCAGTCTGTCGATCGCTTCCGAGTCCCCGACCGCCCGCACGGTGAAGTCAGGGGCGATCTTGATCTCGACCCGCGTGCCTGCTGAGGCGCTTACGCCCTCAAAGCCGTCGAGGTCGTATGATCTTTCTTCGGCAAGCGCCGGACTCAACAGCACCGCGGCGATTGCGGCTGCGACGATAGGTTTCTTCATGGCGCGCCCTTTCGAGATTTCCCCGAGCAACCATGCGACAGATGTCGCGGGCGGGCAAGATGGGCGCGACGAACCGTGCTTTCCATGCGGCGCGCCGGCCGTTGCGCAGCACAACACCAAAGCGGCGTGAGAAATCTGCCGGTTCGGAATGGCGCTCTATGAGGCCCGGCGCCGGTCGACAGCGGACCATCGACGCAAAGTCTCGTCGAGCGCGGCCTGCTTGATAGGCTTGGGCAGATAATCGTCCATTCCGGCGTCGAGGCAGCGCTGGCGGTCTTCGCGCAGCGCGTGCGCCGTCACGCCGATAATCGGCGTCGTCCGTCCCCGCTCCTTTTGCAGCGCACGAATCGCCGCGGTCGCCTGGACGCCGTCCATGCCGGGCATGGAGATGTCCATGAGAACGAGATCGGCCTCGGCGCGTTCGTACTCCTCTAAGGCCTTGCGCCCGTCGCCGGCGATCCTGACGGCGCAGCCGAGCTTCTCCAGCATCGCCCGAACCACCATCTGATTGACGAGATTATCTTCGGCGACGAGGACGTCGAGGGGCGCGCCGTTCGCCGTATAGGGACAAGGACGGATTGCCTCCCTGTCCGCCGACGAGAGCTGCGCCGCCGTTCCGGCAAGTCGCGACGCGGCGCCGCGATTGAGCGCGACGCCGATCGCGTCGAGCATCATCGAAGCGCGGGCGGGTTTGACCAGATAGGCGTCGAACAGCGCGAGAATGCCCGGCCCCGGATCGCCCTTGCGGCCGCCGGAAGTCAGCAGGATAAGCGGCGTCGTCTCCAAGGCGCCGTCGCGCCGGAATGCGGTCGCGAGCGCAACGCCGTCCATCCCAGGCATCTGTCCGTCGATAATGACGAGGCCGAACGGGGCGCCGTCGCTGACCGCCTTGCGGGCGCACGCCAACGCTTCCTCGCCCGTCGCGGCGACCGTCGGGCGCATGCCCCATGACCCGAGCTGCTCGGCGAGGATCATGCGGTTGACCGCGTTATCGTCTACGGCGAGCACCCTGATGTCGCTGAACAGGAAACTGCGCTCGTGGAACGGCTGGGTCGCGCCTTCGTCGATGCGAAGCGGCACGATGCAGGTGAACGTTGAACCGACGCCGACCTCGCTCTCGACCGAAATTTCGCCGCCCATCGCCTCGACAATGCGCTGCGAGATGGCGAGGCCGAGGCCCGCGCCGTCGAAGCGGCGCGCTGATGTGTTGTCGACCTGCTCGAACTTTTCGAACACTGACGCCAGTTTTTCACGCGGAATGCCGCAGCCCGTGTCGCTCACCGATATAGCGACGCTCGCCGTTTCTCCTCGGCGCTGTCCCGACACCGAGATCGACACATGACCCGCGTCCGTGAACTTTACCGCGTTGCCGACCAGATTGGTGACAACCTGGCGCAGGCGGCCGGCGTCGCCGATGAAGTGCTGGCCGAGATCGGGCTGGTAGCGCACCAGCATTTCGAGCCCTTTCTCCTGGACGCGCAGTCCGAGGAGCGAGGCGACGTCCTCGATCACCGCGCGCAGATCGAAGGGCTCGGTCGACATGCGCAGCTTGCCGGCCTCGAGGCGCGAGAAATCGAGAATGTCGTTGATGATCTTGAGGAGGTTGTCTCCGGATGAGACGATCACCTGCGCCATCTCGCGCTGTCTTGCGTCGAGGCCGCTGTCGAGCAGCAGCGACGCCATGCCGACGACGCCGTTCATCGGCGTGCGGATCTCGTGACTCATGTTGGCGAGGAATTCCGACTTAGCCCGGTTCGCCGCCTCGGCGGCCTCCTTCGCGCGCTGGAGTTCCTCGCCGAGGCGCTCGAGCTCGGCTTCGCGATTCTTCATGTCCGTCACGTCCCCGAAGGTGACGACGGTCACTCCGCTCGGGCACTTGCAGAAGGTGTCGCGCATGACGCGGCCGTTCTTCTGACGCCTCAGCGCGGTAAAGAATCCGTCGCCGTCGAGCGCGCGCGCCAGATCGGCTTCAAGATCGGCCAGCGAAGCGTGCGCGTAGAGTCCGGTACGGACGGCGATGCTCATGAGATCGCGCATGCTGGCGCCCGGCGCCCACATCGCCGGGTCCGTCCCCGCAAGCTCCGCGCATTGCCGATTGCTGGCGAGAATGGTGAAGTCTGAATCGAAGACGCACAACCCCTCGGCCATCGAATCGATGACTTCCTGCAGCATGGTCGTTCGTGTTTGGAGTTCTTCCGTTCGCGCCGCGACCTCGCTCTCGAGGCGATGGTTGGCTTGCTGAAGAAGCGTGCGGCTTTGCTCGATTTCCTGCTGGGCGAGCACCGACGTCGTGACGTTGCGGCTGACGCCGCGATATCCGCGGAAGCGCCCTTCGGCGTCGAAATGGGGGACGCCCGAGCGACTGATCCAGATGGTCGCGCCAGTCGGGCCGGCCATCGAGGCGAGTTCGTCCTTGAAAGGCTTGACGGCCGTCACGCAAACGCCGCCGTCGGCCGCCCGGGGATCGGCGCGCAGCGGCGCTATGGGTTGACCGATGAACTGCTGGTGATCGACGCCAGTCTGTTCGAGCGCCCGATGGGAGAAAAACGTGTATCGCAGGTCCTCGTCGGTCTCCCAGAGCCAGTCCGAAGCGGATTCTGCAAAGTCCTGGAATCGCTTCTCGCTCTCGAGCGCGCGCTGTCTCGCCGCCTGTTCGGCCGTCACGTCCTTCAGCCAGCCGATGTAACCGGCGAATGTCCCGTCGAGGTCGAACTTCGGCTGCCCGCTGGTCGACACCCAGCGGACGGCTCCATCGAGGTCGCGGAAAGTAAACTGCACGTCCCGATAGCCCTCGCGACGCTGCAACGCCCGTTCGAGCGTCGCGCAGCCGCTGCCGGAGAAGCCTGGCAGCCGTCGGAAGGCGTCGTGTCCGCGACCGATCAGTTCAACACCCGGGGGACAGACGGTCTTCATGAATTCCGGGGACATATAGACGAGGTTGCCGTCGGTATCCCGCTCCCACGCCCAGTCGGACGCCGTTTCGATGAACGAGCGCAGCGTTTCGTCCGACCGCCGGCGCAGCTGAGCCGCCTGTTCTAGGCTATCCGATAGCTCCGCGAGGAAGTCCGCCATGCGCCCGTAAAGTCGCATGGCGACCGGAACGGCGAGGAGGATCAGCAACGCAATCGTCCGTATGTCGGGCTCGCCAGTCGCCGCGAGGAAGATCGCGTAAGGCGCTATCGCCAGGACGAGGATGCAGCGAGAGGCCGGTTTCAGGGCCGAGAGCGACATGGCGGAGGCCAGGCCGCAGAACGCAACCCATACGAGGGCCGTGAGGTGCTGCTGGTCCGCTGAAACGCCGTGCAGCGCGAAGGCCGTCCAGGATGCGGCGACGCCGAGAGCCGCGCTCATGATTGTGGTTTCCTGCAACCGTGACCGCTTTTGCGCGTCGCTCAGTTCATCGACATTGAGTTTCAGCCAGTGCCGCGTGCGCAGCGCGCTGAAAATCAGGAAAGGCGCGAGCATCGCGACCACAAGGAACGGCGCCCGTTCGAAAGCCTGGACGCTGAGGAACAGCGTGCAAAGGCCGAGGCTGACGAAATTGGTTGGAAGCTGCGCCTTGAGCTCGCGCAGCTGTCGATCGACGACGTGCGGCGGCGCGTCTGTCGCGGATGCCAGTCGGTTGAGGAGACCCGCCATGAATCTTCGCTTCGATTGCACGCGGGTCCGACATTGCCGCGCGACCGTTAATCCCGGGTTCATCATGGCGGCTCCAGCCGCATCCGGCCGTGGCGCCCGGACGATAGTTGCGTTAATCGTGAGTTAACGGCGCATTGGTCTCTTGACGCGGGAAAGGGTTGCAGAGTTGCGCAGCATCGATATTCCATCGCACCCGGAGTTTTCGGCGATGGGCGCGTTCTACGGCGCCGAGATCGCCCCATATCTCGCTGCGAAAGAGCGGGACCGCCGCGCGGCGGTCCTGAACGTCGCCATTCTGGTCGCCGGCCTCAGCGCCCTCGCGATCGCTGTGCTCCTTTTTGGGCCGTTCGGTCCGAGCAACGTTCAGGCGGCGATCATGATCGCGCTCGCAGCCGCAGTCGTTGGGACGCTGATCATCGACCGGACCCGAAACGACATCGCCCACGGGCTACTTGAGCGGATCGCCGGCAGGCTCGGCTTCGATTACCGCTCGCGGTTTCCTCGCCCGGAGTACTGCGAGAAGTTTTCAGGGCTGAAGCTCCTGCCGGCCTTCAACCGAGAGACCTGGGAAGACGAAGTGCGCGGCGTGCGCGACGGGTCGCGCTTCGTCATGTGCGAGGCGCACCTCAAGTACAAGACGTCGGGCAAGAACAGCAGCACCCGAACGGTGTTTCACGGCCAGCTCTTGATGCTCGACTATCCGAGGCGCTTTTTCGGGCGGACCGTAGTGGTGCGCGATTCGGGGATTCTCAACGCGCTCATGAAGCCCGGCCGCGATTTCCAGCGCGTGGGCCTTGCTTCCGCCGAGTTCGAAAAGGCCTTCGAGGCGTGGTCGACCGACCAGGTCGAGGCCAGGGAGCTGCTCGATCCCCTAGTCCTCGAGCGCTTCCAGGAGCTCGAGCGGCTGTTCAAGGGCAAGAAGCTGCGCGCCGCATTCAGCGACGGCCAGCTCCTCATCGCCCTCGAGGCCGGCGATCGTCTCAATATGGGCTCGATGTTCAAGCCGCTGGCGGACCCGGCCCGCGTGGAAGTCATCCTTTCGGAGTTCGGCGTGGTGTTCGACCTTATGGATGCGGCGACCAAGCCGGTCGAAGGACGGATGACAGGCGCCTTCTCGCTCGGCGCGGTGCGCCCCGGCGCGTGAAAGCGCCTAACGGACGAGGGTCAGTCGCTCCGCCGCGCGGGTGATCCCGGTGTAGAGCCAGCGGGCCCGCGCGTCCTGAAAGGCGTAGCTCTCGTCGAACAGGACGACATTGTCCCATTGCGAGCCCTGCGACTTGTGGACGGTGAGCGCATAGCCGAAATCGAATTCGTCGGCGCTGCGGCGAACCTCGAACGGCACAGTCTCGGGACCCTCCGTAAAGCACTGCAGCGGCACCGAGATGCGGACGGCCTTGCCGCCGTCCTCCGGCTCGACGACCAGTCGCGCTCGATCGCCCCTTGGCGGCTTTTGTTCGCGCACCGACCAGATGCCGCCATTGAGCAGACCCTTCTGCTTGTTGTTCCGGAGGCAGACCAGCTTCTCGCCGGCTTCCGGCGCAGCCCCGGAAAATCCTCGCAACTCGCGAATGCGCTCGTTATAGCGCCGCCGCGTTCGATTGGTCCCGACGAGCACCTGGTCGGCCGCGAGGATCATCTCTGGGCCGATCTCGCGCCGCGACAGCAGCCTCACCCGGTCGCCGTCCGCTTCCTCAGGCTCGCGTCCCTCGCGGATGTCCATCGACATGCGGATAATGGGATTGTCCGCCGCCTGTCGGTGGATTTCGGTCAGCATGAAATCGGGCTCGGCCTCGGTGAAGAACCCGCCGCCCTTCACCGGCGGCAGCTGCGCCGGGTCGCCAAGCACGAGAACCGGTTTGCCGAAAGAGAGGAGATCGCGTCCGAGTTCGGCGTCCACCATCGAGCACTCGTCGATGATGACGAGATCGGCCTTTGACGCCGGGGCGTCGCGCCGGAGCGAGAACATCAACTCACCTTCTTCGCTCTGGTCTGTAGGCCGATAGATCAGCGCGTGGATGGTCGAGGCGCCGGCGCAGCCTTTCTGCCGCATCACATGCGCGGCCTTGCCGGTGAACGCCGCGAAAGCGACTTCGCCGCCGGCGTTCTCGGCAATATGGCGCGCCAGGGTCGTCTTGCCCGCGCCCGCGTAACCGAACAGGCGAAAAACCTGAGATCCAGGCGCCTTCAGCCAGCGATCAACGGCCTTGAGGGCGGCGTCCTGCTGCGGCGACCAGCGCATCAGAGCGTCTTCGCGTCGCGCGCCGCGATGGCGCGGGCCGTCTTTTGCAGCGCAACGACATCATAGAGCGCGTGCGCGACGATCGGCGCGAGGAGATTGCCTGTCACCAGAAAAAGCGTTCCGAAATAAACCCCGACCAGTCCCGCAATCACGGCGTAGAGGGTCGTTCGCCAGTGCAGCGCGCCAAACAGGATGTTCGGCAGGACGACCGCGAGGACGAGAGGCATCTCGCCGGCGGCCCAGGTCTGGAGGACGCCGCGGAAGAGCAGCTCCTCGGTGACGCCGGCGCCAAGCGCCAGGACCGCGATACGAAACGGGGTGAAGCGAAAGCCGATTCCGGCGAAGAACCCGATCTGCGACACGCGGAAGCGGGCAAGCGGCGGATAGCCCGTCCGCATGAACCACTCGAGCAGCAGCACGAGCGGCGCCGTTGCGGCGACGCCGGCGGCCAAGCCGGCCCACTCGAACCGGAGCGAGGCGGCGGGCGGCGTTTCCAGCATGAGACCGAAGCCGTGGGCTGCGGCGAGGGTGAGGCCCATGCCGGCCGCCATCAACGCGAATTTCCGCCAATCGTCTTCGGGCGCCGTCAACGATGCGGCGGGCGAAACGTCAGCCTTCATCGCCGACGTTTCCCGCTGAGCGTGCCGAGCAGGCCGCGTACAAGCGCGTTGGTGAGCCTTGCGGACAGCGTGCGCACGGCGGTTTTCGCAGCGGCCTCTCCGATTGATTGACGATTAGAGCGCCGGCCTCCGTGCCGGCGAGTCGGGGCGCGGTCTTGACGTTTAGGACGTTCGCGCTCTTCGAGCCGCTCTTTTCGCTCCCGGTCTTCGGCCGCTTCCCGTTGCGCCTGCGCGGCGCGCTGTTGCAGGATTTCGTACGCCGACTCGCGATCGACGGTCTTGTCGTATTTTCCGCCAAGCTTCGAGGCGCGCAGGGTTTCATCGCGCTCGGGGCCGCTCACCGGCCCCATCCGGGAGGAGGGCGGCCGGATCAGCGTGCGCTCGACCATCGAGGGGGCGCCCTTCTCCTGAAGCGTCGAGACCAGCGCCTCTCCCACATTGAGTTCGGTGATGACGTCGAGCGTCGAAAAGGCCGGGTTCGGTCGGAAGGTCTCGGCGGCCGCCTTGATGACCTTCTGTTCCTTCGGCGTGAAGGCGCGCAGCGCATGTTGGATCCGGTTGCCGAGCTGGCTCGACACCGTGTCCGGGACATCCTGGGGATTTTGGGTGACGAAATAGACGCCGACGCCCTTGGAGCGGATGAGGCGCACGACCTGCTCAATCTTTTCGAGCAGCGCCCTCGGCGCATCGTTGAAGAGCAGATGCGCCTCGTCGAAAAAGAAAACGAGCTTAGGCTTCTCGACGTCCCCGACCTCGGGGAGCTCCTCGAACAATTCCGACAACAGCCACAGCAGGAAGGTCGCGTAGAGCCGCGGGGTCTGCATCAGCTTGTCGGCGGCGAGGATATTGACGATCCCGCGGCCCTCTTCGTCCTTACGCAGAAAATCATTGAGGTCGAGCGCGGGTTCGCCGAAGAACTTATCGGCGCCTTGTTCCTCAAGCCGCAGAAGGCCGCGCTGGATGGCGCCGATCGTCGTCCTGGCGACGAGACCGTATCTCGTCTGGAGTTCCTCGGCGCGTTCGCCGACCTCGACGAGCAACGCGCGCAGGTCCTTAAGGTCGAGGAGCGAAAGCCTCTCGTCGTCGGCGTAGCGAAAGGCGAGGGTGAGGACGCCTTCCTGTGTGTCGTTGAGTTCAAGGAGGCGGGCGAGCAGTAGCGGCCCCATTTCGGTGACCGTGGCGCGAATCGGGTGGCCCTGCGCGCCCGCGAGGTCCCAAAAGCAGACCGGCGCGGCGCCGAACTCATAGGGCGAGAGGCCGATCTGCTCGGCGCGCTTCAGGAGAAAATCCTTTGGCTCGCCCTTGCGTGAAATGCCCGAAAGGTCGCCTTTCACGTCGGCCGCGAATACCGGGACGCCGGCGCGCGAAAACCCTTCGGCCAGGATTTGCAGGGTGACGGTCTTGCCCGTCCCGGTCGCGCCCGAGATGAGTCCGTGCCGGTTGGCGTATTTGAGGCTCAAATATTGGGGTTCGGCCGCTTTTCCAATATAGACCGCGCCGTTGTCAGAGATCATGGGGGCCTTTTGCGAGGCTGCGGCACACGCTTATCGGTAGTTTCCGGGGGCTAGCAAGGCCGGCGTTTACGCGCTTGCGGAAAGTCGGGTATAAGAAGATCGAGCCGCGCGCGGGGAAGGGCCCTGATTGGGCCGCAGGGGCGCGCGCCATCAAAGTCACTGAGGATCGAAAGGGACGGGTATGTTGAGAATTTTATTGATCATCGCGGTCGCGTTGGCGGTGATCATCGGCCTTACAACGCTGACCAAGCGCAATCCCAAAATTGAGGATGCGGTGGAGAACGCGGGCGCAGCGGCTGCCGACGCCGCAGGCGATGCGGCCGAAGCGACCGGCGAGGCGGCGGGCGCGGTGGCTGAAGAGACCGCCGAGGCGCTAGAGCCCGCGGTGGACGCCGCCGGCGAGGCGCTTGAAGACGCAGGCGCTGCCGCTGGCGACGCCGTCGAGGGCGCCGCTGAAGCTGTCGAAGGGGCGGCGGAAGAAGTGATTGAAGGCGCTCCTGAAGCAGCAGCCGCAGTCGGCGAAGCCGTCGAGGGTGTCGGCGCCGCCGCAACCGACCTGGCGAAGGACGCCGCTGCCAACACGGGCGCCGCGATCAACGATCTTGGCGCCGCCGCGGGCGAGGCCGCCGAAAAGGCGGTCGACGCCGCCGGCGAAGTCGTGAACAAGGCCGCCGAAAAGGTCGATAACGCCATTACCACGCCGGCCGAAGGAGCGAGTGAGCCAGCGCCGGCGACGGAACCGCAGCCGCAGAATCAGCAGAATCAGTAGGCGCGTCCGAACTCGAAAGGAAAGCGCCGCCCGTCAAGGGCGGCGCTATTTCAGTAACGGCCCCGCGGCGGGTAAATGACCCGCCGCTTTGCCGACCCCGGCGAACTTCTCAAAGAACAGCGTTTCCGCTTCGCGCTGGGCATCCTGATTGGATTTCTTCGCGAAGCCGTGACCTTCATCCCTGGCCATCATGAACCAGGCCTCGACGCCGTTGCGGCGGAGCGCCGCCAGCATCTGCTCGGCCTCGGTATAGGGAACGCGCGGATCGTTATATCCCTGAATGATGAACATTGGCCGGCGCAGCGCGCTCGCTTTGGTGAGAGGCGAAATCTTGATGAGGTGCTCCCGCATCGCCGGATCGCGCTCGTCGCCGTATTCGACGCGCCGCAAATCGCGCCGATAGCCTGAGGTGTTCTCAAGGAACGTTACGAAGTTCGAGATGCCGACGATATCGACGCCGGCGGCGAAGCGTTCGGGAAACATGATCATCGAAGCATAGACCATGTAACCGCCATAGGACCCGCCATACGCAATCACGCGCGAGGCGTCGAAGCGCGCCGGGTCGCGCGCGATGAAGTCAAGCAGGGCGCCGATGTCCTTGACGCTGTCCTCGCGCTTCATCCCGTTGTCGAGATCGACAAACGCTTTCCCGTAGCCTGTTGAGCCCCGCACGTTGGGCAGCAGCACCGCGAGGCCGAGTTCATTCACCCAATACTGAATGTTCGAGGAGAAGGTCGGACGCGATTGGCCCTCTGGTCCGCCATGGATCGAGACGACGACAGGGTGGGGTCCCGGCGTCGTCGGCTGGTAGAGCCAGGCCGTGATTTCCTTCGGACCGCCGCTGGCGCTGTCGAAGGTCGGGAAACGCACCAGACTCGGCTCGACGAAGCGCTCGGGATCAAGGCCGCCGACCTCCGACTGCGTCCAGCGCGTCAGCTTTTTCGACTTGAGGTCGAAGACATAGACGTCGGACGGCGACGTTGACGAGTTTAGGGTGAGGCCGAGTCTTTCGCCCTTGGCGTCGAACTCAAGACCGCCGATGACGCCGGGCGGGAGAGTCGGGGCCGTCAGTTCGCGCGGCGCCCCGCGCGACACGTCCAAAACGCGCAGCGCCGAAGCTCCGTCGACATTCACGGTGTAGGCGAGGCGGCGGCCGTCAGGTGAGAGGTCGAAGCCCTCCACGTCGTGAGGCAAAAACTGAGGCGACAGGACCGTTCGTGCGCCGGACGATAGGTCGAGGCGGATAAGCCTCGCAAAGTCCGAGCCCTCGTCGGAGACGAGGTAGACGCTCTGGCCGTCGGCTGAGAACTCGCCGCCGCGATAGGCGACGTCGAGATCGGGGGTCAACTCGTCGAGCACGCCGCTCGCCGCGTCGAGCAGGAAGCGCCGCGACTTGGTGACGGAAATACTCTCGCCGATGAGGAGTTTCGTCCCGTCCGGCGACCAGTCGATCGGGGAAATGGCGCCCTTGCCGTCAAGGATCTGACGCCGGGTCCCCGGATCGGCGGGATTGGCGGCGAGGATGTCATAATCGCCGCTGTCCTTGCCCGCGCGCGACCAGGCGACCAACCCGCCGTCCCGCCGCCAGGTCGCGCCCTGGTTACGGTAGCCGTCCTCCGTAAACTGAGTAATGCGGCCGCTCGACGGATCGAGGTGGAACACCTGGAAAAATTCGTCTCCGCCCTGGTCTTTGGAAAAGACCAAGTCCGACCCGCCGGGCCGCACGCTCGCGCCGCCGACCGGGTCGCGAAAGAAGGTGAGCTGCCGGCGCGCACCGAGCGGAAAATCGACCTTGTGGACCTGCGCCGCATCAGCGAAGCGCGTCGTGATGAGAACGCCGCCATCGGGCGTGAAGCCCTGAAACGAGGCGCCGCGGGTGTTCACATACTGCTGGAGCCGGTCGCGCACTTCGGGCGGCGTTTCGGGCACGTTTTCAACGAGAAGCTGGCCGCGCTCGATTCGCGCGGCCTTGCCGGCCGGGGCCGAGTGGGCCGGAACCGCCGCCAGCGACAACAGCGCCGCCGCACCGAGCAGCGGCCGGAGTATCTGGTTCATTTGAGCCTCAATGTCACAATGGGGCGACGTAAATGCCCGTCGAGGCCGCCGTCAATGGCGACCGGGCGTCCGACGGCTCACGCGAGGCGTCGTGAGGCTTCGGCGGCGTAGTAGGAGATGATGCCGTCGGCGCCGGCGCGCTTGATGGAGACCAGCGCCTCGATCATCGCCCGGTCGCCGTCGATCCAGCCGTTCTGCGCCGCCGCCTTGATCATAGCGTATTCGCCCGAGACCTGGAACGCGAAGGTCGGCATGCGGAATGCGTCTTTCACGCGGCGCACGATATCGAGATAGGCGAGGGCCGGCTTGACCATGACGCTGTCCGCTCCTTCGGCGATGTCGAGCGCGACCTCGCGGATCGCCTCGTCGGAATTGGCGGGATCCATCTGGTAGGTCCGCTTGTCGCCCTTCAAGACCCCCGAAGAGCCGATGGCGTCGCGATAAGGGCCGTAGAAGGCCGAGGCGTATTTCGCCGCATAGGACATGATCTGCGTGTTCTCAAAGCCCGCCGCGTCGAGCCCTCTTCGGATCGCCCCGATGCGGCCGTCCATCATGTCCGACGGCGCGATGATGTCGAAACCGGCGCGCGCCTCGACCACCGCCTGCTCGACCAGCACCTTCACGGTTTCATCGTTCAGTATCTTTCCGTCGCGCATGAGGCCGTCATGACCATGATCCGTATACGGATCGAGAGCCACGTCGGCCATAAGGCCGATCTCCGGGACCGCATCCTTGATCGTCCGCGCCGCCCGGCACATGAGGTTGTCGGGGTCGAGCGCGAGGCGAGCGTCGCCCGAGCGGTCGCTCAGCGCCGTAAAAGGGAACAGAGCGAGCGCCGGGATGCCGAGCGACTTCGCCTCCTTGGCGGCCTTGACCGCCTCGTCGATCGAGAGCCGCGCGACCCCCGGCATGGACGGGATTGGCTCGCGAACGCCGTCGCCGTCGCGCAGCACGATCGCCCAGAGAAAATCGCACGGGGCGAGGCGCGCCTCGGCGACAAGCCGGCGCGACCAGTCTTCGGCGCGCAGCCGGCGCAATCGAGTTGAAGGATAGGATTGGTCAGTCATCGCGTTGATTTCCCTCGCGCCTTACTGCGCCGGTTAGAATTTGATTGCAAATTGAAGGGCCTCGCTTAACGGCGATTTAGAGGTTCCGCGCGTATTTAGGCCGATAACGGGCATATTTTGAGTGAGGCGTTTCCCATGGCGGCTTTCGACGGCGCGCGAAAATCCGAGGCGTTCTACGGCAAAACGGCGCCGGCCCCGCAGCCGGAGCGCGAAAGCCTTAAGACTTCCTATCTCCAGCTCCTTCACCTTGTCGAACGGCTTCACCGCCAGCTCCTCGACGTAATCAAGGACGAACTTGAGCGCATCGGACAGACGGACATTAATTCCGTGCAGGCGCTGCTCCTTTACAATATCGGCGAAGCCGAACTGACGCCGGGGGAACTGCGCTCGCGCGGCCATTACCTCGGCTCGAACGTCTCCTACAACCTGAAGCAGCTGATCGACAAAGGCTATATCCAGGACCAGCGCTCAAGCGTCGACAAGAGGTCCAAGCGCGTGTCGCTGACCCCGGCCGGCCTTGAAGTCCGCGCCCGGTTAGCGGCGCTTTACGATCGTCAGCTTGCCTCGGTCGAGCAGGTGGGCGGCGTCGATCTCGCCCTGATCGAGCAGACCAACAAGGCGCTGCAGCGGCTCGAACGCTTCTGGGCCGACCAGGTCAGATTCCGCCTTTAGGCGGCCGCGAATCCGGTTACCCGCCCGGATGCGGGCGGTCGCTTGCGTTCCGTTCGTCGAACGCCCTGTCGCGACCCTTGACACCCCGCGCCGCCTTCGCCACTCCGGCCCCTCCAAGACCTTTGTATCTGCGGGGAGATTCATGCACGCCTACCGAACTCACACCTGCGGCGCGCTGCGCAAGAGCGCGGTCGGCGAGACCGTGCGCCTTTCGGGCTGGGTGCACCGCAAGCGCGACCATGGCGGGCTCCTGTTTATCGATCTGCGCGACCATTACGGTCTGACGCAGCTCGTTGTCGAACCGGAAGCTGCGGTCTTCAAGGAAATCGAGCGGGTGCGCGCCGAGAGCGTCATCCGCATCGACGGTACGGTCGTCGCGCGCACGCCGGAGACGGTCAACGCCGGCCTGCCGACCGGAGAAATCGAAGTGCGGGTGACGGCGTTCGAATGTCTTTCCGCGGCAGAGGACCTGCCGCTACCTGTGTTCGGCGAGCCGGATTACCCTGAAGACATCCGTCTTAAATACCGCTTCCTCGACCTCCGCCGAGAGAAGCTGCACCGCTCCGTCGTCCTGCGCAGTCATGTGATCTCATCGCTCCGCCGACGGATGATCGAGCAGGGCTTTGTAGAATTCCAGACCCCGATCTTGACTGCTTCGTCCCCTGAGGGCGCGCGCGACTTTCTTGTCCCCTCCCGCATGCATCCGGGCAAGTTCTATGCTCTCCCGCAGGCGCCGCAACAGTTCAAGCAACTGCTGATGGTCGCGGGCTTCGACCGCTACTTCCAGATCGCCCCCTGCTTCCGTGATGAGGACGCGCGCGCCGATCGCTCGCCCGGCGAGTTCTATCAGCTCGACTTCGAGATGAGCTTCGTCACCCAGGACGACGTGTTCAACGCCATCGGCCCGGTGCTCTCCGGGGTGTTTGAGGAGTTTGCGAACGGCAAGCGCGTCACGAAGCCGCCTTTTCCGCAGATCAGGTTCGCCGACGCCATTCGGAAATACGGCTCCGACAAGCCCGATCTTCGCAACCCGATCGAGATGGGCGACGTCTCCGCGCATTTCCGCGGCAGCGGCTTCAAGGTGTTCGCCGGCATGCTCGAAAAGGATCCGAAAATCGAGATCTGGGGCTTGCCGGCTCCCGGCGGCGGCAGCCGCGCCTTCTGCGACAAGATGAACTCGTGGGCGCAAGGGGAGGGCCAGCCGGGCCTTGGATACATATTCTGGCGGGAAGGCGAGGAAGGCGGCGCAGGGCCGATCGCCAAGAACATAGGCCCCGAGCGCGCCGAGGCGATCCGCAGGCAGTTCAACCTGAAAGTCGGCGACGCTGCCTTCTTCATCGCCGGCAGGCCGTCCGAGTTCTATAAGTTCGCAGGCGCCGCGCGGCAGAAGGTCGGGCTCGACCTCGGTCTCGTCGATCTCGACCAGTTCAAGTTCTGCTGGATCGTCGATTTTCCGATGTATGAGTGGAACGAGGAGGAGAAGAAAATCGACTTCTCCCACAACCCGTTCTCGATGCCGAACTTCGACCACGCGAAGTTCCTCGCGCTCGACAAGGGCGACCGCGACACCATCGAGAAGATCACGGCCTTCCAGTACGACATCGTCTGCAACGGCGTCGAACTCTCCTCGGGCGCGATTCGCAATCACAAACCCGACATCATGATCAAGGCCTTCGAGATTGCCGGTTATTCTAAAGAGACGGTCGAGGCCAAATTCGGCGGCATGCTGAACGCTTTCCGGTATGGCGCGCCTCCGCATGGAGGCTCCGCCCCCGGCGTCGATCGAATCGTCATGCTGCTCGCCGGCGCGGAGAACATCCGCGAGGTGATCGCTTTCCCGCTGAACCAGCAGGCGCAGGACCTGATGATGCAGGCGCCGAATGAGCCGACGGAAAAGCAGCTTAAGGAGCTGCACATCCGCGTAGTCCACCCAATCGCGGAGAAGAAGCCCTAGCCGGCGGCGCAGCCTTAGTCGCGGGTCGAGGTCATCGCCTTTGCGGCGCGCTTCTCGAGGCCGAGCGCGTCGCTGATGACGTGGTAGATGTAGTTCTGCTCGACGACTCCCCCAAAGAGATGGGCGCGCGGCCCGACCGCATAAATCGTCACGTCCTGACCGCCATGGGTCTCCGAATACATCGGGACGGTCGACTGCTGACGGTAGCTTACGTCGACAGCTTCCTCCTGCCGCGGCGCCGGCCGCCCGATCGGCTTCTTGCCCGTCGCTGGGCCTTCTCCAGCAAAGACAGAGCCGGGACCGTTCGCGTAGCCAAGCGTCGTGTAGGGCTTCTTGTCGAGCGCGAGCCAATAGCCGTTCTCGCTGGCGCCGCCTTCTGCGCCTTCGATGGCGGTCGCGAGGCCGAGAATGTTCGAGCCCCGCGCAGGATACCCCTGAATGCTGAGGGTGTGTCCGTGATCGGCGGTGACGATTATCAGCGTGTCCTTGGCGCTCGTCTTTGACAACGCCGCTTCGACCGCTTTCGACAGGGCCTGAGTATCATAAAGCGCCCGCGCGGCGTTGCCGGCGTGATGCGCGTGATCTATGCGGCCCGCCTCGACCATCAGAAAGAAACCATCCTTGTCCTGCCGCAGTATGTCGATGGCCTTCGCGGTCATTTCCGCAAGCGAGGGCTCACCGGCTGGATCGACGCCGCGGTCGGCCTCCCACTGCATGTGCGAAGTTTCAAAAAGGCCAAGCAGGCGCGGCGCCTGCGCGGGATCGATCGCCTCGAACTCCGCCTTGTTCCACACATAGCGATGACGGTTCGACTTCTTCGTCCATTCCGCCGTCAGGTCGCGGTTGTCGCGGCGCACGCCCTTGCGGTCGGGGTATTCCGGATCGGCCAGTTCCGCAGGTGTAAACTGCGCGCGCCCGCCGCCGAGCGCGACCTCAAGGCCGTCCCCATACGGGAACTCGATGAGCTGGCGCGCGATGTCCGTGCAGCCCAGCTGCGCGGCGCCTTCCGGGAGGCTCGAGTCCGCCTCCCAGTCGCGGTTCGGCGCATGGGCGTAGACAGCCGCGGGCGTCGCATGGGTGAGGCGGGTGGTAGTGACGACGCCGGTCGCCAATCCGGCCTGTTCGGCGAGTTCGCCGATCGTCGCCGCTTTCGCGGCGAGCGAGCCCGCGCAGTCGCCATGGGAAGCCGCATCGGTAATCGAGAGGACGCCGGCCTTCGTCTTCACGCCGGTCATCATGGCGGACATCGTGCCGGCTGAGTCGGGCACCTGGGCGTTGGTGTTGTAAGTCTTCGCCATGGCGAGAAAGGGTAGCTTCTCGAAGGCGAGGAGGTTCTCCTCGCCCGACTGGCCGCGCGACTGCCCATCAAGGATCCGCGCTGCTGTGACGGTCGTCGGGTCCATGCCGTCGCCGACAAACAAGATGACGTTGCGCGCCGACTTGGTGTTGGGCTTTACCGCCTTGCGGGCGACGAGCGCCTTGCCGGCGTCCTGATACCAGACGTCGCCGCTTTGCGGGACTGGATCGGCCCGGGCGGCGCCCAGTGAGGCTAGGGCGACCAGAGACACAACGGCGGCGCGCATGAGCAACTCCCTTGCTATGAGCGTCCTATCGCGGAACTCCGCGACAGTTTCAATGCGGCGGGCTGCAAAATACCCTGCGCGCCTCGAACGCATCGCGCTAGCCTTCGTCAGGTTTGAGCGACGCCGCTGAAACGGATAAGGAAAGGGCCCTCAATGAAGCCTGTAACGGTCGTGCTCGCAGTTATTGGAGCAGCCGCGCTCGCAGCCGCCGTCTATCTCTGGGCGCCGTCCGGACCCGCCTTTGACGCCGGTGCGGCAAGGGCGGCGGCGCAGAGCTATGACCCGCGCATCATCCGCGACCGATACGGCGTGCCCCATATCCTGGGCGCCCGCGACGCCGACGTTGCCTTCGGCCTCGCTTACGCCCACGCCGAAGACGACTGGAAGACGCTCGAGGAAGTGCTGTTCTTTTCGCGCGGCAGGCTCGCGAGCCGTATCGGCAAGGACGGGGCCGTTACTGACTATCTCATCGCCGCGCTCGGGATCTGGCGTGATATCGACGCCAAGTACAAGGACCTCGACCCGGAAACGCGCGCCATTGTCGAGGCGTATGCCGCCGGTCTCAATCTCTTTTGCGCTGAACGCAGCGTCTGCGCGGGAGGCGCGGCCCCGGTCACAGGAAAAGACATCGTCGCAGGCTTCGCTTCGCGCACGCCGTTTTTCTACGGCCTTGACGTCTCATTCAAGCAGCTTTTCGCTGGAGACGAGAAAAGGAGCGCCGCCCTCGAAAGCCTGCGCACGGCTTTTCTCCATCTCGCGCCTGGCGCCGAACTTGGATCGAACGCCATGGCGGTCGCGCCGTCGCGGTCAGCGGACGGGCATACGCGGCTGATGGTGAATTCGCATCAGCCCTACACCGGCCCCGTCGCGTGGTATGAGGCGCGCGTCAAATCGGACGAAGGCTGGGACATGATCGGCGGCGTCTTTCCGGGCTCGCCGGTGATCCTGCACGGCGTCGGGCCCGATCTCGGCTGGGCGCATACAGTCAATTCTCCCGATCTTGTCGACGTGTTCGCGCTCAAGGTCGATAATGCGAAAAATCCGACCCGCTACTTGATGGACGGCGAATGGAGAGAGCTCGAGCGGGGCGTCGCCCGATTTCGCGTCAAGCTCTTCGGACCGTTCTCGCTGCCGGTCGCCCGCCCCATTTATCGCTCCGTTCACGGACCAGTATTCGTGACTCCGACGGGCGTTTTCGCCGTTTCCTATGGCGGGGCGGGGGATATCCGCGCCGTCGAACAATGGCGGCGCATGAACAAGGCGAAGGATTTTTCCTCATGGCGCGCCGCCATGGAGATGCAGGCCATTCCGAGCCTTAACGCCGTCTACGCCGACAGGAGCGGGATGATCGCCTACATTTACAACGCCGCGATTCCAGACCGATCGGCCGAACAGGATTGGTCGGTTACGGCGGACGGTTCGAGATTGTCGCTCGTCTGGAAAGGCGTGCTGCCGTTCGGGACGGCGCCTTCGGTGGTCGCGCCGGCGTCGGGCTACGTCGTCAACGCCAATCACACGCCGTTCCAGTCGTCTGCGCCCGCCGACAATCCCGATCCTTCGCTCTATCCGGCCCATCTCGGCATCGACCAGCGTACGACCAATCGCGGCATCCGCATCCAGGAACTCTACGGCGGCGACGACAGCATCACCGCCGAAGAATTCGTCAGCTACAAAATGGACGCGCTCTATGCGCCGGATTCGCGGCTGCGCCGCCTTATCGCGAGGCTGATCGAACGCGAAGCAGGAAGCGCCGAACCCGACGTCCGGGCGGCGCTCGAAGTGCTTTCGTCATGGGACGGATCGACCGAACGCCGAAATCGCGCGGCGGCGCTCGCCGTGCGCATCGGTTATCTTGCCCTCGGCCACCGGCTCATCGAGGCTCCAGAGGAGATCGCCGAGAAGGACGAGGGCGTCGCGCTCCGGCGCGCGATCGCCGAGTTCAAGGAGGGCTTTGGGCGCCTCGACCCTGAATGGGGCGAGGCGGTGCGCCTCATCCGCGGCGACCTCAGCCTGCCGCTCGACGGCGGACCCGATACTCTGCGCGCCGTCTATCCCGCCGGCGAACCAACAAACGGGGTCCAGCCTGCAGCCGGCGGCGACACCTACATCGTTTATGCCGACTGGCCGGCCGACGGCGGCCCGCCGCTCGTCCGGACCATTCACCAGTTCGGGTCGGCGACGCTTGATCAGGCGTCGCCGCATTATGCTGACCAGGCGCCGCTCTTCGCCGAAGAACAATGGAAGACGCCGCCGATGAAGCTCGATGCGCTGCTCGCCGAGGCGACCCGCGACTACCGGCCAGGCCGCTGACGTGTAAGTCGCACAATTTATATTGTCGCAAATTGTGCCGGCGGCAGGACGGCTCAGGTTGTCACGACGAGACCGTCATAGGCCGGCTCGACGTTAGCCGGCAGAGTGCGGCGGAGCGTATCGTAGTCCATCGAGACGTGGAGATTGGTAAGGATGGCGCGACGAGGCTTCACCCGCGCGATCCACGACAAGGCGAGGTCCAGATGGGCGTGCGTCTTATGCGGCTTCATCTGCAGCGCGTCGACGATCCAGGTGTCGGCGCCTTCAAGCAGCCGGAAGCTCTCCTCCGGCAGGCCAACGACATCGCTCGAATAAGCGATGGCGCCGAAGCGGAATCCGAGTGAAGTCAGCCCGCCATGGTCCTGCGCAAATGCGACGATCGGGATCGCTCCCCCGGCTCCTTCGACGGCGAAGGCGACCCCCGGCGGCGGCATCTCCCGCGCCTCGAGGATCGGCGGATAAAGGCTGCCGGGCGCCTGCTCGAAACAATAGCGGAAGCGCGTCATCAGCCCCGCGCGCGTCGACGCGTCCATGTAGACGGGCACGCGCCGGCGCTGGGCGATCACCAGCGGACGCAGATCGTCGATGCCGTGGGTCTGGTCGGCATGATCATGCGTATACAGAACGGCGTCGAGCGCCGGGCACTTCGCCGCAAGAAGCTGCGTGCGCAGATCAGGCGATGTGTCAACCAGCACGCGCGTGACGCCGCTCGCGCCGCGGCGTTCAACGAGCGCCGAACAGCGCATGCGGCGGTTTTTGGGCTCGTGCGGGTCGCATTGTCCCCAGTCGCCGGTTCCGTCGGAGCCTCCCGGCCGCGGCACGCCGCCCGATGACCCGCAGCCGAGCACGGTGACGCTGACATCGCTCATGCGGGGTCCGTCAGACTGGCCCGGGCGAAAAGGCGAAAAAAATTGGCCGTGGTCGCATCCGCAAGGTCCTCCGGCCCGACGCCCTTCAATTCGGCGAGCTTCATCGCAACGTCGACGACGTGGGCCGGCTCGCATCGCCGCCCGCGATGGGGAACAGGTGCGAGGTAGGGGCAATCCGTCTCGACAAGAAGGCGATCCAGCGGCGCTGCGCGCGCGACCTCGCGCACGTTTTCCGCCGCCTTGAACGTGACGATTCCGGCGAAGGAGACGTAACCGCCCATGGCGACCACGGCTTCGGCGAGCTTCAGCCCGCCCGTATAGCAGTGCAACAGCGGCGTGAACGCGCCTGCGCCCTGCTCTTCCTTGAGGATCGCCAGCGTCGCCTCGTCGGCCTCGCGCGTGTGGATGATGAGCGGCAAGCCCGTGCGCCGCGCCGCTTCGATGTGCATCCTGAAGGCTTGCTCCTGGATGTCGCGCGGCGAGTATTCGTAGTGATGATCGAGCCCGCATTCCCCGATGCCGACCACGTCGGCCGGCTGCGCGAGATCGACAAGGGCTTCGGCGGTCAGATCCGGGTCGTCCTTGACGTAATGCGGATGCACGCCGACCGAGCGCCACACGTTCGGGTAGGCCGCCGCCCGCGCCAAGATCGCGCCGGTCGATGCGCGCTTGTCGGAAATCGTCAGCATACCAATGACCCCGGCGGCGCGGGCGCGGGCCATCACCTCGTCGAGATCGCCGGCGAACGCCTCGTGATGCAGGTTGACGTGGCTGTCGATCAGCCGCATGCGGACCTCAGCTCGCGGGACAGCGCAAACAGGATCTGGCCGCGGTCGACGTTGAGCGCCTCGCCCCTGCTTGCAAGCGCGCGCATGCGCGCATACGCGTCGACAAGTTCTCCGGGCGCGACCGCGCCGAGCGCCTTGCCGCCGCCGCGCGCGGCCGCCCGCGCCGCATCGGATATGTTCTGCAGCAGGATTTCGACAAAGACCTCGAACTTGCCCGCCCCGGCCTTGCCGGAGAACGCCGCGCTCACCACCCCGCCGTCGCCGGCCCCCGGGG
>JACADZ010000060.1 GCA_013389105.1 Parvularculaceae bacterium | reverse complement strand
GGGGGGCGGGCGCGGTAAGCGCCCGAAGCCGTCGAGAACGCGGTGCGGCGCGAGGCGCGCTCCGGCCGCCGCCTCCTCCCGCGCCGGGCCGAGCAGGGAGAGATAGGCGAGCCGCCGAAGCATCTCCACGAAAGTCGCCGAGATCGGCAGATCGGACCAGTTGGGCGTCGCCGGCGCATGAAAAAGGGCAAGCGCTCCCGATCCAATCCGCATGCCGGTGACGATCGGCGTGCCGTCGGCGAGACTCGCCCAGCTTCGTTCGCTAGTTTCGCCGCCTGGAACGGCAAGAACCTGCTCTCTGACGAAGACATCGTCCGGCACTGGAAAATCAGCGAACGGGCCGTCAGGCGAGAATGCCGCGAGCTTCTGCGGCGTCTCCCAGGTAAGGGCGCCGCCGAAGGCGCGACCGCCGCCGCGCAGCTTGACGGGCAGCAGGGGCGGGTCGGCGTCCTGCGCGGCGTCGGCGAGATTGGGTCCGGCGAAACGGATGGCCACGCCCCCGCTCTCGATCCACGCGGTCAGGCTCTCCACATCGCCAGCCCGGAGCCTTCCGATGTCATCGAGGACGATGACGGAAACTTTCGATTTCAGCAGGTCATCGAGCGGCGCATCCACAAACTCGGCATAGGGCGCGAGCGCGCGACGGATGAAATAGCCGCCGCTTGCGAGGTCGTCGGCCGGACCGTCAGCGCCCGCGATGAGCCCGATCAGCGCCCGCCGCTCGCGCGCATCGACCAGCTGTACGGCGCCGGCGGAGGTCACGTCTTCGACCGCGACCGCGGCGACTTCATTGCGCAGGGCCAGCGGCAGGTCGATCGGAGTGTCGGCGGCCAGAGATCCCGTCGGCAATTGCACGGGCGCGCGGGCAAGTTCGCGGCCCCTGCGCGACGTCGCGACGAGGGCGCCCGTCCAAGGCGCGGCGCCGTCGAGCCGCTCGATCCGATAGCTTTGCGGCTCGCCGGTCGCCGGTATCGCCCGCAGCGCGATCGCGCGAGGCTCGGCGAAAATTGAAAGATCGCCCATCGCGGCAAGCGCGCTCTCGAACTCCCGGTCGGCGGGACCCGCCAGTCCGTCGCTGAGCCAGCGGATTTCCGCACGCCCGCCCAGGCGGTCGAGACTTTCTTTAAGTTCCTTAAGTCGTCCCAGGGCGCCGGCGCGGTCCGATCTGAGCGGCTGCGGTTCAAGGGTCAGCGCCCGCTCGCGCGCTTCCTCGCCGGTCAAGGGTCCGACCAGGGCGTCGGGCCGGGGAGCGGCTGTCGTCAGTATAAAGACGATTCGTCCGGACCGGGCGGCGGCGTCGACGCCGGCCGCCATCGCGTCCTGGCGCAAGCGCCAGTCTCGGGCCGCAGCCCAGCTGTCGTCGACGACGAAAACGAGCGGGCCGTCCGACGCCGTCGGCTTGCCGGCGTTGAGCACGGGGCCCGCGAGTCCGAGGATCGCGAGCGCCGCAAGGCCGAGTCTCAAGAGGAGCAAGAGCAGGGGCGTGCGTTGCGGCGTTTCCTCTTTCGTTTGCAGCCGCCGGAGGATGTCGAACGGCGGAAAGGATGCACGCTTCGGCGCGGGCGGCGTCGCCCGGAGCAGCAGCCAGATCGCCGGCAGACCCGCGAGCGCGGCGAGAATGAGAGGCGACGCGAAGGAAAGGGATGACAACATCACCCGGCCTTCATTTCAGGGCCTTGAGATCGGCAAGGGCCCGGTAAAGCGACAGGAGCGCGGTTTGCGGCGGTCGGTCCGTCCGATGAGCGATGAAGGTCCAGCCGTAGCGCCGCGCGATGTCCGCCACCGCCTCGCGGTGAGCGATGAACAGGCGACGGTAGTCGTCGCCGAGAGACGCCGCTTCGCCGAGCACCAGGCGCGAGCGCGTCTCGACGTCTTCGAACTCGATGCGGCCCTCGAACGGGAACTCCTCCTCCGCGGCGTCGACGACCTGCAGCAGCACGCCCGCCGCCCCGGCGCCGGCGCAGGCGCCGACCGCAGCTTGGAGCGAGGAGAGATCGATGAAGAAGTCGCTGAGCATCGCCACGCGGGAACCAAAACCTGTTGCGCCCGGGGGCGGCCCGCCGTCCTCGACCGGCGCGGCCAGCAGCCCTTCAAGAATCCGCATCGGCGCGGTCCTGCCGTAATGCGCTCGCGCGCCGCCGAGCAAGCCGATGCGCTCGCCCGCTTCGGCGAGCAGAATGGACAACGCCACCGCAAGCACGTCGGCGCGCCGGCGTTTGGTCGGGGCGTGCGCGTCGAAACGATAGTCGAGCGAGGCGGACGCGTCACGCCAGATCCAGACGGCTGCGGCGGCGTCCCATTCGTTCTGCCGCACGTAGAGGCGGCCGGAAGCGCGCGCCGACTGGCGCCAGTCGATGGCGTTGACCGGATCGCCAAAAACATAGGCCCGATGCTGCCAGAAATTCTCGCCTTGACCCGGACGTCGCCGGCCATGCATGCCGCTCGCAACCGTTTGCGCCACGCGCTCGGCCTCGATGAGAAGCGCCGGAAAGGTCCCGGCGACTTCCTCTGCTTCCCGACGGATGGCCGACCGCGCGCTCGCCGCCTCGCTCATCGACGGGCTCCTGTCCTCCGCCCCGCCCGCATCACGCCGCCCGGGCGAGAAGCTCATCGATGAATTTGTCCGTCGTGAGGCCTTCCGAGCGGGCAGCGAAACTGAGCGCCATGCGATGGCGCAGCACCGGTTTGGCGAGCCGGCGCACATCTTCAATCGACGGCGCCTTGCGCTGCTCGATCAACGCCACCGCCCGCGCGGCGAGCGACAGAGCCTGGCTGGCGCGGGGTCCTGGACCCCAGGCGACGAATTTGCGCACCCGGTCGGCGGCGTCGGCCGTGGGACGCGCCGAGCGGACTAGCGCGAGGATCGCGTCCACGACGCCGGCGCCGATCGGCATTTGGCGCACAAGACTCTGGGCGCGCTTGAGGTCCTCGCTGGTGAACACTGCGGCGACCGAGGAGGATTGCGCGCCAGTGGTTGCGGCGAGCATGCGCCGCTCGGCGCCTTCATCGGGGTAGTCCACGTCGATCTGCATTAGAAATCGGTCGAGCTGGGCTTCGGGAAGAGGATAGGTGCCCTCCTGCTCGATCGGGTTCTGGGTCGCGAGCACGTGGAAAGGCGAGGGAAGGTCGTGCCGCGCGCCGGCGACGGTCACATGCAGCTCCTGCATGGACTGGAGCAGGGCCGATTGGGTTCTGGGGCTCGCCCGGTTGATCTCGTCGGCCATGAGAAGCTGGCAGAAGACGGGCCCCGGAATAAAGCGGAAAGTCCGCCGGCCCTCGGGCGACTCCTCAAGCACCTCCGAACCGAGCACATCGCCAGGCATGAGGTCCGGGGTGAACTGCACGCGCTTGGCCGAAAGTCCCATTAGTTCGCCGATCGAGGAGACCAGCAGCGTCTTGGCGAGGCCGGGGGCGCCGACCAGCAGCGCATGGCCCCCCGCCGCCAGCGTGGCGAGGGTCAGGTCGATGATTTCCTCCTGACCGAAGATCACCTCGCCGAGGGCGTCGCGCGCGGCGGCGAATTTGGCCGAAAGATCTTCGAACTCGCTGATCAGGTCTGGGGGGTTCATCGGGGATTACGTCGCCTAAGGGCTTCTTTTTTTGGAGAGATTTCAACTAACACGGGTGATCGCCGATTTCGCCACGGATTGGCAAGCTTTCCTAACGCATTGTCGATCACGTCTTGCCTATTGCGAGGGAAGACCCATTGTCTCTACGATCGTCGGCGACGTCCGCGTCACTTATGGCGGCGTTAATGAGGGGCTAGTAATATGAATCGCCGGCGCGGCCGGGATTCGCCGGCGGGCGCGCTCCGCCGGGTTTTGAAGGGGTGAATTTGGTGGCGAGCGAGGAACACAACTTTACGGTCTGGGGATTTATCAAGGGCTTCGGCAAGCTGCTGATCGGCTTCCTGCTTCTTCTGCAGGGGATCATCGGTCTCGTCATGCTGCTTCTTGTCATCGGGGTCGCCGTCACAGTCTCGAGCGGCATAGACGGCGGAAAGGCGAAGGTCAGCGCGCAGATCGAAGAGGGCTCCGCGCTGCTTCTCAATCCAAATGGCGTGTTGGTGGAACAGGCGCCCGAGACCGATCCCTTCCAACAGGCGATCGAAGAGGCTTACGGTTTTGACGAGCCGGATCAGATCGAGGTTCACGACGTGATCCACGCCATCCGGAAAGCGAAGGACGACAAGCGCATCGCCGGCATGGTCCTCGACCTCGGCAACCTGTTTGTGCCGTCGATCAGCGCGTCTAAGCTCTACGATGTGGCGGCTGAACTCGATGCGTTCCGCGCCGCCGGCAAGAAGATTTACGCGATCGGCGATTATTACGGCCAGGAACAGTATCTCCTTGCCGCCCATGCCGACGAAGTCTTCATGCATGATTACGGCAACGTCATTCTTTACGGCTACGGCAGCTACGGCACCTACATCAAGTCGCTGCTGGAAAAGCTGAAGGTGACGACCCATGTATTCCGTGTCGGGACGTTCAAGTCGGCGGTCGAGCCTTTCATTCGCGACGACATGTCCCCGGAAGCCAAGGAAGCCAATCTCGCCTTTCTCAACGTACTGTGGGACGAGTTCGCCGCAGATGTTGAGAAAGCGCGCGGCCTCGACGCCGGCGCGATCAAGCGCTACGCCGACGGCCTCAACGGGCTGCTGCAGCAGGCCGGCGGCGACTTCGCCAAGGCCGCGCTCGACTACGGGCTCGTCGACGGACTGAAATCGCGCGATGAACAGCTCGCCTTCCTGCAAGAGACCTTCGGCGAGGCGGAGGACGGCGCGTCGTTCAAGAGCGTCGACTATTGGCGCTATGTGTCTACGCTTGAAAAAAACAAGGATGACGGCGACACGCCGAATGTCGCCATAGTTACTGCCGCTGGCACGATCGTCGATGGCGAGGCCGGCGCCGGCGAAGCCGCGGGCGGCGACACCATCGCCAGCTATCTGAAGCAGGCGCTCGACGACGAAAACGTCAAGGCCGTCGTTTTGCGGGTCGACAGCCCGGGCGGTTCGGCGTTCGCCTCCGAGATCATCCGCGACGGCGTCGTTGCGCTAAAGGCGGCAGGCAAGCCGGTTGTCGTGTCCATGGGATCGCTGGCTGCCTCTGGCGGGTACTGGATTTCTGCCCCTGCCGACGAAATCTGGGCCGCCAAGACCACCATCACTGGATCGATCGGCATCTTCGGCCTGTTCACGACCTTCGAGAATTCGGCGGCAGAGATCGGGGTCTTTACCGACGGCGTCGGGACTTCGACCCTCGCGCCGATCCTGGCGACCGGGCTTGGCCCGCTGCCGCCAGAGGCCGCGGACATTTTCCAGCGTTCGACCGAGGACGGCTATGAGAAGTTCTTGAAGAATGTTGGGGAGGGCCGCGACCTTGACCGCGACTATGTCGACTCCATCGGCCAGGGACGCGTGTGGATTGGGTCGACCGCCAAGGATCTGAAGCTGGTCGACAAGATCGGCGGTCTTGATGAGGCGGTCGCGTCCGCCGCCAAGCTCGCCAAGCTCGAGAAATACGACACCGTGGAGATTATCGAGACAATGACCCCGTTCGAGCGTCTCTTCGGCGGTGCGAGCGTGCGGCTGATGAAGCTCGCGGGCCTCGACAAGTCCGAGACTTTCGGACGCAGCAAGCTTGTCGCGCGGGCGATCAAGCAGGTCGAGGAGCAGGCGAAGTTTTTCGACGGCTTCAACGATCCGAACGGCCTTTATGCGCGCTGCCTCGCGTGCGAATCCAAATAGGATCGCCGACTGACAGATAAGGGCCGGCGCCGCGTCGAAGGATGCAGCGCCGGTTTCGTTAGATGACCGATCTCATGCGTTATGCGGCGGAGCTCGAGGGCGCCGGGTCCGCGCGTCGCCATCCGCCCGTCGAGAAGTGGGATCCGCCCTATTGCGGCGAGCTCAATCTCGTCATCCGGCGCGACGGCGTCTGGGTCCATGAAGGATCCCCGATCGGACGGGCGGCGCTGGTGAGGCTTTTCTCAACGGTCCTTCGCCGGGAGGGCGGGCGCTATTTCCTCGTGACCCCGGTCGAAAAGCTCGGGGTTGTGGTCGAAGACGCGCCCTTCCTGGCGGTCCTCATGCGCGTTGAGGGCGCCGGGACCTCCCAGCGCCTGACCTTCACCACCAATGTCGGCGATGAAGCGACCGCCGGGCCCGGACATGAACTTGTCGTCCGGCCGAACCCTGCCGGGGAATCGGCTCCCTACATTCACATTCGGGCCGGCCTTTGGGCGAAGGTCGCAAGGCCCGTATATTACGACCTTGTCGCCCTCGGCGAACCGCGCGACTGCGAGGGGGGCGTTAGATTCGGCGTTTACTCTCTCGGCGTCTTCTTTCCGCTTGGATCTGCGACTGATGCGCAACTGTTCGGCTGAGGATTTGCAGATGGTTCGGGCGTCGCCCGAGTCGCGGGACTGGCGGATGAGGCTCGAGGCCAGCCTGCGCCGACCGTCGGCGTCTCGCATTCGTTCGATTTTCAGCGAGATGAACCCTCAGCTTGTGGGCGATCCTCGCTTCGAAAACCGGTGGAGGGATTTTCGACAGGACGCCGCCGTTCTCATTCCCATATTCGAGCGGTCCGGAGGCCCGACGATCCTCCTGACGGTTCGCTCGTCGGAGATTCCCTCCCATCCCGGCCAGATCTGCTTTCCCGGCGGCCGAGTGCATACGGGAGACGCCAGTCCCGTGGCGACCGCCCTGAGGGAGACCGAGGAGGAAGTCGGCATTTCCCGGAGCCTCGTTGAAGTGGTTGGGGCGCTCGGTCCCCATGAAGGCGCCTATGGGTTCAAGGTCACCCCGGTCGTCGGCATCGTTGATCCCGCCGCAGCCATCAGGCCAGACCCGAGGGAGGTTGCTGAAGTCTTTGAAGCGCCTTTATCTTTCGTGGCCGACCTCAAAAATCACCGGATCCAGCAAAGAGAGGAACAAGGCGTCGCTTACAATATTTTTGCGGCGCCTTTCGGTCGCTACGACATCTGGGGATTGACCGCAGGTATCCTGAGGACCCTTGCCGAGAGCATGAACGAGGACGGCGGGCGATTACCGAAGGGTTCATGAGCTTCCCCGAGACACAGCTTCGGCCCCTGAGCGCCGAGGAACGCGTCCACTTCGCTTGGCTCCGCCGTCCGCCTGTCCAGAAGATCGCCGCCGCTCTCGACGCGCGCGAGCCTGGCGGCTCGCGGTTCGTCGGCGGCTGCGTGCGCGACAGCGTCATCGGCGCGACGCCCAAGGATATCGACATCGCGACGGTCTTGGTCCCGACCGAGGTGATCGCGGCGCTGGAGGGCGCCGGGCTGTCCGCAGCCCCGACCGGTCTTGAGCACGGCACCGTCACGGGGATCGCAGACCATGTCGGCGTCGAGATCACGACCCTGCGCGCCGCCGTGACCACGGACGGGCGGCGCGCGACAGTCGCATTCACACGGGACTGGACCATCGACGCCGGCCGGCGCGATTTCCGTCTAAATGCGATTTATCTCACCTTCGACGGACGCCTTTTCGATCCGGTCGGCGGCGCCGAGGATGCGAGGGCGGGTCGCGTCCGTTTCATCGGCGCGGCGCAAGATCGCATCCGAGAAGACTACCTGCGCATCCTTCGCTTCTTCCGTTTTTCAGCTCGGTTCGCTCAGGGCTTCGACGCCGAGGGGCTCGGGGCGTGCGCGGCGGAGGCGAACGGGCTGAGCATTCTCTCGGCCGAAAGAGTCGGCGGCGAGTTGTGTCGCATCCTAGACCTGCCGAACGCGGCGCTCGCGATCGACGCCATGGCGGCCTCGGGCGTGCTTGACGCCGTCTGGCCGGCCCCGCCCGACCGGACTAGCCTCAGAAGGCTCAAGGAAGCGTATCCTGCCGCTCCCGCGCCGCTGGGGCTCGCGGCCCTGTTCGGCGAGACCGGCGCGTTTTCCGCGGGCGAAAGTCTCGACCGCGCGCTGCGCCTGTCGAACGCCGATGGCGCGCGTCGAAAAAAAGCCCTGCAGGCCGCGGCGGCCCTCGCCGCCGCCGACACGAAGGGCGCGCGTGCGGCGCTCTACCGGTTCGGCGGCCAGGCCTTTGAGGACGGCCTCATGATCGCGGCGGCGCGGGGCGCGGCCGTCGACGTTGACAAGATGCGCGAGATTGCGAGGACGAACGCTCCGCCCGCCTTTCCTTTCTCGGGCCGTCATGTGGTCGCGCTCGGGATTGCGCCGGGACCTGAAGTCGATGCGATCCTCAAGGCGACGGAAGCGCGCTGGATCACCGAGGATTTTCCGTCTACTGAGCGTCTTCAGAAGCTGCTTGAAGAAGTCGTGGCGCATCGCGGCTAGCGAACCGTCAGGCGGGCTTTCGTCGCCAGCTCGATCTCGGCCTTGCCGGCAGCCCGCGGTCAGGTCTGCTTGGAAGGAGCCATTAAGGCCTTTCGAACGCCGCGACGCCGAACCACGACGCTTCGTGCGCAGGGCGATCAGAATGGGCGAACTAGCCGCCCAGTCCCCCGACCAGCGCGTATTTGACGTTGAGATAGTCCTCGAGGCCGTATTTCGAGCCCTCGCGGCCCATGCCCGACTCCTTCACCCCGCCGAAGGGGGCGACCTCGGTCGAGATGATGCCTTCGTTGATCCCGACAATGCCGTAGTCGAGACGCTCCATGACGCGGAAAGCGCGGGCGAGGTCGCGGGTGTAGAAATAGGAGGCGAGGCCGTATTCGGTGTCGTTGGCCATGGCGACAGCTTCTTCCTCCGTGTCGAACCTGAAGAGCGGCGCAAGCGGCCCGAAGGTTTCCTCCCGGGCGACGGCCATGTCGGGCGTGACGCCGGTGAGGACGGTCGGTTCGAAGAAGGTGAGCCCCCTGCCGTGGCGCTTGCCGCCGGCGATGACTTCGGCGCCTTTGCGGCGCGCGTCTTCGATGTGCTCCTCGACCTTGCGGACCGCCGCTTCGTCGATCAGAGGGCCCTGTTCGACGCCCGCTTCGAGGCCGTCGCCGACCTTCAGCCGCGCCGCCGCATTCGCCAGCTTCTCGGCGAAAGCGTTGTAGACGGACGACTGCACCAGGATGCGGTTGGAGCAGACGCAGGTCTGCCCTGAATTGCGGAACTTCGACGCGACCGCGCCGGCGACGGCGCGGTCAAGATCGGCGTCGTCGAACACGATGAAGGGCGCGTTGCCCCCGAGCTCCATCGAGACCCGCTTCATGTGCTTCATCGCCTTTGAGGCGAGTTCCTTGCCGATCTCGGTTGAGCCGGTGAAAGTGATCTTGCGCAATCTCGGATGCTCGCACATCTCGTCCGCAATCGCGGCGGCGGAGCCGGTGATCACGTTGAGCACGCCGTCGGGGAGGCCCACCATTTCGCTGACGACGCCGTAGGCGAGAGCCGAGAAGGGCGTCTGGCTCGCAGGCTTGCACACGATCGTGCAGCCGGTCGCGAGCGCCGCCGCCGCCTTGCGCGCGATCATGGCCGTCGGAAAGTTCCAGGGCGTGATCGATCCGACGACGCCGACCGGCTCCTTGGTGACGATGATGCGCTTGTCCGCCCACGGAGACGGGATGACGTCGCCATAAACGCGCCGCGCCTCCTCGCCGAACCATTTGAAAAAGTTCGCGGCGTAGGCGACCTCGCCCTTCGCCTCGGCGAGGGGTTTGCCCATTTCGATGGTGAGGAGGCGGCCGAGGTCGTCCTGATGGTCCATCAGAGCCTCGTAGATCCGCCGACAGAATTCTGCGCGTTCTGCGGCGGGGCGGCGCCGCCAGCCTGCGAAAGCCGCGTCGGCGGCTTCTATGGCGGCCCTGGTCTCGGTGCGGCCGAACTTTGGCACGTTTCCGACGGTCTTCCCGGTCGCCGGGTTCGTCACCTCGATCTTCGCTGCGGCGCCGACCCAGCGGCCGCCGACGAAGCAGTCTTCACGGAAAAAGCGGCTGTCGATCATGTCTGTCTCCGTCGGTTGGCGCTGGCGTCTTGGTGCTCCGTGCCTCATACTCGAACGGCCGCCGCGTCGGAACAGCTCCGCAGCATATTGATCGGGACGATCGGACTCGACGCCGTGCTTGTCGCGGCGCTCGTGGCGGCGCTGCGCGCGCCCCCGGCGGCGCCGCTCGGGGCTGCCTCATGGTGCGCCATCCTCGCGTAGGGCCTGCCGAAGAATACGCTACGGGCTTTCATTTAAGGTTCCCCGCGCTCTTCGGCCTCGCCCCGTGGCCCGAGCGGATTTTTGTCGGATTCAACGCGACCTGCCTGGCGGTTTTCGTCTTCGCCGCGCTCGCCGGCCCGCGCTTCTATGCGGCGCGCGCCGCTTTATTGGCTCTCGCCATCGCCGGCGGGATGAATGCCGTCGCGCATCCCGCGGTCGCCGTCGCCGTGGCGGGTTACTTCCCGGGCGTCGTCACCGCCCCGCTGGTCGGCGCGGCCGGGGCGTATCTCGCGGCCCGCTTCTGGCGACGGCGACGCCGCGTTGCTGCGCAAGGCCCTTCCGACATGACGCCCGGTTCGCCAGACTCGCGCGCAGGCAGCCGGCAAGGACCAGAACCGCAATGACCGTCACCTACGACATGAAGAGCGCGCATGTCGCGCTCATCACCCTCAATCGCCCCGACAAGCTGAACGCCTTCAATGGCGACATGCGCCACGCGCTTCTCGCCGCGATGAAGCGGGCGTCGGCGGACGACGCCGTTCGCGCGGTCGTGCTGACGGGCGCCGGTCGCGCCTTTTGCGCTGGCGCCGACATCACGGCGGTAGACGAGCCGGTCAATGTCGAGGACGTTCTCAATGCGGAGTATGGCGGCTTCCTCGGCGTCATGCAGTCCATGCCGAAACCGATTGTCGCAGCGATCAACGGCCCCGCCGCCGGCATCGGCATGTCGGTCGCGCTGTGCTGCGATCTTCGGGTTATGGCCGAGGACGCCTATCTCATGAGCGCCTTTGCAAATATCGGGCTGTTGCCTGACGGCGGGCTCACGCTGATCCTGACTCAGGAGATCGGCTATGCGCGCGCCTACCAGCTCGCCATCGAAGCGGAGAAGCTGGATCCGAGGCGCGCGCTTGATTGGGGATTGGTCAATCGCATATCGCCGACCGCGACCTGTCTTTCGAACGCATTGTCCTGGGCCGAGACAATTGTCGAACGCGCGCCGCTCGCGATGGCGTTTACCAAGCGAGCCATGCGAAAGGCGCAGCACGGCGCCCTGAGGGACGCCATCGCCTTTGAGGCGATGCTCCAGCGCGAGGCGCTGAAGAGCGAGGATTGTCGCGAGGGAGTCATCGCTTTATTCCAGAAGCGCAAGCCGGCGTTCAAGGGTCGGTGAGCAAGGCATCGCCGGATAGCGCCTGATTGAGGAGCCGTCCCGGCATGAACGCCAACGCGCCTGCGATGATGAGCGCGCCGACATATAGCCAGATCATCGAAGATGCATGAGCGCGGACGTCGCCGCGCCGGATCCTCATGAGCGCACGCGGGAGGCTGACGGCCGTCAGCACGATGAACAGGTGAATCGGCGTGAAGCCCGCTAAATTAGGAATGCCTTGCGTTCTGCGGATGAAGATCGCGGATACGGCGGTGATCGTCATCAGGACGACGTAGGTCCACCCGAGCGTGCGATGAAAGGTCGTACCCTTGCGATTGAGCAGGATGATTCCGCCGACCAAGGTCGCCAGCAGGGCGGCGCTTAGGTGAACGATGATTTGCGGCGGTGCCTGTGCGATCGGCGCTGGGATCATGAACAACTCTCTGCTGCTTCAAGCCGACCAGGCCGCCGATTTCAGGCGAACCAGGGCAGGCTTGTTCTCGATGCGATAAAGGCAAGGGCGCCTCCGGCGCAAAGCGCAGGCCCGAACGGGGTCGCCTCCAGGGGATCGATCGGTTTTCCGCTCAGAGCCGAGCGGGCCGACAAGGCCAGGAGCGCAAAAAGGGCGCCGAGAAACGCCGCCGGCGCGAGGACCGGCCAGCCGCCCCATGCGCCGATGGCGGCAAACAGCGCCGCATCGCCGAGTCCCAGCCCGTCGCGGCCGCGCAGCCGCCGATAAGCGGTCGCGATGAGGAAAAAGCCGCCATAGCCGGCGGCGGCGCCGATGAGCGCCCATACTTTATCCGTATAAAGATCGAACAGATTGGCGGCGAGGCCCGCGCCGATGAGCGGCAGCGTGATCGCTTCGGGCAGGTAGCCAGTCTCCCAGTCGATGCCGGCAAGCGCCAGCAAGGCGAGGAAGAACAACGCCGCGAGGGCGCCGGCAAGGGTGAAGCCGAAGACCAGCGCCGCAAGAACGACGGTTGCGGCGCCGAACGCCTCGATCAGCGGATAGCGGACCGGAATGGCGGCGGCGCAGGACCGGCATTTGCCGCCGAGCGCAACGTAGCTGAGGATCGGGATCAGATCGCGCGCGGCGATTGTGTCCCCGCACGTCGGGCACTTGGACCTCGGACCCCAGAGCGTGCCGCGCGCGCCGCGGTCCGCGCCGACGAGCCCCCAAAGGGCGGGGCCGCGGTAGATGACCACATTCACAAAACTGCCAAGAATGAGGCCGAGAAGTCCCGCCGCGACGTAGGGGATCAGAGTCATCCAGGGGGCCTTCGGCGAAGCCGGACTTTGCGTCAAGCGGGTTGCGGCCGCAGCGCCCGCGCCCGCGACCCGACGCATGGTCCCGACAGTTAACGCGCGGAATTCCGTTGATTATTGATGTGCGCCCGGCTCGTCCTTTGGTAGGTCTGGCGGTTGCAGGGTGATGCTGCAGACGCGATGGGGGCAAACCGACGGTGGCCGTTTTGGGACAGGATCAGGATCGACCGGCCGCGAACGGGTTCGCCAGCCTTGCGATGCAAGCGCTGACGTTTCGACGGCCAGGCCGTAGCCGTCCGGCCGTCGCGATCGAGGTCGGCAGCGGGCCGCGGGCGCTGATCACGCTGGTCGAGATCGGGCTCACGCTTGCGATCGCTCTCGTCGCCGCGAGGGCGTTCTGGGCGATGCTTGCGCCGCTCCCGATCGCTCAGTCGCCCCCGGTCCTTGATGCGCGCCCGCGTGCGGAAGTGGCCGCTCGGCATCCATTCAAGCCGCGTGTTGCGGACGCGCCGGCGCCGGGCGACGTGGCGCTTGCCGCGATCGAGACCTCGCTTGACCTCAAGCTTCAAGGCACATGGGCCGACGGGGCTGGCCGCGGCACGGCGATCATTCTTGTCGCCGGGGCGCCTCAGAAGGTTTTTCGTATCGGCGACGACATCTGCTGCGGGGCGAAACTCGAGGAAGTTTACGCCGACCGCGCGATTATTTCGCGGAGCGGTGTGCGCGAGGCGCTCTATCTCCCCAAAATCCGCGCCGGCGCCCAAACCGCTCAGCCTGCGGTGCATTCCCCCGTTGGGGGCGCGGGCTTGATGGCGGCGACGCTTCAGCCGGTCGATCGAGGCGACGGCGTTCTCGAGCTCCGCCTGTTTCCGGGCGGCGAAGCGAAGGCCTTTGAAGAGCTTGGCCTTCGGCCGGGCGATATCCTAGTGTCTGTCAACGGCGCCCCGGTCGGTGATGCGGCGGCGGCGATGCAGGCCATCGCCTCTCGGGCGAACGCGGACCTCGTGACGCTGTCGGTCAAGCGCGACGGCGTGGAGTTTCCGCTCGACGTCCCGGTCGCGGACCTGTTGGGGATCGCCGCCTCGAGAGCGGATTAACGGGGATGTTGGGTCGAATGAGGTTCTTCAATCGCCTTATCGCCTGCGTTGCGGTCGCGGCCGCCGCGACCTCCTCCGTCACGGCGCAGGAGGGTCGTGAGATCTGCGGCGCCGAGCTCAACTATGACGGCGTCGACCTACGCGCTGTCGTCGATGAAATCGCGGTGCGGACGGGCCGCACGTTCATCCTCGACTCGCGGGTGCAGGGCCAGGTTACGATCAAATCGCCGCCTAACGGCGGCATCTGCGCCGACGAAGCCTGGGAGCTGTTTCAGGCGGCGCTGCGCGTCAACGGTTTCGTCGCGACCCCGGTCGGCGGCAAGAAATACAAGATCGTCGGGCTGCAGGACGCCCAGCGCTCGGGCGGACCGGTCGGCCCGGGGCGGATCGGCGATCCGGTCACGGAGATCGTGCGGCTGCGCTATGTCGACGCCCGCGAGGCCGCCGCCAACCTCTCCCAGATCATTGGCCAGAATGGCGTCGCGGCGGCCGTGCGCGGCGGGAACTCGATCATTCTTGTGGACACCGCGGAGAATGTCACGCGTCTGAAACAGGTGATCGCGGAGATCGACCGAGATCCGACCGTCTACAGAACGATACCGCTGGACAATGCGAGCGCGACCGAAGTCGCCCGGGTGGTGTCGAGCTTGGCCCGTCAGATCCAGGAGGAAGGCGGGCAGGCACCTTCGCCGGTCAGCATCGTGCCGATGGAGGCGAGCAACTCGATTCTCATCCGCGCCGAGCCGTCGATGATCAACCGCCTCTCCGCCGTCGTCTCAGAACTCGACCGCTATGGCGAAGAGCAGGCCGATCTCTCGGTCATTCCGCTCAACCATGCTGACGCCGAGGATTTGGCCCCGCTCCTGCGCGAACTCGCCGGGGCCCAGCAGGCGGGCGCCTCCGGCTCGGCGGAGGCCGCGGCGGCCGCCGGCGCCAATGTCATCGTTCCGCCGAGCGGCGGGCGCCAGCGCGCCGTGATCAGCTTTCACAAGCAGACGAATTCGATCATCATCAGCGGCGACGCCGATATCCAGAACACCTTGCGCGAGGTCATCGGACAGCTCGACAAGCGGCGCGCGCAGGTCCTGATCGAGGCCATCATCGTCGAGATCTCCGATACGACAGCGCAGGAGCTTGGCGTCCAGTATTTTATCGGCAACACTGAAGGGAAGCGGATTCCTTTTTCGGGCACGGATTTTCCGGGCGCTCCGCCCGAGATCTTCAGTGCGATCGGCGAGCAGATCCTGGACGGCGCCGACACTACCGACGGCAAGAAGCTGCTGCGCGACGCGGCGCTCCGCTCGCTGCTCGGCGTCAGCGGCTTCGGCCTTGGACTTGGCGGATCGACCAAGGACGGCACGATCTTCGGGGCCATGCTGACGGCCATCAAGGAAGACGACACCTCGAACGTGCTGTCGACCCCCTCCGTGGTCACTCTCGACAATGAAGAGGCGAAACTCAGCGTCGGTCAGGAGATACCTATCACGACCGGCGAGGCGGTCGGCGACAATTTCCAGAACGCCTTTCGGACGGTGAGCCGGGAGCAGGTCGGCACCATTCTTGAAGTAACGCCGCAGATCAATGAAGGCGGGACGGTGACCCTCAAAATCCGGCAAGAGTCTTCTTCGATCGACGGACCCGTCATTTCAGACTCGACCGACCTCATCACCAACAAGCGCGAAATTACGACAAGCACGGTAGTCGATGACGGCGCGATACATGTCCTCGGCGGCCTCATCGACGAAACGCGATCGACCCGCGAGGACAAGGTGCCTGTCGTCGGCGATCTTCCAGTGGCGGGCAGTCTTTTCAAGACGCGCGCCAAACAGAAAAGCCGGCGCAATCTCATGGTCTTCATCCGCCCGACGATTCTTCGCGACAAAGAGTCCGCGGCGCGGGCCACCTCGCGCAAGCTGGACTATGTGAGGGGCCAGGAGCTGCTTCAGACCGGCCGGCCAGACTCCGCGCTCGACAGGCTGATCGAGGAGGCGACCGGACTCGCGCCGCCGCCGGATGCGGCGGGCCCGGATGCGAACGAGAATGAGTGAGACGCCTGCCGCGCCGATCAAGCTGGTCTACGCCTTCGCCAAGGAGCGCGGGCTGATCATTCTCGACTCGGCGGCGCGTCCGGTCGTGGTCGGCGCGCGCGGCAGGCCGGACCCGTGGGCCGTAATCGAGGCGCGGCGCGTGGTCGACGGCCCGATCGTCATCGATGAGATGCCGCCCGAGGCGTTTGAGCGGCGACTTTCGGAGATTTACGCCGTCGACGGCATCAGGGCCGGCGATTTCAAGCTTGAAGGGGACGCGGGCGATCTTGCTTTGCTCGCCGAGGGTCTGCCCAAGACCGCCGACCTCCTCGACTCGCAGGACGACGCGCCCGTCATCCGCCTCATCAACGCCCTCATCGCGGAGGCCGTGAAAACCCGCGCCTCGGACATTCATATCGAGCCCTATGAACGGGCGCTATCCGTCCGGTTACGGATCGACGGCGTTTTACGCGAAGTGCTGTCGCTCCCGTCGCGGATAATTCCGGTGATCGTGAGCCGCGTGAAAGTGATGGCTCGCCTCGATATCGCGGAAAAGCGGCTGCCCCAGGACGGCCGCATCTCGATCGCGCTCGGCGGCAAGACCGTCGATGTCCGCGTGTCGACGCTGCCCGCGCGTTTCGGCGAGCGCGTGGTCATGCGCATTCTAGACAAGGAAGCGGCGCGGCTCGATCTCGACGCTCTCGGCATGCCGTCGGAGGTCAAGGAGCGTTTCAAGCAGGCGCTGCAACGACCGAACGGCGTCATTCTTGTCACCGGCCCGACGGGTTCGGGCAAGACGACGACCCTGTACGCTGCGCTCACGCTCCTCAACGACCCCAGCCGCAATATTCTGACGGTCGAGGATCCGGTCGAATACGCCATCGACGGCATCGGCCAGACCCAAATCAATCCGAAAGTCGGTCTCACCTTCGCCGCCGGCCTTCGCGCCATTCTGCGCCAGGACCCGGATATCGTGATGGTCGGCGAGATCCGCGATGTCGAGACGGCGGAGATCGCCATCCAGGCGTCGCTGACCGGTCACCTGGTGTTGTCGACGGTGCACACCAATTCGGCCGTCGGCGCGGTGACGCGCCTGCGCGACATGGGCGCCGAACCGTTCCTCCTTTCGTCGACCATCGCCGCCGTCCTGGCGCAGCGCCTGGTGCGCCGCCTTTGCCCGACCTGCCGGCGGCCCTATAGGCCGGACGCCGCGGAGCGCTTGCTGATGGGCGTCTCCCCGGACGCCGACGTCGTCATCCATGCGCCGGTCGGATGCGGGCGCTGCAGTCAGACCGGATTCGAAGGCCGGGTCGGCGTCTATGAACTGGTCGTGAGCGACGAGACGCTGCGGCGCCTCATCCATGACAACGCCGGCGAGCAGGAACTCGCCGCCCACGCGTTCCGGCGCGGCGAGACCCTGGCGCAATGCGGCTTCCGACATGTTCTTGCAGGAACAACCTCCCTGGACGAGGTCTTGCGCGTCGTGCGTCAGGAGGAGGAAGATGCCGGCGTTTGAGTATGAGGCGCTGGATGCCGGCGGCCGCGCCAAACGCGGCGTCGTCAACGCAGATTCCGCCCGGCAGGCGCGGTCAGAACTTCGCCGCCTAAATCTGACGCCGCTGCGCATCGCAACGCCGCGCGAGAAGCGGCGGGGCTTCGCGGGCCGCAGCGAAGCCCGCATCCCGGCTGGCGATCTCGTGCCGATGACACGGCAGCTCGCCGTGCTGGTCGGGGCTGCGACGCCGCTGGAAGAGGCCCTGAACGCCGTGGCGCTTCAGGCGCCGCGAGCCGGAGCGCGCCAGCGCCTGCTCGCCGTCCGTGAGCGCGTCGTCGAGGGCTGGCGACTCGCCGATGCGCTTGGCGAGGATCCGAAGTCGTTTCCACCGGTCTATCGCGCCGTGGTCGCGGCGGGCGAGGCGTCCGGCGATCTGTCGGGCGTGCTCGAGCGGCTGGCGACCATGCTCGAGAAAAACCGCGCCATGAAAAACAAGGCTGTGGCCGCGCTCATCTATCCGCTCGCGCTCGCCCTGGTCGCCGGGGCCGTCGTCACCGTGCTGATGACGCAAGTTGTCCCCAAAATCGTCGAGCAGTTTCAGACCTTCGACGCAGAACTTCCGCTAGTGACCCGCCTCGTCGTCGGCGTCTCGCAGTTTATCGGCGCCTACGGGCTCTATCTGGTCGCGGCGCTGGCGCTCGCGGTCGTCGGATTCTGGCAGGCGATGCGCACCCCCGCCTTCAAGCGCGCGTTCGACCGCGCGGTGCTGACGCTTCCCGTCCTCGGGAAGCTTCTGCGCGGCCTCGACGGCGCGCGCTTTGCGCGCACCCTCTCGACGCTTTTCTCGGGCGGCGCTCCTCTGCTCGACAGCTTGATCGGGGCCCAGCGGACGATCGCGAACGACTTCATGCGGGAGCGGCTCGACGGCGCGATCGTGATGGTGCGGGAGGGCTCGTCCATCGCCGGGGCCCTGAACCGCGCCGGCGTGTTGCCGCCGATGATGACGCATATGGTCGCGGCCGGCGAAAAGGCCGGCGCGGTCCCAAAACTACTCGACAAGGCGGCGGAGCAGCTTGAAGAGGAGTTCGATACGGCCTCCGCCGTCGCCTTGCGCCTTCTTGAGCCGGCGATCATTATCGCCATGGGCGGAGTCGTCATGCTGATAGTCGTCGCCATCATGCTGCCCATTCTGCGTCTCAATGCCCTGGCGGCTGGATGAAACCGGAGCAATTATGAGCAAGCCTTCACAGCCCGCATTCGCGCGAACCGCCGCATCACGGCGCCGGCAGCGCGGCATCACGCTGATTGAGCTTCTGGTGGTGCTGACCATTCTCGCGTTTATTTCCGCGATGGTCGTCATCAACGTATTGCCGGAGCGCGATCGGGCCGCGGTGAAGAAGGCTCAGATCGACATCAAGACCATCGAGGGCGCGCTCGACCAGTATCGCCTCGATATGATGACATATCCGTCTACGGAGCAAGGGCTCGCGGCCCTCTCGGCGCCGCCTGCGGATGCGCTCAATGCTGACCAGTATCGGCCCGGCGGCTATTTGCGCGCCGGCGCTGCGGTTGATCCTTGGGGGCGCCCCTACCAGTATCGCTTTCCCGGCGAGTACGGCGCCTTCGACGTGTTTTCTTTCGGCGCGGACGGTCAGCCCGGCGGCGAGGGACTCGATGCGGATATCGGAAATTGGATCGCACGGGACTAAATCCTCAACGCGGCGTCACGCTCGTTGAGCTCCTTGTGGTGATGGCGATCCTCGCCTTCGCCGCGTCGGTGATCGTCCTCAATGCGCCGCCTGCGCGATCGCGAGCGAAGGAGGAGGCCGAGCGGTTCGCCGCGCGCGTGAGCGCCGCGTGGGAGGATTCGGTCATCGAGGGCAGGACCGCGTCCGTCGCGCTCGCGGAGGGGGCCTATCGCATCGAACGGTTTTCAGGCGGGGAGTGGCGTGCTGAAGCGGGAGGCAGGCGCTTTTCGGAACGGCGCATGCCGCCTGAGGTTCTAATCATCGCCGCGGTGGAAGATCCGGCGGCGAGAAATGCGCGGATGGGCCGTGATGACGAAGAAGACGAGGCGCGACCGACGCGCATCGTTCTCGACCCCATCGGACTGACAACCCCGTTCCGCGTGGAGTTTCGCGACCGTCGCGAGCGCTGGGTCGTTCGTAATCTGCCTGACGAAGCCATCGTGGTGACCCGCGATGAGTGACCGTCGAGACGGGGCGTCGCGGCGCCGATCGCGCGGCCTCACACTTGTGGAAGTGCTGATTGCGCTCGCAATCCTGGGGCTGGTCGCGGCCTCCATCGTCACCTTGATCGGCCAGTCGACACGCTTCATCGCGGATCAGGAAGAGAAGATGCTCGCGGGAATGCTGGCGGACGCGGCGATGGTCGAGCTGCTGGCGCGGCGGTCGGCGCTCGAACGCGGCGAAACCGAGAAAGCGCGGACGTTCGCCGGCCGCAACTGGAAAGTGAAAGTGTCGGTGGAGGCGGCCGGCTTCGCCGGCCTCGTGCGCCTGGAGGCGCAGGTCCTGCGCGAGAACGGTCCCCAGGTTCTCGCACGCGCCCTGACCGTCAAGAGCGAGGCGCCATGACGCGCCAGCGCGGCCTCACTCTGCCTGAGTTGCTCATCGCGCTTCTCGTCTTCGCGATGGTGGCGACCGCCGCGGTGTTCGCGCTCCGCCTTGGCGTCGAGGCCCGCGACCAGATCAAGGAAGCAGAAGCGCGCATCGCGGAACTGCAGATCGCCAATGTGCTGATCAAGGAAGACATGGCGCAGATTCGCGCGCGTCAGGTGCGTGACGAATATGGCGAGGTCGAAGGGCCGCCCTTCAGGGGCGGCGACGCATGGCGGCCGCGGCAGGAAGCGCAGGGCGAGCGCCGTCTCCTCGCTTTTGTGCGCGCGGGCTGGAGCAATCCGGGCGGCGACGCGCCGCGTTCGGAACTTCAATATGTTGAATATATAGAGAAGAACGGCGGGCTGGTGCGCCGCATCCGACCCTTCCTCGACGACGCCCGCGGTCAGCCGCGCTTCGACCGGGTGCTCATTCGCAACACGCGCAATTTGACCTTCCGCTTTCTCTTGGGGGAGTCGGCTCTTCGCCGGGGCGAACTTGATTGGATCGACGTGTGGCCGTCTCCAGGCGAGACTCGGGCGACGCCGCTGGCCCTGGCTGTCGGTTTCGAGGCCGATCGTTACGGCGAGATGGAGCAGCTCTTCTGGATCGGCGATCTGGCCGCGCCGAGGGCCGAGCGATGACGGCGGAGCAGACCTCCCTGCGACGGCAAAGCGGTGCGGCGCTGCTCATCGTGCTGCTGCTGGTGGCCACGCTCTCCTTTATCGTCATGTCGATCAGCGATCGGATGACTCTTGCGTCGAGCCGCGCAGCCAATGCTCGGGTCCGCGCCGAGCTGCTTTGGCGCGCCGCCGGGGTCGAGGCGCTGGCCGCGGGCGCGATCGAGGCGGCGGTTAAGACCGCCGGCTTCAAGTTCGCGCTAGAGAATCCGTTTTTCGCGAAGGCGAGTGAAATCCCCATGGATGGCGGCGGCGCGCTGATCGCATTCAAGGACGCGACCGTCTGCTTCAACGTCAACAGCCTCGCGCGTCGCGATGCGCGGCAGGGGTCGGCGCAGGCGGATCCGAAGCTGGCGGAGCTCGAGCGCCTTTTCAGCCTGCTCGATCTTGAGGACGACGACCCGCGGCGCCTTGCGGCCGTAATCGCCGACTGGATCGACGCCGACAACTTCGAGACGCCGCAAGGCGCCGAAGACGGCTATTATTCAAGTCTTCCGGCGCCCTATCGGACTGGCGGCGGATCGATCGCCGATTTGAGCGAGTTGCGCGCCGCCGCCGATGTGACCGCGGAAGTCTACCGACAAATCCGCCCCTATCTTTGCGCCCTTCCGGGCGCCGATCCGGCGCCGTTAAACATTAATATGGCGACCAAAGACGCTGCGCCGCTGCTCGCGGCGCTTCTCGGCGACGACGTTCCGCTTGCGGCGGTCGAGGCGGCGATGGAAAATCGGCCGGCCGGCGGCTACGCATCGATCGATCAATTCTGGGCGGGCGCCGCCTTCGCCGGCAGGGTCATTTCCGAGGAAGCGCGCGGGCGTGTGAAACTGAAATCGCAGTATATCGAGGCGGACGCCGCCGTCCGCTTTCACGACCAGCGCGTGGCCGTGAGGCTTGTCTTCGAAGTGAGCGAAGACGGCGACGCGCGCCTGCTTTCGCGCCGGCTGGGGCCGGTATTCGAATGACCCGTCGTCTTCTTTTTCTCCTTGGGCGGACGGAGCGTGATCTGACGCGCTGGGCTATCGCGTCCGATGCGGAGGTTCTTGACTTCGGCGCGGTCGAAGACGCCGGAGGCCTTTCAACGATCACGCCCTATGCGAGCGGCGTCGCGGAGATTGTCGCGCTGCTGCCAGGGGAGCAGGTCGCCTGCCGGCGCATGCCGACAGCGCTGAAGAGCGCCGCGAAGCTGAAGGCGGCGGCGGCCTACCTCATGGAGGACGAACTCGGCGAGGCGAGCGACCTTCTGGAGATCGGGGCGGCGACGACGTCATCTCTTTCGGTGGCGTTCGCCGCCAAAGCGGAAGTCGTGCGCGGCTGGCTCGCGGCGTTCAAAGCGGCGGGAATGGAGCCGGACGTCCTGTCAGCAGATTATCTCGCGCTCGCGTCGTCCATAGATGAAGCGACGATCATCGCCGACCGCGGCCGGGTCCTGGCGGCTTTCGCCGGCGTGGGCTTTGCGCTCGAGCGAGACCTTTTTCTCAAGCTCGGGCCCGAGCTGTTTGCTTCGCCGCCTGGCCATGTCCGCGTTCTCGGAGACGAGGCGTTGGCCGGGGTGCTCCCGACGGCAACCGCTGTCGACGTGACCGGTCCGTCCGGCGATTCGGCGATCCTGCGCGAGATCGCGCGGGCCGTGAGCGCCGCCTCTCCGCCGAATTTCCTGCAAAAGCGCCTTTTTCGGCGAAAGCAGGTGGCGGGCGCGATCGGTCCCTGGCGGCGCGCCGCAGCGCTGGCCGCCCTCCTTGCAGGAGCCGCCTTCGCATCCATGATCGCCGACGGCGCCCGCTTCGCCCGCGCTGAGGCGCGATGGACCGAGACCGCAAAAAAACTTCACCAGCAGCGGTTCCCGGACGCCGCGGCTGAAGACCCCGTCGATTACGCGCGCGGGCGACTCGCGACGGGGGGCGGCGAGGCGTCGTTCATGCTCATTTCGGCCCGGCTCGCCTCTGCGGTCGAGGCAAGCGGCGCGGTCCAGGTCAACCGCGTCCGCTACGATCTCGATCGCGGCGACTATATCGTCAGTATAGGGAGCAAGTCCGACGCGGCGGTCGAGGCCTTCAAGGCTGAACTCGGCAGGCTGGGCGTCGCCGCTTCCGACAGCGGCGGTTTTCGCCGGAACGGCGACACGTGGTCGGGGGACGTCAAGGTGCGGCTCCAATGACCCCCTGGTGGTCAAAGCGGAGCGAACGCGAGCGCCTGCTAATCAGCGCCGGCGGCGCCGTCATTGCGGTCCTCGGCGCGGCGCAGTTCGCCGTCGCGCCGCTGGTCGCCTGGCGGCGCGGGACCGAGGCCCGGGCTGCTGCGGCGGAGGAGCGGTATCAACTCGTTGCGCGCTCGGCCGCCCTTGCGACGCCCGTGCAAGCGACCAGCGCCGAACCCGTCCGCAATGTCCTCAATGCGACCGCGGCGGCGCTCGGCGTTGAACTGACTTTTGTCAACGCGCTTGCCGACGGGTCCGTCGACATCCAGGCGGGGCCGGTGGCGCCGGACCGGCTTTTCGAGCTATTATCCCGGCTCGAACGCGAGCACGGGGTCAAAGTGACGTCGGCCGATGTGTCGAGGGCAAGCGAGGACGCCGATCTGGTCCGCGTGCAGGCGAGCCTTGGGCGGTAGGAGTGTCGGCGCTTTGAACCTTTTCTCGATCATCCAGAAGCGCCCGTCCAATCGCTTCCTGCTGGCGCTCGCCGGCTTTGTCGCCGGGTTCCAGGTGACGGCGCAAGCGCCGGCGTCCCTCGCCGTCAGCCTTCTCGGCGGCTCGGACCGCCTCACGGTCGCGAAAACGGAGGGAACGCTGTGGTCCGGCGTCCTGGTGGATGCTCGGGCCGGCGGCGTTGCGCTGGGCGACGTCAGCTTCTCCTTGCGCGGCTTGTCATTGCTGACGGGGGCGGCCTCGGCCGATGTGAGGCTCGAAGGCGGCGCCGTCTTCGGCTCCGGGCGCGTCCGGGCCTCATTCGGCGGGATTGAGATCTCGGACGCCCAGTTCGACTTCGACCTCGCGACGGCGCGGCGCTACATGTTTCTCGGCGCGCCGCTCGAAGGCAGGCTCAGCGGCGTCGTTCGAGAACTCAAGTTGGCCCCGAAGGGCTGCGCGGCCGCCGACATCGATCTGCGGACGAATGTTCTTGCTGCGCCGGCTCGCCGGTTTCGGGGAGCGCCGCTTGATCTCGCCGGCGGCGCCAGCTGCGTCAACGGAGCGATCATCGCGACCCTGGCCGGCGAAAGCGTGGATGGCGCCGTTCGTCTTCGACTGGCGGTCAGGCCCGACATGACCTACACGCTTGACGCGACAGCGGCGCCGGCGCGCGCCGAACTTGCCGAGGCGCTGCGCGTTTTCGGGTTCACCCAAGGGGAGGGAGCGATGTCGATGGCGATGTCAGGGGCCTTCCGGCCCGGCTCATGAACGTGCGGATTTTATTGATCGCCCTGTGCGCCGCGGGCTGCGCCTCGTCGGAACGGGAGCCGTCCAAAGCCGCAGCGCCCGCGGCGCCGGCGCCCGCCGCTCCCGGAGGCGAAGGGGCGAGCGTTTCCGGGCTGGCGGAATCGGCGATTCCGAAGGGCGGCTGCGGCATGGTGCTTTGGACCCTCGATGAGGAGCGGCCGACCCCTGTCTTCCGATACATTGTCGGCAAGTCCGCCGAGATGGTCCTTAACGGCAAACAGGTGAAGCTCGTCCTCGCCGAGGCGACCGGTTCCGGCGGCTTCGGCGTCTTTGAATCCCAGAAATTCACGGCCGACGGCGGCATGACGGTGAACGTTCAGTCCCGGTTCAGCCTCGGCTTCGACGGCGGCGCCTATCTCGAGCGCGGGGTGATCTCGGTCATGACCGCCGACGGCTGGAAGACAGTCGTTCCCGCAGCCGGCATTGCAGGCTGCAGAAGCTGAGCCCTGGAGCGGGGTGCGCAAAAGTCGACGCGGATCTGCGCAACGCCGGTAAAAATCGAAGGCTGGAGCGAACGCCCTGCGCGAAGCTCCAACGAGGCGTCACGCCACCTGCCGGGCGAGCGCGCATTGCGACCAGATTTCCGAGAGCGCGCGGGCGAGCCGGTCGATGTCCGCTGCTGAATGAGCGGGCGAGGGCGTGATGCGAAGGCGTTCGGTTCCCTTCGGCACGGTCGGATAATTGATTGGCTGCACATAGATCCCGTGATTGGCCATAAGCCAGTCGCTGATCCATTTGCACTTCACCGGATCCTTCACCATCACCGGCACAATGTGCGAGGCATTCTCGATCATGGGGATGCCGATATCCCGCAGCCTCGTCCTCACCTCGCGCACCCGCGCCTGATGCAGGGCGCGCTCCTCGTCGCTTGCCTTCAGGTGCCGAACCGACGCCAGCGCGCCGGCGGCGACGTGCGGGGGGAGGGCCGTGGTGAAGATGAAGCCGGACCCGAAGCTGCGCACGAAGTCGATCAACGCCGCCGAACCGGCGATGTAGCCGCCGATGACGCCGAAGGCCTTCGCGAGCGTGCCGTTGATCACGTCGATGCGCGACATCAGCCCCTCGCGTTCAGCGATCCCGCCGCCTCTCGGGCCATAGAGCCCGACCGCGTGCACTTCGTCGACATAGGTGAGGGCGCCGTGCCTTTCGGCGACGGCGATAAGTTCGGCGATGGGCGCGACGTCCCCGTCCATCGAGTAGAGCGACTCAAAGGCGACGATTTTCGGCGTCCCGGCGGGGAGTTCCTTCATCTGACGGTCGAGATCTGCGGCGTCGTTGTGCCTGAAGATGCGCCGTTCAGCCCGTGAATGCCGGATGCCTTCGATCATCGACGCGTGGTTCAGCGCGTCGGAGAACACCACGCAATCAGGCAGTCTTCCGGCGAGCGTGCCGAGGGACGTCCAGTTGGCGACGTAGCCTGAGGTGAAGACGAGCGCCGCCTCCTTGCCATGGAGTTCGGCGAGCTCGGCTTCAAGGAGCACATGGTGGTGGTTGGTGCCCGAGATATTGCGGGTGCCGCCGGCCCCGGCGCCTGAGGCGTCGAGAGCCGTCCGCATCGCGGCGAGGACCTTCGGGTGCTGGCCCATGCCGAGATAGTCGTTCGAGCACCAGACGGTCACGTCCTTCGGTCCCAGCGCGCCGTGATTGAGGGCGGCCGGGAAGGCGCCGGCTCGGCGTTCGATATCGGCGAAAACGCGGTAATTTCCCTCGCGCCGGAGCGCGGCGAGCCGATCCTTGAAGAAACCCTGATAGTCCATGGAGGCTCCCGGCCGACAATCCCTGTTATTTAGCGGGACCCGCCTGCCGCGCAACTCGCGCCAAGGTCGCAACCCATGGGCCTCAGTCGCAGGAGCCGGCCATTCCCTCGATCCAGCGCTGAATGAGCGCAACGCCTTCCTCATGGACGACCGATCGTCCAAGTTCCGGCATCATTGCCGCTGGATCTGCCGTCTGGAGCCTGAATAGGAGAATTGACTCATCGGGCTTCGCCGGAACGATGTCATAAGGTCGCCCGCCGGATCCGGCCCCCGCCGCGATGGTCCCTTTGCAGAGGCCTACTTTTGGACCCATCGGCGTCTCCGGACGCAGGTCGAGGCCCGACGTGTCAGCCGGGCCGACATCGGAATGGCAATGGCTGCAATTCACATCGAGATAGGCGCGCGCCCGGGCGTCCAGCCCCTCGCTTTCGTCTGTCCAGACCGCGTTGCGCGGAGCGGGGCCGCCGGGGTTCCCGGCAAGGAGGCCGGAAAGACGCCATAGGTCGAGCTGGTTCGCGGTCGGCGCGAAGCTCGACGGCTTGTTGAGGTGACGGGCCTTGAGTCCGATCGGCTGTATGGCGCGCGTGGTGTTGTCCGTCGCATGGCAGCCGGCGCACTGGTTGGCGTTCGGAATGAAGTAGTTGAGGGGTTCGGCGCGTCCGTCAGGTCGATAAAGCGTGGTTTCGACAAAATCTCCCGCGCGCTTCAGCACCGCGTCGGTCTGTTCGGGGTTCCAGACATAGGGCAGGGCGATCCAGCCCTCGGCCCGCCGATGCAGAATCCGCGTCTCGATGAGCCGCAGGCCGTCGAGCGGCAGGACGCCGGTTTCGACGCTCCTTTCTGGCCCGATGGCGACGCCGTCTGACGAAACCGGGTAGTAGAACGTCTTCGTGACGATGGTCCCGACCGGAAAATCGAAGGCCTCATCGGGATGATACGTCGCTGAGGTTCCGGGCGGCAGCGAGACGGTGCGCAGCTTCAGGGCGTAGTCGGAGAAGAGCGGCGTCGCGAGATCGTAGGGCATCGCCCCGTCGCTGAATTCAAGGACGCCGTCATGGGCGGAAAGGACGCCCCATTCGGACAGCTTCTCCGGCAGCCCGTCCGTGTCGAACGCCGGGCCGCCGGCTGGGGCGCATGCCGAGAGGAGCAGCGCAACGACGCCAAGGGTCCATGACGCCCGCCTTGGTCGGCAGGCCCGTTCGCCGCCCGGCGGCGCGGGGGCATGCGGGAGGCGACGCCGAGGGACCGCCATGCTCAGCCGCCGAGCGGCGGCGCCAATGTCACCGCGGGGAGCTTCTCGAGCGCGCAGTTGACGTCGGCGGTTATGAGGCCCGGGCCCTGCGGGTTGATGCTGAGGACTTCAGCGCCCTCGTTCTGCACGCAAACCCGCAGATGCGCCGGCGTCGCGCCGTCGATCTGCTTGGCCGGATCGACGACGCCGTCCCACAAGACATCGGGGAGGGCGCCGCCGTCGCTGAAGAGGGCGGCCTTCAGCGCGGCGAGCTGCTCGTTACCGGGATTGGTTCCGCCCCCTGACATGCGGTTGCCGTAGACGAAGATTGCTTCCGGATAGCCGTCGAAGTCCGGCGCCATGCCTTCCATCGACAGGCCTGACGAAAAGATGGAGGAAATCAGGATGCTTCCGGTGTTGTTGTCGACGATGTCGTTGTCGAAAATTTCAACCTGATCCTTGGACTGAACGATCACGCCGGAGCCGGCCGGCACGTTTCGCACCGTCGTGCCCTCGACGGCGAAGTTCGGAAGATTGTTGGACGAGACCCGGTTCCTGAAGAGCCGCGTTCGGGCGCCCGGCTGGGCGAGATTGGGCATGTTGAACACGAGAATGCCGCCGGTATTGTTGGTCGCGACGTTGTCATAGACGTCGGCGTCGAACGTGTTCTCGATCTCGATGCCGGCGACGTTACGTTCGGCCGTATTGTTCCGAACCACGACGTTTTTCGACTGGCCGACATAGATGCCGGCGTCCGAGGCGCCGATCGCGACGCTTCCTTCGATGAGCACGTTGGTCGTCTGCACGGGATAAATGCCGTAGGCTCCGTTTTCGGTTTTGGGACCGCCGGTCCACTCGGTCCGTACGCGGCGGATGACGATGTTCTTTCCTTCGTTGACCTTCAGCGCGTCGCCCCTCGTGTCCTCGATCGCGACGTCTTCGATCGTGAAGTCGTCCGCGGTGACGAGAAGGCCTTCGGCGCCCTGCTTCTGGCCCTTGAAGGACAGGATGGACTTGTCCATCCCTTTGCCGCGGATCGTGACGCCGTCAGCCGTCAGGCTGAGCGACCGGTCGAATTGGAACACGCCTTCGGGGATCTCGATGATATCGCCGGGCTTGGCGTCGAGCATCTGCTCGATCAGCGACTCCTCGAACGGCTTTTCGGCCTTGGGCGCCTCGGCCTTCTTGCCGCAGCCGGCCAGGGCGAGCACGGCGAGGGCGGCGATCGGCGACTTGTTCATCTGCATTCTCCATCTGGGTTCGAGCGAGGCCGTGATCGGCGCCTCGCGCTCTGCTGGGGGTGCGAGGGGCGCGCTCATGCGGCCGATTGATCCGTCTACAAATCGCAGCATTCAGGCGGTCATTTCGACGAGGGCGCGATCGGCGCTCTCGAGATCGGCCCTGCCGGTCATGATGAGGCGAAAATCGCCGCGGCCCTCCCGCGCAGTTACAGCAAGCGCGCGCCGCGACGCGTCATCCCAGTTGAGCCGGCGGATCTCGAGGATGTCGTCCTTTCGCCAGTCGCAACAGGCGTCGCGTCCGGCGATCATGCGCAGGAGGCGCGCATCGGTGATCGCCCAGATGGTGCGCCTCGCCACGGCGAGGAAGCGCAACCCCAATAGGATCAAGGCGATCCCCGCGAAGAACGCGATCAGCGATGCGCCGACGCTTCCATAGCCGCCGGCGGGCAATTGTCCGCGCTCGGCCAGATTGAGAAGCGTCCCCAATGCGGCGGCGACGCCCGGCGCGTTGAGTGCGACGATGAGCGCTCCGGCCGCGATCACGGCGAAGCCTTCGGACCGTTCCGGGCCCCCGACCGACCGGCCAGCCCATTTCAGCGTTTCGCCGGCCGTCTCGCGGTCCAGTTCGTTCGCCAGTTCAGGCGGCAGATCATCCGCCACACAAATTATGCCCATCGCGGCGCCCCCGCTACAGACGCCGGTTTATCGCATGCGATGGGGGCCGAAGGGAAGGCGAACCTGCAACCGGCCGGCGTCGCTATGGTTTCCGGCCCGCGGCCTCGACGATTCCCATGAAAAACAGCGTGCCGTCGACCCCGCCGAGAAGAGGCGAAATGACCCGCTCCGGGTGGGGCATCAGACCGAGGACATTGCCGGCGTCGTTGAGGATGCCGGCAATGTTCCGGGCGGAGCCGTTCGGGTTGTCGACATAGCGGAAGGCGACGCGGCCTTCGCCTTCGAGGCGGTTCAGCGTTTCGTCGTCGGCAAAGTAGTTTCCGTCGTGATGGGCGACCGGGAAGCTCACATACTGCCCCTTCGTGAAGCCGGAAGTGAACATCGATTGGCTGTTTTCGACGGTGAGCGTCGTCATGCGGCAGACGAAATCGAGCCCGGCGTTGCGCAGGAGGGCGCCCGGCAGAAGCCCGGCCTCGGTCAGGATTTGAAAGCCGTTGCAAATGCCGATCACCGGGGCCCCGGCTTTCGCCCTCTCGACCACGGCGCGCATGACCGGCGAGTGGGCCGCCATGGCGCCGGAGCGCAGGTAGTCGCCGTATGAAAAGCCGCCGGGCAGCACGATCAGGTCCGTATCGGGGAGATCAGTCTCTTGGTGCCAGACCATGACCGGCTTCTTGCCGGTCGCTTGCTCGAGCGCCACCGCGGCGTCGCGATCGCAATTGGATGCCGGAAAAACAATGACCGCCGTTTTCATGGGGCCCGCGCCTAGTCGAGGATTTCGATGTCGTAATTCTCCATCACCGGATTGGCGAGGAGCCTCTTGCACATGTCTTCAACCCGGGTCCGGGCGGCCGCGGCGTTGGTCTCGTCCACTGTCAGCTCAATGACCTTGCCCTGGCGCACCTGCGAAGCATTCGTAAAGCCCAAGCCCCTCAGCGCGCCCTCGATCGCCTTGCCCTGCGGGTCGAGCACGCCCGGTTTAAGGGTGATGTGAACCTTGGCCTTCATCCGGGGATCCTCAATGTTTCTTGGCGGCGGGGATACTCCGGGCCGGAATTCGTCGCAACGCACGAATCACGCCCGGAGCGAGATTGCGGCCTTTGACGCGCGGGAGTAGGTTTCAGGCGCGATCCGAGGGGATGCACACAGGGGCTTTTTGTATGACGAGCACGCTGCGGATTTGCTCCGCGGTCGCGGCGATCAGCGCCGTGTTTTTTTTGGGCGGCGCGGGGATGGCGGCGGAAGCGAGCGGGGGGGCCTCTCCCGGGTTTCAACCGTTCGGCATCCCGACCGAGTTTTTTCTGTTCGGCCTGACGCTGCTCGGCGTGGCGCTGTTCCACCACCGCACCTTCACGGTCGCGTTCACCGGCCTCGCCGTCATCATCGCCTACAAGTTCTTCGTGACCGGGTTCAAGTTCGGGACAGGACTTGCAGGCTTACAGGCGCACATGTGGCACGAGCGGATCGTGCTCTCGAATCTGTTCCTCCTGCTGCTCGGCTTTGCTGTTCTCTCTCGCCATTTCGAAGACAGCCGGGCGCCCGAGGCCATGCCGCGCATCCTGCCCGACAACTGGCTCGGGGGCCTGACCCTGCTTGGCATGGTATTTGTGCTTTCGAGCTTTCTCGACAATATCGCCGCGGCCCTGATCGGCGGCGTCGTCGCCAAGCACGTTTTCAAGAAAGTTTATATCGGCTATCTCGCCGGCATCGTCGCTGCGTCGAACGCCGGGGGCGCTGGATCGGTCGTCGGCGATACGACCACCACGATGATGTGGATCGACGGCGTGTCGCCGCTCGACGTTTTGCACGCCTACATCGCCGCCGGGACTGCATTCTTTGTCTTCGCCATCCCGCTCTCGATCATTCAGCAGCTATACTCGCCAATCCAGAAACACAGAGAAGGCGATTTCACCGTCGACTGGACGCGCGTCGGCGTGGTCGCATTCATTCTCTTATGCGCGATCGCCGCCAATGCCGGCGCCAACCTTTTCGCCCCGCATCTGCTAGACATGTATCCGGTCATCGGCATCGGCGTTTGGACGGCGATCCTGGTCGCCGCGGTCGTGAGGCTGCCCAATCTCAAGGTTGCGCTCGACAGCGTCAAGGGAACGCTGTTCCTGCTCGCGCTCGTCACTTGCGCCTCGCTCATGCCGGTCGAGAAGCTGCCGCCGGCCAGCTGGGAGACCGCGCTCGGGCTAGGGTTCATTTCCGCAGTGTTCGACAACATTCCGCTGACCGCGCTCGCTCTAAAGCAGGGCGGCTATGACTGGGGCATGCTCGCCTACGCGGTCGGCTTCGGCGGGTCGATGATCTGGTTCGGATCGTCGGCCGGCGTCGCTCTCTCCAATATGTATCCGGAAGCCAAGTCGGTGTTCCGTTGGCTGCGGCACGGATTCTGGGTGGCCATCGCCTATGTCGTCGGCTTCTTCGCGCTCCTCCACACGCTGGGCTGGCACCCGCATGCGCCCCACGAGGATCATGATCGTGCGCCTACGGAGCATTCGATGTCGGCCCTGATAGGCGCTGACGGGTCCGCGTGATCGGGCAGGCCTATCGGGGGTTGCCTGACGCCCCTGCGCCTTCTAGGAACCCCGCGCGAAGTCAGAATGGGGCGGCGGGGCGATGGCGCAGGCAATGGCGGCGGAGGCCGGCTCGGGGTCGCCCGTGGTCGGCGGGCCGGAAATCGTTGGTATACCCATTGAATTCCTGCTTTTCGGGGCCACCCTCGCCGGTGTGGCCGTTTTCCACCACCGCACGTTCTCGGTGGCGGCCGCCGGGCTCCTGACCATCATCGCCTACAAATACTTCTTCACAGGGTTTCCGTCTGGGCCGGGCCTGAGCGGGCTGCTGGATCACCTGTGGCACGAGCGGATCATCATCTCGAACCTCATCCTCCTGCTCCTCGGCTTCGCGGTGCTGGCGCGACATTTCGAGGACAGCAAGGCGCCGGACGCCATTCCACGCATCCTGCCAGATAACTGGCTTGGCGGACTTACGCTGCTGGGCATGATTTTCATACTGTCGGGCTTCCTTGACAATATCGCCGCAGCCCTGATCGGCGGCGTCGTCGCCAAGCACGTCTTCGAGAAGGTGCATATCGGCTATCTTGCGGCCATCGTCGCCTCGTCAAACGCTGGCGGAGCCGGATCGGTTGTCGGCGACACCACGACGACGATGATGTGGATCGACGGGGTGTCGCCGCTCGAGGTCCTTCCCGCCTATGTCGCGGCGGCGACGGCGTTCGTCGTGTTCGCCGTGCCGCTCTCGCTGGTCCAGCAGCGCTACTCCCCGATCTGCGCCCACTGCGCCGACGACCTCAAGGTCGACTGGACCCGCGTCGGCGTCGTCGCCTTCATCCTGGCGGCCGCCATCAGCGCGAACGCTGGCGCCAATATATTCGCGCCTCATCTCCTTGGCATTTATCCTGTCATCGGACTGGCCGTGTGGGCGGCCATTCTCGTCGCCGCGGTCGTGCGCAGACCGAATCTCGGCGTCGCCGCGACAAGCCTTAAGGGCACGTTGTTCCTGATGTCTCTGGTGCTGTGCGCCTCCCTGATGCCGGTCGAGAAGCTGCCGCCGCCGAGCTGGCAGAGCGCGCTCGGCCTCGGCTTCGTGTCCTCGGTCTTCGACAACATCCCCCTGACGGCGCTGGCGCTGAAACAGGGCGGCTATGACTGGGGCGCCCTGGCCTTCTGCGTCGGCTTTGGCGGGTCGATGGTGTGGTTCGGCTCGACCGCGGGCGTCGCCATCTCCAACCTCTACCCGGAAGCGAAGTCGGTGTTCAGATGGGTCCGGCACGGCTGGTGGATCGCGCTCGGCTATGTCGTCGGCTTCTTTGTCATGCTGAACGTCCTCGGTTGGCACCCGGCCGAGCCCCATAAATCGGCCGCGCCTGCGGAGGCGACGACCCATTGAGGCCGTGCTGGCGCGCCGCTAAGGTCTTCGTCTCCGCAAAGAGGCAATCCATGCGTGCACGACTTTCGACGGCGTCCGCCGTCCTCGCGCTTGCGAGTCTTCCAGCGTTCGCCGCCGATCGTCCGATCTCCGCTGACGACGCCAGGGCGTTGGAAATCTTCAGAACCATCATTTCCATGCGCACCGCCGAAGGGCGCGGTCAGGTTCCCGCCATGGCGGCCTATCTTGCAGGCGAATTGAAGAAGGCGGGCTTTGCGAAAAAGGACGTCGAAATCCGCAGAACTGGCGAAACCGCCGCGCTGGTCGCGCGTTACCGCGGCGACGGCTCGTCCGGGAAGAAGCCGATCTTGTTCCTCGCGCACATGGACGTGGTCGACGCGCTCCCCGAGGACTGGGAGCTCAATCCGTTCGAGCTTACGGAAAAGGACGGCTATTTCTTCGGCAGGGGCGTCACCGACAACAAGTACGGCGTCGCCAATCTCACGCAGACTTTCATCCGCCTGAAGAAGGAGGGGTTCGTTCCCGATCGCGATCTGATCATCGTCTTCACGGGCGATGAAGAGTCGTCGATGGTCACGACCCGGGCCCTTGCCGCCGATCCGGCGCTGGCGGCGGCCGAGTTCGCGCTCAACACCGACGCCGGCGGCGGTTCGCTGGGGCCGGACGGCGCGCCTTTCGTCTACGCGGTTCAGGCGGCGGAAAAGACTTATGCGGACTTCGAACTGACGGCGACCAATCCCGGCGGGCACTCGTCAAGGCCGCGGCCCGACAACGCCATATACGACCTCGCCGCCGCGATCGAGAAGGTCCGTTCCCTGAGATTCCCGGTGATGTCGAACGAGATTACGCGCCAGGCCTTTGCAGCGACCGGCGCGAGCCTTGGCGGCGATCTCGGCAAGGCCATGATCGCCTTTTCGAAGAATCCTAAGGATATCAAATCGGCGGAGAGAATCGCCGCCGATCCCGCCTATGTCGGCATGACCCGCACGACCTGCGTCGCGACGCAGCTCAAGGCAGGGCATGCGCCCAACGCGCTGCCTCAGACGGCGACCGCCAACGTCAATTGCCGCATTTTCCCCGGCATGACGGTGGACGAAGTCAGGAGCGCGCTCGCCAACGCGGTCGGCGACGAGAGGATAGCCGTCAAGGTCATCGACGAGCCGACGGTTAGTCCGATAAGCCCGCCGCGGGAGGACGTGCTCGGCGCCGTCGCCAAGGCGGTGCACGCGCGATATCCGGGGACGCCGGTCATCACCTATATGGAATCAGGCGGCACCGACGGCATGCACTTCCGCATCGCCGGCGTGCCGACCTACGGCGCCTCGGCCATCGTCATGAAGGAGGAAGACGGCTTCGCCCACGGCCTCAACGAGCGGTTGCCGGTCGACGCGTTTTTCGGCGGCCTCGAGCATTGGTCGATCATCATCAAGGAGCTCGCGGGCCGCAAGGGGGTTTCGTCCGCTCCATGACGAAGCCTTTCGCCGTGCGTATCGCGGCGCTGGATGACGTGAAGGAGCTAGTCGCGCTCTGCGACGCGCTCAATGCGCATTCCGGCCTGCCGACGGGACGCCTCAGGCAGCGCGACTTCCGTGCGGCGCTGTTTGGCCCGAAAGCGTTCATGACGGCGCATGTCGCCCGGGCCTCGGGGCGCGGGCGACCCATGATCGGCTATCTGCTCAGCCACGACTCGTTCACGACCGATTTCGGGGAGCGCGGCCTCTATGTCGTCGACCTCTTTGTCGCCGAGGGCTGGCGGCGGAGCGGCGTCGCAACGGCCCTCATGAGCGCTTGCGCCCGTCGTGCGAAACAGCGGGGCGCAAGCCACATGTGGTGGGCCTCGATGCCGCGCAACTTCCCGGCTCGGCGCTTTTATGCAGGCCTCGGCGCGACGGACGAGGCGATTCACAGCCACGCCATCTTCGGCAAACCGTTCGACAGGCTGGCCAAGAGGCGAGGCCGCCGCTGAAATCGCCGGGGTTGCGTTGCGGCGCGCCGGCGGCCGATACTCGCCTCATGTGCGGTCGCTATCATCAGGCGGCGCCGGCCGAGCGGCTTGGGCGCGAATTCGACCTCGACATCCGGGACAATTTTCCGGCGCGCTACAACATCTGCCCGACGCAGCCCGTCTCCGTCATCTGTATGAACGAGAAGCGGCGGCGGGCCTACCGGCTGATGCGCTGGGGATTCATTCCGTCCTTCGCCAAGAAGGAGCTGCTCGACAAGCTCGCCGTGCGTCCGCTGATCAACGCCCGCGCCGACGGAGTCGAGACCAGACCCTCATTCCGCAACGCCTTCAGGCGCCGCCGCTGCCTCGTGCCGGCGACCGGCTTCTACGAATGGAAAGGCGCCGCAGGCGCAAAGCAGCCCTACAACATCATTCGGGCGGACGGCGAGATCGCCGCCTTCGCCGGCCTGTGGGAGACTGCGCACGACCGCGACGGCGGCGAAATCGAAACGGTCGCCATCATCACGACGGATGCGGGCCCCGACCTTCGCGATCTCCACGACCGTGAGCCGGTCGTCATCCGGCGCGACGCTTATGAATTCTGGCTCGCGACGGACGAGCGCGACGCCGCTATGACATCGAGCCTGCTTATCGCGCAGAAGGCCGGCTTCTGGCGGTTTTTCGCGGTCTCGAAGGCGGTCAACAGCACCAGGAACGACGGGCCGGAGCTGGTCGCGCCGATCTGAACCTTGCGATGCGGGGGCGAACCCCCCCCCGGCC
>JACADZ010000128.1 GCA_013389105.1 Parvularculaceae bacterium | reverse complement strand
GTTCAATACCCCGCGACCGTCCCGTCCTTGCGCATTTCCGTCGCGCCGACATAAACGCCGTTCGCGGGGTCGCGCATGATCGCCTGATAGCCGCCAAACGGAATGCCGGTGGCGTCGACGACGACCTCGTGGCCCATTTTCTTCAGCGTCTCGCGCGTCTCGGCCGAAACGCCCGGTTCGACTTCAAGCTTTCCGAGGGGATCGAGATCGAGCCCGGTCGGCTGCGAGCCGCCGTCATGATGGAAGCGCGCCGCGTCGCCCGCTTCCTGCAGGTTCATGCCGTAGTCGATCAAATTGACGAGAACCTGGACGTGGCCTTGCGGCTGCATGCCGCCGCCCATCAGGCCGAAGGACAAGAAGGGCTTTCCATCCTTCATGACGAAAGCGGGGATGATGGTGTGGAAGGGGCGCTTGCCCGGATGATAGGCGTTCGGATGATCCTTATCGAGATTGAAAAGCTCGCCGCGGTCCTGGAGCATGAAGCCGAGCCCGTCGGGGACGAGGCCGGAGCCCATGCCGCGATAGTTCGACTGGATCAGGGAGACCATCATGCCCGCATCGTCGGCGACGGTGAAATAGGTGGTGTCGCCCGGCCCCTCCAGCTTCGGCGCGGCGCCCGCTTTTGGCGCGGCCATCGCTTTTTTCATGTCGATGAGCGCGAAGCGTTCGCGGCCGTAGTCGTCGGAGAGCAGCCATTCGACCGGAACGTTCGCGTAAAGCGGGTCGGCGTAGTAGCGCGCGACGTCCTCGAAGGCGAGGCGCTTTGCCTCGACCATCAGATGTATGGCTTCCGCCGAGCCGCGCGGATAGCGCTTCAGATCGGCGTTCTTCAGGATGTTCAGCATTTGCAGCGCCGCGAACCCCTGTCCGTTCGGCGGCAATTCGCACACCGAATAGCCGCGATAGTCGATGCAATGGGGATCGACCCATTCAGAGGCGTGATCGGCGAGGTCCTCAAAACGAAGATCGCCGCCGATGCGCTTCATATAGGCGTCGATCGTCTTTGCGATGTCGCCGCGATAAAAGGCGTCCGCGCCGCCTTTCGCGATCTTTTCATAGGTTCGGGCGAGATCGGGGTTGCGGAAAATCTCCCCCGCTTTCGGCGCGCCGTTCTTGAAATATGTCGCGCGCGCATTGTCGAACGCGCCGATCATTGGAAGGCGCCGCTCGAAGCCGTCAAGGCTGCGCTTGAGATACATCGCGATGACCGGCGAGACTGGAAAGCCGTCTTTCGCATAGGCGATCGCGGGCGCGAGGATCGTCCGCATCGGGAGCTTGCCGAATTTCCCGTGGAGTTCGAACCAGGCGTCGACGGTTCCGGGCACGGTGACAGGCAGATGCCCGAGCGGCGGAATCCCCATCCCAGGGCCGACGATTGCGGCCGACTTCGCAATCGTTTCATCAAGGCTCCGGCCCATCGGCGCCCGGCCCGAGCCGTTGAGACCGTAGAGTTTCTTCGTCTTCGGATCCCAGACGATCGCAAAAAGATCGCCGCCCACGCCGCATCCGGTCGGCTCCATCAGCCCGAGGACCGCGTTGACGGCGATCGCGGCGTCGACGGCCGTGCCGCCCTGTTTGAGGATGTCGATCGCGACTTGCGAGGCGAGCGGCTGCGCCGTCGCCGCCATGCCGTGTTCGGCGATGACAGGGCTTCGCGACCAAGCGGCGCCGACGGGCCTTGCCCCGGGGCCGATATCTTCCGCAAAGGCGGCGCCGGACATCGCGGCGGCGGCGATCAGGGTACGGATCATGGCGGGACCTTTCTATGGCTGCGCGGACGGCG
>JACADZ010000146.1 GCA_013389105.1 Parvularculaceae bacterium | reverse complement strand
CGCCCTCGGCCCCGCCCCTTACCAGGGGCTGAGGCCGAGCGAATGAAGCTGGAGGGCTTCGCTGTAAGCCCGCCATTCGGCGTATTCCCGCCGGCAGGCCGGGCAGAGCTGGTTCATGCTGCCGATGTCTTCCGGGCAGGTGCACCAGGGAACTTCCGGGGAGGCGACGGCGGCGCGCGCCTGGTTCGTTTGCGAAGTGGTTTTGCCGTTCATGCCCGTCTTTACGGACGGCCGCGCCGGGACCGCCGCGCCGTTGGCGGCGGCTCCCGGTCCGGACGTCCGAGGGCGCTTTATGAACGGCAAGGCCACGAAGCGGACGAACCAGGCCCACCGCACAAACGCCGGTCCGTTCCGCTTGCGGGGGCGGGCTTGGAAGCGGCTGCTACGCTCGAAGCGGGAGCGATGTCGAAAGCAGATAGAACAGAGTCGAAAGAGAGACCCTGGCGGTTCCAGCCGGGGGTTTCCGGCAACCCGAAGGGGCGGCCCAAGGGAGCGCGCAACAAGGCCACGCTGCTGGCCGAGCGGATGGTGGGCGAGGACCTGGAAGCGATCGTGCGCAAGTGGATCGCGATGGCCAAGCGGGGCGACAAGGTGGCGCTGCGGCTGGTGGTGGAGCGTCTGGTGCCGAAGGCCGGCCGCCGGGTGGAGTGCGAGATGCCGCACGTGGCCCGTGCGGCCGACCTGGTGGAGGCGGCCGGAGCGGTGATCCAGGCGGCCGCGGCGGGCGAGCTGACGATGGAGGAGGCCCGCGGCTTCATGAGCCTGCTCGAGAGCCAGCGGAGGGCGATCGAGACGGCGGACCTGGCGCTGCGCCTGGAAGCGCTCGAGCAGGCGGCCGAGGACGCGGACCCAGACGAGGTGGCGGCGGTGCGGGCGCGGCTCGAGGAGCGGCGCATAGGGTTTCCGGTGGCGAGGGAGGACTGAGGAGAGATGCGGCTGATCGGGAAGCTGGAGCGGCTGGAGCGGCGCAAGGAGCGCGAGGCGATGACAGCGGCGGGCATCGTGTGGACGCAAGACGAGGAGCGGCTGGAGGTGGAACTCGCCCCCGGCGAACACTTGGCGGTGGACGTGGAGATCCTGGAGGCGGCGACGGAGGCGAACCCGGCGCAGTGGCGGACCAGGGAGCGGGCGACAAGAGACCCCCGGGACTTCGGGAAGGTGACGCAAAACGGCCGGGAAGTGGGCCGGGTGGCGCGGGTGCGGGGCTCACTCATCGAGCTGGCGCTGACGGCGGCGG
>JACADZ010000145.1 GCA_013389105.1 Parvularculaceae bacterium | reverse complement strand
GCTCGAGGCCATGGGCAACATGGGGCCGTTCGAGAACTTCCTGCTGCTCACCGGCAAGGTGGCGTCCGACACGTCCACCTGCCCCAACTAGCCGCCCTGACCGCCCCCTCGCGCAGGCCGCGACGCGGTTACCAGCGGTTAGTCCTTATATTATGGCGCATCCGGATTGCAAACACCGAAAAGGAGACCTTCCATGACCGTCTTTCGTCTGCGTACTACCATCGCCGGCTTTTTCGTGCTTCTGTCGCTCGCGCTGGGCGCGCAAGGGAGCCCACTGTTTCACCATGTCAACTGGCTGTGGTTCACCGCGTTTGTCGGCGCCAATCTGTTCCAGAGCGGCTTCACCAAGTTTTGTCCGCTGGAAATCTTTCTGAAAATGGCCGGTGTCAAAGAAGGCGGTAGTTGCGCCTGATTCCCCCCGCCCGCGCGAGCCTGGCATTCGTCGCGTTCGCGTGGGTGCTGCCTTTCCTGCAGACGCGTCATCGTCTGCCGATCCCGAGTTTCTATAGCGAGTGGCTGGCGTTCGCGCTGGCGATTCCCGCCCTGCTTTTCCTGTTGCGCCGTCCCTGCTGGGAACCGGTGCGCCTGCCGCGCATCGCCCTGCCGGTGCTGGCGATGGTGGGGCTGCTGTTCACGCAGTGGGTGCTGGGCGACATTGCCTATTTGCAGCAGGCCCTGCTGGCCGCGATGTATTTGCTGTTCTTCCTGGCCTTGGTCTGGCTGGGCCAGATCTTGCGCGAGGCGCTCGGACTCGCCGCGCTGGCACGCGCGCTGGCGTGGGCCTTGCTGGTCGGCAGCATGGCAAGCGCGGCAATTGCGCTCGCGCAGCGCTACGGCGCGGCCGCGCTCCTGGGCGGCTGGATCAACGCGTGGCAAGGCGGCGCAGTCGCCGGCAATATTGCCCAGGTCAATCATTTCGCCGATTACATTGCACTGGGTCTGGCGTCAGCCCTGTATCTGTTTCATATCGGCCGCTTACCGCGTTGGGCGCTGGGCTTGTGCGCGCTGCCGCTGGTCTTCGTGCTCGGGCTTTCAGGCTCGCGTTCGGCCTGGTTGTTTCTTGCCGCCTTCGTGGTGCTGGCG
>JACADZ010000129.1 GCA_013389105.1 Parvularculaceae bacterium | reverse complement strand
TCCAGGCACAGGCTGCGCCCTTCCACCTCGTGCACGATGGGTATCGCAAAGGGCTGCTCGATGCTGCCGTTGATGACCTTGCCGATCAGGTAGGCGCGCCGGTTGCGGAAGAAGAGCGAGGTCAGGATCTGGATCTGGTTGTTAGCCTCCAGCCGGATGCCGCGGGGAATGTGCGCACGCACCGCCCGCAGCACGAAGCGCAGATCGCGATCGACATCGGCGAACGGCAAGTGCAGCTCGAGATCGCGCAGGATCTGTCGCAGTACCGCGCGCAGGCCGTCCTTCAGCGGATAGTAGCTGCGATACGACGGCGGATCCCCCTCCAGATACTCGGTGGACACCGCGGGCCGCACGAACATGAAGTCGTTGTGGTAGTAGGTGCGGTGCAGGATCTTGCAGCTCACCGTATTGAAGAAGGTCTCGGCCAGCTCGGGCTGGCGGTGGTTGGTGAGCAGCCCGACGTACTGCAGCTTGATGTCCTGCCACAGCGCGTCGGGCAGGGACTCGGTATCGAACTCGCTTTGCAGGCGCTCGACCGTCTCGCGCACGCGCTCGTCGTAGAACAGGATGCGCTCGGCGTGCGCGCGCCGCACGGCCGCCCAGTCGGCGCTTTCGAAGCGCTGCTTGGCCTCGCGGCTGGACTGGCGGAACAGCCGGTAGTGCTTGCTGAAGCCCTCGAGCAGCGCGCGGGCGATGGCCAGCGCCAGGTCGCCGCGCAGGTCGGAGCTGGTTAGTTGCATCTAGAGCAGCTCGGATTGAACCGTCAAGGCGCGCGGATCGCCGACGAATACCATCTTCCTGGCCGGATCATGCTCGACCGCGGAGAGGAAGTATCTTGCGAGGGTGGCCATCGGCAGCTTCGGACCAGCGTGGATCGGCCAATTTTAACCCTGGTTGAAATCGCTCGCGAGTGATTTTCACTCGGGAGGACAACCCGGTCACGCGGCTGCGCCTGAGTGCACTCCGCCTGAAGCACCGATGTCGGCATCCTTACCCCAGCCGCATTTCCCTGCGTACTCTGGTAGCCTTGACTCAGCTGTCCCCGAAGGAGGCAATGAATGCCCGAAGCCGCAACCTCGACCGCCAAGACCCGCATCTTCCATGAACTCGACTTCGACAAGCCCGGCAAGCAGATCGGTTATCTGCGCGTGCCCCAGTCTCGGGACGGCGGCGCCTGGTCCACGATCGAGATCCCGATTGCGGTGGTAAACGGAAGCGACGGGCCGGGCGTCCTGTTCACCGGCGGGGTGCATGGCGACGAGTACGAGGCGCAGATCGCCATCTCGCGGCTGGCCCGGCGTCTCGACCCGCAGAGCGTGCGCGGCCGGGTGATCATGCTGCCGGCCGTGGATCTTCCCGCTGCGCTGGCCGGACGCCGCATGTGCCCGATCGACGGGCGCGATTTCAACCGCTGTCTGCCCGGCGACCCGCGCGGCAGCTTCTGCCAGATCCTCGCGCACTTCGTCGACAGCGTGATCCTGCCGCAGGTCGAGGTGCTGGTCGACGTGCATGCCGCAGGCAATTCGATGGAGGCGGCGCTCAGCTCGACGATGCACTACGTGGACAACCCGGAAGTCGTACGCAAGACCCGGGAGCTGGCCGAGAACTTCGCCGCCCCCTACAACGTCATGTTCTGGGGTGTGGACGAGAGCGGCACGATGGCCTCGGCCGCCGAGAACCGGGGTGTGCTCGCCATCTCGAGCGAGATCGGCGGCTACGGGCGCGTCAGCGTCGAAGGGGTGCGCGTCGCTGAGCGCGGACTCGATAACGTGCTCAAGTGGATGGGCATCATCGAAGGCGAGCCGGACACTTCACAACGCGACGGCAGCCGCGGCACGCGACACATGGAAGTGCGCGACCAGACGGCGTACGTCTTCGCGCCCAGCGATGGCCTGTTCGAGCCGCTGCATCTGGCGGGAGATCAGGTGCGCGCGGGCGAGCT
>JACADZ010000144.1 GCA_013389105.1 Parvularculaceae bacterium | reverse complement strand
CTGATGGCCAAGGCCGCGGCCGCGGCGGCCGATGTCGTCATTGTCACGGATGACAACCCGCGCAGCGAGGACCCGGCCGTCATCCGTGCCGAGGCGATCGCCGGTGCTCCCGGTGCGCTCGACATCGGCGACCGGCAGGCGGCCATCACGGAGGCCGTTCGGATGTTGCGCGAAGGCGATGTGTTGCTCGTTGCCGGCAAGGGCCACGAGACCGGTCAGATTGTTGGCGACCGCGTGCTGCCATTCACCGATCACGGCGCGGTCGCCAGGGCGGTGACGGAGGTCGAGCAATGAGCCGGCCATTGTGGACGCTCGACGAGATCGCGGCGGCGATCGGTTCTTGCCGCATCGACGGGAACACGGACAGACCGGTCACTGGCCTGTCCATCGATAGCCGGACATTGCAGCCCGGCGATCTCTTCGTCGCGCTGAAGGACGCACGCGATGGACACGAGTTCGTGCCGGCCGCCTTCGATGCCGGGGCCGCGGCGGCCCTCGTGGCACGCGACTATCGGGCGCCGGCGCATCGTGGCGACTTCACACTCATTCGGTTCGATGATCCCCTGCAGGGACTGGAGAATATTGCTCGGGAAGCGCGTCGGCGTACACGAGCACGCATCGTCGCGGTGACCGGCAGCGCCGGCAAGACGGGTACCAAGGAGATGCTGCGTGCATGCCTCGCGGCATGCGCATCGAGCCCCGAGCGCGTGCACGCCTCGGCCAAGTCGTACAATAACCACTGGGGCGTGCCCCTGACACTGGCGCGAATGCCGGCCGATACCGACTTCGGGATCTTCGAGATCGGCATGAACCATGCGGGAGAGATCACGCCACTCACTCGGATGGTGCGCCCGCATGTGGCGATCATCACCAACGTGCTGCCGGTCCACCTCGGGCACTTCGCCAGCGAGAAGGGTATTGCCGAGGCCAAGGCAGAGATCTTCTCAGGCCTCGAGCCCGGCGGAACGGCGATCCTGCTGCGCGAGAGCCCGCATTACGACCTGCTGCAGCGCCGTGCCAAGGAGGCGAATGCCCGTATCGTGACGTTCGGCGCGCATGAAGACGCCGACTACCGGCGATCGT
>JACADZ010000125.1 GCA_013389105.1 Parvularculaceae bacterium | reverse complement strand
GTGCGGCGGCCCGTGCGGCGTCCCATGCGGCGTCCCCTGCGGCGGCCCATGCGGCGGCCCATGCGGCGTCCCGTGCGGCGGCCCATGCGGCGTCCCATGCGGCGTCCCCTGCGGCGGCCCATGCGGCGGCCTGTGCGGCGTCCCGTGCGGCGTCCCGTGCGGCGTCCCATGCGGCGGCCCATGCGGCGGCCTGTGCGGCGGCCAGTCGATCCAGTGTCGCATCTCCGCGTGCATAAAGGCGAGATACACGGACGGCCTCAACGCTGCGCGGGTCTGGTTTATCGCTGAGCGCCAGCGCGCGCTCGGCGCAGTCGCAGGCAAATAGCCGCGCCGTCGTCTCGTTCCACGCCCCGACGCGATGCAGTAATCGCGCCTGGCGCGCGACGATCTTGGTGTCGGACTCTATAATTTCAATGCGCGCTTCAGCCGTATATAACGCCGGCGCGAACCACTCGATCAGGTCTGTCTCACGCATCAGGTGGTAGCCGTTTTCGCATGGCTCCAGCTCGCCGGTAATTTTCGGCATCCACGCGCCCGGCCGATTACCGCGCGGCAGTTTCCAGGCGTGGTGTTGCTGCGGCGTCGTCCCGTTCTCGTTCAGAAATTTGTAGTAGGTAGTCATGACTGCGGCTCCGGGCTGGCTGTCGCGTCAAACACCGCGCGCTCGCCCAGCCACGCGGCCAGGCGCCCGCCCTCGACCGTGCCGAGCACCAACGCGCCGCTGGTCAGATGGAATGTCCAGGACGTGATCGCCTGGGTGTCCTCGTTCACTTCATACGTGGCCCGGACAAACGTTTCGATGTTTACCGGCCCCTTGCTCGTCTCAATGATGGTCATGATCTGCCTCCTGTTGCTCAACTGCAATCAGAGTACAGCATATCCGAGCCGCCGACAGATAGCGAAAGTTAGCAAAAGTTGGCGCCAGGTTGACACTTTTATTCGGCTGCACTTTGTTTGCGGCGAGCGTAATTATGTCATCGCCGCGCCAACTTTTGCAAACTTATTCTATCCGTCAGGCCGGCCAAAATCATCTATATTGAGACTGTAGGACGAAACAGAAAGGAGCAGCAATAATGAACGAGACACTCAACAAAGGCGAGAAGTACGATCTCTCCAAGATGATCGAGAAATTCGCCGGCTGGAATACCACCGATACCGATCTCGCGGGATACAACGTGTGGGACTACTTCGATTTCGACGGAACCTATCTCGGCCCAGATGTTGACGGCATCGAGCCGGTGTTTGAGTTCGAGCGCCGATGACGACCTGCGAGGCCCAGCGCG
>JACADZ010000007.1 GCA_013389105.1 Parvularculaceae bacterium | reverse complement strand
GCCGAAACCGGTTTCGGCGGACGGCATGTCGGCCGCAGTCCTTGCGGACCGCGCCAAACAGGCGTCCGAAACCAAGGACGCGGCTGAATAGTTCCGCGTTCGGAGCGACGTTCGAAGGCCCTGCGCCGACGTGCGCAGGGCCTTTTTTCAGCGCACAGCCTGCGGCGCATTTTGCGCCAATTCGTTCACAAAGTTTAGCTGAGGGTTAAAGCGCGGCTTAAGGCGCGCCGACTAGCTTGCCCCCGCCTGAATGGGGGGCGTGGCGAAGCTACGTGTGTAACGGAGGCTGAAATGACCATGGCGATCAGAGTGCTCATCGTGCTCATCGCCGCCGCCCTCTCGGCGATGCCGGCGAAGGCGGCGACCACGATCTATGCGTCGTCGGTGTTTTCTTCATCGTCGACGCTCAATCCCGGGCAGGCCCTCAGCCTGCCCAATTCGGCGGCCGCCCTTGTTCAGCCGCTCGGCGACATCGTCCTGCAATACGCAAATCCCCTGACCGGGGCGGGTATCTCGGCTTATGTCCTCCCGACCGCCGGGTTCAACGTGCTGGCGCTGTCGATCGGCGAGGTGATCAGCGGCGTTGCGACGTTTTCCGGCGAGTTCGTGCTGGTCGACGCCGGGCTCGGCGGCGCCTTGTCGGCCGACCTCACCTCGCATTGTGCGACCGTGTCCCTTTCCGGATGTTCTCTGCTTCGCATCAGGAACGCCGGGTCGCTCCTCGGCTCGACTGGCATCCAACTCGACGCCGTGAGCGCCGTGACGACGGCGCCGGAGCCCGCGGCCTGGGCGCTGATGATCGTCGGCTTCCTTGCGACCGCGCTTCGCCTGAAATCCGTGCGCGGAGAGCAGGGCCGGCTGCGACGGCTCGACGGCCTCTTCCGTTTCCGCCGCACCCTCGCGGCCTGACGCCGCGCCGCGCTCCTTCAGGAAAGGCGCCGCAGGGGGAACCCCTTGCGGCGCCTCCGCTGCCGGGCGGCCGGGGTCTCAAGTCCGGTCGTCCGCCGTCGTCCCCCAAAGGCATGCGCCGATGATGATCAGGGCGCCGGCCAGGACCTGCCAGCGAGGCGCTTCGCCGAAGAAGAGCAGGCCGATCGCCGCGGCCCAGACGAGGGCGGTGTATTCGAGCGGCGCCAGTCTTTGCGCCTCGGCGCCGGCGTAGGCGCGCGCGAGCAAGAACATCCCGGCGGCGCCGAACAGTCCCATCAGGACGAAGTAGGGGAGGGCCGCTGTCCCGGGCATGTCTCCTGTCCAGAGAGCCGGCCCGGCGATGATCGCCCCAGGAATGAGCGCGGCGAGAAGGCCGACGACTTCCGGGCCGTCCCTGCCGGCGCGTCCGCGCAAGAGCGTCAGCGACAGGGCGTAGGTCACAGCGGCGCAAAGGACCGCCGCCACGCCGAGGGCGCGCTGGCCGCCCGCTTCCGCCGCCGGCGCGCCAAGCGCGCTGACGACCACGCCGCCAAAGCCCGCCGCCCCGGCCAGGATGCTGCGGGCTCGAAGCTTTTCCTTGAGCAGAATGGATGCAAAGACCGGAATGAGCAGGGGCGCGATGAACGAGAGGGTGATCGCCTCCGCGAGCGGCAGCACCTTCAGCGACCAGAAAAAGGCCGCAGCCGAGACGGCGATCACCACGCCGCGCAATGAATGGACGCGCCACATCTCGGCCGTGAGGGCAGGGCGTCCGGCGCGCACCCAGATCAGCAGCGCGAAAAGGCTGGCGAAGACGTAGCGCCCAAACGTCACCGTCAGGGCGTCATGGGTGGTGACGAGGTGCTTGATGACGCCGTCCATGAAGCAGAGGAAGGCGATGCCGGCGAGGCAATAGAGAAAAGACGTCGCGCGCCGTGTTGGATGCATCGACCGCCCCCCGCCAAACCCCTGCGCGTCGGCGAAGGAGCTGCGGGGGCTCCGCAAGGGCCGACCGCCGACCGCGCCTCGCGCGAGGTCAGGAGTTCTGACCCGCATTCTCCAGGAAGATTTTGACCATGGGACAGACCATGACGCGATCATCGAAGACCGATCCGACGATCAGCGTCTCATCCCAGACGGCGCCGACGCTCGAGGCGTTTAGGCGGCCCTTGGTGTCCACGAAAAACACCTTGTTTTCACCCGTATGCGGGTAGATGCGGACGACCTCAGACGGCGCCGGATGCGCGGGATCCTTAACGTGCTTTAGAAAATCGAAAACGCGGGGGTGCCCGCCGACCCACAGCCCGCCGTCGCGCGCCACTTCAATATTGTCTGGGTTCGTCTTCACCTTGAGGCGCTTCTTGAGCGTCAGCGCGCCGCTTTGGGGATTGCGCGTATAGACATTGATGCGGCGCTTCAGGAATTCGGCGACGTAGAGCGCCGTGCCGTCCGGGGTCTGGTTCACGCCGTTGGCGAAGACGAGGCCTTCGACGATTTTTCTGCCGTTCTCTCCGTCGAAATAGACAAGGCTTGCAAAGGGAAGCGCGAGCCAAGCCTCGAGCGTGGAGAGAATGCCGGTTTTATAGCCTCGGTCGTTGGTCGCGTAGAACGCCCGCGGACCGACGCCAAGGATGTCGTTCGGCGAGTGCATCGCTGCGAACGCAACTGATTCAAGGTGCGTGAGCGCGCCTGCCGGGCCGACGTCGAAGATCTCAACCTTTTCTCCGTCGGGCGCGTGGTTGATCGCGAACAGGCGTTTTTGACCGTCGCCCCGCCACAGGCTGATGCCGTGCGGGTGGAAGGGGCCGAAATTGTCGGGCGAGACTTTGGTGACGACGTCCGGCGAGTCCACGTCAAAAGCGTAGATGCCGCCTTGCACCTCTTTCCCTGCGAATCTCGCGCGCCGATCGTCGGCCGAGACAAATGCGAGATTGCTGTCCGGATCGATGGTGACGTCCTCGGCGCCGGGGAAGACCGTCACAGGCCGGCACCGGTCCACCAGCTGGTCATTGAGCGGCCGAAGCATCCCCGACACGGGAATTATCACCGACAGGAAATATGCCGCGGCCGCCAACGCGGCGGCGCCGATGATCCACCCGAACAACCGCATGAGAACACCCTTCCCGAGAGCGCCAAGGTGTCAAAATTGGACCCCGGACGCAACAGCGCCAGATGACCGGCCGGTGCGCGGCGTCGGCCTTCGCCGCGGTTCTTTCTCGCTTTTTCGGCAGCCAGCGGGCGCCGCCGCACGCCCGATACGCGTATCCAGCCAGCGAGCGGCCCGCGGGGCTTCAAATCGCCGGAATCGGGCGATGATGACAGAGCGTGCGTTAACCTTTGACCCCTAGGCTCCGGCCATCCTCTTTTGGAGGCGAATTTTCGTCATGCGGACGATCCTATTGTGCGGGGTCGCGTTCCTGGCCGGAGGCGCCGGCGCGGACATATCGGGCTGCGCGCAAAACGGGGTTTTCGCAGATCCCTCGGCGAAGACGTGTCTTGGGCCTGCGAAAGTCTCGAGGGCCGGGAAGGAGTCGCGAGCAGGCCTGAAATCTCTGGCGGAATATTGCACGGCGGAGGGCGGCTTCGCCGCGGGCGCGCGGGGCGAGGCCTATGCCGGCGTTTGCGACGGGGAGGCTGCCGATGCGTTCCTGGCCGCATATGTCAGGGGCCAGAAGCTCTATGCTCTTGAGCGGGACGCCCGCGCTGCGGCACAGGCGGCGAGCGACGCCAGCAAGGATCTCTGGCAAGTAAAGCGCCTGATCATGGAAGCTGAGGCGCGTCGACTTTCGTCCATGACCCCCCGCGCCGAGCGAAACGAGTTGAACATCGCGCTCCGCGCCATGCACGAGGAGCGCGAAACGCTTCAGGCTGAAGTCGACCGATTGAGCCGCCTCAAAGAGCGGGCGGATCAGGCGCTCGTCGATTTTCGCGCGACGATGGCGCTGGCGGCAGAAGAAGCGGACCGGGGCGCGCAGGCCACGGAAGCGAGGGCGGCGTCGTTTCCCTGAAAACACGAAAGATTGCGTTCCAGCGCCTGTCCGGCGACATACCGCGCCATGGGCGCCGCCAGCTTTGATTTTCCCCTGCGACTCGGCTTCGGTTGCTCCGGCGCCTGGGGCCAGCGCTGGTTCGACGAGCGCCAGGCGAGGGCGGTGCTGGCGCGGGCGATCGAGCGCGGGGTGCGCTGCGTCGATACGGCCGGCTTCTATGCGGGCGGCGAGGCGGAGAGGCGGCTCGGCGTCGTGCTGCGCGACTTGCGTGCATCCGTTTTCGTCAGCACCAAGACAGGCACCCGCTACGAAAGCAGCGGCGCACGGAAGGATTTCAGCGAGGCTGCGATCAGGGCGGACGTTTCAGCAAGCCTTCAGCGCCTGCATTGCGAGCGGCTCGATCTTCTTTACCTGCACGGCCCGTCCTCGACGGAGCTGGCGCAATCACTCCCGGCGCTCGCCCGATTGCGCGAGGAAGGAAAAATCGCGCGCTGGGGGGTCTGCGGCGAGGGGCGAGGGCTCGAAGAAGCGGTCGAGGCCGGGGCCGACGCCATCATGGGCGTCTACAACTTCCTGAACAGGCGCCATGCGCCGGTCTTTGCGAAGGCCAAAGCGCACGGACTTGGCGTCGTCGCCATCGCCCCGCTGGCCCAGGGGCTCTATCGGCGCGGCTTCTTTGAGGCGGGGTCCGCCGCGGACCTCTGGCGGATCGCCCGCGCACTTCTCAAGAACCGTGAGGAACTGGCCCGGGCCCGAGCCGCGCGCCCCATCCTCGAGGCGATCGAGGGGTACAGCCCCGCGCAGGCCGCGCTCGCCTTTGTGCACGCAAATCCCGACATCGACGTGGCCGTGACGACGACAACCAGCCTCGGCCGGCTCGAAGAAACGCTTGTAGGGGTCCGCAAGGTCCCGCCTGCCGACCTTGTAAGGGCCCTGAGCGACCTTGACGCTTACCGGGCGGAACCATAGCTACGTGCGTGAGTGCAGCGAGGGCCCATGAGCGACGATCCCGTCATTGCCGAAATCAGGAACAAGATCGACCGCAATCCCGTCATGCTGTTCATGAAGGGAACGCCCCAGTTTCCGCAGTGCGGATTTTCTGCGGCGGTTGTGCAGATTCTCGACTATCTCGGGGTCGATTACGGCTCGGAGAACGTGCTTGCGCGGGCGGAGATCCGACAGGGCATCAAGGACTATTCGGACTGGCCGACCATTCCCCAGCTCTACGTGAAGGGTGAGTTCATCGGCGGCTGCGACATCGTCCGCGAAATGTTCGAGACGGGCGAGCTGAAGAAGGTGCTGGCCGAGAAGGGCGTCCTGTCTCCGGCCTGACCGGGCGGGCGCGACAGCGATTTTTCATGCTGCATGCCGGATGATGCCGAGCCAGCGCCTCTCCCGCGCATCATCTCTGACTGGTTCGCCGCTCGGGGCTGGTCGCCTCGCGCGCATCAGATAGCCTGTCTTGGTGCGGCGCGCCGCGGCGCATCCCATCTCCTCATTGCGCCAACCGGCGGCGGCAAGACGCTCGCCGGATTCCTGCCCAGTCTTGTGGATCTCGTCGAGCGGAGGGGTGTGGGAGGCCGTCGCCTCCACACGCTCTACGTTTCGCCGCTGAAGGCCCTGGCGGTCGATGTCGCGCGGAATATCGAGACGCCGATCAGGGAAATGGGGCTCGACTGCTCGGTCGAGACGCGGACCGGCGACACGCCGCCCGGCCGGCGTCGGCGACAGCACTTCGCGCCGCCGGACCTGCTGCTGACGACGCCCTAGCAGGTCGCGCTCCTGCTTGCTTCGCCGCAGGCCGCGCAGTTCTTCAGTTCACTGAGGGTCGTCGTTCTGGACGAGCTGCACGCCGTGGTCGGGTCGAAGCGCGGCGACCTCCTCGCGCTCGGCCTCGCGCGGCTCCGCAAGCTCGCACCCTCCCTGCGCGCGACCGGGTTGTCGGCGACGGTGCCTGATCCCGCGCCGCTGCTTCGCTATCTCTCTTCCGGCGCTCCGGATGCGGCCGAACTCATTCGGGCGGTCGGCGGGGCGCGGCCGGTCGTGCGCGTACATCACTCCGACAGCCGCATTCCTTGGTCAGGGCATTCGGCGCGCCACGCTTTCGGGGAAGTCTATGAGGCGATCCGGGGCGCAAGGTTGACCCTCGTGTTCGTCAATACGAGAAGCCAGGCCGAGCTGACATTTCAGGCTTTGTGGTCGTTGAACGAGGACGGCCTCCCGATCGCGCTCCACCATGGCTCGCTCGACGTCGAGCGTCGACGCAAGGTCGAGGCGGCGATGACGCGCGGGGAACTTCGAGCCGTCGTGTGCACGTCGACGCTCGACCTCGGCATCGACTGGGGGGATGTCGACCTCGTCATCCAAATGGGCGCGCCCAAGGGCGCAAGCCGACTGACGCAGCGCATCGGCCGAGCAAATCACCGCATGGATGAGCCGTCTTTGGCGCTGCTCATTCCCGGCAACCGCTTCGAGGTGCTCGAATGCCTCGCGGCCCGCGACGCCGTCGAGGAAGGCGCGCTCGACGGCGAACTCGAACGCCAGGGCGCGCTCGACGTGCTCGCCCAGCACATTCTCGGCATGGCTTGCGCCGGCCCCTTTGCGCCGGCGGACCTCTTCGCGGAGGTGACCGCGGCTGCGCCCTATGCGGGTCTTTCCCGCGACAGCTTCGATCGGGCGCTCGAGTTTGTGGCGTGCGGCGGCTATGCGCTGCGGACCTATGACCGCTTCAGGCGCGTCGTGAAGGGGCCCGACGGGCTTTACAGGGTCCGCAACGCCGCCGCGGCCCAGCAGTACCGAATGAATGTCGGGACCATCGTCGAGGCGCCGGCGGTGAACGTGCGGCTTGCCGGCAAGACCGCGCTGCGGCCGGGACGCAAGCTCGGCACGCTCGAGGAATGGTTCATCGACGGCCTCGTTCCCGGAGACACCTTTCTCTTCGCGGGGGAGATACTCCGCTTCGAGACCATGGCCGGAAACGACGCGCTCGTCACCCGCGCGCCGACCGAGCAGCCGAAAATCCCGACCTGGAACGGCGCGAAATTCCCGCTGACGACCTATCTCGCCGACCGCGTGCGAAGAATGATCGCAGACCGCCGCAGTTGGTCCTCGATGCCTCTCCCCTTGCGGGAATGGCTCGGCCTTCAGGCGGAGGTGTCGGAAATCCCTGCGCCGGACGAGCTTCTCGTCGAGACCTTTCCGTATACGAACCGGTTCTTTCTGGTCTGCTACCCCTTCGACGGCCGGCTGGCGCATCAGACGCTTGGCATGCTGCTGACAAGGCGCCTCGAAAGGCTGGGGCTTCAGCCGTTGGGATTCACGCCGACCGAATACTCGCTGTCGGTGTGGGGCCGGCGCGATATGGGCGCGGTCGATCTCGATGCGCTCTTCGACGAGGACATGCTCGGCGACGATCTCGAATCCTGGTTGCAGGAATCGGTTCTGATGAAGCGGACGTTCCGGGACTGCGCCGTCATCGCGGGTCTGGTCGAGCGGCGACACCCCGGACAGCGGAAATCCGGGCGCCAGGTGTCGTTTTCGGCCGACCTCATCTACGAGGTTCTGCGCGAGCACGAGCCCGATCACCTGCTTCTCAAGGCGGCTTGGCGGGACGCCGCCGGCGGCTTCCTCGACCTGGCGCGGCTCTCGGCGCTGCTTGCGCGGGTCAAGGGCCGCATGCGCCACGCCGCGCTCGATCGCGTCTCGCCCCTTGCCGTTCCCGTGATGCTCGAAATAAACAGGACAACTATCGTGGGGGAGGCGCAGGAGGCGATGCTGAGGGAGGCGTCGCAGGCCGTAATCGAAGAGGGGATGCGGCGTGAGCGATTGCGCCACCATTGATTTTTGCGGCGAGAAGCTGCTCGCGCACCCGATGGGCGCGCTGTTCTGGCCCGCGCGCGAGGTCCTGATCGTCGCCGACCTGCATTTTGAGAAGGGCTCGTCCTTCGCCAGTCGCGGCGTATTCCTGCCGCCCTATGACACGCGGACGACGTTGAAGCGGCTTTCGGCGCTCAGCCGCCGGTTCAAGCCGCGAACGGTCATTTCGCTCGGCGACGCGTTTCATGACCGGGACGCCGAGGCGCGCTTCGACTTGGAGGATTCGGCGCTGCTGACGTCGTTGATCGGCGCTCATCGCTGGATATGGGTTCTCGGCAACCATGACGCCCATCCTCCCGGCGCGTTTCCCGGCGAGCCCTGCGCTGAGCTGACGCTTGGCGCGCTGCGCTTCCGCCATGCGCCCGGCGGCGATGAGCCTGGAGAGCTGTGTGGTCACTTTCATCCGTGCGCGAGGATAAGAATCGAAGGCGGGGTGCAACGCCGTCGTTGCTTCGCAAGCGACGACGCGCGCCTCGTGCTCCCGGCGTTCGGCGCCTATGCCGGCGGGCTGAACATCCTGGACGACGCTTTCGGGCGCGTGTTCTCAGCTCGCCCTAATGTCTGGGCGCTCGGCGCTGGCGGGGTCTACCTCATTTCGGACCGGCTGTTCGTTCCCGAGGCGGGAGCGCCAAGGCTGCGAGCGGGGGCATGACCCCTCACTCCCGAAGCGCCCGGCCGCTTCTCGTCGCCTCAATGCCGAGGCGACGCATAGACAGACAGCTATTGGCGTCGCCGGCCGCACAGGCCCGGCGCATGAGCAGCGCTCCCGCGAAGCGGTCGCGCGTAACGCCCTCTCCCTCGATCAGCATCTCGGCGGCGTAGCCGCAAGCGTATTGCAGGCCCTCCTTGCAGGCATGCTGAAACAGGGCGTAGGCGCGTTTGAGGTCAACCGGCACCCCGTCGCCATACTTGTAGCGCAGGCCGAGCGCGGCACAGCTAAACCGGAGATTTGCGTCGCATTCGCCTTGGAGATCCGCGCCAGTTCGCGAAGCAGCCGCGACCGGCGTCGCCAGAAGAACCGCGACGGCCCAAAAGCATCCGAGTGCGCTCCCCCAGCGGCCCATGCCGGGAAGGTTGCGAGAAGCTTGCCAAGGAAACCGGTTGATTTAGGCGGGCGCCTTTTTGGACATCTTCAGGCCGAGCCGGCGCGCGGTCTCGCAGGACCAGCTATCGCCGCGGCGGCAAGCACCCTTGATCAGGGCTGCTCCGTTTGCCTGGTTGGCCATGACGCCCTGCCCGCGAAAAGTCATCTCGCCAACATTGCCGCAGGCGAAGTTCACCCCGCCCTCACAGGCCTTGACGAAAAGGGTTAGCGCCTTGGGATAGTCTCGTGAGACATTCCGACCGTGCTTATAGAGCACGGCCAGGTTGGCGCAGGGCATGGACTCGCCGCGCTTGCAGGCGCGATCGAGAATAGCCGGATCCTCGGATTGGGCGAGAGCAGGCAGCGGCCCCGCCGCTAACCCAACCGCGATAGCGAAGACGCCAAGCTTCATTGGACAGCTCCTGCGGCACTTATCGGGCGGCCGCCCTAACGGGCGGTTAACGATACGCGAGGGCGGGCGCGCACCGGTTGACAGGCGGCCGCGCCCCGGCTAAGCCCCGCGCTCTTCGCGCAACGGTCCGGACCATGAAAGTCAGAAGTTCGCTTAAGTCTTTGAAAAATCGCCACAAAGATTGCCGGATCGTTCGCCGGAAGGGGCGGGTCTACGTCATCAACAAGACGCAGAAGCGGTTCAAGGCCCGGCAGGGTTGAGCGCGACGGCTGCCCTCGGCTAATTCAATTGGAACGGCGTTCGCATCGCGGTAGCATGCGGGCGATGCGTCTGTTCTTGCTGTCTCTTTTTGGGGCTGTGCTCAGCCTGTCGGCGAGAGCCGACCAGACCGACCCGCGACTCGACGGGCTTTTCCTCGAACTCCGGACCGGGGCGGCCGCGAGCGCGGAAGAAACTGCCGGTCGCATCCTCGATATCTGGTCCGACAGTCCGAGCGACACCGTTGACATTCTGTTTGCCCGGGCGGCGCAGAGCCTCGACGCCGGCGAACGCGACCTCGCGCTGGCCCTTCTTGATCACGTGGTCGGACTGGCGCCGAATTTTGCAGAAGGTTACGCGCTCCGCGGCATGGCGCGCCTTGGCGCCGAGGATCAGGCGGGGGCGGTCGCGGATTTCTCGAAGGCGATTGAACTCGAACCGCGCCATTTCGAGGTCCGCATCGCGCTTGCGGAAATTCTGCTGTCGAGCGGTGCGAAGCCAGAGGCGTTCCAGATGCTCCAGAAGGCCCTGGAGTGGAATCCGCACGACGAGCACGCGCTGCGCCGGGCGAAAAGCCTGCGCGAGGATCTCGCCGGCGAGGAAATCTGACGACGGCATGGGCCAAGGGCATGCCATGCGGCGAGAAAAGCCCGGGTCGCCGTCCGACTTCAGGCAGAGCCGCCGAGCGACTCGCGTTTTAGTTCAAGCGTGAGCCATTCCTCCTCCGCAGACGCGAGTTCGCGTCCCGCCGCCGCAAGTCGCGCCGCCTTCTCGCTGAACGCTTTGGCGTCGCGCGAAAACAGCGATGGGTCTTCGAGCGCCTTTTTCAGCTGGGTGACTTCGTCCGTGAGCGCCGCAATCCGCGCTGGCAGTTTCTCGAGCGCGAGTTTCTCCTTGTAGCTCAGCTTTGAGGGCGTCCTCGGCGGGGCCTCGCGGCCGGCGCGGTTCTGCGACTTCTTCACGGACGGCGTCGGCGTGTCGAACCCCGGCGGCGAGCCGCGCTGAGCCACCATGTCGGCATACCCGCCGACATAGTCCAGCCAGCGGCCCGCTGCGCCGTCGGGCGAGGGCGCGACGACCATGGTCGCCACCCGGTCGAGGAAGCTCCGATCATGACTGACGATCAGCGCCGTTCCCTGGTAAGCGCCGAGCAGGTCCTCAAGCATGTCGAGCGTTTCGAGATCGAGGTCGTTTGTCGGTTCGTCGAGAACGATCAGATTGGAGGGCTGCGCAAACGCGGCGGCGAGCGCCAGACGCACCTTCTCCCCGCCTGACAGGGCGCTGACCGGACTGCGGTACTGATCTGGCGTGAAAAGAAAATCCGTTAGGTAGGATGCGACGTGGCGCTTCGCGCCGTTGACCTCCACCCAATCGCCGCGCCCGTCGGCGATGGCGTCGGCAAGCCGCATGTTTGGGTCGAGGGCCCGCCGCCGCTGGTCGAGCGCAACGATCTGCAGACTGGTCCCGAGAATAACGCGGCCCTGATCGGGTGCGAGCGCGCCGGTGAGAAGATTAAGGAGCGTTGTCTTGCCGGCGCCGTTCGGCCCGACAAAGCCGACCCTGTCGCCGCGCGCGATCTCGATCGAAAAGTCCCGCACGATCACGCGGTCGCCGTAGGATTTCGAGATGTTCTCGGCGCCGATGACCCGCTTGCCTGAGACGGCCCCCTCCGCAAGCGAGAACTTGACGGATCCCTGCACGCCACGCGCCTCGCGCCGGGTTCTGCGCAGGTCTTCCAGCTCACGCATGCGGCGCATGTTGCGTTTGCGCCGCGCCGTCACGCCGTAGCGGACCCAGTGCTCTTCGGCCGCGATCTTCCGGTCGAGCTTGTGCGCGGCGGTCTCCTCCTCTTCCAGGACCTGATCGCGCCAAGTCTCGAATTGAGCGAAGCCGCGATCGATCTCGCGCGTCTTGCCGCGGTCGATCCAAATGGTGCGGGAGGTCAGCGCTTCCAGAAAGCGCCGGTCGTGGCTGATGACGACGACCCCTGCGCGCGCGCTCGCGAGGCGCGCCTCCAGCCAGGCGATGGCTGGAAGGTCGAGGTGATTTGTCGGCTCATCCAAAAGCAGGATGTCGGGATCTGTCGAAAGAATACGCGCCAACGCGGCGCGCCGCGCCTCTCCGCCGGAGAGATTTGCGCACGGCGCGTCCGGCGACAGCCCGAGATCGCTGAGCAGCCTTTCCGCAGCGTGCGCGGAGGCCTCCGGCGCGAAATCCGCGCGGGCGAACTGCCCGACTGTGCCAAATCCGGAAAAATCCGGTTCCTGCGGCAGGTAGGCGATGCGCGCTGACGGATCGACGAACCTCTCGCCGAGATCGGCCTCCACGAGGCCGGCCGCGATCCGGAGCAAGGTCGACTTGCCGGAACCGTTGCGGCCGACCAGCGCCACGCGGTCTCCGGGCGAAACAGCGAGGCTCGCGGCCTCGAGCAGTGGCGCGCCGCCGAAGCTGAGCGCCACGGCGGTAAGTTGCAGCAGGGGCGGCATCCATCCGCTTTGCCCGCACCGGCCCCCGAAGTAAACGGCCTGACAGAGCCATTCTGACGCCGCGACCGCCCGTTAAGAGTTCCCGGGCATGATGGAGCGTCATGGCTCACCCGCTGGCCGCGTTCATCGAGGAGACTGGCGACACCCTGGCCGCCTTCGCGCGTCGCGTCGGGGCTCCGGACGATCTGATGAAGGCGATCGTCGCCGACCAAGCCGCGCCCGACCCGATGCTGGCGCGGCGCATTGTGGACGCAACCTGCGGAGCGATCTCGTTTGAGCAGCTCATGAGCGGTCGCGAAACCGTCGTTCTCGATCTCTCACAGCGGCTGACGGCTGACTCGGCTCTCGACCTTGGACGACTCGCGACGGCGATTCGGGAGTCCTATGCGGAGGCTTTCGAGGTTCGCATTCCCTCAGCAGAATTCGATATCGCCGCCGAGGCTGTCGCCCACACTTACGCAGCTCTGGCGCGGGTCACCAGCGAGAGGGGGGCGGGTCGTCTTGCTCAAGCTCTTCGCCCAGTGCTTCGAGAAATTCTGAAAGATCACGGGGCCCTGCCGGGCGATCCTCAAGCGCTCGAGGCGGCAGTTCTAACGGCCGTTGAGCGCTATCGCCGCCTTTGACTCCGAGAGCGGCGGCCAGCGGATAAGCGAGCGCCGCCCGCGCGCGCCGCTTCGCCATGCGCCACATTACTTTGCCGACGCGGGCGGCGTAGTTCTCTTCATCATTTTCTGAAGTCACTGAACGACGACCCTATTTATTTTTCAACAATACAGCAAAAGTCGTTTCCATGCCAACTGCCGCGGCTAAAGCTTGCAAAGTTGAGTCCTCCTTTAAACCATTAGCTTAAGGAGCCTAACCAATGCCTAAAGGATCTCGGAAGGACATCAGGAAAGAGCAAGTCGTCCTATTAAGGTTTGAGAAAGAGCTGGCCCGTCTTGCGGCGTTTGTAGCGGCGGGCTCCGCAACAGCGGCGTCGGCTGCGACCATTATCGACGGCGAGGCTGCGGCCGGCGCCTATGACCGCGTCAAGGACGCGCTGGTCCACCTTGCCGAGGTTACCACCGACGTTCATGCTGCGCTCAACGCGCAGGCAATCGAGGCGGGAGCGCGCATCCTGCAGGCCGGGGGGACGCCCAAGGAACCGCCGGCGGAGGTGGTGCGATCTCTGTTGGGGCTTGGATAACCATAGTCTTCTACGGGGCCGCCGTCTCGACCGTGATCGCGCTCGCTCAATTGTCGCGATCAAGGCTGATCCTGGCGGCGGCTCTAATGCTTGCCCTCGACTGGTTTTTTTCAATGGGGTGGTGGTGGACCGCCGCTGCTGACGGCCAAGTGTGGGGCATCGCCGTCAAGGATGCATTCTTGGCCGCCTTTTTCTGGGTGTTATCCCGCCGGAGATGGTTTCCGGTGCCGCTTTTCTACGCACACGCAATATTACTCTTTTACTACGTTGTCGTGTCGGCGTTCGGCTTCAAAATCTGGTTCTGGATTTCCGCTTCCGTCAACAGGCTGTTCGACTTGGAATTACTCTACGTGGCTGGGTGCGCCGTCCATCGCATCCGCGCGATGCGTCGACGCGGAGAGCGCGTCCGCTGGTGAACCAAAGAAAAGCGCCGGAACTGGGGTTCCAGCGCCCGGATCAGCCTCGCACGGCCGCTGAAACCCGTCCGTCAGAACCGGTTCGAGAACTTGATACCGATCAGCCGCGGCTTGATCGGCACCGTGTAGACGCGCCCGCCGGACGCAGTCACATCCGCCTCATCGCCGCAGATGGGCTCGTTGCACTGGGTGAACCGGAAAATGTCGCCGCGCTTGTCGAACACGTTGTCGGCATAGATTTCGAGCGACCAGTTGTCCTTGCCGACGCCGGCCGAGAGATCGACGGAAGCATAGCCCGGTTGGTCGCCGAGAATCTCCCGGTTGACGATGCGCAGGTCCGACTTCGCGTCCGTCTGTGCGACGAGCGCTCCTTGAAGGTGCGCGTCGAGCGAGCCGATGTTGAAACCGTATCTTGCAATCACGTTCGCTTTCAGCTTCGGCGTGATCGGAAGGCGCGTCCCGTCGGGCGCGAGCGTCGCGTTGGTCGGCGGCGGCGTGCCGGGCGGCTGGAACGTGCAGTCGAACGCCGGGTTCGCAATCCGGCAATAGTCCTTGGTCAGGTGCGCCTCGTTGTAGGCGCCCGAGACCGATAGCGTGAAGTTGTCCGTCGGCTGAAGCGCGAGATCGAGTTCCGCGCCCCAGATATTCGCGTCCCCGGCGTTGCGGATCTCCGTGAGGCCGTTGGCGCCCAGGAAGGAGAACTGGATGTCCGACCACTGCTGCAGATACGCGGCGCCGTTGAAGCGCACCATGCCGTCGGCGAACGTCGTCTTCCAGCCGACCTCGTAATTGTCGAGATAGTCCGGGAGGTAGGGATCGAGAGTTCCGCGCCGGTTGATGCCGCCAGGCCGGAAGCCCCGCGACCAGGTGGCGTAGATCAGCGCGTTGTCCGCAAGATCGTAGGCGAGGTTCAGCTTGTGGATGAAGTCGGTGTCCTTGGTGCCCTTGTCGAGATTCGTGCAAGGAGCGCCGTCGATCGCATCAGCCGAGAAACAGGCGGCCTCGCCGGTCGATCCTGAGTAGCCGGCGCCGAAGCCGAAGAACCCTTCGAGGGTGTTATCGTAGTGGAATACGCGAACGCCCCCGGTCGCGGTCAGGCGGTCGGTGATGTCGAAGGCGAGTTCGCCGAAGATCGCATAGTCGCGGTCGATGCGCAGTTGCTTGGTCAGCCAGATGTTGTCCGGCTTCGTCGAAATCGCAATGCCGTCGTTCAGGTCCCGGATGATATAGTTCTGTTCGATGTTGTGGGTCTGTCGCTGATAGAAGAGCCCGCCGATGAAACGCAGGCGGTTTTCGGAGGGCGAGGTGATCCGGAATTCGTGGCTTTGCTTGGTGTAGCGATCAAAGCCCTGAATGAACTGGGACGGATTTATGAGGTTGAAAGCGTTGTCATAGAAGAAAACGCCGTACCCCGAGATCGCATCGTAGAAATAGGCGTAATCCGAATAGTCGGACTCGGTATCGACGTTGCGGTCGAGATAAGCTCCGGCGTAGATCGCGTCGAAGATGCCGAGTTTGCCCTCGACGGTGAGCGAGGCCTGGATCCACGAATCGTCCGAGCTTTCCGGATTGAAGTGCGAGACGTTCAGATCGCCTGCGGCGGGATCGAAGCCGAAAAAGCCGTCGGACTTCTGGACCTGGCCCATGATCCCGGGCGTAATGGACCAGCTTTCGTCAAGATCGATCTTGAGCGCGGCCCGCCCGCCATAGGTCACGACATCGTTGTAGTCGTCGTCCGCGAGGTCGGCGTTGTCGTCGGTGATGCCCGACGAGGGGTAGGTGATCGAGCCAAGCTCGTTGTCGATATAGCCGCCGTCGCGGCGAGCCCAGCCGACGATGCGCACTGCGGCGTTGTCGGAAAGCGGAATGTTGACGAAACCTTCGAGCACGCCGCCGGTTCCGCCCTTCGAATTGTCCGGCGCAAAGCGGTTGACCTCGAAGCCGTAGCCGCCCTCGAAGCCTTCCGTGCTCGGCTTGTTGGCGACGATCTTGATCGTGCCGGCCTGCGAACTCGCGCCGTAGAGCGTGCCTTGCGGCCCGGCATAGGCTTCGACCTGCTTCACGTCATACATGTGGATGTCGAGCGCGCCGGTGATCGTCGTGATCGGCTGTTCGTCGAGATAGATGCCGACGCTCGGGAGCGAGGCGGAATGGTTCGAGTTCTCGCCGCTGGCGACGCCCCGGAAATAGATCGTCGAGAAGCCGGGACCGGCGGTCTGATAGGCGACGCTCGGCAGGTAACGCGCGTAATCGACGAATTCCGAGACCTGCAGGTCGTCGAGTTTCTGCTCGCCGACCGCCTGGATGGAGATCGGCACGTCCTGAAGGTTCTCAGCGCGCTTCTGCGCGGTGACGATGATCTCATCGTCCTGCGCAAAGGCTGGGGAAACGAGGACTGATGTGGAGAGAAGAACGGCGAGTCTTGAGGTTTTCCGCCGAGATATCCTGCTCATATAGCCTCCCAGGCCGCCGCCTGCGGCCGCTCCAGAGCCCGGAGCGGCGCCCCGGTCATCAAACCGTCAAATTGATGCCGTTTCTGGGTATTTGTCGAGCGCATCGCCCAGAGCGGCGCGCAGAGGGCCGAGCCATGTGGCGAAATTGCGCCACTGGTCGACGCCATCCGAAAAGATTGGCCGCCGGACCTGCTCGGAACTGGCGGTGCGGACGGCCCGGTCGTTTTCGTAGAACCTCAGGCAGCTCTCCTCGAACGGGAGGCCGCAATAGGCGAGCAACCGGCGGACTTCCCCTTCCGTGTCGGCGACCATGCGCTCATAGAAGACCCGGTGGATTCGGCCCGGGGCGACGGCGTCGAAATGGGCCATCAGCCCAATATAGTCCCGGTAATAGCCGCCGATTTCGGCAAGGTCGTAGGTGAAGCTCTGGCCGCGAGCGAAGTGCTGCTTGAAGTTCGAAAAGCAGCACGCCAGGGGATGGCGCCGAGCATCGATGATTTTCGCGTTCGGCAGGATCGCCATGATGAGGCCCGCATGGGCGAAATTGTTCGGCATCTTGTCGATAAAGCGGGGCTTGCCGGTCTTTCGCTGGACGCGCGTGCGCCGCAGATACTCGGCGCCGAGCCGGGCGAGGTCGTCGGGCGACAGCGCCGCGACGCTCGCCGGATAGGGGGCGTTCGCGCCTTTTCCCTTGCGGAAGCCCAGTTCGCGCGCGATCGCGATGATGTCGGGCAACTCCATCGTGCCTTCGACGGCGCTGTGGCTTGAAAGGATCTGCTCGATCAGGGTCGAGCCCGCGCGCGGCAGCCCGACGATGAAGACGGGATCTTCGGCGGGGCATCCCTGTCCCGCACGCGCCGCGAAGAACTCCTCCGTATAGACCGCTTTCGCCCGCGCCGCCGCAGCGCGGTTTTCGGCGGGGTCGTAGGCGAGTTCGCCGCGCCGGAGTCGGTTTCCTTCCGCATAATGACTGAAGGACTCCGCGTAGCGGGCTTCATCCTCAAGCGCCTTGCCGAGGGCGAAGTGCAGGTGATACCGATCCTCGTTGCCGAGGTTCGAACGCGCCAGGGCGGCGGTCATGGCGGCGACGTCGCCGGGCTCGAAACGGAACGTCTTCAGATTGGCGAGGCTCCACCACGCCTCGCCGAGCGATTGGGACAGGTCGAGGGCGCGTCGATAGGCAGCGATCGACTCTTCCTGACGGCCGACCGTCTTGAGCACATGGCCGTAGCTCATCCAGATTTTGGCCTGACCGGCCGTGCGCATAAGGACCTGTTCGTAAGCCGCGAGCGCGCCGGCATAGTCCCCGATGCGCCCGAGCGCCGCCGCCTTGAGACTCAAGAACCCCGGGTTGCCGCTTTCCGCAGCGAGCAGCCGGTCGATCTCGGCGAGCGCCTCCGCTGGCCGGTTGCGCCGCAGCAGCACGGAGGCGAGATTGAAGCGCGCGGCGTCGAAGCCGGGCGCAAGCTCAAGCGCCCGCGTCAGCAGCGTGGTTGAGTCCTCGAAGCGCCCAAGCCGGGCGGCAACCTCCGCCAGCATGCGAATGGCCGCCACGTCCGTCGGCGCAGATTTCAGATAGTCTTTGAGCAGACGCTCGGCGACCGGAACCTGATGCCTCGCCAGAGCCGCCGCCGCTTCGATGAGACGCGGGTCCTTCGCTTCTGCACGAACGTGGCGCGCATAAGCTTCGGCGGCGCCGTCCGATTCGTCAGCGAGTGACAACGCGTCGCCGAGCGCGCGCCAAACGTTGACAAGCGACGGCTTTAGCGAAATCGCGCGCTCCATCGCGTTGAACGCCAGGACGGGAGCGCCGCCGGCCGCTTCGACCAACGCCAGTTCGACAAACACTGCTGCCGCGCGCGGTTGTTCCAGAGCGAGCTTGCGCAGGATTGTCGCCGCCGCCGAGACGGCGCCGAGGCGTCGCTTTGCCTGCGCCTCGAGCAACAAGGCCTGCGGGTGCCCGGGAACCGCTTTCAGGATCTCAAGCGCCTGTTCCTCGGCCGCCGCAGGATCGCGGCGCAAGAGATGAGCCCCGCGGGCCAGAGCGGCGTCGATGGAGGCGTAGGCGGCGTCGGCGTCGGTCATCGCCCGCAGTTTGACGCCGCTCGTGCGCTCCGCCAAGTCCGGTCGGGCGAGGGCGCTCCTAGCGGCGGGCCCGGATCGCCTCGCGATCGGCGGCGTAGAGCACGAGGGACCCGTCTTCGGCGATGTCGAAGCGGTCAAGCTGCGGCAGCTGATCGAGAAGCTTTCTCTCAGCCGCCAGGAGCGCATCATCGATGCAGGCCCGCTCCGTGGCGACGACGGGTCCGATGGTCAATCGTTCGGGCGTCAGCTCAAAAGACCCGGAATAGCGGTTGCAGCCAGTGTTGCCGAAAACCTTCTCGCTGTCGAAACCGATGCTGGCCGGGGATCCCGACATTGACGCGCCGGCGACGTGCGTTATGCGCCACTCGCCGATCAAAAGACCGACGGACTCGCCGCCGCAGCCGCGATAGGTCTTGTCGCCGAGCGAGACCGTCACCCGTTTCGGAAACGGCGCGCCTGTCGCATCGTCGTGGCAAAGCCTGTCCGCCACCTGGATCATCAACTCGTTTCCGGGAATCTGGTACGCGAGGCCGTCTGGCAGGATTTCGGGCGAGGGCGTCGCGCCGCCCACGACCACCTCGCCGTAATCCCCGGTGAATTTGTAGGTCGATGATCCAAGGTCCAGCGACCAGCCCTGCTCATTGCCGCGCGCGTGAAGAATCTCGCCGCCGGAGGCGTCGGCCTGCGTCCCTCGTTCGACGCATTCGGGATATTCCTTCCCCATGAAAGTCAGGAGCGCGCGGTCCCCTTTCGACCAGAACATCGTTCGGTCGGGGCCCACGTACTTTGCGCCGGACGCGGAGGCGACCGCAGAGAGGATCGCGCTCTCTTCGCCGACTTTCAATTCGCCCGACGTGTGATCGAATTTGACCGCGAGAGCGCCGCATTGATATGCCGTGAAAACCGGTGTGTCCTGACTGGGCTGAGGCGTCGTCGCCTGGTGCTCGTCCGCGCACGCGGCCAAAGCCAGAATTGAGACGCCAGCGGAGAACAGAATGCGCTGCATCGACCTTTCTCCCCACCTACAGACTTCCCGAATATAGGGCGTAAGAGGCGGAATTACGACTGGCGCGGCGGCTTGCGCGGCGCGCCGGCGGGCCTAAAAGGAGCCCGTTTTGCGGGAGAGATCCATGAAGACACGAGCAGCGGTCGCATTCGCCGTGAACAAGCCGCTGGAAATCGTGGAGCTTGATCTGGCTGGCCCCAAAGCGGGCGAGGTCCTCGTTGAAATCAAGGCGACAGGGATCTGCCATACCGACCATTACACGCTGTCGGGAAAGGACTCGGAGGGGCTATTTCCGTCCATACTCGGGCATGAGGGCGCTGGAATCGTGCGCGAGGTCGGCCCTGGCGTCAGCAGCGTGAAGCCCGGCGATCACGTGATTCCGCTCTACACGCCCGAATGCCGCCAGTGCAAAACCTGCCTGTCGCGAAAGTCCAATCTGTGCACGTCGATCCGCGCGACCCAGGGCAAGGGCGTCATGCCCGACGGTACGAGCCGCTTTTCCTACAAGGGACAGACGATCCACCATTACATGGGCTGTTCGACTTTCTCCAATTTCACCGTTCTTCCCGAGATCGCGGTCGCCAAAATCCGGACCGACGCTCCTTTCGACAAGGTCTGCTACGCCGGCTGCGGCGTCACTACCGGCGTCGGCGCCGTCATCTGGACGGCGAAGGTCGAGCCGCTCTCGAACTGCGCGGTGTTCGGCCTCGGCGGCAGCGGTCTCAACGTCATCCAGGGCTTGAAGCTCGTCGGCGCCGACCGGATCGTCGGCGTCGACATCAACCCGGCCAAGCGCGCGACGGCCGAGCGGTTCGGCATGACCCACTTCATCAATCCGAATGAGATCGGCGCCAAGAACGTCGTCGACAAGGTCGTCGAGCTCACCGGCGGCGGGGCCGACTATTCGTTCGACTGCACCGGCAACACCGAGGTCATGCGTCAGGCGCTCGAATGCTGTCATCGCGGCTGGGGCCAGTCGATCATCATCGGCGTCGCCGAGTCCGGCAAGGAGATCGCCACGCGCCCGTTCCAGCTGGTGACGGGCCGGGTCTGGAAAGGCTCGGCCTTCGGCGGCGCGCGCGGCCGCACCGACACGCCGAAGATCGTCGACTGGTATATGGAGAAGAAGATCGCCATCGATCCGCTCATCACGCACACCATGCCGCTTGAGCGAATCAACGAGGCCTTCCACCTGATGGAGGAGGGCAAATCCATACGGTCGGTGGTCGCGTTCTGACGGCCGTTTTTCCAGCGGAAGGCCGCAATGAATCCGCAGGCGGATGAGCCGCCGCGGCAAACGGGAGAAGGACCATGTTCACGCATTTGACCGTCGGCTCGAACGACCTCAAGCGTTCGGCAAAGTTCTACGACGCCGTCCTCGGCGCGCTTGGGAGCAAGAATCTGGGTCCCATGGGCGAGAACGGAGTCATGTATGGCAAGGACAGCCCGCAATTCATCGTGCTGAAGCCCGCCAACAAGCTGCCCGCGACCTACGCCAACGGCGGGACGATCGGGTTCGCCGCGCCGAACCGAAACGCGGTCCACGCATTTCACGAAGCCGGCCTCAAGAACGGCGGCACGTGCGAAGGCCCCCCGGGCCCGCGCAGTTTCACGCCGACGGCCTATGCGGCCTATCTGCGCGATCCCGACGGGAACAAGATTTGCGCCTACTGCTTTGCGAAGGAATAGGACGATCCGCGTCGCGGGGCGCGCTCTCGCCCAAGCCGGGCGGCCCCGCCTCCACGGGCGCGCGACATGACGAAGCCCGCAATTCGCGAGATCGCGAGTCCGTCAAACCCGCTGATCAAGGACATCAAGGCGCTGCATCTCAAAAAGCGGCGCGACGAGAGCGGCCTCTTCATCGCCGAGGGCGCGCGGTCCGTGATTGAGGCGCTCGATTGCGGCGCGCCGCCCAGATTCCTGATCTACTCAAAAGAGGCAGGCGGCGGCGAAACGATCCGCCAGCTCCGCGAGCGCACTGTTGCGGCAGGCGGCGAGGTGCTCGAGGTCGGCGCGGCGATCCTTGAGAAGCTGGCCCGAAAAGACAATCCGCAAAGCGTGCTTGGGGTATTTCGCCAGCGCTATCTCGATCTCTCCCGCCTTGATCCGAATGCGGCCCGCGTTTTTGTAGCCCTCGAATGCGTCAAGGACCCGGGCAATCTCGGGACCATCATCCGCACGGTCGACAGCATCGCCGCCGGCGGCGTGATCCTGGTCGGCACCACCTGCGACCCTTACAGCGTCGAGGCGGTGCGCGCGTCGATGGGCTCGATCTTCTCGGTTCCGTTGTGGCGGGCGGACGAAGCCGCGTTCCTGAAGATTTGCCGCGACTTTCCTGGCGTCGTCGTGGGAACCGCGCTTCAGTCGTCCACGGACTATCGCGCGGCGCTGTATCGCCGCCCGACGCTGCTGGTGATGGGGACAGAGCAGGCGGGTCTTTCGGAGGCGGCGCGAGCGGCCTGCGGGGCCCTGGTCAAACTCCCGATGAAGGGGCGGGCGGACAGTCTCAATCTCGCGGTTTCGACGGGGATCATGCTCTACCACCTCGACGACGTTCTCAGTCGACCTGATTGACAACTTTGAGGACAGCGCGTAGTCCCCCGCGGCACCCGGCTTTTCCGGCCTGAGTTTCTGCGAGCGGACCATGATCAATTTCGCAAAATCGCTGCGTTCGGACGGCCTTGCCGTCCCGACCTGCGCCGCTCGACAGGAGGCCTGACGACCCAGGGAATTCTCTAGGCCCTGATGAGCCGCCCTCCCGAGCCAACGCGACGCTCCGGAGGGTTTTTTATTTCCCGCCTCCGCAGCGTCGCCCGAACTGCACCAAGACTGGCGAGCCGACCATGCTGGATTCAACCTTCCAAGCGCGACCCTCAGCTTCAGCCCCCCGCGGGGCGTGGCGCGACGAACTCAAGGCCCTGCTCGCCCTGGGCGTGCCGATGGGGCTGACCCAGCTCGTTCAGTTCTCGATCAACACGGTCGACGTGTTGATGATCGGACGGCTCGGGCCCGAGGCGCTGGCCGCGGCGGCGCTTGGCCTCGTGATCTTCTATGTCTTCTTCATGCTGTCGCTTGGCCCGGCCATGGCGTTATCGCCGCTTGTCTCCCACACGCTCGGCGCCGATCCGAATAATCGGGACGACGTGCGCCTGTCTGTGCGCATGGGGTTGTGGATCGCCGCATTGCTGCTGCCGTTTTCCCTTGCGATGGCCTTTGCGGCCGAATCGATCGCGCTCGCGCTTGGCCAGCAGCCGTCATTGGCCGCTCGCGCGGCGCCCTATGTGATGGCGCTGGCGCCGGGCCTTCCCTTCATGATGGGCGTCATCATGCTCAGGAACTTTCTCGCGGCGATCGAGCGCACGCGCTGGCCGCTCGTCTTCATTGTCGCGACGACCGCGCTCAACGCTTTTCTCAACTGGCTGCTGATCTACGGGAATTGGGGATTGCCCCGACTCGAACTGGTGGGGGCAGGGATCGCCTCGAGCATCAGCCACGCCGCGGGCTTCCTGATGCTGGCCGTCTATTGCGTTCGCGACCGGCGCGCCGCGCCGTTTCGCCTGTTTGCGAACGTCCTGGATCCGCACTGGGCGCGATTCCGCGAAATCCTGAAGCTGGGAGCGCCGATCGGCGTTTCCATCGCCTTCGAGGCGCTGCTCTTCAACGCCTGCGTGTTCCTCATGGGTCTCATCGGCGTCAACGAGGTTGCGGCCTACCAGGTCGCGCTCAACGTCGCCGCCACCGCCTTCATGATGCCGCTTGGGCTCGCCATGGCCGGCGGCGTGCGCGTAGGATTGCACAAGGGCGCCGGCGATGCGGCGGGCGTGCGCCGTGCGGCCTTGCTCACCATCCTTGCGAGCATGGCGGTGATGGTCCTTTTCTGGGCGCCGGCGATGTTGTCGCCCCCGTTCGTCGCGGGGCTCTATCTTGACGCTGAGGATGCGGCCAACGGAGCCGTGCTCGCGCTGGTGGCGAGCTTTCTGCCGATAGCGGCGGCGTTCGGGTTGTTCGACGCCACTCAGGTCGCTGCAATGAACGGCCTGCGCGGCCTCAAGGACGTGCGCGTGCCTATGATCCTGACCGGGGTCTCCTACTGGCCGATCGGTTTTGCGCTCGCTTGGTTTCTGGGCCTCCATACAGATCTAGGTGCGGTCGGCGTGTGGTGGGGCCTGCTGGCCGCTCTGTTTGCGGCGGCCGCGTCGTTGAGCCTGCGTCTTTACCTGCTGGTTCGGTGAGCTTGCCTCGCCGCGCCGGCCGCAGCATGATCGGACGGGCGGTTAGAGCTCGCTATGTCGATGGACCCTGAAGCCCTTAACGAACGACCGGACTACACGCTGCAGAAGATCGGCAAGCAGGATCTCTACGCCATGTCGGTCGGCGATCTGGAGGAGCGGATCGCGTCGTTGAAGGCGGAGATCGCTCGCTGCGAGAAGGCGATTGCCGAGCGCGGCAGCACCAAGGCGGCCGCAGAGAAGCTGTTCAAGATCTGAAAGCCGTTAGAGGCCCATCTGGCGGGCGGCGAGATCGAGCATGATTTCTTCGGAGCCGCCGCCGATCGCCATCACGCGCACTTCGCGATAGATGCGTTCGACCCGGTGACCGCGCACAAAACCCGCGCCGCCAAGGATCTGCATGGCTTCGCGCGCGCAGAACTCCATCGTGCGCGTGGCCTGCACCTTGAGCAGCGAGAGCTCCGCGACCGGCGTTTCGCCGTTCTTGACGCGCCATGCGCAATTGTCGAGCAGCGCAGACGAGGCATGAACATGCCGAGTCATCTCTGCAAGCTTGTGCCTGATGACCTGATGTTTCACGAGAGGCTTGCCGAAGGTCTGGCGCTGGCGCGCCCAGTCGGCGGCGTCCTCGATGCAAACGCGCGCGAAGGCGATGGCCTGCGCCGCCATGCCGAGCCGCTCCATGTTGAAATTGGCGACGATGCCGGCGAACCCGCTATTCTCGGCGCCGATGAGATTGGCGGCCGGCACGCGCACGTCGTCGAACTGGATGGAGGCGGTGTCCGACATCCACCAGCCCATCTTGTCGAGTTTCGACCGCGATACGCCGGGGCGATCCGCCTCGACGAGCAGGAACGAAAGGCCCGCCGCGCCTTCGCCGCCGGTTCGAACAGCTACGGTCAGAAAGTCGGCTCGGCATCCGGAGGTTATAAGGGTCTTTTCTCCGCTGACGACATAATGATCGCGGTCGCGGCGCGCGCGAGTTCTGATATTGGCGACGTCCGAGCCTCCGGAAGGCTCCGTGACGCACAGCGCGATGATCTTTTCGCCTGAAAGAACCAGCGGCGCCACGCGCGCCTTCAGTTCGTCCGAGCCAAGCACGATGATTGGCGGCAGGCCTATGCCATGCGTCATCAGGGAGGCGATCAGGCCCCCGGCGCCGGCGCGCGCCAGTTCCTCGGAGGAGATCATCGAGTGAAACACGTCGACGCCGTCGCGGACGCCGCCATACACTTCCGGGTAGCCGAGACCGATGAGCCCGGCCGCCGCCGCTTTCCTGTGAAGCTCCCGGGGAAATCCCTCGGCCTCGTCCCACGCGTTCACGTGGGGCATGATCTCGCGATCAACGAACGCGCGCACGGTCCGTCGCCACGCCTCATGGCTTTCGGTCAGATGCGGCGAGGGCAGGCGAGTCGAGTCAAAGTCTAGGGGCATGCCTCTAGGTTACCGCGCCGGGCATTGCGGGCGGAAGCGGCGCCCGCAGCGGCGCCGTCGGGCCGGCGCTTGACGCTTCCCCTCGGCCGCGCAAAGGAGGCGCATGAAGCTGTATCACTGCAAAGGCGCCCGGTCTCTCCGGGCGCTGTGGGCGCTGGAGGAGATGGCGCTCCCATACGAACTCGTCGTGATGCAGTTCCCGCCGCGGGCGTTCCACAAGGAATACAAGGAGATCAACCCGCTCGGCACGGTGCCGGCGCTAGTCGACGGCGATCTTGTGATGACCGAAAGCGCCGCGATCTGCCAATATCTCGCCGAGAAATATGGACCGACGCCGCTCGGCGTCGACAAGGGCGAGAAAGACCATGGGCTCTATCTGAACTGGCTTCATCGTTCGGACGCGACGTTGACGTTTCCGCAAACGCTGGTCCTTCGCTACACACTGCTCGAGCCCGAAGAGCGGCGGCAGCCGCAAGTCGCCGCCGACTACCGGCAATGGTTCCTGGCGCGATGGCGCTCGGTCGAGGCGGGGCTGCAAGGGCGGGAATATCTCTGCGCGGACCGATTCACGATGGCGGACATCGCCGTCGGCTATTCCCTCTACCTCGCCCGCACGCTTGCGATTGACGAGGCGTTCACGCCGAACGTCCTCAAGTGGTGGGAGCGCATCACCGCGCGCGACGCCTATCGACGGGCGGTCGACCGCTGAGCAGCCTGCCTAGGCCGATAGCTCGACCCAGACCGGCACGTGATCCGACGGCTTGTTCTTGCCGCGTTCCGCGCGATCGACGCCGGCGTCTTTGAGGCGGTCCGCGGCCTGCGGCGACAACAGCATGTGATCGATGCGGATGCCGTTGTCGCGCTCCCAGGCGCCCGCCTGGTAGTCCCAGAAAGTGAAAAGCCGGTCGTGCGGCCGCATTTGTCTTAGCGCGTCCGTCAGGCCGAGATTGAGGAGCTCGCGCCAGGCGGCGCGCGTTTCCGGCAGGAATAGGGCGTCTTGCGTCCATGCGCCGGGATTGGCAGCGTCCTCCGCCTGCGGAATGACGTTGAAGTCGCCGCAGATCACGAGGGCCTCCTCAAGCGCAAGCAGGGTCCTCGCCCGCGCGTTCAGGCGACGCATCCAGGCCAGCTTGTAATCGAATTTCGGCCCAGGCGCGGGGTTGCCGTTCGGCGCGTAGAGTCCGCTGACCCGCACGGGTCGGGCGCCCGGCGGACAGATCAACGCCTCCACATATCGCGCCTGGTCGTCGGTTTCATCGCCGGGAAGCGTCTTCAGCACGTCTTCCAGCGGAAATTTCGACAGCAGGGCGACGCCGTTGTAGGATTTCTGTCCGTTGACGGCGATATTGTAGCCGCGGTCCCCGAACTCAAGCTCCGGGAATTTCTCGTTGACGCACTTGATCTCCTGGAGCACCGCGACGTCGGGCCTGGCGGCGTCGAACCATTCGAGGATGCGCGGCAGGCGCGCGCCGATCGAGTTCACGTTGAATGCGGCGATCTTCATGCGGATGCGGCCCTCGCGCGCTCGGCCTCGGCCTTGAGGCGCCGAAGCGCCGCCTGCATGTAGGCCGGCCAAAGCGAGCGGACGAGCAAAGCAAGCAGCGGGAGAGCGAGCGCGTTCTTCGCTGCGAAGGCGTAGCTCCAGACGAGCCTCGTGCGTCCCGTCCCCTCAGCGGTCAAAGACCATTCGCCGAGCCCTTGCGCAACCAGCGCCCCGAAGGGCCCGGAAAAGCGCGTCGCCCGATAGGAAAACCGGCGACCGGGGTCCAGCCCGGTCAACTCCTCCTCAAGCGAGGAGCCGTCGGTCAGGGTGATGAGGCGCGTCTCTCCCGGCGCCCTCCAGTCAGCGGGGCCCTCGACGCGGGCGACGCCCGGCAATGGACCGAACGGACGGACAAAGTCAGAAATGCGAGAGCCGGCCGCGAGCGCGAAAACTGCGGCGGCGGGCGCGTCGATCTCGATAGCGGCGGAGGCGCCCACTTGATCCATCGTCAGACCATGCCATGCACAGGGAGGCGGGTCGAGCTTTCAGCGCAAGAAGCGAACAAACTCTTCGAGCGGCGCCCGCGCCGTGCGCAGCCGGTTCACCGCGGCGTCCGGGTCTGCGTAACCGAGCGCCATGCCGCAGTAGAGCATCTCAGTTTCCGGCAGGTCGAGCAACGACGCGACGGTCTTGGCTCGGGCCGCCCAGCATTCCTGCATGCAGGTGGCGAGCCCTCTTTCCGCGGCGAGGAGCGCGATCGTCTGCATGAACATGCCAAGATGCGCCCACTGGCCCCGATCGAAGCGGCGGTCGATCGAGAAGAACAGTCCGACCGGCGCGCCGAAAAAATCGAAATTCCGCTGGAACCAGGCGAGCCGCGCCGCCTTATCCTCCCTCGGAATGCCGACCAGCGCGTACATCTGTTCGCCGACCTCGAAACGCCGCGACCGAAACGGCTCCCACAGGCCCTCCGGATAGACGGCGATCTCGAATTCGTTGGCGAACGGATTTTCCGCCAGCGACTTCTTAACAGCCGCCACGATTCGGTCGCGAGCCGCATCCATGACGACATGCACCTTCCAGGGCTGGAGGTTACCGCCTGAGGGCGCGAACTTCGCAGCGTCCAGGATCTCCCGGACGAGGCCTTCCGGCACGGGCCGATCCAGAAAGGCGCGTATCGAAATTCGCGCTTTCAGCGCGTCGGTAACGGTCGTCATCTCGGTATCTCCGCAGGCACGCCGTCAAATGCGAGCGACCGCTCGGAAAATCAAGCAGGCGTGTCCCCCCGGGCCTTGCGGACGCCGGTCGCCGACCGCAGATGGGAACGATGCGGTCGAGACTTATGCTGGCGAGCACCCTGATGATGTTCGCTCTCGCCATCGTCGTCGCTCTGCGCGACGATCGGGCGTTCATGGAAAGCGGTCCCGGCGTCATCGTGCGCGAGCGGGGCGATGAACTGGTGCTCGAGTGGTTGTTTCCCATCATGCCGCCGATGACCTCGCACTTCGAGCGGGCTTTTGAGGAAAAGGGAGCGCGCGCCGAGCGCATCGTCATCGATCTGAATTCGCCCGGAGGCCTCGTCGATGAAGGCGCCGCCCTCATCGATCTGATCGAGGAGATGAAGCGGACTCATGAAGTGGAAACGCGAGTCGGCCGCAACCGGGTCTGTGCGTCCATGTGCGTTCCGGTCTATCTCGCCGGCGATGTCCGGACGGCGAGCCCCTCGGCTCGTTTCATGTTTCATGAACCGACCGCCTATGACGTAGTCACCGACGAGACCATTGACAGACCCGAGTTCGAGCGGCGTATGGACACCGAGCGCTTTTTTCGCAGGTTTATCGATCCAACCGGCGTCTCGCCGGACTTCGCGCGGGAGCTGCGCGAAAGCGTCAGGGGTCGCGATGTGTGGTTCACCGCCCAGGAGCTGGTCGATCGCGACGTCAATGTGGTTGACGCACTGGAACGGTCCTGATCGAGCTAGCTTAGAACCTTCCCGCGAGTTTCCGGCAGGGTGAACAGGCCAATGATGAAAGTCGCTCCGGCGATCACTACGGGATACCAGAGCCCGGCGTAGACGTCGCCGGTCGCCGCAACGATGGCGAAAGCGGTCGTCGGCAGGAATCCGCCGAACCAGCCATTGCCGACGTGATAAGGCAGCGACATCGACGTGTAGCGGATCCGAGCCGGGAATAGCTCCACGAGATAGGCGGCCATGGGTCCATAGCACATGGCGGTGATGGTCATCAGCGCAATGACGATCAAGATGACAGCCGGCGCGCTGACGCCGGACGGGTCCGCGGCTTTCGGATAGCCGACGGCGGCCAGCGCTTCGGCGGCCTCAGCCTGGAAGGCGGCGATTGCGGCGGCGCCCGCGTCGTCCGCAAGATCCGCCGGGTTCGGCGCTGAGATCGTCCGGTCGCCGATTCGCAGAGTCGCCGGAACGCCTTTCGGCGCAGGCTCCGTCTCGTAGGAGACGCTTGCCTTCGCGAGGAACGCCTTGGCGATGTCGCACGACCGCTTGTCGAACTTGTTCCTTCCGATGGGATCGAATTGCACCGAACAGTCGGCCGGGTCAGCGGCGACGGCGACGGGCGCAGCCGATTGCGCGCGCGAGAGCTCCGGATTTGCAGCCGCCGTCAGCAGCTTGAACAAGGGAAAGTAGAACAGGGCGGCTGCGGCTAGGCCCGCCAGCATGATCGGCCTGCGGCCAAAGCGGTCGCTGAGCCACCCGAAGAAGATATAGAGCGGGGCGGCGAGCGCGAGCGCAAGCGCGATCAGGAGGTTTGCCGTAAAGCCGTCGACCTTGAGGTTACGCTCGAGAAAATACAGGGCGTAGAAAGTTCCGGTATAGAACGTGACCGCCTGTCCGGCGACGCAGCCGAAAAGCGCGATCAGCACCAGCTTCAGATTGGGCCAGCGGCCGAAAGCTTCAGCGAATGGAGCTTTCGAGATCGCCGCCTCTTCCTTCATCTTCTGGAATACCGGGCTCTCGTTCAGTTTCATTCGGATCCAGAGCGATATGCCGAGCAGGAGGATCGAAATCAGAAACGGAATCCGCCAGCCCCACTCGGCGAAAGCCTCGGGCGAGAGCGCGCTCCGGCTCGCCATGATGACCAGGAGCGACAGAAGGAGTCCGGCAGCCGCCGTCGTCTGGATCCAACTCGTCTGGAAGCCGCGCCTGTCGGCCGGCGCGTGCTCGGCGACATATATGGCGGCGCCGCCGTACTCGCCGCCGATAGCGAGGCCCTGAAGCAGCCTCAGAAGAACGAGAATGACGGGCGCCGCTACGCCGATCTGGGCGTAACCTGGCAGGAGGCCGACGACGAAGGTCGAAATCCCCATGAGCGCCATGGTGGCGAGAAAGGTGTTCTTGCGACCGACAACGTCGCCGATGCGTCCGAAAACGAGCGCGCCCAGCGGACGGACCAGGAACCCGGCTGCAAACGCCGCGAGCGCAAGGATGAATGCGGTCGTTTCATTGACGCCGGAGAAAAAGTGCTGAGCGATATGGGTCGCCAGCGCACCGTATAGAAAAAAGTCATACCACTCGAACATGGTGCCGAGCGACGAGGCGCCGATCACCAGAGTTTCGTTCGCGCGTTTGGCGGGCGGCGCGGCGACGACGGCCTCGGTCATGATCGGCGTCCGCTTTCGGCGAGCGCCTTCATATGCCGGCGGGCGTTCAGAACATAATGCGCCGAGTTCATCGCGCCCCAGGACCCCTCGCCGTTCTTGAGGTCGCGGAACTTTCTGGCCGGCGCGCCGGCCCACATCTCGCCTCCAGGAACGATCTTCCCCGCAGTGAGGAAGGCGCCGGCGGCGAGGACGCCGCCGGTTCTGACGACCGAACGGTCCAGCATGGTCGAGCACATGCCGACGAAGCCGCCATCCTCGACGGTGGCGCCATGGAGCATGCATTTGTGTCCGATGAGCGCGTTGGCGCCGATGAGGGTCGGGACGCCGCCCATTTCGGGACTGTCGGCGTGAACGATCGTGCCGTCCTGGAGATTTGAACCCTTGCCGACCACGATCTTGTTGGTGTCGCCGCGCAGGACGCACCCATACCAGACAGACGCGTCCTCGCCGATTTCAACGTCGCCGCAAATGATCGCGCCGGGCGCGATGAACGCCGACGGATGAATTTTCGGCGCGCGTCCGTCGATGGCGTAGATGAGTGGAGTCACGATTTCACCGCGTCAGGCTGGTTTTCAGGGCGAGCCCTCTGGAAAGCCTCAAGTCTTGCGCAATTCTCCTCGATCGCCAACAAGGTCGCGCACTCGTCTATATCGACGCTGAAGCGGCGAGCGGTTGCAAGCTGCGGCACGACAAAGACGTCAGCCAGAGTGGGCGCGTCGCCGACGCAGAAGCGGCCGGCGGTCTCGCGCGCCATCCTGTCGACGGCTTTCAGCGCGCCGCCGACCCAGCGATTGAGGAAAGCGCGGCGAGCCTCGTCGGCAAGTCCCGCCTCGTCCTTGAGGTAATTCATTATACGGAGATTGCCGAAGGGCTGCGCCTCGCATGCGATCGCGGCGGCGATGGCCCGCGCTCTCGCGCGTCCCGTCGGCGAGACGGGGAGCAGCGGCGGATCGGGATAGGCCTCTTCGAGGTACTCAATGATCGCGAGAGACTGGTTGAGCCGCGCGCCGTTAGCGTCGATCAGAGTCGGCACGAGACCCTGCGGACTGATCAGTAGGTAGTCAGGGGACTGCTGCTCGTTCTTCAGAAGATTGATCGCGCTGTACTCGTAGGCCAGCTTCTTGAGCGCAAGCGCAATACGCACTCGGTAGGTCGCGCTCGAGCGCCAATAGCCGTAAAGCCTCATCGCTGCTTCTCCTTGACGCCGGCTTCGCAAGCGCCGCACTCTTGCGCGATCGGGGGGGCAGGGCGCAAGGGCGAGGAATGAACAAGCACCCGCAACGGCTCGACATCGCGTTGCCCGACTGGCTCTTGCAGTATGCGGAAGGCGCCCGAGGCCTCGACGGCGAGTCGGCCCGGATGGAGTTCGTCATCGGCGCGGCGCGGCTCAACTCCGACAGAGGTGGGGGCCCTTTCGCCGCAGGCGTTTTCGACGCCGACAGCGGCGCGCTGGTGGCGCTGGGCGTCAATCTCGTTCTCGGCGCGAAGTTGTCCGTCCTTCATGCCGAGGTTGTTGCGATCGCGGCGGCGCAGGCGCGGCTGGAGTCTTTCGATCTCGGCGCGCCAGGACTGCCGGCGCATGAGCTTGTCTCCAGCGCCGAGCCTTGCGCCATGTGCCTTGGGGCCGTGCATTGGTCAGGCGTCCGTCGTCTGATGGTTGGCGCGCGGGGCGCGGATGTCGAGGCGTCCGGCTTTGACGAGGGGCCGAAGCCCGCCGACTGGCGCACCGAACTGATGAGGCGCGGGGTGGGCGGCG
>JACADZ010000143.1 GCA_013389105.1 Parvularculaceae bacterium | reverse complement strand
CTTGCGCTTGCGGGAGGCGAGCGGATGGTCGGGGGCTGCGATGATGGACAGCGGATGGCGCGCGAAGGCCACGGCGGCGGTCTCCAGATGGCGCGGCGGCTGCCCCATGATCGCGAGGTCGATCTCGTTCAGATCGAGCTGACGCACCACCGCCTCGCGGTTGTTTACCGCCAGCTTGATCTCCACTTCCGGGTGGCTGCGCGCGAACTGCGCCAGGAGCTTGGGCGCGAAGTACTTCGCCGTGCTCACCACGCCGATGCGCAGCATGCCGCCGCGCAAGCCTTTGAGCGCGGCGAACGCGTCGTCCGCCTCCTTCAGCGCCCGCAGCGCCTGGCGCGCGTAGCCCAGCAGCTCGTTGCCCGCCTCGGTCAGATGCAGGCGCTTGCCCAGCCGCTCGAACAGCGGCAGCCCCGCTCTGTGCTCGAGCTGGCGGATCTGCATGGAAATCGCCGGCTGCGTGAGATGGAGCTGGGTGGAGGCGCGCGAGAAGCTCAAGCTGTCGGCAGCCGCAACGAAGATCTGCAGCTGGCGCAGGGTGACGTTGCGCATGTCGGGCATCTATAAGTCCTCCTTATGCTGACCGCTACAAGAAGTGATTTTTCCTGATGAGCGTCGGCTTGTACAGTGGGGTCCGTCGGATCGGCAAATCAACCGGAGGAGTACAGGATGAACGAGATCGCCGCACCTGTTGCACTGCGACAAGCCAGCGAGCGCTATCGCTCGGGTGTGATGCCGTACAAGCAGATGGGCTACTGGGTTCCCGATTACGAGCCCAGGGACACGGACGTGCTCGCCCTGTTCCGCATTACTCCGCAGGAGGGCGTGGACCCCGAAGAGGCGGCGGCCGCCGTCGCGGGCGAGTCCTCGACGGCGACCTGGACGGTGGTCTGGACCGATCGTCTCACCGCGTGCGACTCGTATCGCGCGAAAGCCTATCGCGTCGATCCGGTGCCGGGCACCGGGGCGGGCACTAACGCGCCGCAACAATACTTCGCCTACATCGCCTACGACCTCGATCTGTTCGAGGAAGGTTCGATCGCCAACCTCACCGCGTCGATCATCGGCAACGTGTTCGGCTTCAAGCCGCTCAAAGCACTGCGTCTGGAGGACATGCGCATCCCGGTGGCTT
>JACADZ010000042.1 GCA_013389105.1 Parvularculaceae bacterium | reverse complement strand
TCGCGGACCATCGACGGTCCGCGCGAGGACCTGACGCCGCTGTTCGAAACCATCATCGAACACGTGCCGGCGCCGCAAGCCGAAGGCGGTCCCGACGCGCCGTTCCGCATGCTGGCGACGACCCTCGAAGCCGACCCCTATCTCGGACGCATCCTCACCGGCCGAATCCTGGCGGGCACGGCGCGTCCAGGCGTCACCATGAAGGCGCTCCGCCGCGACGGCTCGGAAATCGAAAAGGCGCGCATCACCAAGGTGCTCGCTTTCCGCGGCTACAAGCGTCAGCCGATCGAGGAAGCCTTCCCGGGCGACATCGTCGCCATCGCAGGGTTCACGACGGCCTCGGTCGCGGACACGCTGTGCGATCTTGCGGTCGACGACGCGATTCCCGCCCAGCCCATCGATCCGCCGACGCTCTCGATCACCATCGCCGCGAACGATTCCCCGCTCGCCGGCCGCGAGGGCGACAAGGTGCAGAGCCGGGTTATCCGCGAGCGTCTTTTCCGGCAGGCGGAAGGCGACGTCGCCATCCGCGTCTCCGAGACGCCGGGCGGCGACGCCTACGAGGTCGCCGGACGCGGCGAACTGCAGCTCGGCGTCCTGATCGAGAACATGCGGCGCGAGGGTTTCGAACTCGCCGTGTCGCGCCCTCGCGTCGTGACGCGCACCGACGATAATGGGACGCTGCTGGAGCCGATTGAGGAAGTCGTCATCGACGTCGACGACGAGTTCTCCGGCGTTGTCATCGACAAGCTCTCGCAGCGCAAGGCCGAACTCGCGGAGATGAAGCCTTCGGGCGGCGGCAAAACGCGTCTCATCATGCACGCGCCTGCGCGCGCGCTCATCGGCTATCACGGCGAGTTCCTGACCGACACGCGCGGCACCGGCGTGATGAACCGATCGTTCCTCGAATACGCGCCGCACAAGGGCGAGATCGGCGGGCGCCGCAACGGCGTCCTTATTTCCACCGACCAGGGCCAGGCGATCATGTATGCGCTCTGGTACATCGAAGAGCGCGGCGTCCTTTTCATCGGCCCCGGGGAGAACGTCTACCAGGGCATGATCATCGGAGAGAACGCCAAGGACGACGACCTCGACGTCAACCCGCTGAAAGAAAAGAAGCTCACCAACGTCCGCGCCTCCGGCAAGGACGAAGCGATGCGCCTGACGCCGCCGCGTCGGATGAGCCTTGAACAGGCGATCGCGTATATCGACGACGACGAACTCGTCGAAGTGACGCCGAAATCCGTGCGCCTACGGAAAAAGGCCCTGCTGCCGCATCTGCGCAAGAAGCGCGCGAAAGAGGCGTGACGGTCGCAATATCTTGCGCCCGCATTGGGGTTCGTCACTCTTTCTCCCCGAAGCGGTCCTCCACGAGACGCAAGAGAGTCGCCACTGCGTCGGCCGCCTGAGGGCCGTCGGCGGCGATTTCGATGTCATCTCCGACGCCGGCGCCGAGCATCATGAGGCCCATGATCGAGAGGCCCGAGACGCGATACTCGCCGCAGGCCACCGTGATTTCGGCGTCGAAGGAGCCGGCGACCGCCGCGAATTTGGCGGAGGCCCGCGCGTGAAGCCCGCGCGCATTGCGGATGGTCGCTCTGGCGCAACGGGCGGCCAAGTTATTTCCCGGGGGTCCCGCCGGAGAGCACCCAGGAGGCGACGTTTATATACTTGCGTCCCGCCTCATGCGCCGCGGCGACGGCTTCTTTTAGGTCGTGCTCGTTTCGCATCGAGGCGATCTTGATCAGCATCGGCAGGTTGACCCCCGCGATCACTTCCGCGTTCGCTTTCTCCATGACCGAGATCGCGAGGTTTGACGGCGTGCCGCCGAACATATCTGTGAGGATGATGACGCCGTCGCCGCCGTCGACTCCCCGGGCGGCGGCGAGAATGTCGGCGCGTCGCTGCTCCATGTCGTCATCGGCCCCAATGCAAATCGCCCTGGCGCCGAGCTGCGGCCCGACCACATGTTCGGCTGCCGCCAGAAATTCCTCCGCCAGCCGACCATGCGTCACAACGACTATTCCAATCATGAATCCTCAACAACCCGTACGCCGTCAGTCCTCGGCCGCGCCGTTCCTAGCGAGAATCGCGCGCAAAATCACCCTCAACCGGATCGCGGCGGTTGCAGGGTCGCGCGCCACCAGCGGCCAGACCGGGAGATGTGAGCCGGCAAGGGCTTTGTGCAAAGGGGCCGGAACACGCGGCGCATCGGCCGAGAGCTCGAAGCCGGCAAGCAGATCAACCGCCGGCGCAGTCCGGACGGCGGCGACCCCGAATCCCCTGACCTCGACAAGCCCGACGATCCGTTGGGGCGCGCTGGCGCGCAGACGGACGCTTGCGGCGTCGAGCAGGACTGCGTCGTCGCTGACGAGCGCCGTGCGCCGGTGCGGACATGTTTCGATCAGGTGCAGCGCCAGCGCCGATTTGCCGGCGCCCGAGGGACCGATCAGCAGCGCGCCGGCGAGCGGGCCGTCCGCGTCGAGCGCGACCGCGAGGGCGACGGCATGCACGAGCTCAGTCATCTTCAGTCGATGCGCCGTCCGCTTCTGCCGTCGCCGTGCGCAAAACGCGCGGCGCCCGCGACGGTTTCGCCGGACTGGATGGTGTTCAGCCCATGGTCAAACTCGTTGGCGATCGCCGCCGCTTCCGGCAGCGACCATTGCTCGAGCGCCGAGAGGCGGTCGTTCAGCATGCAGCGTTGCGGGAGGGCGGCAAGCTCCTTGGCCCAAGCGACCGCCGAGCCCAGCGCCTCGCCCGGCGCGACTAAGCGATTGACGAGGCCCCAGCCGAAGGCCTCCTCGGCGCCGACGGCGCGGCCGGTGAGGATCATCTCCATGGCGCGCGAGGCGCCGATGAGCCGCGGCAGTCGCACCGTACCGCCGTCGATGAGCGGCACGCCGAAGCGCCGGCAAAAGACGCCGAAGGTCGCGTTCCGGGCCGCAACGCGGAGGTCGCACCAAAGCGCGAGTTCGAGTCCTCCCGCCACGGCGTATCCCTCAATCGCCGCGATGACGGGCTTCGACAGCATCATGCGCGACGGTCCCATCGGTCCGTCGCCGTCCCTCAGGACGCGATTGCCGGCGCCGGCAGCGACGCTCTTCAGGTCGGCGCCGGCGCAAAAGGTCTCGCCGGATCCCGTCAGCACCGCAACCTTGAGTCGATCATCGCGATCGAACGATCGAAACGCCGCAGACAGCGCATCGGCCGTCTCGCGATCGACGGCGTTCCGTCGCTCGGGGCGGTCGATCGTGACGACCAGGACGGGGCCATCGGCGGCGACAGTCACGGACATGCGGTCCTTTCTGAAGCGAAAAGACGCGGCGGAAAAGGAAAAAGGCGCCGCCGAAGGATCGGGACCTGGGGATGCCTGTTCCTGGCTCTTTTCGATCCTGCCGTCCTGTGCGAGGAACCCTCCCGTGCCTTCGCTGTCCGACCCCCTGCGGCTTCCCTGCGGCGTCGTTCTCAAAAACCGCCTCGCCAAGGCGGCGATGACGGAGGGCATCGCCGATCATCTCAATCGCGCGACCGAAAGGCACGCGACGCTCTACCGCCGGTGGGCGAAGGGCGGGCCCGCGCTCCTCATTACCGGCAATGTCATGATCGACCGGCGCTATCTCGAGCGGCCCGGCAACGTCGCAATCGACGGTCCGCAGACGGAGGAGCAGCGTCGCCGGCTCGCCGACTACGCGCGCGCCGCAACCGACAACGGCGCGGCGATCTTCGCGCAGCTCTCGCACGCCGGGCGACAGACCCCGAGCTACGTGGCCGCCGAACCCGTGGGGCCGTCCGCCGTCGCGGTAAAGCTCCCGGGCGGCTCCTACGGCCCGCCGCGGGCGCTGTCGGGCGAGGAAATCCTCAACGTCGTCGAGCGCTTCGTTCATGCGGCGATCGAGTGCAAGCGGGCGGGTTTTTCCGGCGTGCAGATTCACGCCGCTCACGGCTATCTCCTGTCGGAATTCCTCAATCCGCTCGCCAACCGGAGGGAAGACGAATGGGGCGGCTCGCTGGAGAACCGGGCGAGGCTGCTGGTGTCGACCGTCAGGGCGGTGCGCGCCCGCGTCGGGGGCGGCTATCCGGTGTCGGTCAAGCTCAACTCCTCGGACTTCCAGAAGGGCGGGTACTCCTTCGAGGAATGTCTCCAGATCGTCCGCTGGCTGAACGACGAAGGGGTCGATCTTCTCGAAATCTCCGGCGGCTCCTACGAGCAGCCGATGATGATCGGGCTCGGCGGCGCGATGGAGCCCGTCGTCGAGGCGGGCGTGCGCAAGTCGACCATTGAGCGCGAGGCCTATTTTCTCGAATACGCCGAAAAAGTCGCCGAGATCGCCTCCATGCCGCTGATGGTCACCGGGGGGTTCCGTTCGCGCGCGGCGATGAACGGCGCCATCGAGAGCGGCGGCGCCGACATCATCGGACTGGCGCGTCCGCTGTGCGTCGATCCTGACCTGCCGGGCAGATTGATCGCGGGGGCCGTCGTTGCGGCCCCCGCTTGGGAGAAGATTCTCCGACTCGGCCCCGGCTTCCTCGGCCCCGGCTCGCCGAGCTCTCTCGTGAAAGCGCTCAACGGATTCGGCGCCATGGCGTTCTTCTACGAGAACATCTATCGCCTCGCCGATGGCGAGGAGCCCGTTCGCAGGGCCGCGTTGCTGCCGGCCTTCATCCGGTTCCAGAGAGCTGAGCGCGCCGCGGCGAGGGCCCTCGCCCGCTGAGGGTCCGAAGCGGGATGGTCAGAGGATGTTCGGATCGTCAGGGCCGCGACGCTCGAGCCGCCAGCCCTCGCCGCGATTGCACGCGACGCCGGACCAGCGGTCGCTGTCCCCGAACAGACTGAGAGTCTGCTCAAAATCGCGGCAGAGGGCGGGCCGGCGTATCGGGCCGCCGGCGAGGTCCAGCTCCATGCCCGGCGCCTTCTTGGCGAGGCTCTCGTGGACGTAGCCCTTGATCCGCCCTCCAATGGAAATGAGGTAGAACGGGCGGCCCACGGTTTTGCCGACGGCGTCCACCGCGGTCCCGCCCTCGAGCGTCGCGAGGATTCGCGCATCCGTCGAAGGACCCGCGCGAAGGTTGGCGTTGCCGGTCAGCGCGTGAAGGCCGCGTTCGGTTTCGAAGGAATAGTCAAGGTCAAGTCCGGGATCGACCGGCAGCAGGGTGCGGGGATCAGGCTTCAGGTTGCCTATACGGAATTCGCCCGGGACGACCGTTCCGCTGGCGGGTCCTGTTCCCCAGCTGACGCCGACCCCCTTCTGGCCGCGCTCCATTGCCTCGACGAAGGCCGGGGCCAAAGCGGCGCGGGCCGACTCAGGCAGGCCAGGCCCGAGACGAGACTCGGCTGCGTAATTGATCCGGTCCCCGCCGCCGGTGATCGACGGGCCCGTCTCGCAGGCGGCGAGCAGAAGTGCGGCGGCGGCGACGAGCTTTTTCATTTTACTGACCCCCGAGTTTAACCAAGTCTTAGCAGAGCGTGCGCACCCGGCAATCGCCCGTCGGCGTCGCATCGGACCCTACGGAATTTTTACTCCTGTTTACGCATAGTGCGAGGGCCTTGTGGAGAGCGTTGAATGTCCGGCGAACAGTCGCGACTAAAGCAGCTTATTGCCCTGGCGAAGGAGGATTCCGCCGAGAAGCGCGGCGCCCTCCTGCGCGAAATCACCGATGTCTTCATGGCGGCGCCGGACCGGTACACGTCGAGCGAGATGCAGCACTTCGACGTCATCATGTCCAAGGTGACGGAAAACGTCGAAGCCCAGCTTCGCCGCCAGATCGCCGAAAAGCTCGCCGACGCGCCGACCGCGCCGAAAGGCCTGCTGCGCCAGCTAGCACTCGATGAGATCATGGTCGCCGAGCCGGTTCTCAAACGCAGCGTGGCGCTGTCCGAAGATGATCTCATCCGCGTCATTCGCCAGCGCGGCCAGGAACACATGAAGGCCATCAGCCAGCGGCGCGAGATCCCCGAGACGGTGACGGCCGCGCTCGTCGATCGCGGCGACAAGAACGTCCTTGTCTCGGTCGCGTCGAACAAGGGCGCGCGCCTCAACGCCGAAACCATGGAAAAGTTGGTCGAGCATTCGCGCACCATCGGCGATCTCCAGGCCCCGATGGCGAGCCGCTACGACCTGCCGCCGCAACTGCTGACGCAGATGTATTTCTTCGTCTCCTCGGCGCTGAAGAAAGAGATCCTGAAGCGTTCCGACATGCTCGATCCGGCCCTCATCGACGAGGCGGTCGAGGCGAACCGGCAGAAGATCCTCTCCAGCGCCGTCACGGAGGCGCAGGGAAGCGTCGATGCGGCTCGCGCCTTCATTCGCGACCGCATCGTCCAGAACGCGCTGAACGAGAGCCTGCTCAAAGAGCTTGTCGAAGCGCGAAAGGCTACGGAGTTTCTCTACGGCTTCGCACACTATGTCGGCATCGACACCTCGACCGCGCAGCGAATCCTCGGCGACCGGTCCTGGGAGTCCCTCGCGATTTCGTGTCGCGCGTCGGGCCTTGAACGGCAAACCTTCGCCAAGATCGTTTTCGGTTTGCAGAGGACCGCCGACGAGCAGCAGAAGGGCCTTCGCATTCTCGATCTTTATCTCAAGATCCCGCAGGAGGCGGCTGAGCGCGTCATGCGCTTTTGGCGCGTCCGCGCGCAAGCGGCGAGCGGCGAGCAGCGCAAGAAGCGCGTCTCGATCCACGAAGTGGCGGAGCGGGCCGCCGGATGAGACCGGTTGGGTCCGCGGCGATTCGGTGTTAGGAGATTCTAAGCGCCGCCGCCGGGCCCCTCGCCAAGTGACTGACGTTCCCTTCTGGAAGCGCAAGACTCTCGCCGAGATGTCGCCGGCGGAGTGGGAGTCGCTCTGCGACGGCTGCGGCAAGTGCTGTCTCGTCGTGCTTGAGGACGCAGACACGGGCGCCTTCCATGAGACTGACGTCGCCTGCCGCCTCTACGATCCGAAAACGCGCCGCTGCACGGACTATGCGCGCCGTCACGCGCGCGTGCCTGATTGCGTGCGCCTGTCGGCCGAGGCGGTGGCGACCCTCAAATGGATGCCGAAGACCTGCGCCTACCGCCTGCTCGCCGACGGCCGCGACCTTCCCGACTGGCATCCGCTTGTCTCGGGAGATCGGTCCGCCGTGGTTCGGGCCGCAGCGGCGGCGCCGGCGGACGTCGCCAATGAACGCGACGTGCCGACGGCGGAGCTGCCGCGGCGCGTGACCGGCCGGAGATAGGCCGGCGCGTCCTCAGAGTGGAACGCCGATCAGCGCCGAGAGTTGCATGATCGCCGGGCGGACGTCGCCGAACGGCGCCTTGATCGTCCGCATGCCCATCGCCGCCGCCGGTTTCAGATTGACGCCGAGATCGTCGATGAAGACGCACTCGGCCGGCGCGACGCCAAGCGCGTCGCACATCATCTCATAGATGCGCGGCTCCGGCTTGCGCACGCCGGCTTTCGAGGACTCGATCACATGATCGAACAGCGAAAAGAGGCGCGCCACTTCTTTCTGGTGCGGGCCGGAAACCGCGCCCGCACCGGAATTGGCCGGCATGTTGTTGGTGATGCAGCCGGTCTTGAAGCCGGCCGCCTTCACGCGCTCGAAGGCGCGCGCCATCTCCGGCCTAAGCGTCACCTCGAGCAGCGAGACGAGCGTCCGTCCGCGGACTTCGAACCCGGCTTCCTTGGTCTCGGCGGCGAAGTCGCGGTCGAAGGCGTCGAGATCGATCTCGCCCCGCTCGAACCTCGCGAACGCGTTGGCGTGATGGTTTTTCTTGATCACTTCGCCGAGAAACCGCGCCCGAAGGCCGTTCGCGCGCTCGAAGACGGCGAAGTTCTCGACGGGCGAGGTCGTGAACACGCCGCCGAAATCGAAGATCACGGCGCGCAAGTCAGCCACGGCGGGCGGGGATGCCGAAGCGTTTGGCGAGCGCCTGATCGACCATGCGCTTCGGCAGAATCTGCGGCAGCGTCCACATCATGAGCTTGTTCTTCAGGATCGGGTAGCGCGGCTTCGGGTTCGGGACGGTCAGCGCTGTACGAACCAGGTCGCCGACGGCCGAGGGTTCGACGCCGCTCTCGCCGAAAACCTTCATGCCGTCCCTCATGCGCTTCAGGAAAGGCGCGAACGCGGTCTTTTCGTAGGGACTGAAGTCAATTTCGTCGGCCTTCGCCCAGATCGGCGTCCGGACGGCGCCGGGACCGATCGTCACCACGTCGATGCCGAACATAAGGAGTTCGCGCCGGAGCGAGTCCGAAAGGGCTTCGAGCGCATGCTTCGACATGGCGTAGGGCGACATGAAGGGCGAGGCGATGCGCCCGGCGACCGACGACATGTTGACGATCCGTCCGGGCGGCCCGTGAAAGCGGCTGTCGAGGCCGAGCATAGGCAGAAAGGCCTGGATGACCCGGATGGGGCCGTAGAGATTGACGTCGAGCTGGCGGTCCAGAACGTCCAGGGGCAGGTGCGCGACCGGTCCGCCGAGCGCGATGCCCGCATTGTTGACGAGGCCGCCCAGCGTGCGGCCGTCGAGCGCCCGTTCGACCGTCGCCGCCCCACCGGCGATCGCCTGCGAATCCGTCACGTCGAAAAGGAGGGGAGAGAATTTGGGGCCGAGCGCAGCGTGCGCCTCCGCCGCGTCCTTTTCCTTGCGCACGCTGCCAAAGACGCGCCAGCCGGCCTCGATCAGCGACGCGGCGCAGGCGCGGCCGATGCCGGTCGAGACTCCCGTGATGACGGCGGTTTTTTCGGGCTCGCTCATGGAGGGCTCCTCGTGATTTCGTAGAGCGCGACGGCGGCGGCGTTCGAGACGTTGAGGCTCTCCATCGCGGAATCGAGCGGGATGCGGAATAGGCCGTCGCAGGTTTCGCCGACCAGGCGGCGCAGACCGGCGCCTTCAGCGCCGAGGACCAGGGCGACCGGCTTGTCGCGAGGGATCTCTGCGATCGTCATCGTCGCGGCGCCGTCGAGCCCGGCGCAAAAGTAGCCGAGGTCCTTCAGGCCCTCGAGGGCGCGCGCGATATTGACGACCTCGATCGCGGGAACGGTTTCCACCGCGCCTGCCGCGGCCTTCGCGAGCGCGCCGGCGAGGGGCGGCGTGCGCCGGTCCTGGAAGATGACGGCGCAGGCGCCGAACGCCGCCGCCGAGCGCAGGACGGCGCCGATATTATGCGGGTCGGTGATCTGGTCGAAGACCACGACCGGCCGGTTGCGGCCGTCCGGCGCGCAGGTCTCGCGCAGCCGCGCCCGCGGCAGCGCCTCGACCTCGACGGCAAGGCCCTGATGGACGGCGCCGTCGTGGAGCGCGCGATCGATCTCGAACGGCGCCGTCCTCACGATCAGCGCGCGCCGGTCGGGCGGCAGATCGGCCTCGTTCAGCCATTCGAGCGCGCTCTCGGCGGCGAGGACGCGGCGGATCTTGCGCGCATCGTTCCGGAGCGCCGCCAGCGCGGCATGACGACCGTAAATCCACAGCGCCCCGGTTCGTTCGCCGCGGCGTTGGGCGCGAGGGTCTTCGTCGCGGCCGCCGCCAGGTCGTCCGTGTTCTGAGCGAAAGTCGGAATGAGGCGCGATGTCCGCGTCGGCCCTGCGGTCCGGGCGACGGCCCTTGCGGAAGTCACGCCTGGAATCCGTCCCGCGTCGCTCCGACGGCGGAGCGTCGACCGGCTCGAAGCGGCGGCCCTTGCGCGCCGGCCCGCCCCCGAAACCGCGGTATTGTAGGGCGCCGGCGCCGGCCTTCGCATGCTCGTCGCGCCTGCCGGTCCTCGGTGTCTTTTCGAAATGGGCGCCGTCCCGGCCCCGGCGCGCGCCGGCGCCCCCTTCGCCGTCGGCGGTCGCGCTCACGCGTTCTCCCCGTTCGTGCAGGCGCGACGTCTTGTCGGCGCCGAAGCGATCTCGGTCGCCCTTTTTGAAGCGGCGGGGTCGCGGGACGCCGGATCCAGGTCGACCAGCGCGCGGCGGTCTCTTTCCGTGTTTCATGACGCGAGCCATAGCCGGAATGCAATGCTGCGGATACCGCTCCCCGGCGGCGCCAGGGAGCGGTTGCGCGTCGGGGGTTCGGCGGGTATAGACCGCGCCTTCCGCCGGAGCGCCGGCCGGGCAGGGCTTGCGGCTCCCGCCGCGAGCCGTTGCATCGCGCCTCATGGAGGGGTGGGAGAGTGGCTAAATCCAGCAGACTGTAAATCTGCCCGTCTCAGACGTACGGTGGTTCGAATCCACCCCCCTCCACCAGCCGTTGGTTCAATAGACAAGAACTCCTCCCATCGGGGGCGACGGGAGGAGTCCCCGGAGACGCCAAACTGAGGGGCTGCGTCAGTTCGGCAGGAGAACCTTGTCGATCGAGTGGATGACTCCGTTGGCTTGCAGCACGTCGTAGACCGTGACGTTGGCGACGCCGCCGGTCGCATCCCTGATAATGATGTTCGAAGGACCGTTCATCGACGCGACGAGCTTGCCGCCGGCGACTGTGGCGATTTCCGCCTCGCCGCCGCCTGCCTTGATCAGCTTCTTGAGGTCCGCCGACGTCACGCGGTCCGCGACCACGTGATAGGTGAGGATGCCGGTCAGGGTTTTCTTGTTCTCGGGCTTCAGGAGCGCGTCGACCGTGCCGGCGGGCAGCGCCGCGAACGCCGAATTCACCGGCGCGAACACCGTGAACGGACCTTTTCCCTGGAGCGTCTCGACGAGGCCGGCTGCGGCGACCGCGGCGACGAGAGTTGTATGATCGGCTGAGTTCGACGCGTTCTCCACGATGTTCTTGGTCGGGAGCATGGCGGCGCCGCCGACCAGCACCTCGGCGCCGGCGGGCATGGTTACGCTAACCGCGAGAAGCGCGGCGGCGAGGACGGATTTCTTCATGAGGTCTCCTTGAAGAGGTTGTTCGAAGGCGTTGGCTGTACGCAACTTTCTGGTTTGGTCGATAAACGAGGCGATACGACGTCGCGTCTCTTGTCGTCGTTCATGATTACGGCGAAGGCGCCGCGTCGGATGCGCCCGGCCAGCTTTTTTTTCTCACGACGCAGTGAACGGCCGGCCGAAGCGCGCGGCTCAGTGCCCTTCGAAAAAGATCATCTTCAAAATGACCGCCGCGAGCGAGAGCGTTACGCCGAGGCCGGTAAAGAAATAGCCGCGGCCGTTGGCGGCGAGACGGGCGTGCCAGCCGAGGTGAAAAACCGTGACATACAAGAGCCCGCCGGCAGCGAGGCCGATCATCGCCGCGAGGTTGATGTCGCGTCCCGGCCAGACGAAAGCCATGAGCGACGCGCCGGCGACGGTCGTGACCGACGCAGCGAGAAACGCCCAGAACCCGGCGAGATATCTCGGCATGCCGGTTTCACGCACGAGGAAATAGGCGATCACCGCCTCGGGGATTTCATGCAGAAGGAGTCCGAGCGTCGCGATGACGCCGGTAACCGCATCTTGCCGAAACGTCGCCTCATAGGCGAGCCCGTCGATGAACGAGTGGGACGCGAGCGCCAGGATCGACGCATAACCGATTGCTATGTCGCGGCCGTCCACGCGCTTGCGCGAGAGCTGGCTGAAAAAGAGGCTGATGAAGGCGACGCCGAAGAATCCGCCGGCGATCCATAAAAGGGCGTGCATGGGCGCGCCGCCGGGTAGCTCCATCGCAAGGTGGACCGCCTCAGGGCCGAGATGGCAGAAAACGGCGATGAGGAGGAACCCGAAGGCGAACGCCGAGAAATTCGGGCTCTGACGCCGGCCCCAGTCGCCGACGAAGACAACCGAGATGAGGCCGACCGTGCTCAGCGCGCACGCGATCAGGGAGGCCTGGAAGCCGTCCAGCGATCCGTAAGTCAAAGTCACGTTGCCGTCCCCTCGGCGGTCAATCCGGCGACTTTGGTACCTTCGTTGTCGCCAATCCCCTTATTCTTAGCAACAAGAACGTGATTGTGTAACCACCTGTGCGCAGGCCCGGACCTTCCGGGCTTCCGTCTCTCAAATATCGGGTTTCACGCCAAAAGAGGGGGGGTGCGACGGTCCGCTGACAGGCGTCTTGCTCTTCGGCCCGGCGCAAGCATATTCACCAAGTTGCAAATCTGCATCGGCGTTACTGAATAGCAGCGGCTTCCAAGGCGGCGCGTGGCCCACCAACACGATCATGCCCACGAGGACGGACACGGGCACGGCCCCGGGCGAGGCCATGGGCATGCCGCGCACGGATTTGGCCATGCTCACATCCACACCAGCGAGACCAACCGGTTAATCGGGGCCTTTGCCGTCATTCTGGTTTTCATGTTCGTCGAAATCGTCGGCGGGCTGATTTCCGGATCGCTCGCGCTCCTGGCTGACGCGACGCACATGTTCGCAGACGCCGCGGCGCTTGGCCTTGCCGCAAGCGCGCATGTCATCGCGCGGCGGCCGCCGGATTCAGAGCGACATTTCGGTTATCAGCGCATGCAGGTGCTTGCGGCCTTCTTCAACGGGGCGACCCTCATCGTCCTGTGCCTTTGGATCGTGATCGAAGCGGCGCAGCGTTTCTTCGGGCCGAAGCCGGTCAATGCCGACCTCATGCTCGGGGTCGCAGCCGCCGGCTTTGTCGCCAACGCTATCGCGTTTGCGATGCTGCAATCGCCCAATTCCAAAAACGTCAATGTTCGCGGCGCGATGCTCCACGTGCTCGCCGACCTGCTGAGTTCGCTCGCGGCGATCGCCGCCGCCGTGCTCATCAAGTACGCGAAGTTGATCTGGTTCGATCCGTTGCTGTCGCTGCTGGTCGCGGGGCTCATTCTCAGTTCGGCGATCCGTCTTCTCCGGGAAACCGGGCATATCCTCCTTGAGGGCGCGCCCAGGGGCATCAATGTCGACAAGCTGGTCGAGGGCGTGAAGGCGTCGGCTCCCGGCGTTCAGGACGTGCACGACATCCGGATCTGGCAGATCACGCCGGAGTCGACGAGCCTCACCCTGCATGCGCGCATCGGCGACGCCGCCGGAGCGGAGGTCGCGCTCGGCAAGATCAAGGGATACCTCGAGAAGGAATTCGGCATCCGTCAGTCGACGGTTCAGATCGAGGTCGGCGACGATTGCCCGGATTGCGAAACGGCGTCCGACCGCGCCCCTGCTGCGGAAACGGAGACCGCGCCGGTCAGGCACGCCGCCGCCGAGTGTCGTGCGCATGGGCACGCGCATGCGCATGCCCACGGCTCTCCTCAGATCGCCCTGCAGAAATAGTCCGGCTCCGACGTTCCGCGCTATGTGCCGCCGCCGGCCCGCCGGGCGACGCCGCGCGCTTCGAGCCGCCACAAGCGGCGCTGCGGGGCCGCCGCCGGGGCGTGCGCCGCGACCGGAATTTTCGAGAGCCTTGCGGACGCCGCGATGAGCGCGATCAGAATGTAAAAGCCGTCCCACATTTCCATGGAGACGGCCGCGCCCCCGACGCAGAACACGGCGAGAGAGATTTGCGCGTAATAGGCGAATGGCGCGATCCAGGGGTCGACGCTCGGATCGGACTTCAGCTTTTGCAGCCGCCGGTTCGTGACGGCGGCAGTCGCCAGGATCGCTAGAAACACGGCAAGGCCGATGAAGCCCGTTCCGCCCAGCACTTCAAAATAGATGCTGTGCGCCGCCTTGGCGCTTTGCGCGCGCACCGGATCGACGGTGGCCGCGATTTCCTTCTCATAAGAGTTCCTGAGACCGGCCCCGGTCAAGGGGTGCGCGAGCGCGAGCTCCGTATTGATATGCCAGGCGTCGACCCGGCCCATGAACGACGCATCCTGCGTCGCTTCCCCAATGCTGCTCATGCGTTCTGTCCATTTCGCCGGCATGAACGCCACGGCGGGCACGAGAACCAGCAGCAGCGCGCCGAGGATCAGGAACTTTCGGCGGGACCGCAACCAGAAGAATCCGGCGAACACGACCAGCGCGACGAAGGCGCCGCGCGAGTGCGTGCCGAGCACGGCGATGACGGCGAGGACGAAGAGCGCGAGCAGTCCGTGTCGCACGATCGCCCGGCTCGCCTGGGTTCTAAGATAGAGGACCAGCGGGAGCACGGTCGCGAGCGCCGTGCCGAGATGGTTGTTGTCCTCAAGGATCGTATTGGGCAGCCCCTGGACCCGATACTGTCCGAACGTGACGAGGGTGAAGAGGCCGCCCTTGATGGCGAAGTAGCCGACGCCGATCACCAGCATCCAAAGGAGCGCGTGGAACTTCAGCCGGTCGGTGGCGAGTTGGATGCAGACGACCGCGAAAAGCAGCGTTTTCAGGAACTGGTCGAAATAGCGGAACGACGCGTCGGGGCTTAAGGAAAAAATCTGGGACACGCCGATGCACGCGGCGAAAGCGAGAAAAAGGCCCGTCATGCCGTCGAACCGGAAATGCCTGAACGCTCCTGACAGGGCGATCGACACGAGGGTGACGGCGGCGATCAGCAGGTTCAACTGCAGCCCGAACACGCCATAGGCCATCTGGTGGGGCGTCATCAGCGAAAACCACGCCCAGGCGAGGACGCCCACGAACGGATAGCGCAGCGTCGCCGCCAGGGCCGGCACGAGAAAAAGCAGCAGGAGAACGTCGCGCATCGAAGAAAACCTCGCCGCGGGGCGGTCCGCGCCGCCGGCGGTCAATCATGAAGCAAGAAGGCGGCCAGGGCTTGATCACGAAAGCGCCGGCAGGAAAAGGGGCGGCGGCGCGCCGTTAACCCTCGCCCGTCTTTCGTCAAGAGCAGCCCGTCGAAGCCCCGCAGCTGTCGCATCTCAGGCACGAGCCCGTCCGGACCAGCGTGAACTGGCCGCAATCGGCGCAAGCGTCGCCCTCGTAACCTCGCGCCCTGGCCTGGCTCGACTTCGCGCCGGGGGCGGCGAGGCTGCCGGGCGGGGCCTTCTGGTTCACCGCCTCGGCGAGCTTGGCGATCTGGGCCTCGATCTCCGGGGCGAGGTGGGCGCGCTCGGTCCGCCCGACCTCGTCGCCTTCGGCGTCCTTCCGCAGGCGGTCGAATTCGCCGCCCCGCAGGACGACGAGATTGTCGGTGACCGTTGAGCGGGAGAAGCCCTTCGAAATGAGCTTTGTCGCCTCGGCCTGGGCCTTCTCGTGATCGACGCCGCGTCCGATCGCATCGACGGCGCTCTCGTTCGGGTCGACATGGGCGAGGTCCTGGCGGCCGAGATAGGAGATCGCGAGCTCGCGGAAGATGTAGTCAAGGATCGACGTCGCGTGCTTGATCTGGTCGTTGCCCTGGACCGGCCCTGACGGCTCGAACCGCGTGAATAGGTAGGCGTCGACGAACTCCTCCAGCGGCACGCCGTATTGCAGGCCTAGCGACACGGCGATCGCAAAATTATTCATCAGACTGCGGAAGGCCGCGCCTTCCTTGTGCATGTCGATGAAGATCTCGCCGATTTCCCCGTCGTCGAACTCGCCGGTGTGCAGATAGACCTTGTGCCCCCCGACGATCGACTTCTGGATGTAGCCCTTGCGCCGGTCAGGAAGACGGCGGCGCCCGGGCGCTCGTTCGATGATGCGCTCGACGATGCGCTCGGCGACGACCTTGGCGCGCCTCGCCGCCGGCGCCTCGGCGATCTCCTCCTCAAGTTCCTCGTCCTCGTCCGGATCAGGGGCCAGCAGCGCGGCTGCGAGCGGCTGCGAGTATTTCGAGCCGTCGCGATAGAGAGCGATCGACTTGAGGCCAAGCTGATGCGCGCGCGAGAAGACGCGTTCGCAGTCGGCGACCCCGGCGCGGTGAGGCAGGTTCACGGTCTTCGAAATGCCGCCCGAGATGAAGGGCTGCACCGCCCCCATCATCTCGAGATGAGCGTCGACGGAGAGCGCCCGCGTTCCGATCCGCCCGCACGGCGTCGCGCAGTCGAAGACCGCGAGATGCTCCGGCTTGAGATGCGGCGCGCCCTCGAGCGTCATGGCCCCGCAGCACCAGAGATTGGCGAGATGGATCTCCTCGTCCGAGAAGCCGAGGTCGCGCAGGACCTCGTAACCGGTCATCTTCAGCGAAGAGTCCGGCATGCCGAGCGCGTTGCGGCAGTAATCCTCGCCGATCGCCTGCGGCGTCATGGCGAAGGTGAGGTCGAAGGCGGTCTTCAGCCGTTCCTCGAGCGCGCGGATCTGCTTTTCGCCAAAGCCTTCGGCGCGCAGCGCGTCGAGGCTGACGCCCGGCGCGCCGTCAAGCGTGCCCCGCCCCGTCGCGTAGTTGACGATATCCTCGACCTCTCGCGGCCCGTAGCCGAGCGCGCGCAGGGCGGATGGGACGCCCCGGTTGACGATCTTGATCAGGCCGCCCCCGGCGAGCTTCTTGAACTTCACCAGCGCGTAGTCGGGCTCGATCCCGGTCGTGTCGCAATCCATGACGAGCCCGATCGTGCCGGTCGGGGCGATGGCGGTCGCCTGCGCATTGCGCAAGCCCGATATGCCGGCGAGCTCGCAGGTTTCGTTCCAGATCGCGCGCGCCCGGTCGGCGAGTTCCTTCCACGGACAGGCCGTCGCCTCGAAGACCGGCGGCTCGACATTGAGGCCCTCGAAGGCCCCGGCCGCCTTCGTTCCGAGCGCCGCCCGCCGGTGATTGCGCAGCACACGGAGCATCGCGTCGCGGTTTTCCTTGAAGCGCGGAAAGGGCCCCAAGGTCGCCGCCATCTCCGCCGAGGCGCGATAGGCGGCCCCGGCCATCAGCGAGGCGATCCCGGCGGCGACGGCGCGGCCCTCGGCGCTGTCGTAGGCGACGCCCGAACTCATCAGCAGGCCGCCAAGATTGGCGAAGCCGAGGCCGAGCGTGCGGTATTCGTGCGATCGGCGCGCAATCTCGGGCGAGGGGAACTGCGCCATCGCGACCGAGATCTCAAGCGCCAGCGTCCACAGCCGGCAGGCATGTTCGAATCCGGCGACGTCGAAGCCGTCCTTCGTCCGGAACTTCACAAGATTGAGCGAAGCGAGGTTGCAGGCCGTGTCGTCGAGAAACATGTATTCCGAACACGGATTGGAGGCGCGGATCTCCCCGCCCTTCGGGCAGGCGTGCCAGGCGTTCGCCGTGTCGTGGAACTGGACGCCCGGATCGGCGCAGGTCCAGGCGGCGCGCGCAATCTTCTCCCACAGCGCCTTGGCGCTGACCGTTTTCGCGATCTTTCCGTCGGTGCGGCGGATGAGGTCGAAGTCGCCGTCGTCAGCGAGCGCTTTCATGAAAGCGTCGGTGACGCGCACCGAGTTGTTGGCGTTCTGCCCGGCGACGGTGCGGTAGCCTTCGGCGTCCCAGTCGAGATCGTAGGTCTCGACGTCGATCCTCGCGAACCCTGCGCGGGCGAAGTCAATGGCGCGCGCGATCGCCGGGTCCGGGATCTGCGCCGCCCGCGCGGCCTTGACCGCGGCTTTGAGGGCTGGGTTCTTCTTCGGGCGGAAGCGGTCCTCGCCGGCCGCGCCTCCGGCGAAGCAGGCCGCATGGATTTTCGGCAGATGCAGGGCGAGCGCGCGCGAGCCGGCGGCGAGGGCGGCGACCTTCTCCTCCTCTACGGCCTTCCAGCGGATAAAGTCCTCAATGTCGGGGTGGTCAATGTCGACGACGACCATCTTGGCCGCGCGCCGCGTCGTGCCGCCCGACTTGACCGCGCCTGCGGCGGCGTCGCCGACTTTCAGGAAAGACAGGAGCCCGGAACTTTTTCCGCCCCCGGACAATGGCTCATCCTTGCCGCGGAGCGCCGAGAAATTCGCGCCAGAGCCCGAGCCGTATTTGAACAGCAGCGCCTCGCGCCGCCACAGATCCATGACGCCGCCGTCCCCGGCGAGCGTGTCGGCGACCGACTGGATGAAGCAGGCGTGCGGCTGCGGGCGTTCATAGGCGCTCGTCGACTCGCGCACCGCCCCGGATTCCGGATCGACATAATAGTGGCCCTGGCCGTCGCCCTCGACGCCATAGGCCCAGTGGAGGCCGGTGTTGAACCATTGCGGCGAGTTCGGCGCGCCGATTTGCGCCGCGAGCATGAACTTCATCTCGTCGACGAAAGCCTGCGCCGCCGCCTCCGTCGCGAAATAACCGCCCTTCCAGCCCCAGTAGCCCCAGGCCCCGGCGATGCGGTCGAAGACCTGCCGCGCCGAGGTCTCGCGGCCGAAGCGCTGGTCCGCCGGCCTCTTGGCGAGCGCCGCGACGTCCGGGACGGAGCGCTGGAGGAACTCAGGCACCCCGGCTTCGGCGACCCGGCGGGTGACGGCCGGCACGCCCGCCCGGCGCATGTATTTCTGGGCGAGGATGTCGACCGCGGTCTGGCTCCAGGTCTCCGGCGCCTCGATCTCCGGCGCCTCGAACAGGGTCGCTCCAGACGCATCCTTGAGCAGGCTCGCGGTCCGGCGGAACCGGAACGCGTCATAAGGGGCGCCGGGCTGGATGGCGTAATGGCGGTCGATGCGCATGGGCGGCCTGATTCGGGAATCGGGGCCTATATAGTAGGCGCTAAGGCCCCCCATCTCAATTGCTCGCGGCGCTGCAAGCGGCTGGCCATATGGTAGTCTGAGAGCCGGATCGTTCCCCGCCGCGATCGCAAGGCGCCCGGGACGGCCGGCGGCTCCCGTCAGAGCGGCCAGGCCCCGCCGGGGATGGTCGCAGGCGAGATCGGAGCTGGAGGCGACCATGGAAGACCGCGTCAATCCGCCGTCCGTAACCGGACAATTTTTCCGCAACCTCGCCGTCCTCATGTTCGCGCCGAGCGTCATCCTCGCCTGGTTGCCGATGATCCGTTGTCTGATGGAAGGCGCCGACTACCAGTGGGAGCTGCCGCTTTTCTTCTGGCGCACGGGCGGGGCGGGGCTTTCCGGCGACTTCTGGACGCTGCCCGTGCAGGCGGGGCTCGGAACCTTGCTCCTCTATCTTGGTCTTCGCCATCCGAGCCGGTTCTCGTACTGGTTCCTCGCGATCGTGCTCGCGCTCTATGCGGTCTCCTGGCTGCTCGCGTACTTCATGAGCCCTGGCGATCTCGTCTTCCGGGGCGACAGCCTCGGCGTTGAATTCAATATCGGACTCGCCGGCGCTTTCTATTCGGCGGTTGCGGCCATGTTCGCCATCCTCGGGGCGCGGTTCGAATTCGCCCTCGACCGCCCGCGTCCGGTGCATCCGTGGACGCGGGCGAACACGATCGTCCTCCTGATGGCGCTCGCGATCGTCCCGGCGCAATTCATCCTCTTTAATCGGGGCCCGCAGCACGGGGCCAACGACGCGCTCGGCGTCTACGCGACCCTCGCCCAGTGGGGGCTCATCCTCCTCGCTCTCCTCGCGAACCGGCCGCATCGGCGCTTGTGACGCCTTTGCAAGGCGCGGCGGCTTGCGCCATAACCTCCATATTGTTTCCGGCCGATCCATGCTCGCCCAGCTATTCACCTGGTGGAACTCGACGACCTTCTCGACGCAGCTGACGCTGTGGCGCCGGGCCGCGCGTCTTGTCGGCAAGGACGAGCAGGGCAACCGCTATTTCGAGGAGACCAAGGCGAGCGGCCCGCACGGCATGAAGCGGCGGTGGGTCGTCTATCACGGCGTTGCGGAGGCGAGCCGCGTGCCGCCGGACTGGCATGGCTGGCTGCACCACACCTTCGAGGAGCCGCCGACCGTCGCGCCCCTGCGTCGGCGCGTCTGGGAGAAGGACCACCTCCCCAACATGACGGGGACGCCGCTCGCCTATCGCCCGCCGGGGAGCCTCGCCCGCAATCCGGATCAGCCGGTCAAGCAGGACTACGAGGCCTGGACGCCGGAGAACGCCTGAATGGCACGCACCGGCGCCTTTGAGACGGGGGTCGGCGCGCTGGTGATTTTGGTCGCCTGCGCCTTCCTCCTCTACGCCTATGACGCCAGCGGCAAGACGGCGCGTGGGGCCTACGCCCTCAACGCCGTGTTCGGGCGGGTGGACGGCGTCGCCGTCGGATCGGAGGTTCGAATCGCCGGGGTCAAGGTCGGTTCGGTCTCGGGCCATGCGCTCGATCCGGCGACCTATGAGGCCAAAGTTGCGCTAAGGATCGACAGCGAGGTGCGGATTCCCGAGGACTCGGTCGCCAAGGTGGTGTCGGACGGCCTCCTGGGCGGGGCCTTTATCTCGATTGAGCCCGGGGCCTCTGATATTATGCTGGCGGACGGGGCGTCCATCACGCAGACACAAGGGTCCGTCGATCTTCTCGGGCTCGCCGTGCAGGCCTTTACGGCGAACGCAGGAAAGGAAGACGCCGGGGCGCCGGACGGTCGTTGAGGGTTTCTATGCTGGGTAGATTTCTGTTCGCCTCCGCCGCTGCAATTGCGGTTGCGACCGCTGCGGTCGGGCAGGAGGGTCATGATCCGGCGTCTTCAACCGAGACGGCGACGCCGTCCCTTCCTTTGTCCCCTGACGAGGCGGGCGCGCACGAGGCCGGAGGCGCTCCGGCCGTTGCGCCCGTCGATGAACTTGAGGCGTTGAGCCAGGGCGGGGGCGACGATTTTCCGGAGATGGAGCAAGCGCCGCAGCGCAAACCCGTATCCGTCACCCTCCGCACGCTCGACAAGATCACTGCCCGCTACAAGGACCTGACGGCGGCGATCGGCGAGTCCGTGAAGTTTGGTTCCCTCGAGATCACGCCGCGCTTTTGCGACAAGCGTCCGCCGGAGGAGTTCCCGGAAACGACGGCGTTCCTCGAGATCTTCGATCGCGACCTTTCGCGCGCGCGTTCCGCCGCGTTGGTCGAAGTCGGCACCAGGGACTCATCGAGCGGACGGAGCAAATCCGCTGACGCTGTTGCGCCCGCGGCGACGATGGGCTCGGACCTGCCGGCCGCGCTCGACCCCGATCGGATTTTCGCCGGCTGGATGTTCGCCTCGTCGCCGGCGCTCAACCCGCTCGAACACCCCGTCTATGACGTCTGGGTGATCGACTGCAAAACGGCGGTTGTCGGCAACTGAAGCGGCGGCTTCAGGAAATCGGCCGGCCGGCGCACATGGGCCTTCAATAGGGCCTGATAGTCCGCGTCGGCCATTTCCTCGACGCCGAACTGGGCGAGATGCTTGGTGTGGAATTGGGCGTCGAGCAGGCTGAAACCGCCGTGCTTCAACCGGGCGAGCAGGTGAACGAGCGCCGCCTTGCTGGCGTTGGTCCGTCGGGAAAACATGCTCTCGCCGCAGAAGATCTCGCCAACGGCGACGCCATAGACGCCCCCGACGAGGACCCCATTCTCATAGCACTCGACCGAATGCGCGAAGCCGAGGCGGTGCAGCTCGCTGTAGACCTCGACGATGGCGTCGTTGATCCAGGTGTCCTCACGGCCTGCCGCCGGCTCGGCGCAGCCCCGAATGACGCCGGCGAAATCCCGGTTCACCGCAACTTCGAAGGGTTCCCTCGCGAGGAAATGGCGGAGGCGTCTCGGGGCGCGGGCTTTTTCAAGGCGAAGAACGCCGCGGAAATCAGGGAGGACCCACACCACTTCCTTGTCGTCGCGCCGGCGCGCCATCGGGAAATAGCCAAGGGTATAAGCCTTGAGGAGCTGGTCGGGGTCGATGCTGTTGGCGCTGTCGCGGGCCATGGCCCCTAAAATCAATCGCGCCGGTTCCAGTGGCAAGAGCGCCGGAGGGCGTCCCAACCGCCCCGCGCAAAAGAAAACCGGCCGCGAGGGCCGGTTTTCCAGGTCGAAGGATCCAGTAAAGCCTAGGCGGGCCGTTTGCGACGGGCCGCAAAGCCGAGGCCGGCAAGACCCGAGAGCAGGAGGGGCAAGGCCGCCGGAACCGGAACTTCCGGGGTGACGGTGAACTGAGCGACCGCGAACCCGGCGCCTGCCGTCGTCGGCACGAATTTGAAGATCGAGCCGATGAAAGGGCCGGCGAGGAGGTCGACGGCGGTCAGGTTGCCGAAGAACACGTTATTGATGAACAGGTCGAAGTTGCCGCACGGACCCTCGTCGCCCGGCGTCGAGCAATCCGTATCGTTACCGGCATTGAACTCGATGTTCGAGAGCGTGACTGACTGGTTGAAAGTGAAGACGATCCACTCGCCCGAATTGGTCTGGGTCTGGTCGTCAATGTTGTTGTTCTCGGAGAGGGCGCCGAGGCCCGAATTCTCCGGCGAGATGTCCTGAATGAGCTGCGTCGCGCCGCCGGCGGTGTAGGCGACCGCGGTGACGGTGATGCCGTCCTTCGAGTAGGAAAGACCTGCGGCGTCATCGGCCGAACAGAAATCGACCCCGACAGTGCCGCAATCGAAAGCGATGTTGCCGGTCGGCGTGTCATAGGGCGCGCCGCCCTTGAAGATGAATGTCGTCGCATGCGCGCTCGCGCCAAACGCTGCAGCGACAGCCACCCCTGCGAGTGCGGCCAGTAAGTTCTTCATCACGCGAAACTCCCTCATTGGTGCGAACCCGATTCGCGCAGCGACATCGAGCTTAATGATCTCTTCAACACGGAACTCAGATTGTCAACCGAGCAACCATGCATAATTAACTGATTCAGCGTGAAAATGTGGTTAAAATCTGATTTCATCGCCAGTCTGTCGCAGCTTTGACAAGCAAAAGTCGCCGTCACGACATGTGAAGTCGCGCGCCGGTCCCGAGCTACGTCGCAACGATGACGGAGAGACGGATTGAGCGTCGTTCAGGACGCCCGGCGCTGGTCAGCCGAGACGCGGCGCTGATCTTCGCAATCCGCCTGGCCGGCGCCCGGCGAGCGCCGGCACTGGTCGATACAACGACCCTCGGCGACGTCGCAGCTTGATTTTGAGACGTCGAGCATGTCGCACCCTGCAGCGCCGGCGATCAGAAAAGCAGCGAGGGCGACAGATCTCGTTTTCAGCATCTCCGACTGCTTGGAGCTAAGGGCGGGCGAGCCACTGCTCAAGCCAGTGGATGTGATAGTCGCCGGACTTGAAGTCCTCTTCTTCGAGCAGCGCGACGAAGAGCGGGATGGTCGTATCGACGCCGGCGAGAGCGAACTCCTTCAGCGAGCGCTTCAGCCGCGCAATGCAGTGCTGGCGGTCGTCGCCGTAGACGATCAGCTTGCCGATCATCGAGTCATAGAACGGCGGAATTCGATAACCCGTGTAGATCGCGCTGTCGAAGCGCACGCCGGGCCCTCCCGGCGCGTGGAAATAGGTGATCTCTCCGGGGCTGGGACGGAAGGTCTTCGCATCCTCGGCGTTGATGCGGCATTCGATGGCGTGTCCGCGAAAGACAACGTCCTCCTGCCGGAACGACAGCTTCTTGCCGGCGGCGATGGCGATCTGCTCGCGGACGAGGTCCGTGCGGGTGACTTGCTCCGTGATCGGATGTTCGACCTGGAGCCGGGTGTTCATCTCGATGAAGTAGAACTCGCCGTTTTCATAGAGAAATTCGATGGTTCCGACGCCGAGATAGCCGAGTTTGGCGATCGCCGCCCGAGCGACTTCGCCGATCTTTCTGCGCTCCTTTTCGGCGAGCGCGGGAGAGAGCGCCTCTTCAAGAATCTTCTGGTGTCGCCGCTGCAGCGAGCAATCGCGCTCGCCGAGCTGGACGACGTTGCCGTGACTGTCGGCGACAATCTGTATTTCGATGTGCCGCGGCCTCGCCAGATACTTTTCGAGATAGACGGAGTCGTCGCCAAAGGCCGCCTTGGCTTCGGCCTTCGCCGTCGCCACGGCTTCGGCGAGGCCGTCCTTGGTCTTCGCGACCTTCATGCCGCGTCCGCCGCCGCCGGCCGCCGCCTTGACGAGCACGGGATAGCCGATGCGGTCGGCGGCGTTGCGGGCCTCGTCAAGGTCGGAGAGCGCGCCGTCCGAGCCCGGCACCAGCGGCAGCCCCGCCGCGCGGACCGCGTTCTTCGCCGCGATCTTGTCGCCCATCACGCGAATATGCTCCGGCTCCGGACCGATAAACGTGATGGAATGCGCCTTCACGATTTCCGCGAAGCGCGCATTTTCGGACAGGAACCCATAACCCGGATGAATGGCGTCGGCGCCGGTGATCTCGGCGGCGGAGATGATCGCCGGAATATTGAGATAGCTCTCCTTCGGGGACGGCGGGCCGATGCAGACGCTTTCGTCTGCGAGGCGGACATGCAGCGCGTTGGCGTCCGCCGTCGAATGGACCGCGACCGTATGGATGCCGAGTTCCTTGCACGCCCGATGGATGCGCAGCGCGATCTCGCCGCGATTGGCGATGAGGACCTTCTCGAACATTATTCGATGACGACGAGCGCTTCGCCGAACTCGACCGGCTGGGCGTCAGTCACCAGGATTTCCGTGACAGTGCCGCTGCGGGGCGCCGCGATGGCGTTCATGGTTTTCATCGCCTCGATGATGACGAGCGTCTGGCCCTCGCGGACCTTGTCGCCTTTTTTGACGAACGGCGGGGCGCCGGGCGACGGCGACAGGTAGGCGGTGCCGACCATGGGCGAGGAGACGGTCCCCGGATGCTTTCCGGTCGGCGGTTGAGGCCCGGCCGGCGCGGACTGCTGGACGGGGGCGGCCGGGGCGGCCGCTGGCGCCTGTAC
>JACADZ010000148.1 GCA_013389105.1 Parvularculaceae bacterium | reverse complement strand
CTGTTACCCGTCCCAGGGCCCGCGTACGGGCTGATCCAGTTGCCGGATCCTGGTGCCGCATCCGTGTAGGCATTCGTGCCCACGCGCTCGGTCACGCAGCGGCGCAGATACTCGGTGGTCGTGCCACCGCCACCGCCACCGCCGCCACCGCCGCCGCCACCGCCGCCACCCCAGCGACCGCCGCCGTGGCTCCAACCACCGCCACTCGTCGTCACGCGTGTCAGATCGAAGCCGGTCACGTCGTCGGCATAGTCGCCGACGTTGACGCGGTTCGAGAACGGGATGACGGAGACGCGGGCGATTCCGGCCGTGCCGCCATCGGGCATGAGGATATCGAGCAGATCTGGGACCGCGCCCTTCATCTCCTCGAGCTTCGTCTTACCGGTCAGGCCTGTCCAGGTCATCGACCCGGTCACGTCGAGGATGAGGGCAGCCTCGAGCTTCTTCTCGCCAACCGTCACGGTCGTCGTCGCGCTGACCTGCATGGAGTTCACGCCCGCGATCTTCACGAACGAGGTCGGCACGTCGAGCGTGGAGGTGACCGTCGTCGAGCCATCCGCCATGGTGACGGTGGCGACGGCGTTCTTGACGATGTTGTTATCCTTGGTGTTGGCCGTGAACGTCTGCTCCGCAAGAATCTTGCGCTCATCGTTCGTCAGGCCCGTGGGCGCGATGGCGGCGAAGGCCGCGGCATCGATTGCCGCCTGCAGTTGGGTCTTAGCCCGCTGCGCCGTCGCGTAGTCGACGCCCATGCCGACTGCGAAAACGGCCGGCACGATTGCAGCCGCGAAGATCATGGCGACGTTGCCACGACGATCGCCCATCGCGTCGCGCATCGCCCTCACAGGATTGAATTTGGTGTTCATGACGCAACCCGAATTTGACCTCGATGGCGTCACTTTTAGCAGTCCACCTGTTTAACAAGAGAAAACCGGAGCGCTATAAACTTATGCAAGTTTTCGGCGATCGCATCCCGTAATGACACAGGCATTGAGATCGGCTTTGCCAGAAAAACATCAGATTTTATGGAGTGCCCCCAAAATAGCGGCGTTTCGAGATTAATTCCGGACAGAATATGAATATCTGTAGCGTCGTGACGCGAGGTATTAATATGATAATTGAGCTGCTTCTGGCCCTTTAGAACTCGTTCATCACGGAATAGTCCGCACACCGATAAGGTCCGCAAAAATTTTTCTCACATTAAATTCGGCGTCGGATAGCAATCGGCAACTTGCGACCCGTCCGGACGGATAACCCTTCATCCCCGCATCGTGCGGCCGAGTCGCTCGATGAACGCGAGGCAGCGCTCGAT
>JACADZ010000056.1 GCA_013389105.1 Parvularculaceae bacterium | reverse complement strand
CGCGCAAACATGCCCGCCGCCGCGGCGCCGCCCGCCGCCATCAGGCCGGCCCCAATCCACATCCAGATGACAAAGGGATGACTCCAGGCGCGCACCACATGCCCGCTGTCTTCCTTGAACTCGCCGATCGTGAAATAGAGATCGCCAAATGCGCGGGTGAGGATGCCGGCTTCAGTCGTCTGCATGCCTCGCACGGGATAGAAGCGCCGTTCGGACACGACCTCGCCGATCGCTCGGCCGCCTCGCATTAATCTGAAGGTCGCCGCTTCGCTCTCGTAATTGGGACCATCGCGCGTCTCGACCGAGGCAAGCGTCGCCTCGATGCGTCCTAGGCGGATGACGTCGCCGACCTTGGCGTAGGTCACCACTTCCTCTTTCCATGCCCCCGCGCCGACGACGCCGATCGCGGCGACGGCGAGCCCGAAATGCGCGAGGGTCATCGCGAGATAGCTCCGCGGCAGGGCCCGGAGCCGCGCCGCCGCACCCATTTCGGCGACGCGGACCCTTCGCAAGAAATCGAGCAGCGCGCCGCAACCCGCAAACACGGCGAGCGCGACCCCCGCCGCGGCGGCGATAGATTTCGGCGCAACCGCAATGAGCCCGAGCACGCCGGCGACCGCCGCGGCGGCAGCCGCAGGCCAAAGTTGGCGGATCGCCCGTTTTAGGTCGCCGCGCTTCCACGCGAGCATGGCGGCCGGCGCCATGACCAGCAGCGTGAGGCCCGCGAACGGCAGATAGACCGCATTGAAGTACGGCGCTCCGACCGAGATCTTCGCGCCGGTCGCGACCTCGGCGAACAGCGGATAGAATGTCCCGATGAAAACGGTCGCGAGCGAGGCGACGGTCAGCATGTTGTTGACGAGGAGGCCGCCCTCCCGGCTGACGGGCCCGAAGCGCGCGCCTTCGCCAAGATCGGCGGCGCGAAGCCCGTAGAGGATGAGCGATCCGCCGATCGCGGCGCCGAGAATGCCGAGAATGAACACGCCCCGCTCGGGATCGACCGCGAAGGCGTGCACCGAAGTCAGGATGCCGGATCGAACCAGAAAGGTGCCGATAAGGCTCAAAGAGAAGGCGAGAATCGCGAGCAGCACGGTCCAGGCGCGGAAGGCGCCGCGCACCTCCGTCACGCGCAAGGAATGGATCAGCGCCGTGCCAGCCAGCCACGGCATGAACGACGCGTTCTCGACCGGGTCCCACGCCCAGAAGCCGCCCCAACCGAGCTCGTAATAGGCCCACCAGCTCCCGAGCGCGATGCCGATAGTGAGAAAAGTCCAGGCGGCGAGCGCATAGGGGCGAACGATGCGCGCCCAGGCTTCATCGACGCGACCGCCGATGAGGCCGGCGACCGCGAAGGCGAAGACCATCGAGAAGCCGACATAGCCAAGATAGAGAAAGGGCGGATGGATCGCGAGCCCGGGGTCCTGAAGCAGAGGATTTAGATCGGCGCCGTCGGGCGGAGGCGGAAAAGTCCGCGCGAACGGATTCGAGGTGAAGAGAATGAAGGCGAGAAACGCCGCGGCGACGAGCCCCTGGATCGCGAGCGCGCGAGCCCTCAGCGCGTCGATGCGGCGGGCGCCGGCCGCCGCCGCGCCGAAGCCCGCAAGAATGAGGACCCAGAGCGCCATCGAGCCCTCGTGATTGCCCCAGACGCCCGAAAGCTTGTAGACGAATGGTTTGTCCGTGTGCGAATTTTCGACGACGTTGCGAACGGTGAAGTCGTCGGTCGCGTGCGCGACGGCGAGCGCGGCGAAAGCGGCAAGCACGAACAGGAACTGGGCGAGCGCGCTCGCCCGCGCGCCCGACATCAGGCGGGCGTCGCCCGTCGCCGCGCCGACCATGGGGAAAACGCCCTGATAAACGGCGGCGAGAAGCGCAAGGATCAGCGCGACCTGGCCGATCTCAGCGGTCATACGCGACCCCGCGACGACGCACGGGGCGCCGCGTGTCCCCCCTCGGCCTCCCCGAGAGAGGGAAAGCTGCGCGCCAGCTTCGCCCGCCTGACTGCGTCATCCCGAACCGTGACATCCGCGCCCCTTAGCGACTTCGGGCGAAATATGCTCATAAGCGGGGACGGCGCCAGTGTGGCCAAGAGCGACAGGCATCATGGAAGAGTTCCTGCGGATGGGCGGCTACGCCAAGTTTGTCTGGCCGGCTTACGGCGTTTCGGCGCTGGCGATCGGCGGCCTCGTCTTTGCGGTCTGGCGGCGGAGCAGGAAGTTGCGGCGAAAGCTCAAGGATCTCGAGAACGGACGGCGTCCGGACGGTGAAACCGGAGCCCTGTGAGCGAGTCGCGGCGCCACAATCTTGGTCTCAGGGTCGAGGGACTCGCCGCCGCCCGAGGCGGCCGGGTGATCTTCGAGAGCGCAAGCTTTGTCCTTGAGCCGGGCGCGACGCTGCTGCTGAAGGGTCCGAACGGCGCCGGCAAGACCACGCTGCTGCGCACGCTCGCCGGCCTCGCCCCGGCCGCGCGCGGCACTGCGGAAACATATCTCGACGGCGGGCCGCGCCTGCGGCTCGACGAACTCCCCGCCCCGCGACCCGACCGGCGCGCCGCCTCGATCTATGCGGGCCACGCCGACGGCGTGAAGGCGTCGATGACCGGCGTCGAGCACCTGCGATTCTGGGCCCGGCTCTATGAGGGCGGCGCCGACCGGATCGAGATCGCCGCGGGGGCGTTCGACCTCGCGCCTTTCGTGCATCTGCGGGCAGGCGCCATGTCCGCCGGTCAGCGCCGCCGGCTGGGACTGGCGCGCCTCGTGATCTCGGGAAAGCCGATCTGGCTGCTCGACGAGCCGACCGCGGCCATGGACGCCGTCGCGGCGGCGCGCCTCGCGGCGCTCATCCTCGCGCACAACGCCGAGGGCGGGGCGGCGCTTGTCGCCACGCACGACAAGCTTCCGATCGAGGCGCCGGCGCTGATCCTCGACGCGCGCCCGCCGGCGGAAACCCAGTGATGCGCGCCCAGCTCGCCGTCATCGGCCGCGACGTTTCGCTCGCCTTCAGATCAGGCGGGGGGGCCCTGCATTCGGTCATCTTCTTCGCCCTTGCCGCGCTGGTCTTCGCGCTCGCCATCGGTCCGGACCTGGCGCTTCTTTCCGGACTGGCGGCTCCGATCCTATGGGCGATCGCGCTGCTTTCGGCGCTGGTGTCCCTCGACCGGCTCTTTCAGGCCGACTTCGAGGACGGCTCCCTCGACACCATCGTCGAGACCGCCGACTTTCTCGAGCTTAGCGTTCTTGCAAAGTCGGTCGCGCATTGGCTGTCGGCGGGACTTCCGGTCGTTCTGGCCGCGCCGGCCGTCGCGCTCCTTCTCAACCTGCCGGCCGAGGGCTACGCCCCGCTCCTCCTCTCCCTTCTCGTCGGCACGCCGGCGCTCTCCTTCCTCGGCGCCATTGGCGCGGCGGTGGCGCTCGGCCTGCGCCGCGCCTCCATTCTCGTGGCGATCCTTTCAGGGCCCCTCTTCGCGCCGGCGCTGATCTTCGGCGTGGGCGCCGCCAGGGCCGGGGCCGTCGACAGCCCGCAATTTCTCCCTGCGATTCTCCTCCTCGGCGCCATCACGTTGTTCGGCGCGCTCCTTGGCCCCATTGCCGGCGCCGCGGCGATCCGCTTGAACATGACGGCATGAGCGTTTTCGATTTCGCCAATCCGGAGCGCTTCGAGCGTCTCGCCCGTCCGATTGCCGTCCCGACGGGGGCGCTCGCGGCGGTTCTGATTGGCGCCGGCCTTTACTACGGCCTTTTCAACTCGCCGCCCGACTACAAGCAGGGCGAGACCGTGCGGATCATGTATGTGCATGTGCCTGCGGCGTGGATGGCGCTCGCCTGCTATACCGCGCTGGCGGCCGCTTCTGCGGTCGGCTTCATCTGGAAGCATCCGCTCGCGGATGTCGCCGCCCGCGCGACCGCCCCCATCGGCGCCGTTTTCACCGCCGTCGCGATTGTCACCGGCTCGTTATGGGGAAGGCCGATGTGGGGAACCTGGTGGGCCTGGGACGCGCGCCTCACCTCGGTGCTGATCCTATTCTTCTTGTATCTCGGCTACATGGCGGTCTGGGCCGCGATCGAGGACAAGGCGCGCGCCGCGCGCCTCGCCGCCATTGTCGCGATCGCCGGCTTCATCAACGTTCCGATCATCAAGTTCTCCGTCGACTGGTGGAACAGCCTGCATCAGCCCGCGAGCGTCTTCCGGGCCGACGGGCCGACGATCGACGGCTCGATGCTCGCCCCGCTGCTCCTTATGGCGCTCGGCTACACCGTTCTTTTCATTGCGCTTCTTCTCGCCTCGATGCGCAACGAAATCGCCGCCCGACGCCTCATGCGACTTGAAGGGGCACCCGGACGGCCGGTCTCGACGGTGCGCAAGGAATGACGCGCAAACAGCAGCGAACCGCCCTGATCGGGGCCGTCTTCACGGTCGCCGCGCTCGCCGTCGGTCTGACCCTGACCGCGCTCGGCCGCTCGGTCGCGTATTTTTATTCGCCTTCCGACCTCGCCGCCCTCGCCGCCCCGCCGTCGGGGACCATCCGGCTCGGCGGACTGGTCGAGCCGGGAAGCATTCTTTACACGGATGACAAGGCGGAGGTGCGGTTCGTGGTCCGCGATGAAATCGCCTCGACGCCGGTCGTCTATGCCGGCATCCTCCCCGATCTTTTCAGCGAAGGCGAAGGCGTCGTCGTCGAAGGGCGCTTCGGACCGGACGGCAGGCTGCGCGCCGCCCAGGTGCTCGCCAAGCACGACGAAAACTATATGCCCCGCGAAGTCGCCGAAGCCCTGAAGAAGCAGGGGCGCTGGAAGGAAGGCGAGCGCGTCGGCGAGTGACGCGGCGCGCCCAGGCCGTTTAGGGGATACGTCGTCCTCGCCGACGCTCGGCGACCGCGCCGCCGAGAACTGCGGCCGCTGACCCGGACGCTAACGATCAGACGAGCGCCTTCTTCACGATGGCGCCCGCACGGCCGAAATCCATCGAACCCGCGTAGCGGGCCTTGAGCGCGCCCATGCAGCGGCCCATGTCTTTGAGGCCTGAGGCGCCGAGTTCGGCGATGACGCCGGAGACGGCCGATTCGATTTCCGCATCATCGAGCTGGCGGGGTAGGAACTCGCGGATGACGGCGATCTCGCTCCGCTCCTGCGCCGCGAGTTCCGGGCGCCCGCCCGCTTCGAACTGGGTCGCCGAGTCCTCGCGCTGCTTCACCATCTTTTGCAGGATGGCGAGAATCTCATCGTCGGTGACGCCGTTGCAGCGATCCTCGCTTCTGGCGGCGATGTCCCGATCCTTGATGGCGGCCGTGATGAGCCGCAGCGTCGACACGCGCAGCTTTTCGTCCTTGGCCTTCATGGCGGCCTTCAGGGCGTCGTCGATTTTCTCACGCAACATGAACCTTCTCCGGTTGCGAACCCTGGCGACGGATAGGCGGGGCGCGGAACGTCGCGCATCCTCATACCCGTAAGATGGTTGATGAAATTCCGCGTCGCTCGCGTTGACCGTTTGTCCGGTTGTTCCTAGGGTCCGGCGTGCGCCCGAGGGGGCGCTGTCACTGATCAGCAAAAGATATGCCGCAATGCAGCAAAGTCAAGCGCACGCCCCCCGCCGCACGGCCGTCCTTGCGCTGGCGGACGGAATTGTCCTGAAAGGCCAGGGGCTTGGCGCAACAGGCGAGGCGGTCGGCGAGGTCTGCTTCAATACCGCCATGACGGGCTATCAGGAGATCCTGACCGACCCCTCCTACGCCAGTCAGATCATCACCTTCACTTTTCCCCACATCGGCAATGTCGGGGTGAACGCGGAGGATATCGAGAACTCCTCCCCGGCCGCGGCGACGGCGGCTTTGGGCTCAGTCTTCCGCGAACCGGCGACCAATCCCTCGAACTACCGCGCGCAGCTTAACCTGTCGGCATGGATGAAGCGCCGCGGCATCATCGGCATTTGCGGGATCGACACTCGGGCGCTCGCCGCCCGCATCCGCGACAAGGGCATGCCGCACGGGGTCATCGCCCATGCCGAAAGCGCGCAGTTCGACGAGACCGCGCTGGTCGCGAGGGCCCGGGCCTGGCGAGGCCTCGAAGGCAAGGACCTCGCGCGCGACGTCGCGACGACGCAGTCTTACGCCGTCGACGAGACGGCGTGGAAATGGGGCGAGGGTTACGGCAAAGGCAAAGGCGACGGCCCGCATGTCGTCGTCGTCGACTATGGCGTCAAGCGCAACATCCTGCGACTGCTCGCCGAACAGGGCGCGCGCGTCACCGTCGTGCCGCCGACCGCGAGCTTCGACGACATTATGGCGAAGAAACCGGACGGCGTCGTGCTCTCGAACGGCCCCGGAGACCCGGCGGCGACCGGGGCCTACGCCATTCCGGTCATCCGTAGACTGATCGAAACGAAAACGCCGACCTTCGGCATCTGCCTCGGGCACCAGATGCTCGCCCTCGCCGCCGGCGCGAAGACGCGCAAAATGGCGCAGGGCCATCACGGCGCCAATCATCCGGTCAAAGACCTCGACAGCGGCAAGGTCGAGATCGTCTCGATGAACCACGGCTTCACGGTGGATGCGGACACTCTGCCGAACAACGTCAAACCGACCTTCGTCTCGCTGTTCGACGGCACCAATAGCGGCATCCGGCTTACCGACGCGCCCGCCTTCTCGGTGCAGCATCACCCGGAAGCCTCGCCCGGCCCGCAGGATTCATTTGGGCTGTTCAAGAAGTTCGTGGACGGATTGAGGACCTAAGTGATTGTTTGGCCAAGGCTAGGCACAAGCAACTCAGACGGGAGCCGTTTGTACAAGCGGCCGTTAAAGGTCGTCGCCGGTCGAAGAAGCGGCGCAAAAACTGACCTCCTACGCTGATTGAGAGCCTCAAACTCCCGACCGCCGCGCGACGCTCAGCGCCACGGCGGCGAGGTCGAGATCGCCGAGGCCCTCGCGTTCGGCGCGCGCGAACATTTCAGCGACGACGGGGACGATTTCGAGATCGGCGCCGAGCGCCTTGGCGAGATCGCGCGCGTAGCGCTGATCTTTCGCGACGAGGCGCAGCGCCGCTTCCGCCTCGCCGAAACGCCGCTCGACCATGCGCGGCAGGCGGCTGACCACGAGCGGGCTCGCGACAACGCTGCTCGCGAGAAGACCGCCCGCGCGCGCCGGATCTATGCCGGCCTTGGCGGCGAGGGTCATCGCCTCGGCGAGCGAGGCGATCTGCGCGCCGGCCATCATGTAGTTGACGAGTTTCCACGTCGCGCCGGCCCCGGCGTCGCCCAGATGCTCGATGCGGCCGGCGATCGCGGACAAAGCGGGGCGCGCCCCATCGAGCGCGTCGGCGGGGCCGCCGACGAACATGGCGAGCTTTCCGGCGGCGACCGCCGAAGGTCCGCCGGCGACCGGCGCGTCAAGAAACTTCAACCCGGAACCTGCGGCCTGCTCTGCAAGCGCCCGCGCATGGGCCGGCGACACGGTGCTGCATTCGATCGCGACGGCGCCGGGCCTCGCCCCGGCGAAGGCGCCGTCGGGCCCCTGCCACACCGCGCGCGAAGCATTATCGTCGACGACCATCGAGATGATGAGGTCCGCGTCCGCCGCCGCCTCGCGCGCCGATGCGCCAAGGCGCACGCCCGCGCCGGCCAGCGCCGCGGCGCGCCCGGGCGTTCGGTTATAGACGGCGAGCGAGAAACCAGCCTCCCGCCATTTCAACGCCATGGCGGCCCCCATGGCGCCGAGGCCGATCAGGGCGATGCTGGTCATGCGGCTCGCTTTCCCATGCAGAGCCTCACTGTCGCGCTCTGCGTCATCTATTGTCATGTCGGCAGATAGGCGAACAAGTGGCGTTCCTCTCCCCCTCGCCAAAGGGAAAAACCGCCGCTATACCCCCAGCCAACCGAAATCACCCAACAACGAGTTCCGTCATGAAAGTCATGGGCAACGCCATTCGCCCCGGCATGGTCATTCAATACAAGGACAAGCTCGTCCTCGTGACGAATATAGCGCTCCGAACCCCCGGCAATCTTCGCGCCTTCAACCAGGTCGAGATGCAGGACGTGGTGACGGGCGTGAAATATAACGACCGCTTCGCCTCGACCGACACGGTCGAGCGCGTGCGTCTCGATCAGACCAATTATCAGTACCTCTATGAAGAGGGCGACAATCTCGTCTTCATGAACTCGGAGAATTACGAGCAGGTCCACATCGCCAAGTCGATGCTGGGCGAGCAGGTGGATTTCCTCGAGCCCAACATGACGGTCGAGATCGAGAGCTATGAGGGCCGCCCGCTCGGCGTAACCATGCCCGAATATGCAACGCTCGAGATCGCCGAGACCGAGCCGACGGTCAAAGGCCAGACCGCCTCGGGCTCGTTCAAGCCGGCGACCCTGTCGAACGGCGTCCGGGTCATGATCCCGCCCTATCTCGCGCAGGGCGAGCGCATCGTCGTCAGGATCGCCGACCGGGAATATATCGAGCGCTCCAAGGACTAACCGGCGCCGCCGCGCTTGCCAGTTTTCCGCAAAACCGTTCTAACCTAGCCGCACCGACGCGAGGGAAGCCGCCATGACGTATGTCGTCACCGAAGCCTGCATCAAATGCAAATACACCGACTGCGTTGAGGTGTGCCCGGTCGACTGCTTCTATGAGGGCGAGAACATGCTCGTCATCCACCCGGACGAATGCATCGACTGCGGCGTGTGCGAGCCGGAATGCCCCGTCGAGGCCATCATCCCCGACACCGACGACTCCGATGGGAAGTGGGCCGAACTCAACAAGCAGTATTCAGCCTCCTGGCCAAACATCACTCAGAAGAAGGACCCCCTGCCCGAGGCTGACACCTTCGCGCAGGAGAAGGGCAAGCTCGAGAAACACTTCAGTCCAAAGCCCGGCGAGGGATCCTAAGCCCTGCGCCCTTCCCGGACCAAACAATACATTGAAATTCCATAGCTTCAGTCGCGATTTTGTGCTAAACATCGCGTCGAAAACGGCTCGAGTGCGCGCCGTCGCCCGACTTTCGTTGCCGCGTCAAGGATCTGGGATAACCCACTGATAAAGCGAATATAATCCTTATCCTGCTGACCTCTGGGGAAAGCCTCGTTCTGCGCTGGCTGACCCTTCGCGGAACTGCGAGTCGAAGAGCGGCGCCGCTCAACGCCAAGTCATTTGAGATTCGAAATGGCCACCAAGACTGTTGAAAAATCAGCAAAGAAGCCTGCCAAGGCAAAAGCGGCGGAGCGGTCGCCAGCGTCCGCTCGCGGCAAGGTCGCCCGATCCGCGCCCCGGAAAACGTCGCCCATGAAGCCGACGGCCCGACCTGAGGCGAAGAAACCGGCGGCGAAGGCCCCCGTCCCCGCCAAAGGCAAAGCGCCCACAGCAAAACCTCAAACGCGGCCCGCGCCGGCCGACACTCCCCCTGTCTCCAAGGCCGCAAAGGCCGCGCCGGCGAAATCGGCCGCCAAGCCGGTTCCGCCGACGTCAAAATCGGCGCCTGCCAAGGCCTCGAAGGCTCCTCCGCAAAAGCCTGAGCTGAAGACGCCGGCCGCACTGAAAGAAAAGCCGAAAGCGAAGGAGGAAGCGCCCGCCAAGGGATCGCTCAAAAAAGGGCTCGGCGAGAAAGACAAAAAAAACGCCGGCGCCGCAAAACCGGCCAAGCCGGCCCCAAAGAAGAAGCTGTTCGTCGGGCAGAAGCCGCGCACGCCCAAGCCTTCCGATCAGATCGTTCCGTCCACCATCATCGCTCAACAGAAAGCCGCCCCGTCAGTGAACTCAGCGTCCGTCAAAGCGTCGCCTGCGGCCGTGGAGGCCAAGCAGACCTTCAAAGTCAACGACCACATCGTCTATCCGGCGCATGGCGTCGGCCGGATCGTCTCCATCGAGAAGCAGGTGATCGCCGGCATCACCAACGAACTGTTCCTGATCGAATTCGAGCAGGAGAAGATGAAGCTCCGGGTGCCGACAGCCAAGGCGAAGGCCGTCGGCATGCGCGGGCTCTCCGAGCCGGCGCAGGTCAAGAAGGCCATCGAGCTCCTCAAAGGCCGCGCACGGATCAAGCGAACCATGTGGAGCCGGCGCGCGCAGGAATACGAGGCGAAGATCAACTCGGGCGACATCATCCAGGTCGCGGAGGTCGTGCGCGATCTTTTCCGCGCGTCGGACCAGCCTGAGCAGAGCTATTCCGAACGCCAGCTCTTCGAAGCAGCGCTCGACCGGCTCGCCCGCGAAGTCGCCGCGGTGAACAAATCCGATCTCGCCAAGGCGATCGCCGATCTCGAAGCCGCGCTCGCCGCCAAGAGAGCCGCGGCGTGAGCTGCGCCGCGACGATCGTCACGCAAGGACTTCGATCTGCATGGGGTGAACGATCTCGATCGACGGACCGTTGATCCAGGCGACGTAGCCGCGAATGCGCACGCGCTTCCCTGAAAGCTCCGCCCAGTCGAGGCCCGTTTTCGCCCAGCGGCGCGCATCCCGGGACGACGCCGTCGCGGTCACGTCGGTGCGGTAATCGGCGCCGAAATTGAGAAACGCCCTGCCCTTCGTCGCCGCGGCCGATTTGACCGCTCCCTCGATCAGGTGGAACGCCCCTGTCGCCCGGTGCGTCGCCGCGTCGCGAACGGCGTAGGCGGAAAGGCCCCAGAGGCCGCGGACCGCGGCGCGGGCCTCCTCCTCGGCGGCGAGCAGCCTCGCGATGCGCGCGCGGTCGCTCTCCGGCCGCACGCGCGCGGCGCCGTCCAGCAACAACAATTCCTGTACGGATCGAACGCCGTCCGCCGTCTCGACGGCGGCGGCGACCACGCGGCGTCCCCAACGATCGGGTCCGGCCTGATCGACGATATCGAGTCGCCCGGATGCGAGGATCTTCTGGAGCGAGGCCCGAGATTGAACGGCGAACGGTTCGCGGCCGGCCGGCGCCAGGAGGTCGGCGAGACGGTACTCCGCGTCAGCGATCGTGAACGAAGCGCCGCCGGCGGCGATCCCCGGCGACGCAAAGGCCCGGCCGCCGAAGGCGGCGAGAATTGCGCCGCCGAGCACGGCGCGGCGCTTCATCCCGCCGCCGCGACCCGGACTTTGGCGCGCGCCGACCGGCCGTCGCGATCGACAACGACGACGTCGTAAAAACCCGGCGCTTGCGGCCGCCATACGGCCTTGCCGCTGGTCGCTTCGGTCGCAACAGGCTCGCCGCCGACATACCAGATATAGTCGCCGGCCCCGCCGCGCGCCGCGAGCACGACGCCGCGCTCGCCCCCGGAATAGATTTCAACGCCATCGCGCGGGAAGACGATTTCCGGCGGCGCCTTGCGGCGCGGCGCGGCGATCCGGGCGATGGCGATGTCGCCATCCTCGGCTTGCTGCTCCTGCCCGAGCGGCGCCTCGCGATCGACGCGGGCGACGATGTCGAATAGATCGAGAAGCAAAGGCGCGGCCGCCTTGCGTCCGGTTTCGCCCGGCCTCGGGGCGCCATCGGCGCGGCCGACCCAGACGACCGCCGCATAGGCTCCGGCCGTTCCGGCGGCCCAGGCGTCGCGATAGCCGTAGGAGGTGCCGGTCTTGTAGGCGACGCGCGGCGCCGTCCGCGAGAGCCGCGCGGGCGCGCGGCCTTCGAGCGCCGGCGCGTCGGCGAGGATCTCGCGGATGCGGCGGGCGCTGGTCGGCGAAAACATCTGGAAAGCGTGCGCCTTCGCTCCTTCCTCCTCCACGCGCCAGACGAGCGGCGCGACGGCGCCGTCATTGGCGAGACCGGCGTAAAGCGTTGCAAGATCGCGCATGGTGACGCCCGCGCCGCCGAGCGCCAGGGTGAGGCCGAATTCGCGCCCCGCCCGCTTCGGGGCCTTCAGGCGAACGCCCGAAGCCGTCAGTACCGCGGCGAGGCGTTCCGCGCCAAGACGATCGAGCAGGGTCACCGCCGGCACGTTGAGCGAGTGCTGGAGCGCGTCGGAGAGGCGAACTTCGCCGCGGAAAGTCCGGTCGAAATTCTCGGGCGCGTAGCCGTCAAAGGATTGCGGCATGTCGTCGATGACCGTGTCGGGACCGGCGAGACCTTCCTCGAACGCAAGACCGTAAATGATGGGCTTGAGGGCCGAACCTGGCGATCGCACGGCGGCGGTCAGGTCCATCCAGCCGCCCGGGGCCTTCAGGCTCGCCGAGCCGACCGCGGCGCGCACGGCCCGCGTTCTCGCATCGACGATCATCAGCGCGAGCGTCGCGCCGTCGTCGAGCCTCGCCGCATAGGCGCGCGCACGCTCCTCGGCAAGGCTTTGCAAGCGCACGTCGAGCGTTGAGGTGACGACGCCGTCTCTAGTTATTCCGCCCGCCAGTTCGCGGGCGATATGGTAGGCGCGCCGGTCGAGCGCCGCCCGCCCGGCCGGCAAAGGCGCCCCGCGCGCCTCGGCCGCCTTCGCGG
>JACADZ010000029.1 GCA_013389105.1 Parvularculaceae bacterium | reverse complement strand
GGCGCGCCGCGCGCGGCGCCTCTGAGAGCGAAAGTCAGGGCGGGGGCGCCTCGAGCCCGTCGACCCCGTAAAGATAGAGCGTGCGGGTCCGGCCGCGCTTCAGATCGACGACCGACCGGCCGATGGGAGCGATCGCGGCATGCCGCCCCCCGAGCGCGACGATGTCCGCCGTCTTGTTTACGAACAGCGCGCGGGGAGCGTTGACCGTCTCAAAGCCCATGAAGGCTTCAAAGTGATGGTCGATTTTGCCGTTCGAGTTCCAGGAGACGACCGGCGGGCCGCCGCGGGCGTAGTAGAGCAGCGAGGCCATCAGCTCGCGGTCGTCGACGACGATTGCGTCATAGCCCGCCGCCGCCGCGCGAATGTCGGCGCCGGTCGACTCCCAGCCGCGCAGGCGCTTGACCGCGTTGGAGAGCCCCACACGGTCGGCAAGGCTGAAATGGGTGAAGACGGCCATGAAGGCGAGCGCCGCGGCGAGGTGGAGGGCGGCGCTCCCTTTCAGCAGAAGCTCCAGTCTGGCGCGCGCCGCAAGGGCCGAGACGAGGATCATCGCGGCCGGATAGGCGACGCCGGCCCAGTTGGCGTGCGCGCGCGAGAGAAACGCCTGCACGCAGACGATGAGCAGCGGCGGGGCGACGAAGGCGGCGAGCGCGAGGCAGCGCTCGCGATCGGGGCCAGTCGTCGCCGAACCACGGCTTAGAGTCGACGCGCCCCACACAAGCAGGCCGAAGGAGATCGGCCCGAACACCCCGAACTGCGATCCGATGAACTCCGCCAGCCGAACGGGGTGGAACATGTCGGCGCCCCAATTTGCGTTGGCGGCGGTGTGGGCGATGGTGCTGAACTCGTTCTGCGCGTTCCACCAGATGTTGGGCGCGGCGAGGAGCAGGGCGGCGGCGCCCGCGATCGCCGCATCGCTGATCCTGAGACCGCGGCGGATCTCCGGCGAGAGCGCCGCGGCGACGCCGGCCCCGATGAAGAAATAGATCATCGCGTATTTCGCAAGAAAGCCGAGGCCGATCGCGAGTCCGAGCAGCAGCGCAAGGCCCGCGGCCGGCTTCGCCTGCGCTCTCGCATCGACCAGGGCGAAGAAGCAGTAGAGCGCGGCGCTCCATGAAAACAGCAGCGGCGCGTCCGTGGTGATCAGGGCGGATGAGAACGAGACGCCCGGCATCAAAAGCCAGCCGAGGCCGGACCAGAACGCGACTTTCCCGTCAAAAAGGCGCCGACTGAGCGAAAAAATGAAAAGGGCCGCGCCGAGATGGAAGAACGGCGCGGCGAGCCGCACCGCCCATTCGGCGTCGCCGAACAGCGACGTGGTCGCGGCGATGATCCACGCGATAAGCGGCGGCTTGGAGAAATAGCCGAAATCGAGATCCTTGCTCCACACCCAGTATTGCGCCTCGTCGGGACCGAGATTGGCGTCAGCGAAGACGAGGGTGAGGACGCGAAGCGCGGTCAGCGCCGCGGCGATGAGCGCGAACCGCCGCGCTGGACTCATTGCGGCGATGAGCGAGGGTCCGGCGTTGGTCTGAAGCATCAGCGCGACGAGAGGCGCCAAACGACGAGGGTCGTCTCGCGGCCGTTCGAATAGTTGAGCCCATCGATCGTCGCAAGGCCGCGGGGCGTCGCGCCGCTGTGCGCCGCCGCGGCGAGGAACGCCGCCTCTTCGCGCTTCTCGACCACGGCGGCCCCCCCCGTCGCGGCAAGATGTTCGAAGGCGCCGGCGCCGTCGGTCAATACCGTCTGCGTGCCAAGCAGGAAGACGGCGGAGGGCTCGGCGTAGCCGGCGAGGGCCACCGGCGGCGCGCCGTCCTTCAGGGGGTGGAGATCGTCATCGTCGAGGGCGGCGGAGAGCCGCGGCGATATCTCAAGGCGTTCGAGCTTCGGCAAAACGGCTGTAAGCGCGGCCCAGGCGAGCAGCAATCCGGCCAACGCGGCGACAAGGCCGCCTTCATAGCAGCGCCCCGACCAGAAGGTCAGCGCGCCGAGCAGCGCGGCTCCTGCGATCAGCAGGGCGAACAGCGCCGCCGGCCCCTCGGCCCCGTCGGCGCCGAACAGCGCGGGCAGCGCGACGGCGGCGCCGGCGGCGGCGAGTCCGGTCAGAGCGTAAAGTCCCGCCCCGACTCGGCGGACGATCGGCCGCCGCGCCCCGGCCCCGAGGCTCGCCGCCCGCGCCGCCAGGATGGCGATCGCCGGATAAAGCGGCAGCGTATAGTGCGGCAGCTTGGTCGCCGTCAGCTCGAAGACGATCCAGGCCGGCGCGATCCAAGACAAGAGGAACCAGGACGGCCATGCCCGCCGCGTCGCCAAGGCCTGGATGAAGCCTGGGGCGATCAGCGCCGCAGCCGGCCACAGCAGAACCGGCAGCAGCAGCAGATGGTAGCCCGGCGGGCCCGCGTGGCTTTCCTGCGCGCTTCCGATCTTGCCGAGCATGTCGCCGCCGAGGGCTTCCGAATAAAAGCGTCCTTCGGTCGCCGCGCCCACGGCGGCCGCCCAGGGCGCGATCATCAGGACAAGGATGATCACGCCCATGAGGGGCTTCAACGCGACGATCCAGCCGACGTCGCGCGCGCGCCAGAAGAAGGCGGCGCCGGTCAGGAGCACGACGAGCGGCGCGATCGGTCCCTTGATGAGCACGCCTGCGCCGAGCGCGGCCCAGAAGACGAGGGGCCAGGCTAGCCCTGCGTCTTCGTCGTCGTTCCAGCGCGCGAACACATGGATGAAGGCCGCCTGGGCTGCGCACACGCAGGCGAGCAGCATGGCGTCAGTCTTGGCGATGGTGGCTTCGCCGGCGAAAACCGGCGCGGCAGCCAGCAGCAGCGCTGCAAGGAATCCCGTCTGCGGCCCATAGAGCCGCGCGCCGGCGAGATAGGTGAAGACGGCGGCGAGGATCGCGCCCAGCATGGAGGGGAGGCGAAAGGCCCAGATTTCCCGCTTCTCGACATCGGAGAACAGCGCAACGCAAGCGGCCTGCAGCCAGTGGATGCCGGCGGGCTTCTTGTTGCGTTCGTCGTCCTGGAAGCGGATCGCGATGTAATCGCCGCTTTCCAGCATCTGGGCAGTCGCCTGGGCGAAGCGGGCTTCGTCGCGGTCGAGCGGCGGCAGCGATCTAAGTCCCGCGAGAGCGATCATCGCCGCGAAGAGGCCGACGACCGCGAGGCGCAAGGCGCGTCCCCCGACCGACTCGCTGCCTGAATACGCCGCCACGCCGAACCGTCCCGGTTGTCGCCCGCACCGCCGAGAGCGACCGCTCGGCCGCCCCGGCCGCCAGCATGGACCAAGCTGCACGCTGAATCGAGACCGGCCCAACTGGCGCGGCCGCACGCCCGCGCCTAAAAGCGCCCCGATGACGGCAAGCGCGATGACAACTTCGGCGGCGGCCTTCGCGCTGGGGCGCGCCCCCTCGGCGCTCGCCCTTTCGGTCGTCGTGCCGATGTTCAATGAGGAGGAGGGCGCGGCGGCGCTGGTCGAGGAAATCGCCGGCGCACTCGCCGGTCTCGCCTACGAGATCATCGTCGTCGACGCCCGGTCGAGCGACGGAACGGTCGCCGCGCTCAAGGCGGCCCGGGCGAAGGTCCCGGACCTACGCATCTTCGCCCACGAGGCGAACGCCGGCCAGAGCCGGGCGGTGCGCACGGGCGTGCTCGGCGCCAGGGCGGCGATTATTGCAACGCTCGACGGCGACGGCCAGAACGACCCCGCCGACATCCCAAGGCTCCGCCTCGCTCTCATCCGGCCGGACGCGCCCGCAGGCCTGGCCATGGTCGCCGGCGAGCGGGTTAAGCGGCGGGATTCCGCTGCGAAACGATGGGCGTCGCGGATCGCCAACAGGGTCCGCCAGAGGCTCCTAAAGGACGGCGCCTCGGATACGGGATGCGGTCTTAAGGTCTTCTATCGCGAGGCTTTTTTGCGCCTGCCGGCCTTCGACCACATGCATCGGTACCTGCCGGCTCTGATGCGCCGGGAAGGGTTTCTGGTGGAATTCGCCCCGGTCAACCACCGCCCGCGCGCCTTCGGGACCTCGAAATACACCAATCTGGGGCGCCTCGCCGTCGCCTTCCGCGACTTGATGGGCGTCATGTGGCTTAATGACCGCGCCCGATCTCCAAAAGGGATCAGCGAGCTTTAGCTTGGCCCGCGCTCTTGTTATGATAGCGTCGGCCGTGAAGGGGTGAGGAGCGGGGATTCCATGTACACAATGTTTCCGTTGATGACGATCGCGTTTGTCGTTTACGCGGCGCTGACCGTGCTCGGCATCGAGGGCGCGGCGGCCGGGGCGACCGTGCCGTGGCACGAGGCCGAGATCGTGTCCCTGCCCCTGTATTCTAAGGATAACTGGGCTGTGACGGGCGGCGACATTTTCCTGTTCGCCAGCATGGGCCTGCTCTTCGTCGAACTGATCCGTTCGACCAAGACTGGGCAGGCGTCGATCACCAACCACCTCCTGTCTTTCATGCTGTTCATTCTGGTCCTGCTGGCGTTCATTTTGGCGCCCAATTTCGGGAATTCGACCTTCTTCCTGTTCATGCTGATGTGCCTGCTCGACCCCATGGCCGGCTTTGTCGTTACTACGGTGACGGCGCGGCGCGACTTCACCACCACAGACGACAAGAAGGTCATCGTCGGCCATTAGGCTTCGGCTCGCGCCGGGGGCTGCGTTCTTACGCGATGATGTCGAGGCGCCTGCCGAGGTCGGGTCCGAGACGCGCCGTCCCGTAGGCGTCGGCCGCCCGCGGGCGCCGGCGCGACTGCGAGGCGGCGGCCGGTTCTTCATGGAGCCGCCAGCCCGCCTCGACAGCGCGCACGGCCCTCGACCGCGGGGCAGGTGTCGGCAGGACCGCCGGAAGGTTAATGATTCCTGACATGCCGGGCACGGAGCAAATTGCTTGCCGCCGATCGCCCCCATTTGAGTTTTATTTACGCCTGAGACTCTATGGTCTTTTTCGCGGGTTGTCGGGAAGTCCAATGGTGTTCAGCGTGAGTTCGCCTCGCGAGCGGGTCGCAGACGGCGCCGGCGCGAGCCCGCCCCCCCAGCCGCGGTCCTCGCAGGCGGCCGATCAGGACGACGCCCAGTTTCAGACCCTGTTTGAATTCGACCCTTCGGCCGGACGCCTTCACTGGCCGGATCCGGCAGCCGCGACGCGCCTCCTCGGCGAGCCGCCGACAGGCGAGCCAGGCGATCTCGATCGCCGCATCGAGGGCGGCCCGAAAGCCGCGCGCAGCGCCGCGTTCGCCGGCGAAAGCTCCAGCTATGTCTGCGAATACCGCCTCGTCCGTCCCGACGGCGAGGGCTTCTGGGTCGAAGAGCGCGGCGGGTGGATCGGCGCCGGACAGAACCGGCGCCTCATCGGCGTCCTTCGGTCCACGGAGCATCAGCGCCTGAAGGAAGAGCGCCTGAAATGGCTCGCGGCCAATGACGAGCTGACCGGGCTCCTTAACCGCGCGCATCTTCGCCTCAAGCTCGACGAGTTCTTCGCCGGGAGCGGGCGCCGCGGCGTCTACCTGCTCGCGGGCATCGACGACCTCGGCGCCATCAACGCGGATTTCGGCTTTGAGATAGCCGACGAGGTGATTGTCGAAATCGCGCGGCGGCTCAACAGCGTCATCGGGCCCGACGATTTCGTCGGCCGCGTCGCCGGAACCAAGTTCGGCATCCTGATCGCCTCGGGCGGTCCCGAAACGATGCGCGACACGTGCATCAAGCTGATGAACGTCGTGCGCGAAAGCGTCGTTGAATCGCGTAAAGGAGCGGTCGCCGCCTCGATTTCGATCGGCGCCGTCAACCTGCCGGCCGACGCGCCGAACAGCCAGGGCGCCATGGCCAAGGCCGAAGCGGCGCTCGACCAGGCCAAGCGCCTCGGCCGCTCGAGCTGGTCGGCCTTCACCGAAAAGACCGACGTCGTCAGCATGCGCCGGCGCAACACGCACATGTCGGACGTGATCCTCACCGCGCTCAACGAGCGGCGCGTCCGCCTCGCCTATCAGCCGATCGTCGCCGATCTCGGCGAGTCGCCGCTGAAATTCGAGTGCCTCATACGCATGCGCGCCGAAGACGGCCGCGAAGTTCCGGCCCCGGAATTTATTCCGGTCGCCGAGCGACTCGGACTCGTGCATCTTCTTGACCGGCGCGTCCTCGAACTGGCGATCAACACGCTTGCGACCTGCCCGCACATCCACCTGAACGTCAACATCTCGATGGAGACGGTAAAGGATGCTGTGTGGGCGGAAGGATATCTCGCGCATCTGCGGGCCAACGCCAGCCTCGCCAAGCGCCTCGCCGTCGAGCTCACCGAGACGCAGGTGATTGACGCCATCGACGCCTCGATCGAGTTCGTTTCGGAAGTGAAGGCGCTCGGGGCCTCGTTCGCCATCGACGATTTCGGAGCGGGTTACACGTCCTTTCGTAACCTGAAGGCGCTCGACATCGACACGCTGAAGATCGACGGTTCGTTCGTGACCGGCGTGTCGTCGAGCCGCGAAAACCAGCTCTTCGTGCGCACCCTGCTCGACCTCGCGCGCAACTTCAGCATGAAGACGGTCGCCGAGTGGGTCGACAACGAGGCCGACGCCATGCTCCTGAAAGGCCTCGGGGTCGACTATCTGCAAGGCTATCTCATCGGCAAGCCGGAGACCAATCCGAAATGGCTGCCGTCGGGCGCGCCGAACGAAGCCCCGCAGATGGCCCGCGGCTGATCACGCGGGGCGGGCTCGCGTCGAGGGGACTTCCCGTGATCCGACCGACGGCGCGGCGGCGTATCTCGCGCCATGAGACCTGTATCTGGCGTCGTTCTGTTGTCGGTCCTCGCCGGCTGCGCCACCGCGCCCGCAGCGCCGGATCGCGCGCTCGACTCGCCTTTTTCCCTCGAGCGCGATCTCGCCGGTTCGACCGTGGCGCGCGGCGAGTTCAGGTCCATCACCGGCGTCAGGCGCGGCTTTACGGCGACCCTTACGGGAACGCAGGAGGGCGACGTCTTCACGCTCGATGAGGAGTTCGTTTACGACGACGGCGAGCGCGACAGGAAAACCTGGCGTCTGACGCGAACTGGGCCGGGGCGGTATTTAGGATCGCGCGAGGACGTCATCGGCGAGGCCCGCGGATTCCAGGACGGGAATTTCTTCCGTCTCGAATATAACGTGCGGCTGCCGTCCAAGAACGGGAGCGGCCGGATTGTGCGCTTTCGCGACGTTCTCTATCTGGAGCCGGGCGGAGTCGGGAACGACGCGACTGTCGGCTGGCGCGGCCTGAGAGTCGGGTCGGTCAAGCTGAAGATTGAGCGCGCCGGCAGCTAGACCCTCATTCCCGCCGCGTCGGCTGGTGCGCCTTCAGCGCCGTCTCCGCCGCCTCGATAGCGGCTTCGAGGCGTGGGATCTCGTCCTCGAGCCGGCTGATGCTGAGGCGGTAGTTGGCGACCTTTTCAATCGCCTTGCCCTTGTCTTCCGGCGTCGCATCAATATCGGCGACGCGATCGAGTTCGCGCTTCAGTTCGAAGCGATCCGAGGCAAGGTTCGCCCGCGCCGTCGCGAGCGCGGCCCGGTTTTTGGCGAGGCCGTCGGTCATGTCGAAGAGGCGGCGCCCTCTTTGATACTCGGCGAGGAAGACGTCCTCGCTCTCGCCCGCGCACACGCCGCGATAGTCACGGCCATTGCGGCCGGCGTCATAGCCGGCGTCCGGCGTGCAGTAAGTTGCAAGGCCGCGGGTCCAGCCGCGATGATAATCTTCCGTGTTGGACGCAAGGAGCGGGCCGGCGCATTCCGCGGCGCGCTCGTCGAGCTTTTGCGGCGCCTCGCCGTAGAGCCCGTCGCGCTGGCCGAGCGAGACCCAGTCGAGATCCGCGCATTTCGACAGGGGCGCGCCCTTGCCGGACGCGGTCGCCGCAACCTCGCCGCCGTCTGACGCGCACGCGGCGAGCGCGAACAATGACCCCAGCACAACCCAACGCATGACGCCCCTCCGTCTCCGCACCGTCATGCTAGCCGAGCGGCGCTGAGGCGCAACCCCATCACAGGATCGTCAATTGGGCTCCTTGCCCCAAACTTGTCACAATCGGGGGGAAGCTTCGTGCGTCGGGCTTCTATTCCCTCGTATGGGAGGCCCGAAGTCGGGAGTCCGGACGATGAGACTGAAATCACCTCTATTTTCTGCGGCCGCCGCCCTCGCTGTCCTGTCCGCGGCTGCGCCGGCCGCCGCCGGAGGCGGCCACGGTTACGGCCATGGCTACGACAAGCATGGCGATTGGGGCCACCACGGATCGTGGCGCTATGACGGGTATCACGGCGCCTGGCACCCTCACTACGGGCATCACTATCGGTACAAGCGGCATCGCGGAGGTCTTTCGGGCGCCGAGGCCGGGCTGATCGCCGCCGGCATTGTCGGCGCCGCCATCCTCATCGACAGCGCGTCGGACCGCCGCGGCTATGACGACCGAGATGACGAACGCTACGACCGCTACGGCGACCGCCGCTCCGGCCCCTACGACATCTACGATGGCTACGATGGCTACGATCGCACGAGCCGCGACGGCTTCTATTACCGGCGCGACGACCGCGGCTATGCCGGCGACGATGGCGACGATCCCCTGGATCGCGACCTCGCGGGCGGCCGCGCCGCGCCCGGCGAGTACAATTACGGCGCCGCCTATAACGACTGCAAAGCGGAGGCCCGGGAAGCGGCGCGCCGAGAGGGGCTCAGCGTCGGCCTGCCGGCGCGGCCCGAAGACATCCGCAGCCTCGACGGCGGCGCGGCGGTGCGCTTCGTCACCCGGTTCGAAATGCAGGACCGCGGGCGGACCACCCGGCAGACCATGGTCTGCGAAGCCGACGGCGACGGCGTCAGGTTCCTCGAACTGGTCTGAGCGACCGGCTGGTCTCGCCGGGTTCGCCCTGCTAGGCTGCGCGGCATGAGGTCTTGTCGCGCCAATCGAATTACCGCCCCGGCCCGCCCGCTTGCTTGACAGGCGCGCGCGGTTCCGGGTCATTGCCGTCCGAGCCCTCGCTTCAACCAGATCAGAGAAAACCGATGCCTGACGCATCGAAGGCCAAGGCCGCCGAAGGCGGCGACTACAAGGACACGCTGTTCCTTCCCGCCACCGATTTTCCGATGCGCGCGGGTCTCCCGGCCAAGGAACCCGAACTCCTCAAACGCTGGAAGGCGATGGGGCTCTACCGGCGTTTGCGCGCGGATGCGAAGGGGCGGCCGCCCTTCATGCTCCATGACGGGCCGCCCTACGCCAACGGCCATATTCACATCGGCACGGCGCTGACCAAGATCCTGAAGGATCTGATCGTCCGCTCGAAGCAGATGGCGGGGTTCGACGCCAACTATGTGCCCGGCTGGGACTGCCACGGCCTCCCGATCGAGTGGAAGGTCGAGGAGGAGTTCCGCGCCAAGGGGCGCGCCAAGCGCGATGTTCCGCCATCGGAGTTTCGCGAGCGGTGCCGCGCCTATGCGGCGCACTGGCTCGACGTGCAGCGCGAGGAGTTCAAGCGCCTCGGCGGCGAGGGCGACTGGGACAATCCCTATTCGACCATGGACTTCAACTCGGAGGCGGTCATCGCCGCGGAGCTTTTGAAATTCGTGAAGGCGGGGCTCCTCTATCGCGGCTCCAAACCGGTGATGTGGTCGCCGGTCGAGCAGACCGCGCTCGCCGAGGCCGAGATCGAGTATCACGACAAGGACTCGCCGACGATCTGGGTGAAGTTTCCCTACGTGCGGGGCGGCGCGTTCGACATCAAGCCCGGCGCAACCTCGCCCGCCGATCGGATCGAAGGCGCGTCCTTCGTAATCTGGACGACGACGCCTTGGACCATTCCGGGGAACCGCGCGATCTGCTACGGTCGGACGATCGCCTACGGACTTTATGAAGTTCAGGGCGTCGAAAAAATCGTCGATCCGAAAACCGGGACGGAGATCGCGCCCTGGGCGAGGGTCGGCGAAAAGCTCATCGTTGCTGACAAGCTTTGGGAGAGCGTTTGCGCCGCAGCGAAAATTAGCGCGTTCAAGCGGCTGGACAATGTGACGCCGGACGGGATGGTCTGCGCACACCCGCTGCGCGGTCTCGACGGCGGCTACAAGTTCGATGTGCCGTTGCTTGCTGGAGAGCATGTGACGGACGAGGACGGCTCCGGCTTCGTGCATACGGCTCCCGGGCACGGTCAGGACGACTTCGAAGCGTGGATGTCGCCGCAAGGCAAGCCATGGCGCGACGCGCTCGAAAGGCTCGAAGCCAAGCCCATTCCCTATACTGTCGATGAGTTCGGCGCCTTCACCAAGGAGGCTCCGGGGTTCGAGGGCAGGAGGGTTCTCGTCGCCGAAGGCAAGAACGCCGGCAAGGACGGCGACGCGAACAAGGCCGTCATCGACGCCCTCATTGAGCGCGGCGCGCTGCTGGCGCGCGGCAAGCTCACGCACTCTTATCCGCATTCCTGGCGGTCGCGCGCGCCGGTCATCTTCCGTGCGACGCCGCAATGGTTCATCCGCCTCGACCAGCCGATCGATGGCGGCAAGACCTTGCGCGAATACGCGCTCGACGCCATCGACGCGACCGAGTTCACGCCGCCGACGGGCAGGAACCGCCTGCGCTCCATGGTCGAAACCCGCCCCGACTGGCTCATCTCGCGCCAGCGCGCCTGGGGCGTGCCCATCACCATCTTCGTGAACAAGGAGACCGGCGAAATCCTTCAGGACGACGGCGTCAACGCGCGCATTCTCGCCGCCATCCGCGAAAGCGGCGCCGGCGCCTGGTTCGATCGTCCGTCCACCGAGTTTCTCGGGGCCGAATACGACCCAGCCGACTATGAAAAGGTCGAGGACATTCTCGACGTCTGGTTCGATTCAGGCTCGACCCACGCCTTCGTGCTCGAAGGCCGGGCCGACCTCTCGTGGCCCGCCGATGTTTATTGTGAGGGCTCGGACCAGCATCGCGGCTGGTTCCAGTCCTCGCTTCTTGAAAGCTGCGGCACGAGAAAACGCGCGCCGTACCGACATCTCGTCACCAACGGCTTCGTCGTCGACGCCGAGGGGCGCAAAATGTCGAAGTCTCTGGGCAACACCATTGCGCCCGAGGAGATCATTCGCGACTATGGCGCGGAGATATTGCGCATCTGGATCGCCAGCCTCGATTACACCGAGGATCCGCGCATCTCGAAGGAGATCATTTCGACCGCTGTCGACGGCTACCGCAAGCTGCGCAACACCGTGCGCTACCTGCTCGGCGCTCTCGCGGGCTATTCTCCGCTGGAAGAAGTTCCGTACAAGGACATGCAGGCGCTCGAGCGCTACATGCTCCACCGCCTCGCCGAGCTCGACGTCGAGGTGCGCGCGGCTTACAGTCGCTTCGACTTCAAGGCGGCGTGGCGCGCGGTGATGGAGTTCTGCGCGGCTGATCTCTCGGCCTTCTATCTCGATATCCGCAAGGACAGCCTCTATTGCGACCGGTCGGACTCTGTAAAGCGCCGCGCTGCGCGAACCGTCATGGCCGCCGCCTTTGATCGAATCGCGATCTGGCTCGCGCCCGTCTGCGTCTTCACTATGGAGGAAGCCTGGCTATCGCGCTATCCGTCCGCAGACGGATCGGTTCACCTCCAGCAGTTCCCGCAGACCCCGGCCGAATGGCGCGACGGGACGCTCGCCGCCGACTGGGCGAGGCTGCGCGACATCCGCCGCGTCGTCACCGGCGCCATCGAGATCGAGCGGCGCGACAAGCGTATCGGCGCTAGCCTTGAGGCGGCGCCTGTCCTCCACCTCGCCGACCCCGCGGTATTGGAGCTTTGCCGCGGCGCGGACCTCGCCGACCTCTTCATCACGGCCGCCGTCGCTCTCAAACGCGGGGAGGGGCCGGCTTCCGCCTTCCGGCTGCCAGACGTCGCCGGCGTCGCTGTCGAGGCGAAGCTCTCGCTGGCGCAGAAGTGCGAGCGCTGCTGGCGGCACGTCGAGGATGTCGGCGCGACCACGGCGCACCCGTCTCTATGCGGGCGATGCGCTGACGCCGTCGTCGCGCGCGGGGAGGCGGCATGATCGGGATGTCTCGGATTGACGCGAGGCTTCCCCCCCATGCGCGGCGCGTAAAGCGGGGAGAGAAACCCGCATGTCCGGCATGAACTCTCCCGTCGCCAACTATCTGAAGAAAGCTCAAGCCTGGGCCGCGCGGGCGCGGGCGAGCAAGTTCTTCGTCATCGGGATCGTCAGCGCGGTCCTGGTCGCGCTGCTCGATCAGGCGACGAAATTCTGGATACTCAACGACCTGAAGCTGCCCGAGCTCCCGAACGGGCATCTCGAAATGACGGAGGTCTACGACCTTACCTTCGTGCGCAATTACGGGGCAAGTTTCGGCTTGCTGAGCGGATCGCCTCTCGCAGCCGTGATTTTGTCTCTGGTGGCTCTCGCCGTCACCGCCGCGCTCATTCACTGGCTGCCGAGCGCGACCCGCAAACTTTCAGTCGCCGGCGTCGCCCTCATCATGGGCGGGGCGGTCGGCAACCTCATCGACCGCCTGCGCTTTGGCTATGTCGTCGATTTCCTCAACTTCTCGGGCTTTCCCTTTCCGCACCTGACGCCGCGCGACGGCTTCCCGTTCTTCACGGTGACCAATGGCGGCTTCATCTGGGTCTTCAACATCGCCGACGCCGCCATCAACATCGGCATCGCGCTTCTCGTCATCGATTGGCTGAGGCGGAGGCGGAATGAAGCGGCCGGCGGCAAGCCGGCAGCCGGAAAGCCGTGAGGTCCTGTCGCCAGCTTGCCGGTTGCGGGCCCCGCCTCGCGCCGCCTATAAAGCGGTTCGTCGTTCGAAAAGGTCGTGTCACATGATGGTCTTGGTCCGCGCCGGCGCGGCGCTTCTCGTCCTCGCGAGCCTCTCCGGCTGCGCCGGCTTTACGAAGGCGGTCGGCGGCGGCAAGAACCCGCCAGACGAATTCGCGATCACGACCAAGGCCCCGCTGGTGGTGCCGCCGGACTATGCCCTGCGGCCCCCGAAACCGGGCGAGTCGCGCCCTGACGAAATCTCGGCCTCCGCGCGCGCGCGCCAGGTGCTGATGGGCGACGCCTCGGGCGCCGCGCCGCCCCCGGGCGAGCAGCAAATCCTCAAGAAGGCCAACGCGCTTACCGCCGATCCGAACATTCGCGCCATACTCGACGCCGAAAACGGAGACCGGGCCGAGAAGGACAGAAGCCTCGCCAATCAGCTGCTGTTCTGGAAATTCGTCGGCGGGAAGGTCGACGATTCGGCGGCTCCGCTGCGCGTCGAGAATCCCGAGGAATGGATGGCGCAGCGCGAAGCCGCCATCAAGGCGGTCATCGGCGAGAACGCGCAGGTCGTCATCAAGCGCGATGACGAGACGCTGAAGCTTCCGGGAATCTTCTAGTCGGCGGTTTTCCGGCGCCCGCCCGCCGCCCATAATGGGCCATGGCGAATCGCCTCCCTGAAATGTCCGACGACGCGCGGCCCGTCATCCGTCGCCTGCCGCCTGACGCCGTCAACCGCATCGCCGCCGGCGAGGTGGTCGAGCGCCCCGCTGCGGCCGTCAAGGAGCTGGTCGAGAACAGCCTCGACGCCGGGGCCTCGCGAATCGACGTCAGCATCGAGGGCGGCGGCAAGGAGAGCGTCGTCGTCGCCGATGACGGCTGCGGCATGGGGTCTGACGATCTCCTTGTCGCGGTCGAACGCCACGCGACCTCCAAGCTCGCGCCGGATGCCGAGGGCCGCGTCGATCTCGACTGCATCTCTACGCTCGGTTTTCGCGGCGAGGCGCTGCCCTCGATCGGCGCCGTCGCGCGACTTGATATCGTCAGTCGCGCGCGGGGCGCCGCCGATGCGTTCAGGCTATCCGTACACGGCGGAGCCCTCGAGGGCCCGTCGCCGGCCGCGTTCTCGGGCTGCGGAACGCGGGTCGAGGCGCGCGATCTTTTCTATGCAACGCCCGCCCGGCTGAAGTTCCTCAAGTCCGAGCGCTTCGAAGCCGAGGCTGTCGCCGAAGTTGTGAAGCGTCTCGCCATGGCCTTCCCCGCCGTCGCCTTCTCGCTTGCTTCCGACGGCCGGCGCCTCCTGACTCTGCCCGCGGAAGGGGGCGGCGAGGCGGGGCGGCTGAAGCGCCTTTCCGCCGTCATGGGCCGCGATTTCGCTGACAACGCGCTGCCGCTCGACGCGCGCCGCGAGGGCCTTGCGCTGCGCGGTTTCGCCGGGCTGCCGACCTTCAATCGAGGCCTCGCCGACCGGCAATATCTGTTCGTAAACGGGCGGCCGGTTCGAGACAGGTTGCTTGTCGGCGCCGTCAGGGGGGCTTATGGGGACTTTCTGGCGCGCGACCGCCATCCCGTCCTCGCGCTTTTCCTCGACGTTCCGCCCGAGATCGTCGACGTCAACGTGCACCCGTCCAAGACCGAAGTACGTTTCCGCGACCAGGCGCTCGTCCGAGGCCTCATCGTTGGCGCGCTCCGCCAGGCGCTCGCCTCCGCCGGTCATCGCGCCGCGACGTCGCCGTCGGCGTTCGCGCTGGGCCGCATGACGGCGCAATCGGGCCCTGGGGTCGCGCCGTTTCGTCCGTCTGCGCCTTATCTCGCGCCGGAAAATCCGTTCCGCAGGGCGCGCGAGCCCGGGGGCGGCCTTGAGGACCGCGGCCGTGGTTACGACGTGGCGGCGCCTTCCGCGCGGGACCTTCCGGCGGAAGACGCGCCCGAGCGCTTCCCCTTGGGCGTCGCCCGCGCGCAGCTGCACGAGACCTATATCGTCGCGCAGACCGAGGATGGCATGGTCATCGTCGATCAGCATGCGGCGCATGAGCGCCTCGTCTACGAGCGCATGAAACGCGAGCTCGAAGGCGGCGCCGTCGCCCGCCAGGCCATGCTGATCCCCGAGATCGTCGATCTCGACCCCGGCGCGGCCGCGCGCATCGAGGCGCGCGCGGAGGAGTTCGCCGAACTCGGCCTCGTGATCGAGCGCTTCGGCGAGGATGCTGTCCTCGTCCGCGAGGTTCCGGCGCTGCTCGGCAACCCGGACGCGGCGGCGCTGGTGCGCCGGCTCGCCGACGATCTCGCCGAGTTCGGCCAGGGCCTCGCCTTGAAGGAGCGCCTTGAGGCGGTGTGCTCGTCCATGGCCTGCCGCGGATCGGTCCGCGCGGGGCGTCGCCTTAACGCCGAGGAGATGAATGCGCTGCTCCGGCAGATGGAGGAAACGCCGCATTCCGGCCAGTGCAATCACGGCCGCCCGACCTATGTCGAACTGAAACTCGCCGACATCGAAAAGCTGTTCGGGCGGCGCTGACCTCTTCGTCGAGCAACCGCTTTCGTCGGCGCGCCGAAAATGCTTCAATAGACCGTCAACGGAGAAATCCATCATGAAAAGAACTGTCGCCGCGGCCGGCGCGGCCCTGTCCGTCCTCTCGTCGGCCCTCGCCGGCGAGGCATATGCGCCGATGGCGGCCTTCGCCCCGCTCGACGGCAGGACCTATCGCGCCGAGTGGACCGACGAGTCCGGCAAGAAGACCATCGACGTCGCGTCCTATGAGCTGATCCTCGGCGGTCGCGCCCTGCAGTCGACCCATCGGATCGAGGGCTCGACCTATGGCGGGCGCAGCATCATTTTCTATGACGAGGGCGCGAAGGAGTATGTCTTCCACTACTTCACCACGGCGGGCTTCCATACGACGGGGACCGCGAAGATGGAGGACGGCGTTCTCATCGCCAGCGAAGCCGTGAAGGGTCACGCGATTGTCGCCGCGGTGGAATCGCGGTCGAGGTTCGACCCGGAAAAGCTCAGCGTCGAAGTCGTCTATGTCGGCAAGGACGGGTCGCGATCGCCGCAGCCCGTACGAGCCTATTTGCCGACGGCGAATCGCGGCGATCTCTTCCCGTGACGGCCGCCGCGTTCGTCCCTCTCGCTTCGCTTGGTCATTATACGGAGCATCCGCCGGCGGAGATGCTGGCGCGCAGCCGAGCCTTTCTCGAAGCCGCGCGGCGCCGCCATACGGTGCGGCAGTTTTCGTCCGAACCGGTCGCGCGCGAAGTGATCGAGAACTGCATTGCGGCGGCGGGCCTCGCCCCTTCAGGCGCCAATCACCAGCCCTGGCATTTCGTTCTCGTCGCGGACCCAAGGATCAAGGCTCGATTGCGGGCGGCGGCCGAAGCCGAGGAGGCGGCGTTTTACGCCGGCAAGGCGTCGCCCGAATGGCTCGAAGCGCTAGCGCCCCTGGGGACCGACGCGGTCAAGTCCTATATGACTGCCGCGCCCTATCTCATCGCCGTCTTCGCTCAGCGGCGCGGCGGTCCTGAACCCGGCGACGACCGGAAGAACTACTATGTCAACGAAAGCGTCGGCATCGCTGTCGGTTTTCTGCTTCTCGCGCTGCACGACGCAGGCCTTGCCGCGCTGACGCACACGCCGAACCCGATGGGCTTTCTCAACGAAGAACTCGGCCGCCCGGCCAATGAGAAGCCTTACATGATCGTCGTCGCCGGCAAGCCCGCCGCAAACGCCGAGGTGCCTCTCCACGCGCTGAAGAAGAAGGCGCTCAAGGACATACTGACGGTTCTGTGACGCGCGTGCGCCGCCGTCAGCGCCGCGCGAGCCATCCCCTGATGCGCTTAGCGCCCTCGCCATGGGCGGAAACGCTTTTGAAATCGCCGTCGCGCACAACGGCGGCGCCCATCTCGACGAGCGCGCCGTAGGCTGCGTAGGCCGGCGCAGAGCCGAGGCTGACGCGCGCGACTCCCGCCTTCGCTAGGCCCTCGAGCGAAGCATCGGCGAGGCCGCCCATGATGAGGACGTTGACCGGTTTCGATACGGACGATGTAACGGCGCGCACTGCGTCGAGGTCAGGGAGGCCGGGCGCGAACAGGACGTCGGCGCCGGCGTCGTCGAAGGCCTGAAGACGCGCGATCACCTCCTTGAGGTTGCCCCGCCCGTGCAGGAAAGCTTCCGCCCGCGCGGTCAGGACGAACCCCCCTGGCGCGGCGCGCGCGGCTTCGACGGCGGCGACCACGCGCTCGACCGCGAGCGCGAGGTCGCAGATGGGCGCGTCCCGGTCGCCGGTCGAATCCTCGATCGACCCGCCGCACAGCCCGGTCTTGCCGGCCTCGCGAATGGTGAGCGCGCAATCGTCCGGAGACGGACCGAATCCGTTCTCGAGGTCGGCGGAGACCGGAATCTCGACGGCGCCTGCGACGAGGCGGCAATGGGCGAGCGCCTCCTCGCGGGTAACGCCGTAGTCGACGCGCCCGAGGGTGAGCGCCGAGGCCGAACTCGAGGTCGCGAGCGCCTTGAAGCCCAGTCCGGCGAGGATCCGCGCCGAGCCCGCATCCCACGGGTTCGGCATGACGAAGGGCGCGCCTTTCATATGCAGCTTGCGGAAGGCGTCAGTCTTGTCCTGGGTCGCCATGGCGATGGGAATCTCCTTGATCTCAACGGAAGCCTCGGCCGCCGCGGCCCGGAGGTCCACCCGCTCCTTGCGCCTTCGCGCCGCAACAATGGAATTTGTTGACAGCCCTGCCGCCCCGGGCGCCTAAAGTGTCGAGCGGCCGACCGTAACCTGCATACGCTTCGCTGGGAGGGCAATATGCGGTTGAGGCTTGAGACGGGCGTGATCTGCGCGCTGCTGGTGTTCCTGGCGTTCGGGAGCGCCGCCGCCCAGGCGCCTGGCTACCGCGATGTCGACCTCGGCGCCCGCCGGAGCGGTGAGATCTTCACGCTGAAGCTCGGCGCGCAGAACGCGAACTGCGGCCAGCCGATCGACTTTCGCTTCAATTCGAAATCGAACTGGTTGCGCCTTCCCGCCGATCCGGTCGTGCGTCAGGTGCCGGCAGGCCAGACCAAATATCTCGACGCGACCATCGATCTCAGCGGCGCTGCGCCGGGCCCGAAGATCGGCTTCATCGACATCGACTAGGAAACTGCCGGTTTCTCATCTTCAAGAACTGCAAGATCAACCGCGAGACGTTGCGCTTCAACGTGAATGTGGTGGGTGATGCCGCGTCCGGCGGCGGTCAGCCGCAGCAGGGGCTGCAGCAGGGCGTTCAGGGAAACGGAGTCGGCGGCGGAGGCTCTCCGGGCGGGGCAGGCGGAACTCAATCTCAGGCGCCGCCGCAGATCGATGATGCCGACGATCGGATTCCAAAGCCGCTCCGGCGCAAGGCGAAGGCCGCCTACGACGACTGGCAGGACAAGGTGAAGAAGAAAAAGCCATGCGACGAGGAGCTCTTGAAGCTGCGAGCGACCGCGGCGCAGGCGCAGGCCGACGCCGATAGGGCGGCGGCCGCCGCCGACACCGCCGCGCAGGATGCGCGCAATGTGCGGGCGCAGGAGGCCGCGCGTCAGGAAGAGCTAAAACGCGCCAACAAAGAATCTATCGACGCCCAGGCGGCGGCCGCCGACGCCGAGAAAGCCCTGAAGGAAGCCAATCGCAGCGGCACGACCGCCGAACGACAGGAGGCGCGCGCCAATTTGGAGAAGGCCAGGGCGGCGCTGGACGCCGCAAAGAAGCGCGTCGGCGACGCCGCTAGGCCGCTGCATACGGCCAAAGAGCTCGACGACATGGACAAGGACGCCGCGCGCAAGCGCAAGGCCGCCAAGAGAGCCGCGGCGCAGTCCGCCGTCGCCGCCGCGGCTGCAGCGCAGAAGGAGAAGGAATGCCTCAAAATCGAGCAGGAGGTCGAAATGGCCCGCCGGAACGCCGAAGACGCCGCCAAGGAGGCGAAAGCCGCGATTCCCGTCGTCAGTCCTCCGAGCACGGAGGACATCGAAAAGGCCCGCAAGTCGGCCAATGACTGCATCAAGGAGCTCGGCGAGCTCGTCAACGCGCAGGCTAAGGCCATGCAGGCGCTTGCGTCGCTGGGGGCCCTCAATAAGGATCCCAATACGGGCGAGGACCTCAACACCTATGACGGCGACCTCTCGGACTGGGCGAAAGCCGTCGATGCAGCAAACGATCTCTTCGGCAAGATTCCGCCCGGCGTCGAGTTTCTCGGACCGGTCGGCGAGGCCATAGATGCCTATGCCGGCGCCGCCGAGCAGGTGCTCGGCGCCATTCGCACCGCCATCGGATTATGGAGCGGCGTCAAATATACGGGCCAACTCAACCTCGCGCCGAAGGCCGGCGAAACCAAGAGCCCGGAGAAGACCATGCAATACCTGAAAAACCAGGGACTCGCGGGCAGCGACGCCGAAGCCAAGGCCATCCTGAAGCAGATGGAAAGCTACTCGAAAACGAACTCGACCAAGGGCATGCAGCAAGAGCTCGCCGACAAGAAGGCGACGTGCGAGGCCCTAGTCGGCGCCGCAGAAGCCAAGGAGAAGGCCGGAAAGTAGGCTCTCTCCTCAGGCGTCGACGGTCTCGGCGTCTTCCTTGCGGGTCTTGGCGTCGCGCTCCATGCGCTTCATCGCCTTCTGGAGCTTCTCGAAAGCCCGGACCTCGATCTGGCGCACGCGCTCGCGGCTGACGCCGTATTCCTGACTGAGCTCCTCGAGCGTCGCCGGGTTGTCCTTAAGGCGCCGCTCGGTGATGATGTGCTGCTCGCGCTCATTCAGCGTCGCGAGCGCCTGTTGCAGGAGGTTCATCCGCAGCTCGTATTCGTCCTCATTCGCGAGCTTGGATTCGGCGTTCACGGCGTTCTCGTCGACCAGCCAGTCCTGCCACTCGCCGCCGTCGCCGTCATTGCGCATGGGAGCATTGAGGGACGTCTCCTGACCGGAGAGCCGCCGGTTCATGGAAACGACGTCGTCCTGGGTGACGCCGAGCTTCTTGGCGATGTGCTCGACCTGTTCAGGCTTCAGGTCGCCGTCCTCGATCGCGTCGATCTTGCTCTTCATCTTGCGCAGATTGAAGAACAGCTTCTTCTGCGCGGCGGTGGTGCCGATTTTGACGAGGCTCCACGAGCGCAGGATGTATTCCTGGATCGCGGCGCGGATCCACCACATAGCGTAGGTCGCGAGTCGGAAGCCCTTGTCAGGATCGAAGCGCTTGACCGCCTGCATCAAGCCGACATTGCCCTCGGAGATGACTTCGCCAATGGGAAGGCCGTAGCCGCGATAGCCCATGGCGATCTTGGCGACGAGACGCAGGTGGCTCGTGATGAGCCGCTGGGCCGCGTCGGGATCCTGATGCTCGGCGAAGCGCTTGGCGAGCATGTACTCCTCGTCCTTATCGAGCATCGGAAATTTCCGAATCTCGGCGAGGTAACGGGAGAGGCTTCCTTCCGGCGTCAGGGCAGGCGCTGTGGCGAGGGCTTTGCTCATAGAATGTGTTCTAGACTTCCCCTGTCGGCTGGTGAAGCGTCTGTCCGGCCAATCTGGCGATATGGGAAGGACCGGAAGAATTACAAAAAATGTACGATCGTGAGCCGTCGTCCAGTTGCGGCGATTCGGTCACAATTGCGGGAGGCCGCCTGCGCCAGCCGCCGCGGCGGCTCGGCTGGGCCCGGGCCGGCGCCTTCCCAAGGGGGCCTTCGCCCTTGCGCCAGTCGGCGGCCGACGCCTGTCAAAGCGTTCTCAGCAGACGGAGCAATTCAGCGAAGTCGGCGGGCGGCGGAGCTTCGAACCGGAGGGGTGCGCCGCTCGTCGGGTGGACGAAACCGAGGACTGCCGCATGCAGGGCCTGGCGCTTGAAACGTGCAAGCGCGCCGAGCGCGGCGTCGGCGTCGTCGTCGCCCGGCCGCAACCCAGACAGGCCCGGCCGGCCATAGACCGGATCGCCGAGCACGGGATGGCCGATATGCGCGAGATGCGCGCGGATCTGGTGCGTGCGGCCGGTCTCGAGGCGGCATTCGACCAGCGAGGCGACGGCGTCGCCGGCGAGCTTGGCGCGCCTGCGGCCGAAGGCCTCTGCGACCTTGTAGTGGGTGACGGCGCGGCGCGCGTCGCCCCGTGCAGGGTCATCATAGACCGCCATTTTGCGCCGGTCGCGGGCGCGGCCGATCCGCGCATCGATCGTCCCGGCATGTGGTCGGGGCGCGCCGGCGACGATCGCGAGATAGGCGCGCTCGATATCGTGCTCGGCGAAAAGCGCGGCGAGGCGGCCGTGAGCCGTGTCGTTCTTGGCGGCGACGATGAGGCCGGAGGTATCCTTGTCGAGCCGGTGCACAATGCCGGGCCGCGCAATGCCGCCGATTCCAGAAAGGCTCGCCCCGCAATGAGCGATGAGTGCGTTGACGAGGGTCCCGTGGTGGTTGCCGGCTGCGGGGTGCACCACCATGCCGGCCGGCTTGTTGACGACGATGAGGTCCGCATCCTCGTAGGCGACCTCAAGCGGAATGGCCTCAGCCTCCGGCCCGGGGGCCGTCGCCGGCGGCAGGTCGAGGGTGAAAACCTCCCCGCCGCGAAGTCGAAGGCCGGCGTCCGCAACCGGCGCGCCGTCCTTGGTGAGCGCGCCCGCCTCGATGAGCCCCTTAAGGCGCGTCCGGGTCAGCCCCGCCGCCATAGTTGACAACCATTTATCAAGCCTTTGTCCGGCATGTTCACGCGAGACCGCGAAGCGAAGGACCGCCAGCGGCGACGGCGGCTTGAGATCGTCGGATGCGGCGGCCATAAGCCTGCGGATGCATGAGGAAGGCCGGTTGAGTCAAACCATGGACGCGCCTGAAACCGAATCGACGCCCCGGGATGGCTTCAGCGGCCTCGCCGCCGCGATCGGCGCACGCAATCTCATAATCGTCATCATCACGATGCCGCTGGCCTTCATTGCGGTGGTCGCGGCGAGCCTCGCACTCCTCGGCAAGCCTGGCGCGACGAAGGACGAGCCCGCGTCAAGCGTGGTCCGCTCCGTCGCGGCGGAAGACGTGCTGGTCCAGCCTGAACCCCTCGGGGCGACGCCGCCGCTCGCGGCGTCCGCCAAGTCATCGTCCCTGGTGCTCTCCGCGGACGAAGACATTTCCGCCATGGCCCTCGACGGCGACCGGCTGGTGCTGCGGGTCAAGGGGCCGTCGGGCGGCGCGCTCGTTGTCTATGACCTGGCCCGAGGCGCCGAAATCCAGCGCATCCGCATCATTGAGAACCCGGTCGGCGACGGCGGCCTCTGAGCGTCAGCGCCGGCGATCCGCCAACAGGCGCATCACGAGCCACACCGGCACCACGATCAGCGCGCCGAAGAAGAGATAGGTCGCCAGGTTCACGACGATCTCGAACGCGGAATCGCCGATGAACGACAGCAGGCCCTTGATGCCCTCGAAGACGCTGCGCCAGAAACCGACGGGCGAGACGCCGAGAAACGCAAGAACGCCGCCGACGACGATGCTGGCGATCGCGAGCTTGATCGCCGTGCGCCAGGCATTCCCCTGAAAAAGCAACCGCTGCGGCTTCTTCTTCCCGTCGCCCGGTTCGAGCCCTGGCCCCTCTTCGGTCATACAGCTTGCATCCGTGTTTGCACGTCAGGATAGCTGCGTCGCCGTCCCACATCCATCTACAAGGGAATTTGTCGGCCGGTGCATTGTCGAAGCTCGACAAGCGAGGTGCGCGCCGGTCAATCATTTCAGGAAAATCATGCTTCTGGACCGAATGGCGGTTGACAGGACCCGCCGGCTCCGCGACGACGGGGTGCGCGGGCATAGGTGTGCCCAGTTAGTATTGGGGGTTTGGTATGAAGAGTTTGCTCGCCGTGCTCGCGGCCTCGCTGGCCGTTTTGTCCGCTCCGACAAGCGCCTCTGCGACCGTTTTTATCTTTGAGGGTAATAACGGCGCCTATGACACGCCAACCGGCAACATCGCCCTCGATTGCGGCTCGGTCGGTTTCGATTTCTGCTCCGCCAATGACGCGCTGGGGCTCACCTACTCCAAGGGCGGCCTAGGCCTGACGGCGGTCGCCTACACGACCGGCGGCGCCCCCACTCAGCTCATCCAGGACATCACGCCGAACGACTCGGGTCTCGGCGCCCTGTCCGAGAACGACAACATCAACGACCAGACGCAGCTCGGCGAGTACATCACTCTGACCTTCACCGATGCCGTTCAGCTGACGAGCATCGAGTTCAACGCCGGGAACGACACGAACTGTTCGACGCCAGGCTCCGAAGGTCCTTGCGGCTTTTTCGATTTCTTCATCGACAACGTCTTCTTTGGGAATCTGGAGGCGACCGACCTCTTGACCGGTCCGTTCTTCGGCACGTCGTTCCGTTTTGTCGCGACCACGGCCGGCGCCGGCTTCGCCATCGCCAAGCTTGCCATCGAAGACGCCCCGCCCATCCCAGCGCCCGCCGCGCTGCCGCTGCTTCTTGCGGGCCTTGCCGGCCTCGGCTTTGCGTCGCGGCGCAAGTCCGCGCGCTAAGCGGCCTCTTGCTCTCATTCAACGGCCCCGCGCGCGGGGCCGTTTCATTTTGCTTTGAAATCAGGCCGGTAGGAAAGCGAGCGCGACGCCGTTATTGCAGTAGCGCAGGCCCGTCGGCGAAGGTCCGTCATTGAAGACATGGCCCTGATGGCCGTCGCAGCGCGCGCAGTGGTACTCCGTTCGCGGCAGGACGAGCTTGAAGTCCGTCTTTTTTCCGAGGGCGCCGGGGATCGTGTCGAAGAAGGACGGCCACCCCGTCCCTGAGTCGAACTTGTGTTCGGATCTGAACAGGTGATAGCCGCAGCCGGCGCAGGCGTAGATTCCGCTGCGCTTTTCCTCGTTGAGGGGGCTGGTCCAGGGGCGCTCCGTCGCCTCGCGGCGCAACACCGCGAAGGCCTCCGGCGAGAGGCGCTCCTTCCATTCTTTCTCCGAAAGCCGCCACCTGTCGTAATCAGGAATCTTCGAGGCGTCGGGCTTCGACATATTGTCTCCCTTGGCGTCTTTCGCGACGGCGAACCCGGTCGCGCCGGCAAGGCCCGCAAGGGCGCCTCCGAGGAATAACCGCCGTTTCATGGCGTCGCACTCCGCTCTGAGGCCATGTCACATACGATCATGCCAAGGCGGCCCCCAATAACAAGGCCGCGAGCGCGAGAAAGCCTGCATCACGATTCGATTTGAATACCTTAAGGCAGGAGGCGGAGTCGTCGGTGTCCACCCGCCGGACCTGCACGAAAAAGTGAGCGGCGGGGAGGGCGAGCGACGCAAAATAGCCGGCATGGAAATTCGCCAGCGCGCCGGCGAGCGCAAGGAACGCCACGGTCGCGCCGTAGAAAACATATAGAGCGGACTTTGTGGATGCGCCGAGGCGCCGGGCGGACGATTTTACGCCGATCAGCGCGTCGTCCTCCTTGTCCTGGTGCGCGTAGATGGTGTCGTAGCCGAGCGTCCAGAAAACGCCCGACGCATAGAGCGCGAACGCGGCGGGATCGACCCGCCCGGCCAGGGCCGCATAGCCGACGAGGGCGCCCCAGTTGAAGGCGAGGCCGAGAAAAGCCTGCGGCCACCAGGTGATCCGTTTCATAAACGGATAGGCGGCGACGAGGGCCAGCGACGCCACGCCTAGAACGACCGTATACGAATTGAATTGCAGGAGAACGACAAACCCGACTAGCGTCAGGGCGACGAGGAAGCCCCACGCCGCCTTCAGCGTGATCTGCCCGCTCGGAATGGGGCGGAGCGCCGTGCGCGCCACCTTCGCGTCGAAGTCCTTGTCGACGATGTCGTTGTAGGCGCAGCCCGCGCCGCGCATGACGACGGCGCCGACCGCGCACAGAAGCGCCAACCAGAGCGCGCTCCGCCAGTCGCCCTCGCCGCGCCCGAACGCAAGAGCAAGGCCCTGCCAGCAAGGCAGCAGAAGGAGCCAGGTTCCGATGGGGCGATCGGCGCGCATGAGGCGCAGGAAGGGCCGCGCGCGCGGCGGCGCGAAGCGGTCGACCCAGTTGCCGGCCTCGGCGTCGGCGGGCGCGGCGGTTGGCGCATGGCTCATGGCCCAATTGTAGTGCGGACTGGCTGGGGGCGTCACCGCCGCGATCGCCGCGGCGCGGCGTCGCTGGCGGTTGCGCGGTGTCCCCGCATCTCCGATAGAACCCCGCATGACCCCGCGCCTTCACCTTGATGCGCCGCTTGAGGAGGGCGCGAACCTGTCGCTCGGGGAGGGACAGGCGCATTACGTTCGGAACGTACTGCGCCGCGTCGTCGGCGACGACCTGAAGATGTTCAACGCGCGCGACGGCGAGTTCGCCGCCGTCGTCTCGCGCGCCGACCGGAAGGCCGTCGAGATCCTTCTCGGCGCGCGCCTTCGTCCGCCGGCGCCGGAAAGCGATCTTTGGCTGTTATTCGCGCCTGTCAAGCGTGACGCCGTCGATCGCATTGTCGAAAAGGCGACCGAACTCGGTGTCGCGCGGCTCATGCCGATCGAAACCGAACGCACGCAGGCCCACCGCCTCAATATCGATCGCCTCGGCGCGATTGCGACCGAAGCAGCCGAACAGTCGGGGCGCCTTTCGGCGCCGAAAGTTGACGAACTTGTCCCCTTGGCGCGCGCGCTCGAGAACTGGCCGCCGCCAAGACGTCTCATCTATTGCGACGAGCAGGGCGATGACGCCCTGGCGGACTGGGGCGGCGACACGGGCCGCGCGCCGCCGCTGCTCTCGGCGATTCGATCGCTCAAGCCGCCGCATGCAGTGCTGATCGGACCTGAGGGCGGCTTCTCTCCCGCCGAGCGGGCCCGCCTGCGCGCGCTGCCGTTCGTCTGTCCTGTCAGCCTCGGTCCGCGCATCCTGCGCGCCGATACGGCTGCCATCGCTGCGCTTGCGCTCGTGCAGGCCGCGCTCGGCGACTGGCGCTGACGCTCACATTCGCGTGAGCCAAAGCGGCGCTCTTGTGGCGAAAAGGGTTGCGCCGGCGACGGCGCGCGGACACAAAGGCGCCGCAAAGGACATCGCTTGAGCACCGCAAGGCCGCAGGATCCAAAGGCGCCGCCGATCGAGGACATCGATCAGCTCACGGCGTATCTCGCCGGCGGCTGCAAGCCGAAGGGCGAATGGCGCATCGGCACCGAGCACGAAAAGTTCGTCTATTGCCGCAAGAGCCTTAAACCCCAGCCTTATGAGGGCGAGACCGGGATCGGCGCCATCCTCAAGGCGCTCGGGCGGCGCACGGGCTGGAGCGAAATCATCGAGGAGGGAAACGTCATCGGGCTGAAGGGCGAGGGCGCGGCAGTGAGCCTCGAGCCCGGCGGCCAGTTCGAGCTGTCAGGGGCGCCGGTTTCCTCGCTCCACGAGACTTGCGCCGAGACAGGTCGGCACCTTCAGGCGGTGAAGGACGTCGCCGATCCGATGGGCGTCGCCTTGTTCGGCGCCGGCTTCGCGCCGTTCTGGACGCGCGCCGACATGCCGAAAATGCCCAAGCCCCGCTACGCCATCATGCGCAACTACATGCCGAAAGTCGGCAGCCTCGGCCTCGACATGATGCACAGGACTTGCACCGTCCAGGTCAATCTCGACTTCGCCGACGAAAAGGACATGGTCCTGAAATTCAGGACTTCGCTCGCCCTGCAGCCGGTCGCGACCGCGCTCTTCGCCAATTCGGCTTTGGTCGAGGGCGCGCCGTCGGGCTGGGCCTCGTGGCGCGCCCATATCTGGACCGACACCGACAAGGACCGAACGGGTCTCCTCGATTTCGTCTTCGAGGACGGGTTCGGGTTCGAGCGGTATACGGACTATATTCTCGACGTGCCGATGTATTTCCTGCGGCGCGGCGGGCGTTACATCGACGCCGCCGGGCAGTCGTTCCGCGACTTCCTCAAGGGCCGGCTCCCCGCAGCGCCCGGCGAGCGGCCGAACATCTACGATTTCGAGGATCACCTTTCGACCGCCTTTCCTGAAGTGCGCCTCAAGCGTTTCCTCGAAATGCGCGGCGCCGACGGCGGCCCGTGGTCGCGCATCTGCGCGCTACCGGCCTTCTGGGTCGGGATCCTTTACGACGATGACTCGCTCGCCGCCGCTTGGGATCTCGCCAAGGGCTGGACGCGCGAGGACCGCGAGCGCCTGCGCGTCGACGCGGCCCATTTCGGGCTCAAGGCCGAGATCGCCGGCCGCTCGCTGAAGGACTTAGCGCTCGACGCCCTTGAAATATCGCGGGCAGGGCTCAGGCGCCGGCGCCTCACCGGCGAGTGCAAGCCGGACGAGTCGGGCTTTCTCGACCCGTTGCAGGCGATCGCCGAGCGTGGGGAGACGCTCGGCGAGATCACGGCGCGGCGCTTCCTCCACGAGCTCGGCGGCGACCGCGCGCGATTGCTCGCGGAAATCTCCTACTGAGTCGACGCTCGTTGGGAACCCCTTTCCACGCCGCAACCTGCCTCCCCCCGCTAGGCTTAGCCGAAGGGGGTAGGTCCCCGCGGACCCTTGGGGCTGCAAGATAATGCGCGCCCGGACGAGGCCCCGAGCGGCGCGCATCGACGTTTTCGACGACGTCTCGTTCCCCTGCGCCGAACTCGCCGCGCGCGACAAGGCGCTCGCCGCAGCGCTCGCAGCCATCGGCCGGCCGCATATCCGGCGCCGCGAGGGCGGCTTCGCCGGCCTCTTCCGCATCATCGTTGAGCAGCAGGTGTCGGTGCCGAGCGCGCAGGCGATCTGGGGCCGCTGCGCGGCGCGGTTCGCGCCCCTCGATCCGAAAGGCGTCGCCGCGGCCGGGGAGGAGGCGCTGCGCTGCGCGGGACTGTCGGCTCCGAAGGCGCGCTACGTGCTAGGCCTCGCCACGGCGATCAATTGCGGGGCCTTCACGCTGGAAACCGCAACCCTCGACGACGCCGCCGCCAGCGTCAGCCTGCAAACGCTCAAAGGCGTCGGCCCATGGACTGCCGCGATCTATCTCCTCTTCTGCGAGGGCCGTCTCGACATCTGGCCGCCGAACGATATCGCGCTCCTGCGCGCCTACGAAGCCGCCTCAGGGCGCCGGACCCAGCAGAAGCGGCTTGACTCGAAAGCAGTCAAATGGGCCCCGTATCGGGGCGTTGCAGCGCATATTCTGTGGACCTATTACGCGCATCTTCGCGGCCGCGCGCCGGTATGAAAAAAGCGGGACGCGCAAGCGTCCCGCTTTCCATCCGTCATGCCGTCAACGGTCAGAAGCTGATGCGCACGCCGCCGCCGACGAAGTTGTTCTTGTATTCCCATACGAGATTCAGCGGACCCGGCGGCGGCGAACTGAAGACCTCCGCGTCGGAGAACGCGTCGCGGTAGCGATACTCGACATAGAGGTCGATGTTCGACGACACTTCGGCTGAAAGGCCGCCGATCAGCTGGAAGCCGCCGACCGTGTCGCGCCGCTCATACCCGATGCCGTCGTTTTCGTACCTGACCCAGAGCAGACCGGCGCCGGCTCCGACATAGGGCCGCAGGAAGAACGAGACCGGCACTTCGAACACGCCGTTGACCATGGCGCTCCACGACGAATTCGAGTTCGGATTGCAGCAGCTGTATTCGACGCGGTCGCGGAACCCCTCGAGCTCCACGGCGAAATTCGGGGCGAGGTAACGGCCGATCGCGCCGCTGAAGGCGTAGCCGGTGTCAGTTTCGTAGTCGGCGCCGCTCCATTCGAGGTCGCCGGCGAGCGAAACGCCGCCGCCGGCCTTCACGTACCAGCCCGCCTGAGCCGGGGCCGCGCAAAGCGCCGCCGCCGCAGCGGCCGCAGCAATCGCATGTCTCATAGTCTGGAACTCCCCAATTACGGTGCGTACAACCTATGACGGCCGCCAGCGGGGCAAAAGCGGACCCGGCGGTGCACGCCATGCCTGACCCAGGCTTGTGGCGTCCAGGCCACGTAAGTTCGCCCGGGCGGGGAAATCGACTGTTTTCGACCCTGCGGCAGGGGAGGTGAGCCGGCTTCCGTATTGGGGGGCTGGTGCACGCCTGAAATCTCCGGCGGCATTGTCATCGCGGCGTTAAGCAGAATCAGCTATGGTCGACTCGGGGGCCGAAGGTTATGCTTCGCCAGCAAATACAGGGAGATAGGCCAAGAGCGCGCAAGGATCGATCGTCGCGGTTGACGCCGCAGGAGGTGCGTGATGCAGGCTTACGCGCACGCCCCTGACGGTTGTCCCGCCCTCGTTCTCAACGCCGACTTCCGGCCGCTGAGTTATTTCCCGTTGTCCTTGTGGTCATGGCAGGACGCGCTCAAGGCCGTCTTCCTCGATCGCGTCGATGTCGTCGCGCAGTACGAGACCAAGGTGCGCAGCTCAACCTTCGAGATGCGCCTGCCCTCGGTTGTCTCGCTGAAGACCTATGTGAGCCACACGCGCACGCCGGCGTTCACGCGATTCAACGTGTTCCTTCGCGACGCTTTCTCCTGCCAGTACTGCGGGTCGGCGGAGCGCGACCTTCTCACCTTCGACCACGTGGTGCCGCGCTCGCGCGGCGGCAAGACGACGTGGGACAACGTCGTCGCCGCTTGCAGCCCGTGCAACCTGAAGAAGGGCGGGCGCATGCCGGCCGACGCCAAAATGCACCCGGCGCGAAAGCCGACGCGCCCGACCATGTTCGAACTCAACGAACGCGGCCGCGCCTTCCCGCCCCACTACCTGCACGAAAGCTGGCAGGACTTCCTCTACTGGGATTCGGTGCTGGAGCCTTAAGGCTTCGCCGGCGCCAGTTGATCGTCGATCGCCGAGTCTTTCGCGGCCGGAAAGTCGCGATCCCTGCCGACGCAGTCGCGAGCGAAGCCGGTCTCCACCTCCGCGACGATCGCGTTATTCGCGGCGAGGTTGACGCGCCAGTCGAGCTGGCAGGCCCGCGTCGCGAAGCTCTTCTTGCATTGGGACATCGGGTCCGGGTGATCCTCGTGCGCCTCTCCGGTCGCGCATTCGTAACCGTCGGCGCGCAACTCGCCGAGCGCGCCGGCGATGTCGCGACCGACCAACAGGCGGCGCATGTCGCGCTGATAGCGGAAGGCGAGCGCATCGCCATCGTCGAGATTCCAGTTGGAGGCGCTTTGGATTTCCGAAAGCGATGCGGCTCCCGGCGTCTGGCAGGCCCCGAGCGCGGCGCAGACGAAGAGCAGGGCAAGGCGGTTCATGCTCGTGCGGACCCCGGGGGCGGCGGCGGGACGATCCTGCAAATGGCGGCGATGCGCAAGTGCGCGCTGGGTCGCCGCCTCTCCTGTCGCCTGCCCTGCCTTGTCGCCGCCGCACTCTCTTCCTATTGTCTCGCCGGGGCTCGAAGGAGATTGATCGCCATGGCTGGACGCACGCTGAAGACCTGGGTGCGAATAGCGGCGGGCGCGGCGCTCGCCGCGGTTGTCGCCGCCTGTGCTTACAACGAGGAGCTCGGGCGCGATCAGTTCTCGCTCATTCCCGGCGAGCAAATGGCCTCGCTCGGCGCGACCGCCTGGTCGGACGTCAAATCCAAGGAACGAGCCTCGACCGATCCGCGCTATGTGAGCCGGCTCGATCGTGTGGCGCCGAAGATTCTGCGCGCCGCCGGCGAGTATCCGGCGCAGTGGGAATGGCGCGTGTTCGACTCCAAGGACCTCAACGCCTTCGCTCTCCCCGGCAATCATTTCGCCGTCTACACCGGCCTCATGGACCTCATGGAGAACGACGCGCAGCTCGCAACCGTCGTCGGCCACGAAGTCGCCCATGTGCGCGCCAATCACGGGGGCGAGCGCGTATCGCAACAGCTCGGAACCAATGTGGTGCTGCAGGGGCTTCAGGCGGCTATCGGCTCCGGCAGCCAAACCGGGCAGATCGCCGTCGGCGCGCTGGGGCTCGCCGGCCAGTACGGCGTGCTCCTTCCGTTCTCGCGCAAGCACGAACTCGAGGCGGACCGTCTCGGCATCGTTTACATGAACCGCGCCGGCTATGATCCGAACGAGGCCTTGAAGTTCTGGACCAAGATGAGTTCCGCCGGCGGGCAGAAGCCGCCGGAGTTCCTGTCGACCCACCCGTCCGACGCCACGCGCATCGCCCAAATCAGGGAGATCATCGCAACGCTGCCCCCGCGCGGGCAATAGCCGGCAGACGGCGCCTGCCACCCTGGCGCGCCTTGCGCCCGCAGGTCCGGCCGCTATACCGTTGCGCTTCCCGCCGGACTGACCCGGCGCCGGACAAGAGCCGCCTTAGCTCAGTTGGTTAGAGCGCTAGATTGTGGATCTAGAGGTCCCTGGTTCGAGACCAGGAGGCGGTACCACCTTAGGAATTACGTGAAGCCGACAGAGCTGATGCTCGCGAACGGGCTTGCCCACCAGAAAGTTCCTGAATCATCAACCGGCGGACTCTTCCAAAGACTTCGGGACCCAAACGGCTCAGGTCATCAGCTGCGGCTTCCCGTGAACGACGAGATCGTCGCACCGAGGCATGCCAAAACGGCTAACGGGGCGCCGGCTCGTCGCCGGCATCGACCCGCAGGCGCTACGCCGCGGGTTCGGCGGCCTTGGCTTTCTCCGCCTTGGCGGCGGCGCGTTCTTTGGCTTTCGCTTTGGGCTCGGCCTTCTTCGGATTGTTGCCGCGCTCCCATTTCACGATGCCGTTGGCGGAGAGGATGCGCGCCATGCGGTCGGTCGGCTGGGCGCCGACTTTCAGCCAGTATTTCACTCGTTCCTCATTGTATTGAACGCGCTTCGGGTCGTCCTTCTTCATCAGCGGGTCGAAGGTGCCTAGCTTCTCGATGAATTTGCCGTCGCGGGCCGAGCGCCCGTCGGCGGCCACAATGAAATAATACGGCTTCTTTTTTGCGCCGCCTCGGGCGAGCCTGATCTTGAGAGACATGGTTTCGTCTTCCTTTCGTTTGGGTTTGCCGAGGTCTTACGCGCCTCGATGGTTCACTTTTTCCTGCCGAATCCGGGAGCGCCCATGCCGGGAAGGCCGGGCGGCAGCGCGCCGCGGCCCTGGAGCGCCTTCTCGATCGCCTCGAAGTCGACATCGTCCGCATTTGGAGCTTTTCCGGCTCCGAGCGCGGCGAGGTCGGCCTTGCTCATGCCAGGCCGGCCGCCGCCGGGAATTGCGCCGCCAAGGCCCATCATCTGCTGCGCCAGCCCCTTCATGCCGCCCTTGCCCATCTTTTTCATCATATCGGCCATCTGGCGGTGGGCCTTGAGGAGCTTGTTGACCTCCGGCACGCTAGTGCCGGAGCCCGCCGCGACGCGGATCTTGCGCTTGGCGTTCATGAGCGCGGGTTTGCGTCGCTCCTCCTTGGTCATTGAGCTGATGATCGCTTCCTGCCGGCGGATCTCCTTGTCATTGAAGCCGCCGGCTTCATCGACCATCTTCTTCACCTTGCCCATGCCGGGCAGGAGCCCCAAAATCGCCCCCATGCCGCCCATCTTGCGCATCTGGCCAAACTGTTCGGCGAGATCATCGAGATCGAACTCGCCCTTGGCCATTTTTCGGGCGGCCTTCTCGGCCTTGGCGAGGTCCATCTCCTCGGCGGCCTTCTCGACCAGGCTGACGATGTCGCCCATGCCGAGGATGCGGCCCGCCATGCGCGCGGCGTCGAAAACGTCGAGCGCGTCAAGCTTCTCGCCGACCCCGACGAACTTGATCGGGGCGCCGGTGACCGCGCGCATGGAGAGGGCGGCGCCGCCGCGCGCATCGCCGTCAATACGGGTCATGACCACGCCCGTGACGGGCACGCGCGCCTTGAACCTCGAGGCGGTTTCGACGGCGTCCTGGCCGGTCAGGGCGTCAACCACGAGAAGGGTCTCGATCGGGCGGGCGAGCGCGTGCAGGTCGGCGATCTCTGCCATCAGCTGCTCGTCGATCGAGGTCCGGCCCGCGGTGTCCAGCATGACGACGTCGAACCCGCCGAGCTTTCCCGCCTCGAGCGCGCGCCGCGCGATGTCGAGCGGGTTCTGGCCGGCGATGATGGGAAGGGTCCTGACGTCGGCCTGTTCGCCGAGAACCTTGAGCTGCTCTTGCGCCGCCGGGCGGCGCGTGTCGAGCGACGCCATGAGCACGCGCTTCTTCTCGCGTTCCTGAAGCCGCCGCGCGACCTTGGCGGTCGTGGTCGTCTTGCCCGAGCCCTGCAATCCGATCATCAAAATCGGCGCCGGCGGCGCCATCGCGAGATTGAGGACGCCAGCGTCGCGGTCGGCGTCCGGCCCGCCTCCAAGCGTCTCAACCAGGACGTCATGGACGATTTTGACGACCTGCTGGCCTGGCGTCACCGAGCGCAGCACCTCGGCGCCTACGGCGCGCTCGCGCACTCTCGCGATGAAATCCTTGGCGACCTTGAGCGCGACGTCGGCCTCGAGGAGCGCGACGCGCACTTCGCGGAGCGCCGCATCGACGTCCTTCTCCTCGAGCGCGCCCCTGCCGCGCAGCTTCTCGAAGATCGAGCCCAGTCTCTCGCTCAGCGAATCGAACATCGGTCCCTCAAAACCTTCCTCGCCGCCGCGAGGGCGTTACCCTGGCGGCGGGACATCCCCGGCCCCGTCCCTCCACAGAGGGGGTCGTGCCGGCGGACGCGGAAAACCCTAAGGTTCCCGAAGAAGCCGCCTCCGTAGCGGACGCGTCGCGGCGGCGCAACCCTAATCGGAGGCGGCGTTTGGCTCAGCGCCCTCCGGCATCAGCATCCGCGCGAAATAGCCGTATTCGAGCGCTATGCGCCTCGAGAGCTGTTCCTGGTTCGCCGTGCCGCCGTGACCGCCTTCGATGTTCTCGTAATAATAGACGGGATAGCCGAGCTTCTCGAGCTTCGCGACCGCCTTGCGGGCGTGGCCTGGGTGGACGCGGTCGTCTTTGGTCGAGGTGTAGAAGAACGCCTTGGGATAGGGCTTGTCCGGCGCCAGTTTCTGATAGGGCGAGTACTGAGAAATATACGCCCACTCTTCGGCCTTGTCGGGGTCGCCGTATTCGGCCATCCACGAGGCGCCGGCGAGCAGCTTGTTGTAGCGCTGCATGTCGAAGAGCGGCACGCCGACGACCATCGCTTCGTAGAGCTCGGGGCGCTGGGTCAGCAGCGCGCCCATGAGAAGGCCGCCGTTCGATCGGCCGATGGCGCCGAGCTTGTCAGCCGTGGTGACGCCGGTCTCGATCAGGTGCTCGGAGATCGCGATGAAGTCGTCGAACACCTTCTGGCGGTTTTCCTTTAACCCCGCCTGATGCCACTTCGGTCCATACTCCGAGCCGCCGCGAATGTTCGACAGGACCAGCACGCCGCCGCGCGATATCCACAATTTGCCGGCGATGGCGCCATGCTGCGGCCGTGCCGGGTCCTCGTAGTAGACGGGCAAGGTCGCGGACAGGAAGCCGCCATAGCCGTACTGGACCGTCGGCGCGCTTCCCGCCGCCAGAACGTCTTTCTTGGCCATGACGAAATAGGGAATCTTCGCGCCGTCCGTCGAAGTCGCGAAGCGCTGCTCCACGACGACGTCCGTCGCATCGTAGAAAGCAGGCGCCTGCGCGATCCGCGCGACTTTGTTTTTGGCGCTGACGAAATAGAGGGTATCGGGGACGGTGAGGCTCTCGAATGAGAGCAGTGCGTCATCCGTGCCGCCGCCTGCTGAAACGATGGCGACGACGCCGTTCTTCGGCAGATCGATCGTCTTGGCCTTCCAGCCGTTCCTCGTGCCGCGAGTGAGCCTCGCGGCTTTGCCCGAGACGTCTTCAAGATACTGTATGATGATCGAGGTCTTGCCGACCTCGACCGCCTCGATTGACTGACGATCGTTCGCAGCCATCACAAGTTCGGCCCCTGCGCCGCCAAGGTCGTAAGCGACGACCGAGCCCTGCGGATACTCCGTGTTCCTGAACAGCCATGGCTCTCGCAGGAGGAAGATCGCCCGACCGTCGAAGACGCCCTGGAGATCGGCGTTCAGGGGCAGGGCAAGCTTGACCGGCGCGGTTTCGGCGTTCGGCGAGTACCAGTACTCGGTTTCGAAAAACGACACGGCGCGCTGCGCGAAGAGGTGCGCCTTGCCGCCGTCATGCTCTACGCGCCCCCACACCGCCACGTCGGTCTTTCCGCCTTCCGCGAACACCGGCGCATCCTTGAGTTTGCCGCCGCGGGCGAGCTTTACGAGCGTGCGGGCATAACCGGAGTCGGTCAGAGTTCCCGGACCACGATCAGTCCCGACGAGCAGCGTGTCCTTGTCGATCCACGCAACGCCCGACTTCGCCTCTGGGAGGAAAAATCCGCCGTCGACGAATTTCTTCTCGGTCGTGTCGAATTCGCGCCAGACCGCCGCATCCTTTCCGCCAAAAGACATCTCGACCATGCAGTGCCGGTATTCGGGCGAGAGGCAGACGATGTCGCCATGGATCCAGTTCTCTCCCTCATCCTTGGCCAGCTGGTCGAAGTCGATCAGGGTTTCCCATTCCGGCGCGCCCGCCCGGTAGCTTTCGACCGAAGCGCGTCGCCATAGTCCGCGCACATGGGTGTCGTCCTGCCAGAAATTGTAGACGCGGCCGCTGTGAATGGCGCCATAGGGGATCCGCGCCTTTGAGGTGAGGATCGAGAGCGCATCCTCGTAAAGGCTCGCAAAGCGCGGGTCCGCCTCGAGTTCGCCAAGCGAGCGCGCGTTCTCCGCGCGAACCCAGTCCAGCGCTTTCTTGCCCTCGATATTCTCAAGCCAGAGAAATTCGTCCATTTCCGCATGCGTTTTCTTGTCGGCGGACTCGGCGGCGCCGGCGATGACGAGCAGCGCGGCGGCGCCGGCGGTGAGCGTCTTCAGCATCGTTCAATCCTCATCTGGCGCGGGAGTGCGGCGGGGAGAATAGCCGTCCTGCGGGGGGCCGCAAGCCGCCCCGCCGCGCGAGGTCAGACCTTCGGCCCACCCGCCTTGACCGCTTCCGAGACGAACGGCGCGAACTTCACGAAATTGTCGCGAAACATCCCTGCGAGCTTGCGGGCCTGCGCGTCATAGTCGGCGCCAGCGCTCCAGGTCGCCCGGGGATCGAGCAGCTTTGGATCGACGCCGGCGACCGCGGTCGGGATGTCGAAGCCGAAAACCGCGTCCGTCCTGTAGGGTGCGGCCCTCAGGGATCCGTCGAGCGCCGCGGAGAGCAGGGCCCGCGTCGCCTTGATCGGCATGCGGCCGCCGGCGCCGAAGGGGCCGCCGGTCCAGCCCGTCGAGACCAGCCAGCAGTCAGTCTTGTGGCGGGCGATCAGCTCGCCGAGCAGCTTTCCGTAGACGGATGGATGCCTCGGCATGAACGGCGCGCCGAAGCAGGTGGAAAAGGTCGGCTGCGGCTCCCTGCCGAGCCCTTTCTCCGTACCGGCGACCTTGGCGGTGAAGCCCGAGAGGAAATGGTACATGGCTTGTTCCGGCGTCAGTCGCGCGATCGGCGGCAGCACGCCGAATGCGTCGGCCGTTAGCATGACGACGTTTCTCGGATGCGTCGTTCGTCCCGTCGTCGAGGCGTTCGGGATGTAGTCGATCGGGTAAGCGCCCCGCGAATTCTCGGCGAGCGACGCATCGTCGAGGTCGAGGGTCCGGGTCACGGGGTCCATGACGACGTTCTCAAGAACCGTGCCGAAGCGCTTCGTGGTCGCATAGATTTCAGGCTCTGCGGTCGGCGACAGGCGGATCATCTTGGCGTAGCAGCCGCCTTCGAAGTTGAAGAGGCCGTTCGGCCCCCAGCCGTGTTCGTCGTCGCCGATCAGGGTCCGGTTGGGATCGGCCGAAAGCGTCGTCTTGCCTGTGCCGGAGAGGCCGAAGAAGACGGCGGGGTCGTTGTTCCGGCCGACATTGACCGAGCAGTGCATCGGCATCACGCCGCGGCCGGGCAGGATGTAGTTGAGGATCGTGAAGACCGACTTCTTCATCTCGCCCGCGTAGGACGTGCCGCCGATAAGGACGAAGCGCCGCGAGAAATCGACCGCGATCACGGTTTTCGAGCGGCATCCGTGACGCGCCGGGTCGGCCGAGAAGCTCGGCAGGTCGATGATGGTGAAATCAGGCTCCTGGCCCCGCTCGGCGCGAGGCGGCCGAACGAGCAGGTGATGGATGAAAAGCGAGTGCCACGCAAACTCCGTCAGCACGCGGACCTTGATCCGGTAGTCGGGGTCGGCGCCGCCATAGAGATCCTGGCTGAAGAGCTCGAGCCGCGAGGCGTGCTCGAGCATGTCGCCGAAGAGGCGATCGAAAGCCTCCGGCGTCATCGCCTTGTTGTTGTCCCACCAGACCTCGTTCTCCGTTTCCGGGCTGCGGACCGTGAACTTGTCGCTGGCGGAGCGGCCAGTGTGTTCGCCGGTTCTAACGACCAGGGGACCTTCGGCGGCGGCCATGCCTTCGCCGCGGCGCAGCGCAAGTTCGTAAAGCGCGGCGGGGGGGAGGTTGCGCAGGTGCGCCGGAGCCCGGTCCTCAAAACGCGACAGAGCGGCCGCCGCCGCTTTGGTCATGAAGCTCATCAACCGTCCTCCCGAGGCCAAACCGTCCGCCAGGTTGGTCGCCCCGGCTGAACGACCGCAGGCTTTAGGCCAAAACCGATGCAAGGGCGAGGGGCTCGTCCCGGTCGGGCGGCGCGAAAACCCGGGGCGATGGCTTACTCCCAAAGGCATCAAGCCAAACGGACTGAGGTGAGATTTCAATAGGATCGTCGGGATAGAGAAGGGTTCGTCAGCGGCGGCGAGGCTTGATCTGGTCGCATCCCGCGTGCGAGAGACCGCCGGGGTCACGATCGGGGAATCGACCATGAATTCGCGGAAACTTGCGACCGCCGCACTGGTCATCCTGGTGCTTTTCGCCTGTTCGAGGCAGCCGAAAGACGAGGCGGTCCAGCAGCCGGCGGCTGAGGTCGCTGAAGCCGCAGGGAACGCGCCGGCGACGCCGATGCCAGTCAGCCCGGAGGGGCTCCGCGCGCACATCCGGACGCTGTCCTCGGATGAGTTCGCCGGGCGCGCGCCGGCAAGTCCCGGCGGCGAGAGGACGCGCCAGTACATCGCGGCTGAATTCGAGCGCCTCGGGCTTGAGCCGATCGGCGGCTCCTATTTTCAGGACGTGCCGCTCGTTGAGTCGAACGTCGTGCCGGAGAAATCCTTCTTCGGGCTTGAAGGCGTGGAAGGGCTCTCAACCCTCAGCTACAAGACCGACATCGTCTACTGGACCAAGCACGTGGCCGAAGAGGTTTCGTTCGAAGGCAGCGACCTCGTATTTGTCGGCTACGGGATCGTCGCGCCGGAATATCAGTGGAACGACTATGAGGGCGTCGACGTCCGGGGCAAGACGGTCGTCATCCTCATCAACGATCCGGGTTACGCGACCGGCGATCCCGCGCTGTTCACCGGCAAGGCCATGACCTATTACGGCCGCTGGACCTACAAGTACGAGGAAGCGGCGCGTCAGGGAGCGGCCGCCGCGCTGATCGTACACGACACGGGCCCCGCCGCCTACGGATGGAATGTGGTCGAAACGTCTTGGGCCGGACCGCAGATCGACCTGAAACGCGCCGACGACGGCGCGTCCCGGGTCAAGGTCGAGGCCTGGATTTCGAACGACGCGGCGAAGAAGCTCCTTACGCGCGGAAACCTCAGTTATGAAGCGCTCCTCGAAGCGGCGAAGACGCGGGGGTTCAAGGCGGTTCCGATCCCGGGCGTCAAAGCCTCCGCGAAGGTGACGAACTCGATCCGCCGCAGCGCTGACGCCAATGTCGTCGGCGTGCTCCGGGGCGCCGAGGCGCCGAACGAGTATGTTCTCTATACGGCTCACTGGGATCATCTTGGAGATGATCCCGACGCCGGCGGCGAGGACCACATTTTCAACGGCGCCGTCGACAACGCGACCGGCGTCGCGGCCATTCTGGAGATCGCTGAGAAGTTTGCGACCGGCCCGCGCCCAAGGCGATCCGTCATGTTCGCCGCGGTGACGGCGGAGGAATCGGGCCTGCTCGGGTCCGCCTACATGGCCGAGGTTCCGCCGGTGCCGCTCAAGGACATCGTCGGCGGCGTCAACATCGACGGCATGCTGCCGACGCCTCGGGCGAAGGACGTTATCGTCGTCGGGGCCGGGAAATCGGAGCTTGAGGACATCCTGAAAGCTAAGGCCGAGGCGCGCGGTCTCTATATTCGTCCCGACGCCGAACCGGAAAAAGGCTACTTCTACCGATCCGACCACATTTCCTTCGCCAAGAAGGGGGTGCCGATGCTCTACGCCGATTCCGGCTTCGACCTCGTCGACGGAGGCGAGGCCGCTGGCCGCGCGCTCCTCGACGCCTACACCGCCGAGCGCTATCATCAGCCATCTGATGAATTTGACGAGAGCTGGGATCTTTCGGCGATGGCCGAAACGGTCGACATGCTGCACGAAGTCGGGGCGGAACTCGCCGCCTCCGACAAGTGGCCGAACTGGCGCACGGGCGACGAGTTCCGCGCCGCTCGCGACGCCTCACGGGCGCAATAGGCTCCAAGACCTGTCGAATTCGAGCGTCGCTGCTAAGGCTTGCTTAACCGGCGGGGTCGATGTTCGGCGGATGGAGACAATGTATGATCTGCTCGCGGTCGCTCTGTTCATGGCGAGCGCGGGCATGTTTTTCCTGCGCTTCCGGCACGAGGATCCGCCGCTGGCGCCCTATATCCTGATCTCGCTCGCGTCTGCGGCCGGCAACTGGCTCGGCAACGCCGGTCACGCCGCTTTTGCAATCGGTCTCCTCATCGCCGGGGCGTTCCTGCTCCTTCACATCGCGAGCTTGCCCTATCCGGAGAGCGGCGCACGAGACTGATCGTTAATCGCCGGCTCGAGCGCCGCGCGGAAAGCGGAACTCGTCGCCGGTCGATCTAGGCGCGGCGCGCGACGGCGAATTTTGTCCGGCTCTTTGCGCCTTCAGCCGCCAGGCGACGCCGGCGAAACCCAAAGTCATGAGCGCCCATGCCGCGGGTTCGGGCGCAGGCGGCGCGACGACATCGACGACCTCGCCGTTGATGTCGATATAGTCGATCTCAGCGCCTTCGGCGCCCCTGCGGGCTCGGTCCGTTGTGATCGAAATATAGTCGCACCCCTGGAACAGGCTGCAGCCGTGCTGAAACAGGTTGCTCACGCGCAGCGAGTTGCCCGCGTTGACGCTCTGGGTACGGAAGATGGTCGGCGAGCCGTTGTTCCACAGGCCGAAGCTGATGATGGCGCGCGCGTCTCCTGTCAACGGCGCCAGCGTGTAAATCGTGATCCTGTCGCCGTTCAAGACCTTGCCGAACGGCTGGCTGAACACCAGCGCAAGGGTCTGGTTGAGGGGCACGAGATAGCCGTCATTGTCGCCGCGCGTCGAGAGCGCGCTGAGCGGGGCCGGCGGGACGAATGCAGGCTGGACATAGACGGCCGTACGCGCCTGCGCCGGCGCCGCAAAGCCGAGTGCGGCGACGATCGCTCCAAGCAGCCCGAGAACTGCGCCGACAGCGCGCGATTTGTCCATTGGCCGTTCAGCCGATCGAAACCTTCAGGTGGTTGTATGCGTTCGGCCGATTGTCGGCGGGTAGAATTAACCCGGGTTTAAATGGCGTGGTGAAATCCGCACTCTCGCGCGTCGCGCTCGCGGCGCAGCCCTGCGCGCGCGTCTCAGGCGGGGACCAGCGATGAAGATCGCGGTCTTCGGCCTTGGTTACGTCGGCGCGGTGTCGGCGGCCTGCCTCGCGCGGGACGGCCATCACATCATCGGCGTCGATCCGCAGGCCGCGAAAGTCGAACTCATCAACAAGGGGCTTTCCCCGATCGTGGAGAGAGGCGTCGGCGACCTCATTCTCGATGCGGTGACGCAAGGGCGTCTGCGCGCCACGAGGAGCGCGGCCGAGGCGATCGCGGAGAGCGAGCTGGCGCTCATCTGCGTCGGCACGCCGAGCCGGCGCAACGGCAGTCTCGACACGCAGGCCGTCCTGAACGTGGCGCGCGAGATCGGCGAGCATCTGCGCGGCGCCGACAGGCCTTACACAATCGTGCTGAGATCAACCGTCCTGCCCGGCACCATGCGCGGCGAAGTGATCCCGTCCCTCGAAGCCGCATCGGGCCGAAAAGCCGGCGCAGGCCTCTACGTCGCCAACAATCCCGAGTTCCTGCGAGAATCGACGGCCGTCCACGACTACGATAACCCGCCGAAGATCGTAATCGGCGCCCTCGATCCGAGAACGGCCGACCTCGTCGCCGGCCTCTACGCGGGCATTGACGCGCCGCGCTTCGTGACCAGCGTCGACGTCGCGGAGCTCGTGAAGTACGCCGACAACGCCTGGCATGCCGTTAAGGTCGCGTTCGCAAACGAGGTCGGGTCGATCGCAAAGGCCATCGACGTCGACAGCCACGACGTGATGGACATTTTCTGCGCCGACCGGAAGCTCAACATTTCACCGGCCTATCTCAAGCCCGGCTTCGCCTTCGGCGGTTCATGCCTGCCCAAGGATCTGCGGGCGCTTATCTATCGCGCCAAGACCCTCGATGTGGAGACGCCTTTGCTGACCGGCGTCGTCATCTCGAACAAGCGGCAGATCGATCGCGCCTTCGACATGATCGTGGAAGGCGGCGCGCGCGATATCGCCTTTCTCGGCATCTCGTTCAAGGCCGACACGGACGATCTCCGCGAAAGCCCCCAGGTCGCGCTGGTGGAGCAGCTCCTCGGCAAGGGCTACAATGTCCGAGTCTACGACAGGAGCGTGCGGCTCGCCCAGCTCACGGGCTCGAACCGCGACTACATCAACGGGGCGATACCCCACATCGCCGAGATGCTCTCGGACAATCTTGAGGAAACGGTCGCGTTCGGCCGAACGGTCGTCATCGGCAACCGCGCCACCGAGTTCCGCAACGCGCCGTTGATGATGAAGCCGCCGCAGCGCCTCGTCGATCTCGTGCGGACGCCCCTGCCGAAGGATTTTCAGTGTGCGTATGAAGGCGTCAACTGGTAGCCGCAAGAAGATTCTCATTATCGTCGAGAATCTGCCCGTACCGTTTGACCGGCGCGTATGGTCGGAAGCGACGACGCTGGCGAAGAACGATTATGACGTCTCGATCGTCTCGCCTGCTCTCAAGGACTACGAAACGCCCTATGAAGTCATCGAGGGCGTGCACGTCTGGCGCCATCCGTTGCTGCAGTCCGACGACAGCGCCCTCGGATACCTGAAGGAATACGCAAGCGCTCTCTACTGGCAGTTCCGCCTCGCGTTCGAGGTCAAGCGGCGGCGCGGCTTCGACGTGATCCATGCCTGCAACCCGCCCGACCTCGTCTTCATCGTCGCGGCGGTCTTCAAGCTCTTCTTTGGAACCAGGTTCATCTTCGACCATCACGACCTGTCGCCGGAGCTCTATGAGGCGAAGTTCGAACGCCGAGACATCTTCTGGTCGCTGCTGAAGCTGTTTGAGCGGCTGACTTTCGCCTTCGCCGACGTGTCGATCGCGACGAACGAATCCTATCGCGAGATTGCGATAAAGCGCGGCCGCATGCGCGAGAGCGACGTCTTTGTCGTGCGCTCCGGTCCAAACCTTGAAAAGCTCCAGATAAGACCGCCAAGAGAAGAGATCAAAAAGGGCGCGGATCATCTCATCGGCTATGTCGGCGTCATCGGGCGTCAGGAAGGGATCGATCTTCTAATCGAAGCGGCAAAGCATGTGATCGCCGAGCGCGGCCCGGGCAAAACCCATTTTGCGATCGTCGGCGGCGGCCCGAAGCTCGAGGAGATGAAAAAGCTCGCTTCAGACAGCGGCGTCGCCGCTGACTTCACCTTCTACGGGCGGGCGAGCGACGAGGTTCTGCTGGACGTGCTCAACACGGCCGACATCTGCGTCAATCCAGATCGCGCCACCGAGATGAACGACAAATCCACCATGAACAAGATCATGGAGTACATGGCGCTCGGCAAGCCCATCGTGCAATTCGATCTCCACGAAGGGCGCCAGTCGGCGGGCGGCGCTTCGCTCTACGCCAGGCGCGACGATCCTCAAGACTTCGCTAAAAAAATCTGCCAGCTGATCGTCCAGAAGTCAAAGCGCGAACGCATGGGGGCGATCGCCCGGGAGCGGATCGCCGCGCGCCTTTCCTGGGAGCACTCCGTTCCGGAACTCCTGAAGGCCTACCAGCGCGTGTTCGAGAAGGGCCGCTCAAAGGCGGCGGCGGCCGCAGCGGCGACGCTCGCCGCCGCAGGGCCTGGCGTATCAGAGGCGTCTTAATGACATAGCCGCGCATCAGCGTCGTCATTCCCCATTACAACCAGCCGGCGGCGCTGGCGCTCTGCCTTCAGAGCCTCGCCCGGCAATCGACGCCGCTCGCCGACTTCGAAGTGATCGTGGCGGACAACGACTCCGCCGACCAGGCCTCTCTTGCCGAGGCGCTGGCGCGCTTCCCAGGCGCCAAGCTGGTGCGCGAGCCGAAGCGCGGCGCTGCGCACGCCCGCAACGCCGCCATCGCTGCGGCGAGAGGCGCCGTCTTCGCCTTCATCGATGCGGACTGCGTCGCGGATTCGAACTGGCTGTCGGAGGGATGCAAGAGCCTCGACAAGGCGGATCTCTCCGGCGGCGAGGTGACAGTCACGGTCGCGGACGAAAGGCGCCCGTCGGCGGTTGAAGCATTCGAAAAAGTATTTGCTTTCCAGCAACGCGATTATGTCGCTCGTAAGAAGTTTTCGGTAACCGCCAATCTCTTCGCTACGCGGGAAGCGGTCGAAGCGGTCGGGCCGTTCACTCACGGCGTTTCGGAAGACGTCGACTTCTGCCGGCGCGCGGCGACGCTAGGGTTTCGTTTAGCTTTTAACGCTAGGTCAATCATCGGCCATCCCGCGCGCCGGGACTGGAGCGAGCTTGTCCGCAAGTGGGACAGACTCGTGACGGAGCGCTGGAACGGCTTTGGAGGGCGAGGTCCTGTCAGCCGCCTCAAATGGGCGGCGCTGGCGATCGCAACGGCGCTTTCGGCCGCGCCGCACTTGTTCAGGGTTCTGACGACCAGACGTCTGTCGCGTCTGTCCGACAGGATCGCGGCGGCCGGAGTGCTTTTGCGCATTCGCTGGTGGCGGGCGCGCCGTATGGTTGCGGCGCTGCTCGCGGGCTGAACCTCATCCTCCTTGCGTCGCGTTGAAGGAGGACGTCTCATGCGTCTCATTTTCGCCGGGCTTCTGGGGCTCGCGCTCATCTCCTCGGCGCCGCCGCCGCCGGCCTGGGCCGTTTCGCGCCAGGCGCCGAAAACGGCGGCGTCAGGCGAAACCCAGGTGGTCGCGAGGGTCGGCGCGCGAGAGGTTACGCTCAGCGACCTGCGCACTGAGATGGCGCGCCTTGGTCTCTCCATGAACGATCCTGAGGCGGAGCGCGTTGCGCTCGAAAGCATCGTCAATCGCGCGCTGCTCGCCTCCGCCGCGCGCGGGCAAAACCTTCACCGCAAGCCCGACGCGATCCTGCGCATGCAGGCGGCCGAGGAACAGGCGCTCGCCGATCTCTATCTTGGGCTTGCCGCCCAGCCGCCCGAGCCGGGTGTAGACGAAATCGAGGATTTCATCGCAGCCAATCCAAGCCTTTTCGCCGATCGGCGCGTTTACGAGTTTTCCGTGCTAGCGATGCCGACCGCCAAATTCGACGACAAGGCGATGGCCCCGCTCTTCGACGACGCACCTGATTTCCGGGCCCTCATTGCAGCGCTTGAAAGCGCGAAGACAGAGTATGCGGTTTCCAGCGCGATCCAGCCGTCGACGGCGTTTCCAAAGCCGGTGCGCGAACAGCTGGCGCGCTACACGGTCTCCGACAACATCGTGATAAAGAGCGAAACGCAGACCCAGATCATGAAGATCACACGGGCGACGGCGGAGGCTTTGCCTCAGTCGGAATGGCGCTCGCTCGCGCGTCGCATTCTTCTCGAGGAGAAAGCCTCCGCGCGCGCCGAGGGTCTTGTCCGTCGCCTCAAGAGCGAGGCGAAGATCGCGTATTACCGGCCAAGCGCGGCGCCGGCGCCGGCGTCCAAGCCCGCCGCCCAGAGCACGCCGAAGAAGACCCCGTAAGCCCATGGCCATGACCGCACTCTTTCGATGCTTCGCCGCCCGCCGGCTGATTCTCGGCTGGGGCGCCCTCGTCGGCCTTGTCGTCGGCCTTGCGACCGGCGCATTCCTGCCGAAGACTTACGAGTCTTCGGCGACCGTCCTCGTGGACTCGATACAGAAGGACGTCACGGGCCTTTATGAGCCAAGGCTGCGGGTCGCGGAGTTTCTCGGTCAGCAGGCTGCGATCGCACAGAGCCGCGCCGTCGCTCTCGAGGCCTTCGACAGATTGACGGAGGACGGCTTCATCGCGTTCGCGGATTTCGAATCACGTTGGCGTCGGGAAACGGGCGGCGAGATCGTCGCAGGAAATGATCCGCGGGCCTGGGCGGCCGACGAACTTGTCAGAAATCTTGTGGTCGAGGCAGACGCCGCCACAAGCACGCTCACCATCGGCTATCGGGCGCAGGATCCGGCCCAGGCGGCGCGCGTCGCCGAGAGCTTCGCCGCCGCCTACATGAAGACGGTTCTCGAGCAACGCCAGCGCCGCGCCGCTCGCGCCGCCGCGTCCTTATCGGATGAGAGGCAGACGCTTGAGCGCGATCTCGAGGGGGCGCAACGCGAGCTCAATCACTATCGTGAGAAATCCGGCATCATCGGCATGGGAGACCATCGTCTCGAAGGCGCCGAGATCGAGCTCCAGAGTCTGACGACGCATCTCGCCGACGCCAGGGCCGACCTCGCCCGAGTGCAGTCGCTGCAAGCGCTCGTCGATCGATCTACGCCCGAGGGCCTCAAGACCCTTGCGCTTGGCGACGACCTTGACGCGGGTCGCGCAGCGCAGGCCCAGCTCGGCGAGGTCTCCGCCGCGCTCGAAGTGCTGCGGGGCCGCTTCGGCGAGACCTATCCGGACCTCGTCGACCTTAGGCGGCGCAAGGAATCGCTCGAGGCGAGCGTCCGCCTCGCGGTCAAAGACCGCGTCGATTACGCCGAGCGCCGCCTGCGCGCTCTCGAAGCGGAGGCCGCGGAGAAAAAGGCGGAAGTCATGAGTCTCCAGAAGGTGAAAGAGACCTATGACCGCCTCGAGAAGAAGGTTAGCGCAAGCCGCGACACCTATTCTCTGGTCGCCAACCGCACGCTGCAGGAGGCTATGCAGTCGCGCGTCGATGATCTCGACGTCGTTCTGCTCGCCCGCGCTGTTCCGCCGCCGCATGCGTTGACGCCTCCCTTGTATGTGATCGCGTTGCTCGGGCTGCTCGCCGGGGCGATTCTCAGCGCCGGAGCTGCTGTCGCAATCGAGTTCTCTGAAGGGCGAGTCCGCGACGCAGAGGCCGTACGCCGGCTGCTGCGGGCGCCGGTGCTGGCGGAAATCCCAGCCGCCCCTTCCGGCGCCGCGCCGCGCCATAAGCGGTCGAAGCGGGCCGCGGCGCGCCAACCCGCGAGGGCTGCAGCATGAACGCCGTCAGACTGCAGACCGAACTCAAGGAAGCCTTTGATGCGCCAGAACCGCCGGCGCTGAGCATCATCAGCGACAGCGCGCCGGTCCCCGTTCTTGCGCCGGCGCCTGGCGAAATCGACGAAATCCTCGCAGCTCATGGCAGGCTTTCCGTCGACGCCGCCGCCCGCATCAAGGAGCGCGCCGCGCGCCTCGGCGAGGATTTCGCCATCGCGGCCCGCAAGCTCAAACTCTTGACGCCGGCGGATCTTGCGATAGCGCGCGCCATCCGCGACGGCGTCCTGCAGGACGCGCCGTCCGCCTTCAAGCTTGGCGCTGAACTTGTCATCCTGCACAGGCCGAATTCCGTCGCGTCGGAGCAATATCGCTCGCTCGCCGCCCGCCTGCTGACGATGCAGTCCCCCGAGAGACTGAAAGGGATCTCGATTATTCCTGCGGGGGCCGCCGTTTCGGCCGACGTCGCCGCCGCCAACGCCGCCGTCGCTTTCGCACAGCTCGGCAAACGCGTGCTGCTCATCGACGGCGACCTCCGCCGGCCCCGACTCGCCAAGCTCTTCTCGGCCGGTCCCGGCGCACCCGAGCGCCTTGCTGATGCGGCCTCGATGGAGGACGCCCTTCGCGAAACGGTCGTTCGGGGAATGTCGCTGCTCGCGGGTCAGGCGCCAACGCCGCGTCCCGAGGAATTCCTCGCATCGTCCCGATTCTCGGCGATGACGGCGGCAGCCAGAGCGGAGTTCGACATCGTTCTTGCGCTCTCTGCGCCGTTCGGGCCGACGGCGGAGGGACAATTCATCTGGGCCGAGACCAAATCGGCTCTCGTCGTCGCGCGCCGAGATCAAACGCGAGCTGACGAACTCAGGCGCCTGCAATCGACGTTGCGCCAGATCGGGGCGGAGATCCTCGGCGCCGCCCTTGTCGCCTAACCGATGGACGGCTTGCGGAACTTCGCCCTCCGAGCGCCGGCGACAAGCTGGGCGCCGTCTCTTCTCTTTGCCGCGGTCCTTGCGTCCTGGTGCGCGCTTTATCTCCCTGCCTATGTCGACTTCGCGCAGGGCGTATGGCGACGCGATGAAAACGCCCACCAGCCCTTTATCATGGCGATCGCGGCCGCGATTGCGTGGAACGCCCTGACCCGGCCCGACTTTCGCGCCGTCGCCGGCCGCGTCGAGCATGTCGCCGGTCTTGTCATTCTGGCCGCGGGACTCGGCGTCTACGCGCTTGGTCGCGTCTCGGAGGCGACCCTGCTCATCTCCGCGTCGCAAGGCGCGGTCGCCGCCGGCCTCGTTCTCAGCCTGTTCGGAGTCATCGGTCTCGCAAGGCTGTGGTTTCCTTTGGCGCTCAGCCTCTACCTGATCGTCTGGCCCGCATGGGCCCTTGAAGGTCTGACGTCGCCGCTGAAGCGGATCATCTCCGAATGGGTGAGTTCCGCGCTCTATGCCGCGGGTCTCCCGGTGTCACATGCAGGCGCTGTGATTTCAGCAGGACCCTATCAGCTTCTGGTCGCCGACGCGTGCACAGGGCTCAACTCCCTCATCGCCCTGACTGCAGTCGGGGCCGTCTATCTTTTCGCCGTGAAGCGCCGATCGCCGTTGGTCAATGCGGCGGTGATCTTGTCGCTGGTCCCGATCGCCATTGCCGCAAACCTTGCGCGGGTCGCTATCTTGGTGCTGATCACGCATTATCTCGGTTATGACGCGGGCCAGAGCTTTCTCCACGAGACGGCTGGGCTCGTCATGTTCGCGGCGGCGCTTGCGGGCGTGTTTCTCATCGACTGGCTTGCCGCCCTGCTGTGGGAGAAACCGAGGTGATGCGGGTCGCCGAGGCGCGGCTCGCCGCTGGCCCGCGCACCCTGTTCGTGGCGGCGTTGATGCTTGCGGTCGCCGCCGGCGTCGCGAGCGTGAAGCCGCGCGCGCCCGGTCACGTCGCCGCCCCCGACCTCGAAGCGCTGCTGCCAGAAGCGTTCGGCGAGTGGCGCGCCGCGCCGATCCCGGACGCGGTTCTGCCGAAGGAGCTCGACCTCACGCCGGGCGAGGCGGTCGCCTATCGGGCCTATCGCGACTCGGCCGGACGCCTTGTCACGCTGGTTGTCGCCTACGGCCCGCCGCTCGGCGATTCCGTGCGCCTCCATCGCCCGGAAAGCTGCTATGTCGCGCAGGGCTATGAAATCCTTGAGCGGACGATCGAGGCCCTGTCGCTTGGCGGGACGCGGGCGGAAATCGTGCGCCTGGCGGCGTCAAGCCCGACGCGCGACGAAACGGTCAGCTACTGGATGCGTTCCGGGAGCGATTTCGTCACCCATCCCGCCGCCGCGCAATTCCAGGCGTTCCGGGGGCTCAGCCATCCCGACGGCGCGCTGGTCCGCGCCTCGTCGCCAGGACAGGACGGGGCGCTTTTCGACATCCAGGCGCGGTTTCTCGCTGAATTCGCCGCCGCGCTAGGTCCTGAAGCCCGACGCGTGCTGCTCGGCTCGAGGGAAGGGGCCGCATCGTGACGCGACCGCGGGTCGGCGCCGTCATCGTCAACTACAACTGCGGGCCGCTGGCGATCGACGCGGCGCTGAGCGTTCTCGGCGACGCCCCCGACGCAAGCGTCGTCATCGTCGATAACGCCTCGCCGGACGGATCCGGCGATCGCCTGCGCATGATCGCCGCCGGCGCGCCGCATGTCCCCGCCGCGGCGCCGGCGGACGTGCGCTTCATGGCGCTCGCGGAGATCCGCCGCCAAGTCGGACCGAGGGTCGCAGAATCCGGAATCAATGTCATTCAGTCGCCGACGAACGGCGGGTTCGCGGCCGGCTGTAATCTCGGCCTTAAGGCGCTCCCCCGGGACAGGCTCGACCTCCTGCTGCTGCTCAATCCCGACGCGGTCGTCGCCGCCGGCGCCATCGACGCCTTTGCGCGTCGGCTCGAAGATCCGTCCGTTGGGCTTTGCGGCGCCAGCGTCCTCGCTTTCGATGCGCCCTTGCGCGTGCAAGCGCTCGGCGGCGCGCGCCTCCACCCGCTGACCCTGCTCGGCGAGAATCTCGGGGGCGGAACCAGACTTGAAGAAGCGCCGCCTACGGCTGAAATCGAACGGCGTCTCGATTATCCGCTCGGCGCGGCCATCGCCTTGCGACCTGACTACATCGATCGGGCCGGTTTCCTCGACGAGCGCTATTTTCTTTACTACGAAGAGGCGGACTGGGCCTTCGCCGGCCAGACGTTTTCACGCGTCGGTTGGGCGCGAGACGCGGTGGTCCACCATCGCTACGGCGCCTCGTCGAAGAGCGCGCGTTCTGAGGCGCGTGCTCCCTCCAATCGCTCGCCCCTGTCCGATTATCATATGGCCCGGTCGCGCCTCCTGTTCGCGCTCAAATGGCGCCCGGCGCTCGCGCCGGCCCTCACCCTACTCGGGGCGGCGCAGGCGGGGCGCCGCCTGCTTCGCGGAAAGGCGGCGCAGGCCCGGGCGGTGGCGCTCGGGTCGCTGCCAGGCGCCGCCCGCGCTTTTTCATGAAGCGCTCTCGTCGGGGCGCCAGTTCGCCGGTGCGAAGACGGGCCGCAGGCGCTGCGCCCGCGCTTTGAACGCAGACAATTACCCCTTATGATAGTCGCCAGGTTCGGTGTCCTCGGGCGCCGGGGGTATTCTATTCGGGAGGCTTTCAGTGATGATCCGCCGTTTTCTCATCTCCGCAATAGCGGGAGCCGCGCTCGGCGCTTGCGCCACTTCGACGCCCTATCAGCCGGCCGAAAAGGGCGGCTACGGATTTTCAGAACAGCGCATCGAGGAAGCCAAATACCGTATCACGTTTCGTGGCAACTCCTCGACCTCGCGCGAGACCGTGGAAAACGGTCTTCTCTATCGCGCCGCCGAACTCACCGTTCAGAACGGTTATGACTATTTTATCGTGCTCGACAGCGACACGGAAGAAAGCAAGCGTTATTCTACGACGGCTGATCCGTTCTTCGGAACCTACTATTACGGCTACCCGCGCCGCTACTACGCCTTTCCCTATTATGCTTACGGGTTCGGCTGGGGATACCCGTACGACTCCTATACCCGCGAGATTACGCGCTATTCCGCGGTCGCCTTTGTCTCGATGGGCAGGGGGGTCAAGCCTGCCGATAATCCTCAGGCGTTCGATGCGCGTGAGGTCATGTCGAATCTGCGAGAGTCGGTGATCGGGCCGACGACGCCTTCCGGATCCTGACGGCTCGCCCCGTTCAGCTCTGGACGGCGCGCAGCTTGGGCGCCGGTTTCTGGCCGCTCGTGTCGTAGACCGCCACGAAGCCGCGCATCGTATGCCGCATCACGATGCTGCGGGTCCGCCCCATCCAGATCTCGGAGCCGACGGGCGGGCGTCGCGGGGAGTCGACCGAAACGCCGTCGACCGAGCGGTCGAGAATCTTCACGAACAGCGAGGCTCCGTCGGGCAGGCGGCATGCCATTCGCTGCTCGTTGCCGACGTGACGAGGGGCGGATCTGCGATCCTTAAGACCTGCGGCGTGATTGCTGTTGGCGCGCAGCATCAGCTGCTCGACGAGGATCGTGCGGCGGCGCTTCGACAGCATGAAGGACAGGGCGAAACCATCGGGCATGACGCGGGCGACGCGTCCCTCGATCACATCCAGTCCCTTGATCGACACGACAGCGGCGTCGCCGACGACAATGTGACCGGGATCGAGCTTCACGGCGAGATCGCCGGGCGAGATGTTCACGAGCCGGCCTTCATATTCGTCAACCGTGTTGACGACGACATGCGCCGGAAGGTCTAGCGGAATGCGGCGATAGCGCCGGAGTTCGTTCTTGAACACGGTAGTACGGCCCTTGCGAAGCACGCCGGAAACCATAGGGCGGCCTCGCTCAAGCCTTCGCTAAGTCGATGCTGACAATTGTAGCGGTCGGCGTCTTCCGTCGTTCGCGAGCTTTAGGCGCTTTCGTCGATGGTCCTGCCGGGCGCGTGGGCGGGGCCGGTCGAGACCACCACCATGGCCGCGCGCAGAACCCGGTCGCCGATGACGAAGCCGGGTTGAGCCACGTCGAGCACGTGCCCGGCGGGCGCGTCGCCGGGAGCCTGGGCGACCGCCTGGTGGAGGTTGGGGTCGAACTTTTCCCCTACGGGATTGATCCGCCGGACGCCGTGGCGTTCCAGAACGGCGATCATGCTCGCCTCGGAGAGCTTCACGCCGTCCACGATGGCGAGGAGACCCTCGATGGTGGCCGAAGCCTTGTCGGCCGGGGCGCTGGCGCTGGCGCGCTCGAAGGCGTCCACGACTGACAGGAGGTCGCGCGCGAAACTAGCGATAGCGTAGCGGCTGGCGTCGAGCTTCTCCCGTTCTGCGCGCCGGCGCGTGTTTTCGAGCTCGGCGGCCAGCCGAAGGATTTTTTCGTTGAGCGAGGCGATCTCCGCCCGGAATGCCTCCGGGTCCGCCGCGATCTCGCCGGATTCAAGCTGAAGGGCGTCCTCCTCCGGCGCAGGGGCGGCCTGCAGATCTTCCTGTCCTTCGTTGGGCGGGTACTGGTTTTTCATCACGCGTTCGGGAGCGCCCTTGGCCGGGCAACGGGATGTAACGGCGCGCCGGCCTTATTTCAACAGGCGCGAGACCACTTCAGCGGTGTAGTCCACGATGGGAATGACGCGGGCGTAATTGAGCCGGGTCGGCCCGATCACCCCGAGAACGCCGACAATTTTGCGGGCCTGGTCGCGATAGGGCGCGACGATAACCGAGGAACCCGAGAGCGAAAAAAGGCGGTTTTCAGCGCCGATGAAGATGCGCACCCCTTCGGCGTCCTTTGCGGCCGAAAGGACGTCGATCACCTCCTCCTTTCGTTCGAGATCGGCGAACAGCATCCGCACGCGCTCAAGGTCCTGCGCGGCTCGCTCGTCAAGCAACCAGCCCTGACCCTTGACGATGAGCGAGGTTTCAGTCGCGCCGGAAAGCTCGGCGACGCCCTCCTCGACCAGTTTTGACGTGAGCTCGTCTAGTTCGGCGCGCCTGTGTTCGATTTCCTGGCGGATCGATTCCTGGGCCTCGTTGATGGTGCGCCCGCGCGCCCGCGCCGAGAGGTAGTTCCCGGCCGACAGCAGCGCCGAGCTGGGCAGGTCCGGCGGGACCTTCATCAGGCGGTTCTCGACGCGGCCGTCTTCGAACACCATGACGACAAGGGCCTGGCCCGGCCCGGCCGATATGAACTCGATATGCCGGAGCGGCGCCTCCTTCTTTTCGGCGACGACAAGACTGGCGCTTTGCGTGAGGCCCGAAAGGCGGGCAGCGGCGGTCTCTAGAATCGCCTCTGCGTCCCCGCGCGCGCTTTCGTCGATCGCCCGCTTTTCTTCATCTGAAAGGTCGCCAAGCTGGAGCAGGCTATCGACGAATAGTCTAAGGCCGAGGTCTGTTGGCAGCCGACCGGCTGAAACATGCGGCGCGTGCAAAAGCCCGAGGTCCGTCAGATCGGCCATCACATTCCGGATGGTCGCGGCCGAGACGGCGATGCCGCGATCGTGGCTCAAGGTGCGCGATCCGACCGGCTCGCCGGTGCGCAGATAGGTTTCGACGAGTTGTCGGAAAATCTCGCGCGAGCGCGCATCAATCTCGTTGAGGACACTCATGAGTGAGATATCGGCGGCGTGCGCCGATCGCGCAAGCGCCGAAAAGGCTCAAGTGCGAGGTCCAGGCACGAAGACGGCAGCCTCGCCGAGATAATGGCGGGTCCCGAGCAGCTTGGCGCGCATAGCCGCATTCCCATAGAAGATCCGCATTTCTTCCACGGCGGCGGCGGGCGGCAGCGACTCATCGTTCGACTGGCGGTCGCGTCCGATGACGATCAGCTGGCGCTGGTAGGCGGTGGCGCCGGGGTCGCCGGCGCTCGTCTGACTGTGCTGACCAAGGTCGAGGGCGACGATGATTGGCCGGGCGCACTCCGGATGCCGGTCGAGCCAGAAGCGCGCCCGAGCCGCGACAAGCTCCGCGCGGGCCCGCGCCCGCATTTCGTTACGGTCTCGTGGTCCCTCTTCAGAGGCCGACCCTGAGAACGCTACCCATGCCTTGCCGCAAAGCATCCTCGCCACCGCGCCGTCCTTGTCGTCGAGAGGCATGAATTCGGCGAGCGCGCGATCGACTTCGGGCGAACTCACGACCTTATTGCCGCGAATGAGCGGATACTCGTAGGTCCAGTAGAACCCTGTCTCCTCGCTTACGGTGAGCGGCTTCGCCGCTTCGATGATGCGGGCTTTCTCTTCGGGAGGCGGCAGGGCCGCCGCGGGTTCCAGCACCGTCGGCTGCAGCGGCGCCGATTCGGCCGGGGCGGCCTCGGCCAGCCCCGTCTCGGTCTCGGCGCCTGCCAGTTCCTCTTCGAGGTCGCGCGCCGGCGCCTTTTCGGCGACCGATTCTTCCGCGACCGAGGCGATCAATGTCCTGGACGGCGCAAATATCACCCACAACAAGCCGAAGCTTCCGACGAGCGCCAGCAGAGGAAGGGCGACGGGAAACCGGCGGCGCTGGACGCGCGGGTCGTCGTTTTCCTCAGAGATAAAGGATACGAAGGCTCCGGCGACTGCGGCGAGGCCGAGGATGACCCAGCCCCAGGCGAGCGCGAGCTTCACGACCGAGCTCTCTGCGGCCTGCCCGAACAGGATGTCGCTGAGGGCGCCGAACTCCGTGCCGCGCAGCCCGGCGACGATGGCGCCGCCGCCAATCAGGATGATGAATGCCAGCAACGCCGCAATGTAGGAACCGCCGCCCATGCCCCACGCCCCTATGGAAGGCTTCGATCGACGGAAATTAACCGAGCTTTTCGCTGCAAAACAAGCCAGCCGTGCGTGCTTTCTCGACTTTCTCCCGCCGGGGGTGTAGGCCGCGCGCCGATCCCGCCAGCGAAGTCCGGAGAAGTTCATGCGCCCTTCAGGCCGCTCTTTCAACGAGTTGCGCGCCGTCAGCCTTGAGTTGGGCTACGCCAAGCATGCGGAAGGCTCGTGCCTTGTCCGTTTCGGCGACACCCATGTGCTGTGCACGGCCTCGTGGGACGAGACGACGCCGCCCTGGCTGCGCGGACAGGGTCGCGGTTGGGTGACCGCCGAATACGGCATGCTGCCTCGGGCAACTAATGAGCGAACCAAGCGGGAAGCGAAGGGCGGGCAGTCCGGGCGATCGCAGGAGATTCAGCGCCTCATCGGCAGGGCGCTGCGGGCCGTTGTCGATCTGAAAGTCCTCGGCGAGCGCCAGGTTCTTATAGACTGCGACGTGATCCAGGCCGACGGCGGCACCCGCACCGCCTCGATCACCGGGGCGTGGGTCGCGCTCCAGCAATGCTGCCGCTGGGCCGTAAAGGACGGCGTCATCAAGGCCAACCCGATCATAGATTCCGTCGCCGCGATCTCGTGCGGCATCGTCGGGGGCGCGCCGGTGCTTGACCTCGACTATGCGGAGGATTCGACCGCCGGCGCCGACGCAAACTTCGTCTTCACCGGCAAGGGCGGCATCGTCGAAATTCAGGGTACGGCCGAAGGCGCACCGTTCTCGGAGGAGCAGTTCCTCGCGATGCTCTCGATCGCCCGAGGCGGCTGCGCGCAGCTTGCGCAGATGCAGCGCGCTGCTTTCGGCGGCTGAGCAAACCCGAATCCGAACTGACGCCGTCGGGCGGCTGGCGCTGGCGCCTAGCCGAGCCCCAGGAGTGTTGAAATCGACGCAAATCCCTCGCCGCTTGCAAGGGCCTTGGCCAATCGCGGCAATCCCACAGCGAGCACGACGCTGATCAACAAGCCGAACGCGGCCTTCGATACGTCGGCCAGAATGTTTTTGAACGTGTCGATCGCCGGCCTGACCTTGTGGATGTTCGCCATCGCGATTTCGCGCCCCGCAATGAGTCCGAGGAACGCCCAGGTGGTGGACATCGGCGTATTGTTGATCCACGCAAACACCGACAGAATCGATGCATAGGAGAAGTCGATGATGGTCGCCGACCGGATATCGGTGACATGAGTCTTCGAGCGCAGAATCTTCTGGATCGGTCCGCCGCGGATGACGAATGTGATGAGCAGCAGCGCCAGAATGACGAAAATGGACGCGATTGCCCCGCTGATTTCCAGTCGGCGCGGAAGATAGATGTAGATGTTGGCGAAATCCTGAATGAGCCACGCGGCCCAAAGATAGGCGGTTGTCAGCCATTGCAGCATGATCCAGAACGGCTTTTGCGCGCGTTCCGGATGCTTCAGGAAATACTTCTCGACGGTCGGCGCGAGAACCACGTAAACGGCGAGTCCTAGGACGAAGGCGAAACCATAAGCGGTCAGAGATTTGACCAGCATGCTCTGCAGACCGTGCAAGGTCGCGAAGATCGTCAAGATCATGAAGGTCGTCGAAACCGGAATCCCGAACGCGGTTATGAGGAGAAGCGCCAGGGCCGGCACCACATGGTACCACCGCACCTCGAAGATCGGATATTTCTTCGAGTCGGAAAGACGGCCCCATGATGGGTCGCCGTCGAACTGGATGTAGCCGAAAGCGAATACAACCACGAGGATTGCGCCCGCAAAAAGGAAGAGCGCCCACCACGGCAGCTTCTGGTTCGAGTTGATGAACGTGCCGAGAGTCTGGAGGGCGTCATTGCCGACGACCGCATAGGCCGCTAGCAGAAAGCCGAGCGCCGCCCAGATGTTTATGCCGAGAATTTCCACAATTCGCCCCAAAGCTGCTGGCGCACTCGGCGCGCCCCGAGCGGTTGCGGCAACGTCTTCGGTTTGTGTTTCAGGATTGTGACAGCTGAAGCCCGTACTCGGCGTGGGAAAGCCGACGGGCCTGCGCCCTCGTATACAAGGTCGAGACGCCTGTTAGGAGCGGAATTTGGACACCCTGACCGATGCCCAGGTCGGCCCGGCTGCGAGCATGAGCCCTCCGGGCCTCAGGCGCGGTGTCCTTCTCGTCAACCTGGGCACGCCCGAGGCGCCGACCGTGCCCGCGGTCAGGCGCTTTCTGGCCGAGTTCCTCAGCGATCCGAGGCTGATCGACATCCCACGCTGGCTGTGGCTGCCGTTGCTGCACGGGGTCATTCTCAGCATACGTCCGCAGAAAACCGCGGAGGCCTATGCGCAGGTGTGGCGCGCCGACACCGGCGAGTCCCCGCTGCGCTTTCACACGCGCCGACAGGCGGAGCGCCTCGCCGAGCGCCTCGGCCGGCGCGCGATCGTCGACTGGGCGATGCGCTACGGATCGCCGTCGATCGCCGACCGGCTTGCGGCGCTGCGCGCGCAGGGCGCGACCGAGATCGTCGTTGTCCCTCTTTATCCCCAATACTCTTTGACGACGAATGACAGCGTCGCCGACGCGGTCTCGGCCGCCGGCGGGAACGCTGCGCAAGCGCCGAAAGTCCTTCCGGCCTTTTTCGACCATCCGAAATACATCGACGCTCTCCGGGTCGAGACGGTCCGGCGCCTCGCGACGCTCGACGCCGCGCCGGAGCGCGTCGTGCTTTCTTATCACGGTCTGCCGAAGCGTTACGTCGATCGCGGCGACCCCTACTTCGACCAGTGCGTCGTCACCTCAAGGCTGCTGCGGGCGGCGATGGGCTGGAGCGAGGATTTCGCGCCGATGACGTTCCAGTCGAAGTTCGGACCGGGCCGCTGGCTCGAGCCTTCGACCGAAAAGACGATCGAAACCCTGGCCGAACGGGGGGTGAGGAATATCGCCGTGCTCACCCCCGGCTTCGTCGCGGACTGCGTCGAGACGCTCGAGGAGATTGCGCTCGAGGCAAGGGACGCATTCGTCGCGGCGGGCGGGTCGACGCTCGTCGCCTTGCCCTGTCTTAACGAAAGCGACGCGATGATCGAACTTCTCGAGGCGCTGGTCCTTGAAGCGGTAGGCAGCGCAGCGGCGGCGGCGTAAAAGCTCAGTTTCGCTCCGCCGCAACTGGAATCCAAATGGCCGAACTTCTCGCCTCGCCCGCCTTCTGGGGCAGCCTCACGACGCTGACCTTTCTCGAGATTGTCCTAGGCATCGACAACCTGCTCTTCGTCTCGATCGCGATTCAGAACCTCAAAAGCAAGGAACTTCAGGCCGCGCGCCGCATCGGCGTGTGGGGCGCGATGGCGCTGCGCATTCTCATGCTGACGCTCATTTTCTGGATCATCCAGCTCGAAAAGGCGCCGTTGTTCTATTTTCCGGACGGGCTCGCCGCCTTTCTCGGCGACGACAAGCATGCGCGCGACGCGTTCCGGGAGGTCACGCTGAAGGATCTCGTTCTGCTGGCGGGGGGGTTGTTCCTGCTCTGGAAAGGCACCCAGGAGATTCATTCCGCTGTCGAGGGCGTCGCTCATGAGAAATCCAAAGCCAAGTCGAACTTCACAGGCGTCGTCATCCAGCTGATGGTCATCAACGTCGTGTTCTCGCTCGACAGCGTCATCACCGCGGTCGGGCTCACCGACATCCTCGCCGTCATGGTGCTCGCAGTCATCCTCTCGACCGTTGTGATGGCGCTGGCGGCCAAGCCGCTTGGATCCTTCATCGAACGCCATCCGACCACCAAGATGCTGGCGCTCGCCTTTATCCTGCTGATCGGGGTCGCGCTGATCGCCGACGGCGCCGGCTTCCACATTCCGCGCGGCTATCTTTACTTTGCGATCGCCTTTTCGCTGGCGGTGGAGCTCTTGAACATTCGCGCCAGAGGAAAAACCGGGCATCCGGCTCCGGGCGCCTGACTCCGCTGGGGCCGTCGCGTCCTAGCGGCGACCGGCGATCGCGAGGAAGGCGTCGACGTCCTCTGTCGTCGTCGCCCACGAGCAGACAAGTCGGATCATGCGCCCGCCAGCGGGGTCGCCGGGCGTGATCCAGGGATAGAATTCCGCGCCGGCGGCGCGCAGGCGCTCCTCCGCGCCGGGCGGCAAAGACGCGAAAACTTCATTCGCCTGCTGAGGATGCCAGAGCCGGGCGCCGTCGAGCGCCGTGATCCCGTCGGCGAGACGCTTCGCCATGCCGTTGGCGCGGCCGGCGAGGTCGAGCCACAGCCCGCCGTCGAAATAGGCTTCGAACTGCGCGGCCAGGTAACGGGACTTTGAGAAGAGATGTCCGGCGCGCTTGCGCCGGAAGGCGAAATGCTCCGCCTTCGACTGATCAAAGAAAACGACGGCCTCCGCCATGATGCAGCCGTTTTTGGTGCCGCCGAACGACATGGCGTCCACGCCCGCGCGCCAGCTGAGGTCGGCAGGCGAAACGCCGAGCGCCGCAACAGCGTTAGCGAAGCGGGCCCCGTCGAGATGCACCGCGAGGCCGCGCGCATGCGCCAGCTCGGAGAGCGCGTGAAGTTCCGCGGGCGCATACACCGTGCCTAACTCGCTTGCCTGCGTCAGCGACAGCGCAGTCGCGGGCGTTCCGTGTGGGGGCCGTTCGGGAAAGCCCGACAGCGCCGCGAGAACTGCCGCGGGCGTGAGCTTGCCGTCGCCGCCTGCTACCGGGAGGATCTTGGCGCCGCCCGTCGCGAGTTCGACGCCGCCGCACTCGTCCATCTGGACGTGGCTCGCCTCATGCGCGAGGATCATCCCCCAGGGGGGCGTGAGCGCGGAAAGCGCCAGCGCGTTCGCCGCGCCGCCGGTTCCCACAAGAAAAACGGCAACGTCGCGCTCGAAGATCCGGCCGAACAGCTCCTCGACCCGCGCTGTGATTTCGTCGCCGCCATAGGCGCGGGCGTAGCCTTCGTTGGCCCGCGCCAGCGCATCCATGATCCGGGGGTGCGCCGGCGCCATGTTGTCGGACCCGAATCGCATTTTTCGCTTAACCCATGCTGCGGCGACGGGAGATTGCGCCTTTGCGGACTGCGCGCAAGCGCGGAGGTCCGTCAGCCGATGACCCGGACAAGGTCTGAAAAGCTCGCCGCGGCGAACGAAGCGCCGGCTTCCTCCAGGCGCTCCCGATGGCCCTCAAAGCAATGGCCTCCGCCAAGGAACGCGCACACGGCCATGCCGGCGGCGACCCCGGCGGCGACCCCGTTGACGCTGTCCTCGACGACGAGGCAGTCGCGCGGCGCGACGCCGAGACGGTCCGCCGCGTGAAGAAAGAGATCGGGGGCCGGCTTCCCATGCGCCACATCGTCGCCGGAATAGATATTCGGCGCGACGAGGTCATAGTGCCCGACGCGTTTCAGCTTGTCATGCAGAACGGCGCGTCGCGAGGATGACGCGACGGCGTTGCGGCCGCGGGTCAGGCGCAACGCGTCGGCCGCGCCGGCCACCTCGCGGAGCTCGTCGCGCCGGCGGCGGCGCTGGTCGATCAGGCCATCGAAAAAATCCGCTGGCGGATCGACCATGTTCGCCTTGCGGTAGCCGTCGATGAGACGCCTCCGGAACGCATCGTCGCGCAGGCCCGTGAACAGCCGCACGAGATCGGCGCCGGACCAGGGAAGGCCATGCGCGCGCAGATAGGCGGCGCTGTCTTCGAGGCCGAGGATCTCGCTGTCGACGAGAACGCCGTCGCAATCGAAAATGACCGCGGCATATCGCATGAGGCCGACGTTCTGGCACAAGCGCGTCCTAAACGACAAGGACCCGCCGCCGCCAAAATTCAGCGTCGAGGTTCCCAAATCATTTCGCGGAAGGATCGTATCGGACGGCGTCTGCAGCATCCGCGCCCATCCGGACCCACGCATGGCGCGACGCGCGCTCATCATTTCGCGTTTAGATCAGGTGATTTCAGAGCGAAAGGTTCAAGGCGGACCTCGGCGCGTTCTTTTAACGCAAGCTAAGCGAATGCAATGGCTTGCGCGGAAGCGGTTCGATGAATCGGGCGGACAGAAATTCTGAACCGCGCCGGGTTTGCCGGTGGCCATTTTATTTCAGAGAGTGGCCTTATGACAGACAAGAAGCAAAGACCAAATTACTCGCCTGAGGTGCGTGAGCGTGCGGTTCGGATGGTATCTGAGCACGCGCGCGAGCACGCCTCGCAATGGGCGGCGATTGTTTCGATTGCCGGCAAGATCGGGTGCACGCCGCAGACGCTGCATAACTGGGTGGCGCAAGCTGAATGGGATGCCGGCAAGCGGACTGGCCCGAGCACCGAAGAGCGCGAGCGGATCAAGATGCTTGAGCGCGAAGTGAAGGAGCTTCGCCAGGCGAACGAGATTCTCCGGAAGGCGTCGGCGTATTTTGCTCAGGCGGAGCTCGACCGCCGACCAAGGACATGATCGCGTTCATCGACGATCACCGCGATGTTTATGGGGTCGAGCCGATCTGCAGGGTATTGCCGATCGCCCCATCAACCTATCATGAGGCAAATGTGCGGCGGCGGCGCCCCGAAAGCACGCCGCCGCGGATCCGCCGGGACGAGGCGCTGAAGCCAGAGATCCTTCGGGTCTTCAACGAGAGCTTTGCTGTCTACGGCGCCAACACGATCTGGCGCCAGATGCAGCGAGAGGGTTTTGACGTTGCACGTTGCACTGTCAGGCGCCTGATGAAGGCCCTTGGCTTGCAGGGCATTATCCGCGGCAAACCGCATCGCACAACCTACAGCGACAAGTCCGCGCCCTGTCCACTCGATCGCGTGAACCGCAATTTCAAAGCTGAAGCGCCGAATGTGCTGTGGGTCTCTGATTTCACTTATGTTTCGACCCGGGCGGGCTTCGTCCTCGACGCTCTCGAACAGGCCTTGCATGATCGAAGGCCCTGCTCTGGCAGCGGCCTGGTTCATCACTCCGATCGCGGCAGCCTGTATGTCAGTGTACGGTATACGGAGCGTCTGACAGAAGCAGGCCTCGAGCCTTCGGTCGGTAGTGTCGGCGACAGTTACGACAACGCTCTCGCCGAGACGATCAATGGACTCTACAAGGCAGAAGTCATCTGGCGCAAAGGCCCGTGGCAATCCATGGACGCGGTCGAATACGCCACGCTTGAATGGGTCGATTGGTTCAATCGCCGCCGCCTGCTCGAGCCCATGAGAAACATCCCGCCGGCAGAAGCCGAGGCCAACTACTTTGCAGCGCTCAAGGGAACCGCTATCGCTGCATGACCCCAACCAAACAGCCTACTGGGTTACCGGGGCGCCTCAATGCCGCTCTGACCGAACAGAAGAGCGACTCTTCAGAAGCCTGCCATAACAGCGCCTCTGCGCTTTTTGGGCGCGGAGGCAAGCCGTCATCAAGATTGACCAAGCTTCCCCCCGCCAATCGTTGCGCGGGGGCGGCCTGCGCAAAAGCGCACACGACGTCGCGCGAAGCGCTGCGGCAATCAACAACTGGACTGACCGCAGCGATCCCGCGTCATGCCGTGACGCCTCAGAAGCGATAGCGCAGACCGAAGGTCAGCGCCTTGAAGTCGTGCTTCGATTCAAGAATGGAATCCAGAGTTCCATTCGTCGTCGCGACGCCATTGATGATGCTGTTGAGGATGAAACGCTCCGCATCAACGTCGCCTTGCTTGACGTAACGGAACTCCGTCGTCAGCGACAGGCGATTCGTGAGCGCGAAATCGGCGCCGCCCAAAAGCTGATAGGCATAGGTCGCCTCGCTCGACGGGATGGCGATTTGCAGATTGCCCGGGATCGAGCCGATGGCGGCGGCATTCGCCACGAGATAGCGAATCTCGTGATCAATGACCGCAAGCCCGAAACCGGCGCCGGCGCTGAACCGCAAGCGGTCGAAGAACTTCGGCGTATCGTAGGCGACATTGACGAGCGCTGCGACCGTCGAGACTTCCGAGCCGTCGAGGACGGTGCGATCAACGCCATTGAGTGCAAGACCGTCGAGGTCCGCCGAGCGGAACGAGGTTTCGACTTCCGCGCGCCAGCGGCCGAAAGAGTGATCGCGGCCCGCATAGCCGACCGCTGCGCCATAAACCGTTCCGTTGTCGAGACGCGCTTCGATGGCGCGCACTTGGTTCGCCGCGTTGAAGCCGTTCAGTTGAACGTCCTCCGGAAAGTGCAGGCCGGCGAAGGCGCCGACATAAAAGCCGCCGTCATCTGCAGACGCCGCCGCGCCCATCATGAGCGCCGCGCACGCCGCGCCGGCGCCAAAAGCCAACTTCAAGTTCATGATCCTATCCCTGTTCGCATTCCGAACGCGCCCGTCGCGCCCGACGAATGACAACGCTCCTCGCGGCCCGATCCATTGAGGCAAATGCGCAACAGTCGGACGCAAACGAAAAGCGCTTTTTGTCGACAAAAGGTCGGTCCCCGATCGGGCGGCGTTCGCGTGACGCTTTGATGACGTCCCAGCGCGCGGATCGGCGACGGATAGCGTTTTCATCTCGTGGAGCCGGAAATTCCCGGCATCCTTTCACGCGCATCGCCGGCCGTTCGGCGGGCGCGGCCGCGCGAAGAAACAGCTTGACTTTATTTCGCAAAATTGTCGACAATCTAACATCGACGGAAACATAAGGGGTCTGCGTTCGGGGTCGCGCCGCGCTTCACGAAGCAGCAACGCGCAATCGCCCGTTTGGATCGGCCAAGAGGATCGAGGCGATGACAGATCAAGACCGCAATGGGGCGGATGCGCTTGTTTCGGCCCTTGCGGACAATGGCGTTTCCGTCTGTTTCGCCAATCCGGGCACAAGCGAACTCGATATCGTCCTCGCGCTTGATCGCGAGCCGCGGATCCGCGCGATCGCAGTCGCGCAAGAAGGCGTCGCCTCGGGCGCGGCTGACGGCTATGCGCGAATGACCGGACGTCCCGCCGCGACGCTCCTCCATCTCGCGCCTGGTTATCACAACGCCGCGGCGAATTTTCACAATGCGAAACGCGCCCATAGTCCGATCGTATCGATTATCGGCGATCATGCATTTGCCCATCGCAAATTCGACACGCCGCTGACCGCGCATCTTGAGCGGATCGCAGCGGAACAAGCCGTTCTCGTTGAAACGGTCACCTCGCCGGACGACGCCGCGCGCGCGGGCGCTCTCGCCGTCTCTGAGTCGATTGCGCGCGGCGGGCAAGTTGCGATTGTCATGTGCGCCGATGCGGCATGGGGCAAGACGAACACGCTTCCCGAGCGCCGGCGGCCGACGCGGGGTCAGACCGATGACGGGCTTGTCGAGGCCGCGGCTCGTGCAATCCGTCAGGCGAAAAATCCTGCGATCCTGATCGGCGCAACGGCGCTGCACGGAGCCGGCCTTGATGCAGCGGCGCGGCTCGCTAGCGCTGGCTATCGCATAATTGGCGAAGGATTTCCGGCCCGACAGTCGCGCGGCGCGGGGCGATTTAATCCCCCCAAGATCCTGTATTTTACGGAGATGTCGATCGCCCAGCTCGCCGGAGTCGATCTCCTCGTCCTCGTCGGCGCTCCGCCGCCCGTCAGCTTTTTTCAGTACCCAAATCGTCCCGTGTGCGGTGCGCCGGCCGACTGTACGGTCATCGATGCGGGCGGCGCGGCGGCGCAGGCGGGGGAACGCCTCGTTGCGCTCGCCGAACTTCTCGGCGCTCGGGCGAAGGCCGCCCCGACCGGAGAGCCGGCGCGCGCTTCGGCGCCCGAAGGCGCGCTGACGCCCGCCGCGCTCGGCCAAATTCTCGCCCTCCATATGCCCGAGGGCGCAATCGTCTCGGATGACGGCGTGACGGCGAGCCATTTCGCCTTTGCCGCTACGGCGCAGGCCGCGCCGCACGACTGGCTGTCGCTTACCGGCGGCGCGCTCGGACAGGGCGGCCCGGTTGCTATTGGCGCCGCCCTCGCAGCGCCGGACAGGAAGGTGGTGTGTCTCGTCGGCGACGGCGCCTTTCTTTACACGCCGCAAAGTCTTTGGACGATGGCCCGCGAAAAGCTCGATATCGCCGTCATCGTCGCGGTCAATCGTTCTTATGAGATCCTCAAGATCGAGCTCGGCCGGATGGGGGCGGTCAATCCCGGCGCTGCAAGCCGCTCGCTCCTCAGTCTCGCCGATCCTGATATTTCCTATACCGCTCTCGCGCACAGTTTCGGCGTCGAGGCTGTGAGCGTGGACACGAGCGCCGGCTTCGACGCCGCTTTGCGGGCCGCATTCTCGACGCGCGGCCCCATGCTGGTCGAGGCGATTCTGGGCTGATGTCGCATACGGATAGGTGTCTGCTACGCGCGGCCAGTCCTCGTCGTTCGAATGCAGCAGGCCAGCATCAATTGGTGGTGCGCATTTCGACAGTGACCAAGACGCCGGCGTCGCGGTGGCGCGTTTCAATCCCGTAACGCGGGCGTTGAAACATGCAGTCACCACCCAAACTGCCACCGTCCTGTTGCACAGGGCGCCGCCGCTTGGCGGCGTTTATGCACAACCAGTTGGGGCGCCGATGGCGTCGGGTTCACGTCCAAGGCCTCGGCAATCTCGGAGTTTATATTGAATAAAAGCCCGCGTGCGCGCGTTTGCAAAACGCTAACGTTAGTAACCTTCAGGAGAATGCGGCCGTGGCAAAGAAATTCCTCGCCGTCCTCGCCTCCTCGGTCGTCGTCGCCGCCGCCAGCGCACAGGCGGCGGTGATCAATATCGAGGCAGGCCAACCGACCGTCAACGTCCCCGCCTTTGATACGGCGAACGACCTTTACCGCATTTTCGCCGACACGTTCGGCGTGAGCGGCGATATCGTCTTCCAGAACGTTCTCGCAAGCGGCGGAAACGTCCTCGACGACGTCAATGTCATCGTGCTGCAGAACGCCGATGATGATGACAATTCGGCGACGGCTTTCAATGCGCGCAGTGCGGCGACGCTTATCGCGAACAACACCAATGCGGACCGCGCTGGGTTCTTCGTTTATTTCAATAGCGTTCTGAACATCAATCGCCTTGTATTCACGCCGAACCTCAACGACGCGCTCGCAGCGTTCACAATCCTCGCCGCGAATCAGTCCCCAACCGGCGCAGATGCGATCGCGCTATTGCCGACATTTTCAGTCGCGAATTTCGAATTTTCGGAGGTGCCGCTTCCCGGCGCGCTCCCGCTCTTTATCGCCGGGCTGGGCGCAGGCGGCTTGGCTGCGGCGCGACGCAGCAGAAAGCCGGCATAAAGCGTACTTATAGCTTTGACGGGTTGAGCGAGCGAGACGCGAAAGCGTCTCGCATCGGCTTTTACCGCGGCGCCCGATCAAGAGACTGTCGCACCCGTTCCGCATCTTAGAATTGCGCCGAGCGCCGCGCCGATAGACTCGATCCCAGTCGAGTCGCCGCGCGGTTGAGCGTGTTCACTGCGGCGCGGCCATTTCATATAAGGTCGAGAAAGAAAACATTCGCTATCGGACGGTTATGGAGCGCCTAATCAATGCGCGCATGAAGATGCATGCGGCGCGTCACGGCTTGCATCATCTTTCCGCCTTTTTGAATCGGATGACCGGCGGCGCTCCTCAAGCGCCGCCAGCTAGCGCCGCGTGTCACGGGAGATGGATGAACGCTGCCGAAAATCCCGCAAGATCGTCAAGGAACAGATCCGACGTTCAGTCGTTTCGCTGACGCAGATATGGGCGAAAACATTCAAATCGCGGCGATTCCCTCATCAGGATATTATCGGTGTCGGTCGCCATGGATGCGTAGAAAATCTCCATACTTAAGCTGGAGGGCTGCATAGTTCTCGGCGTTTATCAGCCTTGCTCGTCGACGCAATTCTGTCGCGCTGTCTCTGCGATCCTGTTGAGCATCGTTTGCAGGCGATCTTGGGGCGCGCGACCGAGAAGCATGACAAATGCATGCTGCAGACGCACGTATAGTCGACGATCGAAGCCTTGCGCCTCGCTTGTGTGGCCATCTCTAAAGCTGGCTTCCGTATGATCAACGGATTTCGCTCGCTCGGTCGTACTACGCTGGTCATCCACTTTCGCAACTCAGTTTGTATGTGCGCCGCAGTTCCCCCAACCGGGACGCGTCGCCGGATAACCCAATAAACTCGTGGAGGGGGACTCCTATTCACCTTGAGCGGTGCGATAAAAAGGCCGCCACCGAACTTCATCACCTGGAGATGAATCGTGAATTCGCCCCAAGACGCCGACGATGCAACGCTTCTTGCGCGGATTGCGCAGGGCGATCGCGTGGCGATGCGCGCACTTTATGATCGAGAGGCGCCGGCGGTCAGGCGCTATGCGCGCTCTCATGGCGCCGGCGCCAGCGAGGTTGAAGACGTCGTCCAGGACGTCATGCTGGAGGTCTGGCGACTGCCTGAGCGTTACGCCGGGCGGTCATCGTTGCGCGCATGGCTGCTCGGAATCGCCCGCAACAAGACAATCGACAAACAGCGCGCGCGATGGAGAGAGATTGGAATTGATGAGCCGGATGAGCTTGGGGTTCCCGACAGCAGCGCCGATCCTGAAGCGGCGGCAGCCGCTGCGCTCGACGCAGACCGCGTGAGGGCGTGTCTTGCGAAGCTGAAGCCCGCGCATCGGACCGCGATTCACCTCGCCTTCTTCGAGGGTCTCGATTACGCCGACATCGCTGTCGTCGAAGATGCGCCTGTCGGCACCATCAAGACGCGGATCATGCACGCAAAGCGCCTCTTGATGCATTGCCTTGAGCGCACCAAGAAAAGCTCAGGATATTCGATCGGAAATGCAAAACCGCGGCAGCCCTCGTGATGCGCGATAGAGGGCGCTGGCGACCGCGTTTTTGCACCATCACGCGCCGGGCGTTTGCGTGCACGCCGACCTGCGCGGCGGAGGCCGCCAGGAGGATTCGCCGGATGGGACGACACGATGCGGCATCGGACCGCGAACTTGCGCAGACCGGGGCTCGATCGTTGGGCGCCGGATCCAGGACGCCCGATGATCGCATCATTACCTCGTCACGCCGGTTTTGAAAACCAGCGGATAAGCGTCCGATTCGGCGAGCAGATCCGGTTGTGAACCGAACGAATTGGTTCGTTGGGTCGCAATCGTTCCTATGTGCAGGGTGCTGCGCAAATCCGGCAATCGCTGTCGCCGCCGCTCGTCTATGGCGTGTCGTCGTGCTCAGTATTTGACTGATCGTCAGGGAGGGCGCCGATCCACGAGACGATTTGAGAGGCTTGCCGCGCGCGCGCGAGGCCTGCGGAGGTCGCCGCGTCGTCCGCGAAGCGGATTCGATAAACGCCGAGCGCGCTAGGTCCGCTGACGATTTCGCCACCAATCTCCAGAAGCAACTGGCGGATCTCGGATTCCGTGGCGGCGCCGTTGAAGGTCGCCCGCAGGCAGGGACACGGCTTTGGTTGCGCTGAAGCCTTCACATAGCCGGGCGCAGGGCGGACGCTGCTCAACCCGGCGAGGAGGACCGCCTCAACTAAGACGACCATTAAGAGAGCGGCGGCGATCATGCCCCAGGGCGCGGAGCGCTTTACGGTTTTCGCATCCAGCGGCCGCTGTCCTTGAGCGTCCAATGCGCGACGCAGTCTGCTCCATCCGAGCTCGTGCCCCTGATCCGGCGCGCTGTCTTCCTCCCTGAGAACGCGCCGCACGCGTTCGACAAACGCGACCTCCGATGCGAGGCGCTGGTCCTCTGCCAGACGGCGCTTGAAGAGAGCGGCCGCCTCGGGCGTCAAACGGCCCAACACATAATCGATAACAGGTTCGCTGCCCCCCTGCGCGTCGTCGCCAGTCATGGTAACATCTCCTTCGAAGTGCGAACTCCGCCGCTTCCGATTCGGTAAGTGGGGTGACTATCACATTGTGTCATGTCGGCGGGTCCGCGGAAATGGTTCAAACTATTCCGCTCGGCGCCGCGTATCACGCGACCGGGTGCGTCGGTACGCAGCTGTGCGCAGAGCTGTCGCTGTTGGTTTGGCAAGGGAGGGGTCTTGCGAAGGTCACTGTCGATCGCCTTATCCGCAGCGTGCCTGTTGGCTAGTCCAGCTGCGCGCGCCGGGGCTGCGCAGGATGCCGCGCAAGCGCCGACGCCGCTCGACGCGCAGCTCTTCGGCGACATCCGGTTCCGCTACGAACATGCCCGGGATGGCGGGCGCCCCCTTGATGCGAGCGCGGCGACCTTGCGGCTTCGCGCGGGCCTTGAGGTCTCGCTCGAGGACGGGCTGACGGGACTTGCCGAATTTGAGGGGGCCGAGGCGTTTGTCGACGCCTATGACGACCTCATTGGTCCGCCCGAGAACCGCGCCGTCGTTGCTGATCCCGCTTTTGCCGAGCTCAATCGTCTTTATGTCCGCATGTCGCCGCTTAAGGGTGCGTCGATCACCGTCGGCCGGCAATATCTGTCGCTCGACGATGAGCGGTTTATTGGCCGCGTCGCGTTCCGTCAGAACGATCAGACATTGGACGCCGTCCGACTGGAAGCGGCCTTGCCGCTCGGTCTTGATGTCGAAGCGGCTTATATCTGGAGCGTCAATCGCATCTTGAGCGATCGCAATCCCAACGGCCGGTTCCGTGGCGATAGCGCCGTCATCAATGCAAGCCTTCGAACGCCGGTCGGGCGAATCGCGGGTTTTTACTATGCGCTCGATCTCGAGACGGGGCCGCGCACGGCTCCTGACGCCTCAGCTTCGTCCAAGACGGTTGGTGTTCGATGGGAGGGACGCAGCGCAGCGTTTGATCCGGCGGTGCTGCGCTGGGAAGGATCGTACGCTCGACAAACCGAATTCGCCGATGCGCCGCTCCCTTACGCTGCTGACTATTGGCTCGGCGCGGCGTCGGCTGAGATCGGCCGGCTGACCTTCGGCGGAAGGTTCGAACTGCTTGGCCGCGGCGGTGCGCGCGCCTTTCAGACGCCGCTTGCAACGCTGCATGCCTTTCAGGGCGCCGCGGACGTCTTTCTAACGACGCCGTCCGAGGGAGTTCGCGAAACCGCGCTTCGGATCGATTGGCGGGCCGGCGAAATCGGACCATTCACGAGCGTCGCAGCCTTCGCCAGCGGCCACCAGTTCAAGGATGCGTCGGGCACGCGGCTGTTTGGGCGAGAGATGAATGCGGGCCTCAAGGGATCGTTCCGCGGTGTCGGACTGGCGGTCAAAGTCGCCCGTTACGAGGCTTCATCTTTCGGCGAGGATGTGCGGCGGATCTGGCTTTCGGCCGAACGCGCGTTCTGAATGGGGATATGATTGAACCTCTTGCGCCTCAAGTGCGACATAGGTTCACGATGATTGCAACAGGCCGGGACGCCTATGCCGCTTTTTAGACCGCTTCTTGCGGCCATCCTTTTCGCCCTGGTCGCCGGCTGCGAGACCTATGTTCTCGATCCGCCTTCTCAAAGCGCGATTGAGCGGGATGAAAACGAGATCGCCGACGAAAGGATCGTAGTTCTCGTGCGGACTCGGGAGGCTGAGGACAACCTCGTCTCCCGCGCCAAGCGCCGAGGATATCGGCTCCTCGAGCGCGAAACGCTCGCGTCGCTCAATCTCACCCTGCTGACGCTCAGGCCGCCGGCGTCTGTTTCACGCAAGGAGGCGATCCGCGAACTCGAGCGGCTCGAACCTTCCGCGACGGCGGGCGTCAACCACCGGTACCGCATTCAATCGGGCGTTGGCGTCAAAGCGAGGACTATGACAGCCGCCGATCATCCGGGCGCGGTCGGCGGAGATGAAGAAGGCCTGCCCCGCCGGTTCGCCGAAGCGCTCATCGGTTGGCCGGACTCCGGTTGCCCTGCGGGGCGCAAGGTCGGCATCGTCGATACCGCGCATAGCGAATCCTTCCTCAAGCGACACGGCGGACGGGTTGTCGACCGGCTTGTTTCGCCCGGCCTGCGCCGGCCCGAGTCGCAAAGCCACGCCGATCTCATCGGCGAATTGATGATCGGCGAAGGCCGTCTTCGCGACGCGCAATTATATACAGCAAGCGTCCTTAGCGCGGCCGACGATGCGAGCGCCGGCGTGGTTGACATCATTCGCGCGATCGACTGGCTCGGCGCTCAAGGCGTCACGCTCATCAATGTAAGCCTTGCGGGCCCATATAATAAAATTCTTGATCGCGCCGTGCAGCGCGCCGCCAATCTCGGGACCGTGATCGTCGCGGCGGCGGGCAATGTCGGGCCCGACGCGCCGCCGCAATATCCGGCGGCTTTCGAGAAGGTTATCGCGGTGACCGCCATTGATGTTCTTCTCAAGCCGTTTGAACAAGCGGCGCGGGGCGAGCATATCGATTTCGCCGCGCCTGGCGTTGATGTGTTCGTAGGCGCTGGATCAGATGGCGTCTACGTTTCCGGCACGTCCTTTGCTGCGCCCTTTGTCACGGCGCGCATCGCCGTGCAAAGCCCGCCGTCAATTTCATACGGCCCGCAAGACGCGATGGAGCGACTCGGAGCGGAGGCGCTTGATCTCGGACCGCCAGGTCCTGATCCAATTTACGGCCGCGGTCTCATCAGGGCGCCAGCAACCTGCCGGCGCGCCAGCGCTTCGTGACGCGCTTCGCCGGCGGACGCGGCCCCCGTTTGCCTCGCGGCGACGGCGCGCAGCCGCTGCGGCGCGTCCGGGCGTTGGGGGAGCCTCGCCTCCGCAAAAGTCGAGCGGACGTCGCCGTCAGTGCAATGATTTTCGGTTATCGTCTGTTCTGATGCGGCGAGCGCATATGACGAAATGAAGCCAGCGCTGGTTACGTCTTGGTTTCGTGAGGCCGCAAGCGCTCGCCGGAATCGGCAACCGCCTTTGTCGATCACAATATTATCAGCAGACTGCAAAAAGTTCGCTCAAGATTGAACCGCTGTCGCTCGAAATCCGACAGCCGAGCATGCATGGCGAGAGTCTGATCGAGATCAAGGGAAAGCTTCCCGAGCTGATGCCGCGCCTTTGGCGATTCGCAATCATGTTAACGCGCAATGAAGACACGGCCGAAGACCTGGTGCAAAGCGCATGTCTCCGAATGCTTGAAAAAGCGAGCGCCTATGCGCCGAATTCGAGCTTCGATCGCTGGGCATTCACCGTGATGGCGAATCTGCACCGGTCGAATCTGCGCCGTCAGAAAGGGCGACAGAAGGACGGCGAGGAGGCTCTTGCGACCCTTCCGGATGAGGCTCCTTCGCCTCTGGAATCGATCTTCCACGACCAGGTGATGACTGCAATCGCGGGCTTGTCGACCGAACAGCGCGCCGTCGTGACGCTCGTCTGCGCGGAAGGCTACACTTATCAGCAAACGGCCGAGATTCTCGAGACGCCGATTGGGACGGTCATGAGCCGGCTGCATGCGGCGCGCCGCAGGCTCGGCTGGCTCAGGGAAGAAGGCGATCGTCCGCGGGCGAAAGATTGATCTTCCGTAGGCAAACTGCACCGGGACGCGCGCGATGGTTAGACGGCGCGCAGCGCCCGGAGCCGGCTGCGTTCGAACGGGAAGGTCAGCGAACGCGAAGGAGTATCGCCGCAGCGCCGATATTGATGAACGCGCAGGCCGCGATCGCCGCGTCAAGACCGATTGAGCTGCCGGCGCGGTCGGCGATGAAGCCGAGGAACGGCGGTCCAAGGCCGAGGCCGACGAGATTGACGATGAGATTGAGCATCGCCGCGGCGCTCGCGCGATGCTGTTCAGGTGCGGCCGCCTGAACGCCGGCGAAAACGGGTCCATACCAAAAGGCGTTGAACGCTGCGACGAAAGCGAAAGCGATAAAGCTGGCGAGGGCGTTGTCGATTGCAAGCGCGACGAGTAGGACAAACGCGGCGAACAAGAGGCCGGCCGCCGACGACACATAAGGCCCAAAGCGGCTGTTTCGAAACCGGTCGTGAAAGGCCCCGCCCGCATAGACGCCAAGGGCGCCGCCGACCCCAATGGCGAGACCTAGTCCAAGGCCGATCTGCGGCAGGCTGAGACCATAGCGATCTTTGAAGTAAAGGCCGAGGAACACGACGAGCCCGTAACCGCTCATTGACGCAACCGCCGCGCCGCCGCATAGACGCCGAAAGGTCCTGTTGCCGATCAGGTTCGCGACCTTCGTCGGTTCGCCGCTGGCCCGCGGGGTCAAAATGCGTCCTGGGCGCGTTGGATCCCTGACCAGGGCAAACAGCGCAAGGGCGAGCGCCAGACCCGGAACGGCGGCGATGAAAAATGCGCCGCGCCAACCGGCGGCGTTCGCAGCGGCGCCGCCAAGCGCCAGGCCGGCGAGCGTTCCAAGCGGGATTCCGAGCGCAAAGACCGCAAGCGCCCTCGGCCGCTTCTCCTGTGCGAAAAAATCACTGATCAGGGAATGAGAGGCCGGGGTGCATGCAGCCTCGCCGACCCCGACCAGCATCCGCGCAACGAGAAGCTGCGCAAAACTCGTCGCCGCGCCGCAGGCGGCGGTCATCACGCTCCACATGGCGCAGGAAACGGCGAGCAGACGCACGCGGTCCCCGCGGTCGGCCAATCGCGCGATCGGCAGGCCGAGAAGGCTGTAGAAGAGGGCGAAGGCGAACCCGCCGAGAAGTCCGAACTGAAAATTATCAAGGGAAAATTCGTCACGGACCGGCGCTGCGACAATCGTGATGATTTGCCGATCAATAAAATTGACAGTATAGATCGCCGTGAGCAGCAATAAGGCGACGCGGGGCGCTAGCGCGCGTGCTGCGGGTCCATCCGGCACTGTGTTTCTCCTCCCGATGGGACGGCCCGCCGGGTCCCAATGCTCTGTTCCTGCGAAACCGACTGTTAAATTGTCGACAATATGTTAGGCTGCCGTCAAGCGGCCGCAATTCTTCAGCATGAAGCGGTCGACAAAATCCGATGAGCCGTTTGAACGGCGCGCAGGTGAGGAGGCGATGAATGACTGACGGATTCAACGCAGATAAGGGACTTTTCCGCGTCTTTCTCTCGCGCCGCCGGCTCGTTATGGCGGCGGCTGGATCAGTGATCGTCGGCTGCGCCAGCGCGGCCGATCAACCGCGAACGATCCGTCAGCGCATTGCGGATCGACGGGCTCAGCGCATGGCGGGCGATGGCGGCGTCGGCGCGCCGACCGACCGGCTGGCCGACCCCAATGCCTTGAAGGGCGAGTTCGCGGTCGTCACCGAATTGGGCGAGTTCGCCGACCAAGCGCGGGCGGGACGCAAAGTTCTGTGGAAAGCCTATTTGCCCTCCGGCGCTTCGAAAGCGCCCGTCGTGATTTATTCGCATGGCGGCGGGGGCACGCGCGAGAGCGGGCGAATATATGGCGAGCATCTCGCCAGCCATGGGATCGGCGCGCTGCACATTCAGCATATCGGCACGGATCGCGATGCTTTCCGCGAAAATCCGCAGCAGATATCTGAAGCGGCTCGCAACCCGAAGGCCGGCGCGCCGCGTTACGAAGACGTCGGTTTCGTCGTCCGCGAACTGCGCCGCGGCAGTCCATTAGGCGGCCGGATCGACGCCGCCCGATTGGGCGTCGCCGGCCATTCGCTCGGCGCTATCACAACGCTCATCGCAGCCGGTCAGTTCGTTGAAGGCTACGGACAAAGCCTTGCCGCCCCCGATATCAAAGGCGCCTTCGCCTTGAGCCCGTCTCCGCCACGCAAGGGTTACGGCGATGCGGCGACCGCCTTCGACAAGATGCTAGCGCCCATCTTCCATTTGACGGGCACCGAAGATGACGCGCCGAACGGCGATTTCCAAGCCCCCGCGCGGCGCATTCCCTTCGATGAGACGACTAATGTCGATCAGCGCCTCTTGATCCTGAAAGGCGCCAATCATTTCACTTTCGGCGGCGATCCCAATCCGCAGCTGCGCGGCCAGTCCTTTGCATACCCGGGCCTTGAACGGCACCACGATCTCATCAAGGCGGCGTCGGTCCTGTTCTGGCGAAGCGTTTTCGACGGCGACGCGGCCGCAAAGCAATTTCTGGACGGCGGCGCTTTCAAGTCGCTGCTCGGACCGGACGACACGCTGGAATTCAAGCCGGCGCGCTAGACGGGGCGAAGGAGCCTTCCTTTGAGTCTTGCCTTCGATCTCTACTGGTCGGTGCGTTCACCCTATTGCTATCTGGCGGCGCCGAGGCTTTTGCGCCTGCAGCAGGAATTCGATGTTCAGTGTACGGTCCGACCCGTCTATCCGCATGCCATGCGCGATCAGGAAACGGTGAACCGGCGCGATTCCCTGTGGCTCTCTTATTTCAAGACCGATATCGTCCGTACGGCGGCTTTTCATGGAATGCCGATCGCCTGGCCGCGCCCCGATCCGGTGCGGGTCGATCCTGAAACCGGCCGCTGTCCTGCGGAGCAACCCCTTGCGCAGCGACTCACGCACCTCATTCTTGCCGCTGAAAAGAGCGGGGCGGGCCTTCCTTTCATCGAGCGCCTGTCGGCGCGGCTTTGGTCGCCGGCGACGGCGGACTGGACGGCGCCGGGTGTTCTTGAAAGCGTGGCGCAGGAGGCAGGCCTTGCGCTTGCCAGCCTTGAATCGATGTGCCGCGCGAATGCCGAAGCCTTTGATCGCGCGATTGCCGAGAATGACCGGGCGGAGCGCGAGGCCGGCCATTGGGGCGTGCCGGTCATGGTGTTCGAGGGCGAGCCGTTCTTCGGGCAGGATCGGATCGATCAGCTGATCTGGCGGATGCGTCAACGCGGCCTCGCGCGCCGCGCATTGAAGACCGAAGCCGCGCAGGAAGGAAATGAAAACGCGGGCCTCGGCGCCGCAGTTCAGGATGGTTCGTATGCGTATTGATCATCGAAAAGTCGCCGTCGCCGTTGCGGTCATTTGCCTTGCGGCGGCGCTTGCCGGATGCAGCGACGGCGGCTCGAACCCGCCGCCGTCCCCGCCAGCGCCGCCATCCCCGCCGCCTCCACCGCCGCCTGCATCGGTTGAACGGGAAATCAGCCCGGCGCTCGCCAATCCGGCCTTGACCGCCAATCTTGCGGCGAATTTCGTCATCAATCCCAATCCAGCGGTCAGCGCAAAGAACCGTCTCTTCGTCATGCTGCCGGGCACCGGCGCCATCCCGCGGACCTACCGGGAAATCGTTCGGGTCGGCGCGGCGCGCGGCTATCATGCGCTCGGCCTCACTTACCCCAATGATGAGGCGATCGAGACGCTTTGCGGCGGCAACCCGATCCCGGATTGCGCGGGGCTCGCGCGGCGCGAGGTCATCATGGGCGAGCCCGTCAGCACGCTCGTCAATGTCGATGCGCCGAATTCGATCACCGGGCGACTGACGTCGCTACTCACTTATCTCAGCGCGACCTTCCCCGCCGAGGGGTGGGGGCAATACCTTGTCAACGGTCAGGTCAACTGGTCCCTGGTTACGGTCGCAGGTCACTCCCAGGGATCGGGCCATGCCGGCTATCTCGCCAAGATTCGCGACCTCAATCGCGCCGTGATGTTTTCAGGTCCTGGCGACACTGGCGCCACGGCAGGATCCTCAGCGGACTGGCTGAGCCTGCCGAACTTTACAGGGGTCGCCCGGCAATTTGGCTTCACGCATACCGCCGATCCGCTGGCGCCGCTCCCCAATGTGCTTCGAAACTGGGGCGTCATCGATCTCGATCTCTTCGGCGCGCCAGTTTCCGTCGACGGCGCCGCTGCGCCCTATAACAACGCCCACCAGCTCGTAACGAGCGCCCCGCCCAACCCAAACCCCGCAGGACCTTCGGCCGCCCCCGAGCATGGCGCGCCGGTTGTCGACTCGGTCACGCCGCGGGACGCGCAGGGCAATCCGCTGTACAGAGATGTCTGGATTTATCTCGCCTTCCCCTGACGGGCGCGAGGCGCGCATCGTCCTTTTGAGGCCCCTATGCACGATCTTACCCGACGTGACGTAACGGGCGCCCTTCTTCTCGGTGCCGGGCTCGCCGCGAGCCTGCCCGCGCGCGCGGCCGGATCTTGGAACAGCGGAGAGGTCCTCCACATCCTTCCGGCCGCGTCCGCCACTGACTTCCTCATCAAGGCCTCGTTTGCGCGTCCATTCGAGAACGTCACACTCAACATCGATGGAACACGCATTCGCGGCGAGCCGACCGACTCGGAGGGGTATTACTGGCGTTTCCACGCCGCCGGTCTAGAGCCCGGACGGACCTTCATGCTGCAGCTTCGGCGCGGACGCAAAGCGCTCTGCGATCCCTGGCCGCTGGCGACGTTCCCGGGGCCGGAGGCCGATCCCGAAAGTTTCCGGTTGCTCGCTTTCACCTGCGCGGGCGGGCTCGAGGGCGCGAAAAGCCTCAACAATGCGGAGGCTTTCCGGCCGCTCGACATTCGCCGGCGGCTGTTGCGCCGCGCCCTTTCATTTAAACCGCAAGCCGCGGTTGCGATCGGCGACCATATCTACTGGGATCAGAAAGCGTGGCTCGAACATCCGCATGCGGAGATAAGACGCCTCACCCGGGAAGTCTATGACCGCTTCGGCTATTTCGACCGGGCGGCGGCGATCTTCGGCACGGCGAATGAGACGCTAATCAAGCGACTCGCCGCGCCGCAGATTTCAGCGCTCTACGGCTGCATGATGCGGTCGACGCCATGCTTTTTCGTGAATGACGATCACGACTATTTCGAGAATGACGACGCAACGCCGTCTTTCGTCGCCTTCCCGCCCGACGAGTTCCAGGTGCGCGCCGCGCGCGCCGTCCAGCGTCTGTTCTATCCCGAGTTTCTTCCCGATGGGGCGAGCCCGCCTTTCCTTCCGGGATCGTCGGCGTTGGACAACGGGCCTGGGGTCGGCGAGTCATTCGGCTCGATTCGGGTTGGCGCTCTCTTCGAAGCGCTCATCTATGACTGCGGCCGCTTTCTGACCTTGAAAGGACCGAGCGCCGGCCTCGTTCCGCCGGAAACGGAGGATTGGCTGATCACGCGCACGAAAAACGCGCCGGTGCGGCATTTGATCCACATGCCGTCGCATCCGATGGGATGGACCGCGGGCAAATGGCGCGAGTGGTATCCTGACGTCGTCGCGCCGAAGTCTGGCGGGAAGGGCGATGTGATCGTCAGCACGCATCGCGAGGGACAAGGCGGACATCTGACGACCAGCCGCGCCAAATATATGTGGCAGCAAGGCTGGTTCTCGCAGCATCAGCGCATCGTGAGCGCGCTCTCAGCGCAGACATCCCGGCCGGCCGTGATGGTTTCGGGCGACTTGCACGCCGTCGGCGCGGGTGTCATCCGTCAATCGGGCGACCTCGATCTGGGCGGCAATCCCGTCCATTCGATCCTGGCCGGTCCGATCGGCACGTCGACCGCCGGCTGGCCGACTTTCGCCCGGGGCACGCGTCCTGAGCCGTCCGTGCTGATAAAATTCTCGCAGGAGGGCCCGCCGTTCGAGAAAAACGGCTTCACCCTGATTGACGTGACCGCCGCATCGATCACGGTGAGGCAATTCGCCTGGCGGGAACCCGACCCTGGTGAAGCGATTGATTCGCTCGAACCATTCTCGACCTTTTCCATTCCGAAAGCCTGAAGCGCGGTCGGTCATGAATGAGAGATTTTTCTCCGGCGAACTCTCGCGGCGATCCGCCTTGATCGCAGCAGGCGGTTGCCTCGCCGCCTGCGCCTCATCGCCCGTCGGTTTTGGGAAAGCTGAAGCGCGGCCGGGCCCTTGGGACGACGCGGCCGGCAGTTTCGAACATGGCGATTCGGCGCGCACGAGCCTTTTTTCAGGCGTCGATCCTTTCGCAGCGGCCGGACCTGTGGCCAAGGCCGACGCCGCGCCTTTTGCCACGCCGGGCCTCTGGTCGGTCGCCTTCGACCGGCGCGGGGTCGGCTTCGCCTTGCACGGCGTCCTCGGCGGCGCGGGACAGACGCCGCGGCTTAGCGCCTTCGATCCGCATTCGCTGAAAGAGATTTGGCGGATCGATCTGCCGGCGCCGGAAGGCCGGTACTGGAATTATCCGGGCGGCATAGGCCTTCTCGCCGGAGGCGGGCTCTACGCAGTCTTCGCCACCCGTATCGTTCGCGTCGATCCCCGGACGGGAACGCTTCTTTCGCTCCGCGATCTCCCGGCGCCGAACGGAGCGGCCGACACCGCCTATAACGGATTCGTCGCCCTGTCGGACGGGCGTCTCCTCACCAAGTCGCACCACCGCAAGACCGACTGTCCGCATGGCGGCTATCGGGCGATCATCGAATGCGGCGTTGAGGATCTTCCTCCGTCGGCGCTCGTGCTCCTCGACAGCGAGCGCCTCGACATTCTCTGGCAGGGCTCGGCGCCGGAATTTGTCGGCGGGCGCGTGAGTGCGATCCGCTCAGGCGACCGCGAATTTATCTACCTTGCCGGCGCCACCAGTCTTCATCGTCTGGTCTATGACGGCGCCCGCCTTCACCCCGACGCGCGCTGGGGACCGGTGCGTTATGTTCGGGACGGCGAAACCCCAGGGACGGCGGCGGTTGGTTTTGGAAGATTTGTCGTTATTCAGAATAACGCAGCGCCTGCCGCCTCCCCGTTGCGTTTGACGGTCGTGAGCCAGGAAGACGCGACAGACCGCGCCGAAATAAGGCCGTTCGAGGACCGTTTCGACGGGGTCTCCTTCATGCCGTCCAAACCAAGCGCTGATGTTGCGAACAAGCGCATCCTCGTATCGGAAGCGCATGGCGCGCTTGCGGCGATCCGCTGGAGCAAGGGCGCTCTGACCCGGGAATGGACCCTCGATGCGAAGTCAGGATCATTCATGCCGTTGCTCGGCCCGGCGCCGGCGCGCATCCTTGTTGCAAGCGACATTGGCGCGGCGCGCTTCGACCGGTGGGGAGCGCCGGTTCATGACCGGGAGCGGGCGATCTGGGTCGACGCAGCCTCCGGCCGGATCTTGGGTGAAATCCCGGATTTGCCGAGAAATTTCGGGCTCACATTGACTCCGTTTGCGGACGGCTCGATTTATTGGGCGTCTCGCGAGGGCGGACTCCTACGGCTAAGAGCTGCGGCGGAATTTCGGGCGTCAAAATGAAAAGCGGCGATGCGGCCGAGAATAGGGCGAACGCACCGACGCTGGAAAGCGGTCCTTTGCGGAACGAGCTGACGCGCGTTTCCGCATTGGCGATCGCTCAGCGTACGGCGAAAGCGATCGAACGGGGCGTCTATCCGCCGGCGTCGCGATTGAAGGAACAGGAGCTCGCCGAGCTGTTCAACTGCTCCCGTGCGCCTGTTCGCGAAGCGCTGCGCATTCTTGAGAGCCAGGGGCTCGTCGTCATCGAGCCGATGAAGGGTGCGCGCGTCGCCTCGATCGACGACGAGAGCTTCTACGAAGTCTTTCTGATCCGCCGCGCGCTTTCCGGGCTTCTCGTCGAACAGCTTGCCATCGCCCCTGACAGCGCTCCCCGAAACAAGTTCATCGCGGCGGCGAATAGTCTTGAAGTCCTCGCCGAGACGGGGGTATCGCAACACGCTTTCGCGGAGGCCGTGAACAAGGCGATCGGCGCGCTCGCCAAAGCGTCGTCCATGAACCGGACGATCCAATTGGTGCAAAGCCTCACTTTCGGGCACCAGGCGTTTCAGGCCGAATTCCTGTCGACGGACCGGCGGCGCCTGACGATCGCTCGGACCTGGCGCAAACTTGGCCAGGCGGTTGAAGCGCGCCAGCCAAAGGCGGCGCGCGCCGCTGTCGAAAAACTCTTCGATCTCGCCTTCCGGTTTGTTGCGGTGTGGATGAAGACGCAGCAGGCGACAGAACAACCGCCCGCTGGACGTCGCCCGCGTCGCTAGGCGAGCGATCGGGCGCGCCATCGCTCCAAGCCGCCGGTCGATGACGGCGCCTCGGTTCAGCCGGCGCCGATTCTACGGAATGCGACCACAAATGATCGAAGCGCCCCGTAAAGGGGCGCTTCGACGTTAACCCGGCGGCGAGGGAGGGATCAACCGCCGAATTTCACGCTGATTTCGCCGCCGATGATCCGCCGGCTGCCGAAATATTCGTTGCCCAAGACGTTCTGGAGGAACACGGTTTCATCAGCCGCATTCTGAACGAAGACCGAGGCGCTGACGGATCCGAAATTCGCCCCCGCGCGCAAATCGATCAGAGAATAGTCGTCGAGGGACCGGCTTTGACCCGGCACCTTGAGCGCGCCGATCGCATTCTCGTAGCCGCCATTCTCCGTCTTGAACGTGACCGCGCCGAAGGCGTTCACGGTCGAAGACACGGGCCAGCGATAGATGGCGTTCAGAACCGCCGTCAGGTCGCGCGTGCGATTGGTGCGCGTGCCCGAAATGTCATAGGTCACGCCCTGCACGATGATGACGGCGCCGTCGTCGAACTCGCCAT
>JACADZ010000048.1 GCA_013389105.1 Parvularculaceae bacterium | reverse complement strand
GGCGGGGCCGGCGAGCGCGGCCGCGGTTTCAGCCACGGCGCCCGCGCCGGCGAGCGTCGATCCGCGGCTCTATCCGGCGGAGAGCTACGAGGCCGTCAAGCTCGATAATATGCGCAAGACGATCGCGCGGCGCCTCAAGCAGTCGTTCAACGACGAAGTCCCGCACTTCCCGCTGAACATCGATATCGAGATGACCCGCCTCCTCGAGGCGCGCGCCGCCCTGAACGCGCTCTCGCCCAAGGACGGCGAAGGCGCTTTCAAGCTGTCGGTCAACGATTTCGTCATCAAGGCGGCGGCGCTGGCGCTGAAGAAGGTTCCAAGCGCCAATGCGACCTATACGGATCAGGCGATTCTTCTCCACAGGCACGCCGATATCGGCGTCGCAGTCGCCATCGAGGGCGGCCTCATCACGCCGATCGTGTGGAAGGCGGAGGAGAAGGGCCTCAAGCAGATTTCCGCAGAGGTCAAGGACCTCGCGGCGCGGGCGCGGGCGCGCCGGCTCAAGCCCGAGGAGTATTCCGGCGGCACCTTCTCGATTTCCAATCTCGGCATGTTCGGCATCTCGTCCTTCGCCTCGATCGTGAACCAGCCGCACGGCGCGATCCTGTCAGTCGGCGCGACCGAGGAGCGCGCAGTCGTGCGCGCCGGCGCGATCGTCGCGCGCAGCATGATGACCGTGACCTTGACCTGCGATCACCGCGTCGTCGACGGCGCGGTCGGGGCCGAGTTCCTCGCCGCGTTCAGGCAGTTCATGGAAGAGCCGTCGGCGATGCTGCTGTGAGCAAGTATGAGCAAGCGACAAGCAGGGCGGGGTCGAGCCTAGGCGGCCAGCTCGTCTGCTCAGGACCTTTGAGGAGCCTCCAATGGGTCCCGAGGTGGCCGCAACGGCGGGGCGCGCAACCTATCTTGAGGATGGAATGACGATCCGTCGAATCGCGTTCGCGGTCCTCGTGCTGCTGCTCGCGGGATGCGGACAAACGCTCGCGCCTGCTCAATCGCTGATCGTCCGCGGCGACCGGCTTTTCATTTCGATTTCGATCAATGGCGTCGAGACGGAGGCGCTTCTTGACTCAGCCGCCGAGGCGACTTTCGTCGACGCCGCGTTTATCTCCAAACTCGGTCTAGAACCAAAGGGCGCAGAGACAGCGAAGGGCACAGGCGGGGAGCAGGAAGTCTCTTTCGTCGAGGGAGTGAACATTGAAGCTCTTGGAGTGAAACTCAACGACCTGACCGTCGCGACATTCGACCTCGCCGATCTTTCGAGGCGCGTCATTGGGCAACCGACCAACGTCATTTTGGGTCGCGAGCTGTTCGATGCGACGCGTCTGGAGATTGACATCGAAGGCGGCGGCATCAACGCAGTGAGCCGCCATTCCGATCCTGAGGGCGTGCGTCTGCCGCTAAAGGCGCGACGCGGCGTTGAAACTATCCCCGTTTCCATCGAGGGCGCGTCCGAAATAGACGCCGACTTCGATCTCGGCAACGGATCAGAAATTTTGATCGGCGCCGGCTACGCGGAGCGCACCGGCCTCAACGCGCCGGAACGGATTATTGGCGAAAAGCGCGGCGGCGGCGTCGGAGGAGAAGTTGCGCGCAAGCTCGTTCGTCTCGGCGACGTCGAGATCGCCGGCGTGCATTTTACGGATGTCGTGGCGGCTATCGACGAAACCGCCGCAGCGAGCGACGCCAATGTAGGCGTCAGTCTTCTTCGGCGCTTCAAAATGACGATCGACTTCGCCGAAGGCGCCGTTTGGCTTTCAGAGCGGTGAACTCGAACGAAGGCTGCGGCCATGCGGCATGCTTATGCAGGAAAAGCAGAATGGCGCACCCGACAGGATTCGAACCTGTGACCTCTGCCTTCGGAGGGCAGCGCTCTATCCAGCTGAGCTACGGGTGCGGGCATGGCCGTCTTAGGGGATAGGCTGCTCCCCTTCAACCGGCCTGCCTCTCAAGCGGTCGACCCGGATCCGGCGCGCGCCGCGAGGGACCAAACCAACTGGCGATCAATCGGCATGGCCCGCTGGTCCAATACTTTTGTGGTCGCGCCAGGCTCTAAAAAACTGGTGATTCCGCTTTTTCGACCGGCGCTTCGAGGCGTCGCGCGGCCCCGCTTGTCGCCGGGCTCTCAGGCAAGGACAATGCCGCCGGCAAGGAGACCTGAATGGCCGATCCGATCGAGACTGCGCTTCGCGGGTGCCGCTACTTCGCCGCGTTGCCCGAACGAGCCGCCGGCGCACTCGCGCGACAAAGCCGGCGCGTAGCGCTCGAGCGGGGCGAGCTGCTTTTCTCCAAGGGCGATCCTGCCGACGGAGTCTATCTGCTGGTCGCGGGCGAAATCGCCATCGAGGCGAGCGCTCCTTCGGGTCAGTCGGTGTGCTTTGCTTCCTTACGCCCGGGCGCGGTGTTCGGGGAGCTCGCCGCCCTTGACGGTGCGGCCCGCTCGGCTGATGCCCGCGCGAGGACAAGGGCGGACCTGATCAAGGTCGCCGTCGCCGCGTTCAGGCAAGCGGTCGCGGAGAATCCGGCTTTCGCAACCGCGGTCATCCGCGATCTCATCGGTAAGCTGCGCCGCACCGACTCCCAGATCGAAATCATCTCGTTCCGCTCGCTCCAGGCGCGGCTCGCCCAGCTGCTGCTCGACCTCTCCTCGCAGGGACAGGACTCGATCGCTGCGACGCAAGCGGAACTCGGCGAGATGCTGTCGGCGACCAGGGAAAAAGTGAACGGGCATCTCCAGACGCTGCAGGCCTCGTACGCCATCTCCATCCGCAGAGGCGCGATCGACATTCGCGACAGGAAGATTCTCACGGCTTTCGCCGACGCCGGTTGAGGACTCAGGGCGTGAGCAGCGCGAGCACGGCGATCGCGCAGAACCCGCTCGCGAAAGCGGCCTTGCGGCTGAGCGGGCGCGCATAGGCGCCGAGGGCGAGGCCGGCGGCCGAGAGCACGGCGACGCCCGCCGCCAGCGCCGCCAGTCGCGACAGGCCGCCGCTCGCGGCAAGTTCCGTCGCCCGGAAAAGCACGGCGGTCGCCGGAGACAGCGCGGACTCGGCGCAGGCCGCGGCGACTGCGCCGGCGAGGCACGCCGCCCGCTTTTCAATGGCTGCGGAATAGCCCATAATATTTGGGGGCAAGATCCTGAGATTGCACGGGTCAGTTTGGCGATCTGCCGCTCCCAGTCTGTGACATTGGTTACGGGTTGGAATTCAGGACCGGACGGCAGCCTCAAGGACGGATCGGACGTCATGAGCGACATTGCGGCCCGGACGCCGCCTGAAGCGACGCTGCGCCGCCTCACCACCGTAACGGCGATCGATATCTGCGGCTATGCGCAGCGCGCCGAGGCCGATGACGCGGACGCCGTCCGGACCGTCCAGCTCGTGGCGCAGGCCTTCGGCGAGATCGCGGCGCGCCGGCGGGGGCGCATTTTCCACCGGGCCGGCGACGGCTTTCTCGCCGAGTTCCCGAGCGCTTCCGACGGCGTCTTGGCCGCCGTCGAAATCATCGAGGAGATGCGCAAGCGCGACACGCTTTCCCCCAACGGCGTGGCCGTAAAGTTGCGCGCCGGCGTGCATGTCGGCGACGTCGTCGATCAGCCGAACGGCGACCTCCTCGGACACGGCGTCAACGTCGCCGCGCGCCTCCAGGCGGAAGCCGGCCCCGGCCGGGTCCTCGTCTCGCTGCACGCGGTCAATCTCGTTCGCGAGAAGATCGACGTCGCCTTCCATCGGCGGGGACCCCTAGCGCTCAAGAATATCGACGAGCCGGTTACGGCGTTCGAGGCCCTTCGCACGGGAACCAGGCCGCGCCTTCTTCAGGCGCTCCGCCGTCGTCTCGCCTCAGCGCGGCTCGCGGCCATTCCGTTGGCCCTGGCAGGCGCTCTCGTTGCCGGCGCCTTCCTCGCCTCGCAGCTTGGACCCGTGCGCCAGCAGGTCGACCCTTCCCAGTCGGCAGGTGAGAGGCTGGCGCACGGCATCATAGCGTCGGGCCGGCGCTATGACAGCCGCTCCGCGTTGGATACAAGATATCTGACCCGCGTATTCACCGACCTCGCCAGATCGCGCGATTCCGGAGACGCCGTCGTTGCAGGCCTCGTAGCCGATGGCGACGTGGAGGGAGCGATGCACGCTATCGACGAGGCCCTGGACCAGTCGACTCTCGCCCCCGACCGAAGGCGGCGCCTGCTCCATCAGCTAGGCGCCCTTGCCTATGAACGCGAGCCCTTGAGAGCCATTGCTGCCTATCGCGACATACTGAACGCGCATCCCGGCGACTTCGACGCGTGGTTTCGGCTCGCGCTGTCCCTTGCCATCGTCGACCGAAATGAGGAGGCGCTCGAAGCATTCGATCGTGCGCTGAAGGTTCACGATCCATCCGATGAGCACGGCATGATTGAGCTTCTGACGCGCCGGGCGTCTTCGCTGATGCACCTTGGCGACAGGCGCGCGGCGATCCAGTCGTTGGAAACCGCTGAGAAGCGGGCGCAAATGTTGGGGGCGGTCGAACTGGATGCAGCGGCGAAAACAAGTCTCGCCCAAGCCTATCTCGGTCTCAACGAGATTCCGCGCGCCAAGTCCTATGCAGTCGCGGCGCACGCCCTTCAAAGCCGCTATGGTCTTGATCGTGATCGCGGGCGCGCTCTGAATATTCTTGGTCAAATCGCTGAGAAAGAGGGCGACCTCCAGACTGCGGCCGCGTTTTACGAGCAGCAGGAGGAGATCACCAAGGCCGTCGGGTACGCGGCCTCGCGTTCTGAAGCGCTTTGGTTCCTTGCAAACCTCAAGCTGGCCGAGGGCGACCTCGAGGCTGCGGAAAGGAGCTTTTCGACCGGCCTTCGCGTGGCGAGGGCCGCCGCCAGCGCCGACAACGAGTTCATGCATCTGGTTGGCCTCGCCGAGGTTGCGACAAGGCGCAGTCAGCGCGGCAAAGCATGCTCCCATATCTCAGAGGCGGAGAAGGTCTTCTCCGGCAGCGTCATCGGGCCGCGAACGCAGGAAAAGCTGTCGGCCATCGGCTGCCCGTTCGCGCCCGCGAACCAGAGCAGCCTCCAGGGCGGATGACGGCGCCTATTGCGGCGTGCATGCGAGCATATAGACCCGGTTAGGCTCCGTGAATCCCTTTCGAAGTTTTTTGATTTCGGCGCTGTCGAACATCCCTTTGGCGACCCGCGCCGGAATCTCGGTCGTCGCCATGAAGGTCTCGTGACGGGGTCGGAACTTGCCGTCGTTATGAATGTCGGCGCTCGTCAGAAAGATCTCGATAGATGTCAGAGCAAATCGATTCTCGGGGTCCTCCATGTCGGAAACTCCGGTCTTCTCGATGAATTCAGCCGCGCGAAGCATCAGGATCTTGAACACGGCGTTCTTGAATCCCTCAATTTTGGCAATGTCGGCATAAGTGTAGCCGCTTTTCGACGATCTCTTGTTCGGGTCCTTTCCTTCGGCGGTATCGTCTGCGGCTTTCGCCAAAGCCCTGAAGACGGCAGCCTTGAATTCAGCCATGACATGTCCTTTCGTGTTGCTGATGCTTCAAAAACTCACGCCGGAGCCCGCCGGATTTGCCAGGTCCAGCGCAAACGCGACCCCGATTTGGGCGAAAAGAGCTGCGTGATCTACGCTAAGGTGCGCATCGAGGACGTCTTGCTCGCTATGGATCCGCCGATCGCGGTTCTCGCGGGTCGCTTCAATCGGGAAGACGACGGAGAAGCCTGCGTTGCGCCATGATGAATGATCCGAGCAGGCATACCCGCAGTTGGTCTCCAGAACCTGCGTGACGCCCGGCACATAGGCGCTGATGAGATCCTTGACGTAGACGTTCAGCCACGCCGATGTATTTCTTTTCTCAAGTGCGATGACGCCGGGCCCGTCGCCCGGGTGCGTCGCCATGTCGAAATTGATCACCGCCACCACTGGCTTATTTGATTTCCCGTAGTTTTCGGCGATTTCCTTCGAGCCAATTCGTCCCTCCTCTTCTCCCGCGTACCAGAAGAATTCGAGAGTGCGCTCAGCAGGCGGAGCGCTCATCGCCTGCCGAAGAATCTCAATGAGCACGGCCGCCCCGGAGGCATTGTCATTAGCCCCTGGCGCGTCTCCGTGTCGATCGCCGATGTTGATGGAATCGATGTGCGCCCCAAGAACGACGATTTCCTTCGCCCGCTCGGAACTTTCGGAGGCGCCGGGCAGGATCACGTGGACGGATCGTTGCGGCGTGTATTCGTGCTCGATCAGCTCGATTTCCGCAGCACGGGGCGGAGACCCCGCGATGATGTCTTCAATGGTCGCTTTGACCGCCGCGCCCGGCTTATTCGCATCGGCAAGATCGTGACGCCGGCTGGAGATTCGGCCGTTCTGCCATTTTGTCTCAGAGAGGAGCTTCACATCGTGACTGAGCCGGTCCGCCTGCACGGCGTTGACGGCTTGAATGATCGCCGACCGCGGCTGAACCTTCACGGCCCGCGATTCGGAAGTCGCACGGGCGATCTCGAACCCCCGGTTCTCGGCTTCGATCCTGCGAAGCCTCTCTATCGCTTCGCGAGCCTTTTCGCGCGCCTCGGCCTTGTCTTGCGGCGACGAGACAATCGCCACTGCGTCGTAGGCGCTGCAGACGCCGCGCTCCCACGCAAGCCCTGTCAGTTTCGCCTTCAGTTTTGCATCCGCAACCACAGCGCCGACCTGGAGATCGTCATCCCGCGCGACCGGCTCGACGCCGAGCTTATCAAGATAGGCCGTATCAGCGAGAACCAAGGCCGGCGGTTCGCCGTTCTTGCCGGCGGCGCAACCGCACAGCAGGGCCAAAACCAGAATTGCGCAGACCGGGCGACCAGCGAGCATGCGGGTCATTCTTGTCAATTTGAGCGCGTCAGCCTGTGACCATCGTCACAGACCGGGAGTTATTGAGCAGGGTCGGATCCGCTCTACCGTGAACAAGCGTGCGCGGCTACCGCCGCCTTCTCTCCCGCCGCGCCGCGTCGGTCATGTCGGCGAGCATGCCCTCGCGGAGGCCGCGGTCGGCGACGCGGATGCGCGCCGAAGGCCATTCTCTCAGCAAGGCCTCGAGGATGGCGCAGCCGCACACGACGAGGTCGGCGCGCTCTTCGCCGATGCAGGGCTCGGCGGCGCGCGCTTCGAAAGTCATGCTCTGCAGCCGTTTCGAAACCGCGCGGGTTTCGATCTCGGAAAGCCAGAGCCCGTCGACAAGATCGCGCCGGTATTTCTGGAGATTGAGGTGCACGCCGGCGATGGACGTGACCGTTCCGGACGTGCCGAGCAGGTGGGCCCTCCCGCGCGCGAAGCACTCTTTCAGACCTGCGGGATCCCCGACGCGGCGAAGTTCCGCGGCGACGCTCTCGACGATCCGCTCATAGGTCGGCGCGTCGATCTCGCGGCCGTTCCAGGTCTCGGACAGGCTGACGACGCCGATCGGCAAGGAAGTCCATGCCGCAATTTCCGGCGCGCGGCCTTCGCCCGCTTTCACCCAGGAGATCTCGGTCGAGCCGCCGCCGATATCGAAGATGAGAGTCGCGGCGACATCCCGGTCGATCAGCTCAGCGCAGCCGCGGACCGACAGTCGCGCCTCCTCCTCAGGGTCGATGATCTCGAAGACGAGACCGGTTTCTTCGCGCACCCGCGCCAGGAATTCCGCCCCGTTCTCGGCAGCGCGGCAGGCTTGCGTCGCGATGAGACGCTGTCGCGTGACGCCCCGGCGCTCGATCTTGTCGGCGCACACGCCGAGGGCCTCGATCGCGCGAGCCATGGCCCCCTCCTGGAGGCGGCCGGTCTGGGCGACGCCCTCGCCGAGGCGGATGATGCGCGAAAAGGCGTCGATGACGCGGAACCTGCGGCCGCGCGGCGCGGCGACGAGGAGTCGGCAATTATTGGTGCCAAGATCAAGCGCCGCGAATCGCTCCGGCGCCGGCTGCGGCGATCGCTCAAGGCGTTGCAGGTCGGCGCCGTTCGGGGAAACGCCGCCGGCGTCAGCGCCTCGCCGGCTGTCGCGTCGCGGCAAGGCCCCGCGGCGCCTGTCGTCCGTCACTCTTTTGCGTCCTCGCTCGGGGCGGTTGGGCCGCCGCCGGGCCAGACCCTAGCGGGAGACCTGTTCGCCTGGCAATGGCCGCCCCGGAGACGTCGCCCGGCAATGCGCCCGAACTCCTGAAACCGGCGCCGGCCCTGATGGCGATCCGGACGCTGGTCGCGATGGCGCTATATGATGGTCAGAATGAGAGTGCAGGCCTCGAGGCTGTCGTCGGCGACGCGCGAAGCCGCGCCCGCCGGCGGCGTTACGGCGAAGGCGGCGGCCGACGCTGCGGCGGCCAGCACGATCAGCGCCAACAAGGCAAGCGCCGTCGCTGCGCGAGATGCGCTCATGGTGACTCTCTCCCTGAAACCCGAGCTAGAGCCCGCGCTCTAGATCCCGAAATTGCCGCCTCAAGCCGTATTCGTTCGAGGTGACGGCGTATTCCATCTGCTCGATCCGGGTCTCGAGGGCCCGGAAACGGTGGCGCAGCTCCGAATAGGTGACCTTCGGCTTCACCGTATAGGTGCGCCAGAACCTCGCCTCTTCCGGCGTCTCATAGGCGCGATAGTCCGTACCCGGCGTTTTCATGACGAGCGCCGCCGCCGCGTAGACAAAGATCGGCAGCGGGAAGAAGAACACCGTCGCGAGGATGGCGGCGACGCGCACCCACTTGACCTTCCAGTCGAAGTAGTCGGCGAGGCCCGCGCACACGCCGGCGATCTTGCCGCGGCGGGTGTTGCGATAGAGCCGGTGTCGGTTCGGACCGGGGCCGGGCTCGCCCGCGTGGTAGGCGTAGCCGTCGCGGCGCGCCCGCTCGTCGTCGAAAGCGTGCTTCATGCGGTGGATGCTCGAATTGACCTGATCGGCGAAACGCGCCGCCTCCCTGCCGAACCGTTCGGCCGAGTCCTGCATGTCGGCGCCGAACACGTCGTTCCATCCGCCTCCGCCCATGCCCGACATGTCCATGCCAAAGGGATCCGAACCTTCTTCATGGCGGCGGCGTCTTGATCTGCGCCTAGGCATGCGGGCGCTCCTTGTAGTCCTGGCGCCACGAGGGCGCTTCCTTGTCGAGGATCGTCTCGAGGGCTTCGACGCGGCGCTCAAGGCGCTGCGCCGATTTCCAGAGATCATCGACCAGTCGCTCGTCGTCCGGCGTCGGCGACTTGGTTTTTCGCCACTCGGTGATGTAGTGGAGGATCATGGCCGGCAGGCCGATGACCACGATCGCGACGACGGCGACGATGAAAGGTCCGTCCATTCTGCTCTCCCCGGCTCCAGGCCCTAGGACTTGTTGACCCGGGCCGCGACCCGCTGCTTCAGCGCCTCGAACTCGGCCTTCACATCGTCCTCGGCGGCAAGTTCGCGGAACTCCTCGTCGAGGGATTTCGGCCGACCCATGACATAGGTCTCGGCCTCGGCCTCGAGCTCGTCGATCTTGCGCTCATAGCGCTCATAACGTGCGAGCGCCTCGTCGATGCGGCCGTCATAGACTTGGCGGTTGATGCGGAGCGCGTCGACCGCGCCGTGGCGGCGGATCTCGAGGCTGCGCTGCTTGGCTTTGGCTTCCTTGAGTTTGGCCTGCAGCTTCTCGAGGTCGTCATTGGCTTTGGCTAGGCTCTTGCCGATGGCGTCCTCTTCTTTTTCGAAGAGAGCGACCATTTCCGTCGCCTTGCGTTTGGCGGCGATGGCGCCCCGCGCGAGATCGTCCCGGCCCTTGGCGATGGCGAGCTCGGCCTTTGACTCCCACTCGTTAGCCCGCGCAGCGAACTCCGCCTTGCGGCGCTCGACGTCCTTCTTGTCGGCGATCGCGCGGGCCGCGCGGCTGCGGACCTCGACCAGCGTGTCCTCCATCTCCTGGATGATCAGGCGGACGATCTTTTCGGGGTCTTCCGCCTTGTCCAGCATCGCATTGATGTTGGAGTTCACAATGTCGGTCAGTCTCGAAAAAACACCCATGTTCCTGTCTCCGTCAGAAGATAATGCCGCCAAGGATGAAACCAATGAGGAAGGCGCCCCAGGCGAACCCTTCCCGGCCGCGCAGCGCGCGGCTGAGGCGGCGCTCCCAGTAGAGATCGCGGTCGTCATAGTGCGTGTAGCTCATGTCCTTCTCCGTTGAGGTTTCGCCCTCGATCGGCCGTTCGGCCTTTGGTTAACCCTCTTTGCGAAGACCGTGCCAAGTCGAGCGAGCTGGATAACCAATTGATTTTGCTGAGTTTCATCAATCCCCGCTATTCCATGGAGGCTTTTTTTACCTTGCCTCGAGTAGAAAATGCCTTCCAGCCACGGTATTTTTCACCGATGGAACGTCGTCCCCCGGAGCTCATCGGCCAGTCGCCGGCCTTTCTAGACGCCCTCGCGCACGCCTCCGAGGCCGCCGTGCTCGACCGCCCGCTGCTGATCATCGGCGAGCGCGGCTCCGGCAAGGAGCTGATTGCGGGGCGCATCCATTTCCTGTCGGCGCGGTGGGAGCGCCCCTTGGTCAAGGTCAACTGCGCGGCGCTGAGCGAAGAGCTCCTCGAGAGCGAATTGTTCGGTCACGAGGCCGGTGCCTTCACCGGCGCCCAGCGCCGGCATCGGGGCCGTTTCGAACGCGCTGAGGGCGGGACCCTCTTCCTTGATGAAATTGCCTCCGCTTCGATGCGCGTGCAGGAGAAGCTTCTGCGCGTCATCGAATATGGCGAATACGAACGGCTTGGCGGCGAGGAGACGCGGCTGGCCGACGTGCGGGTGATCGCCGCGGCCAATGTCGACCTCGCCGCCCGCGCGCGAGATAACCGCTTTCGCGCCGACCTTCTCGACCGACTCGCCTTCGAGGTGATCGCCGCGCCGCCGTTGCGCGACCGCAAGGAAGACATCCCCCTGCTTGCGGCGCATTTCGCCGCGCGCTTCGCGCAGGAGGCCTCGACCGCCGAAGCCCCGATCGCGTTCGAGGGCTTCACGCCCCGGGCCCTCGCGGCCTTCGCCGCGCATGACTGGCCGGGCAACGTCCGTGAGCTGAAAAATGCGGCCGAACGCTCGCTGTTCCGCTGGTCGGCGGGCGGCAGGAGGGGGCCCGTCGACGAGGCGGCGATCGACGCTTTCGCCGGCGCCTCGCTGCACGAGCCTCAAGCGGCGGACGCCGCCGCCGCGGCGCTGGCCGCGGAGAGGCGTCGCGCGGTCTCTGGCTCTTTCGATCTGCGCGCGCATCTCGACGCGATCGAGATAGACATCGCTCTCGCCGCGCTCACGGCAAACGGCTGGAGCCAGAAGCGCGCCGCCGCGCAACTGAGGCTTACCTACGACCAGATGCGCGGACTCGTGCGCAAGCACCGGCTGGCCGAACCGCGCGTCGCGTGACGGCCGGCGCTCAGCGGCGCGCGATGAGCCGCGCGAGCGTCACCAGCGCCGCCGTCAGCGTCATGATCTGGAAGGCGCGCGCCGCCGCCTTGCGCCGCTTCTCGATGGCGTCGGCGGGGAGGGAGGGCGCCGACCAGTCCGGGACGGACGCGCCAAGCGCCGCGAGGAAGCCCGCACCGCCGTCGACCATGCCGAGATCGGCGATCGGTTTTTGGGCATGCTCAGCGATGAGTTCCGCCGCAGGGCCGAAAAGAGGCTGCTTCATTTGGCGGTCCGCGCCGAGGATGACGGTCGATCCGTCGCTGAACTTCAGGCGATAGGCCTGCTGCAGCGCGGTGACGCCGAGTTGCCGGAACACTTCGCTCCGCGTCTCCACCGCGACCACGGAAGACACCGGCCTCTCGCGGTTTACGGCAGGGAGCGGCGCGTGACCGCGCCGCGGCGGGAGGTTCAGGCGCAGCACGTCGCCGTCAATCTCGATGCCGAGCCTGAAGGCGGCCGACGCTTCCGAAGCGATGAGCAGGCAAAGGCCGATGAGCACGGCGGCGGACGGCGCAAGGAGCGCCGCCGCGATGAGCGACTTGGACGCGATCGCGACCCCTGAAACGGAAAGTGCGAGGATCGCCATCAGCGCCGTGCAGATGGCGAGCGTGGCCTTTTCACCCGCGCCCGCCTTGAACCTTGCGGCCACCAATCCTCCCTGCGTCCGCATTGACGCCGCCATGAACGCCGCTTAACCCGCCTTCATGCAGACCGAAAAGCAAAAACGTTCCTTCCAGGGGCTGATCCTCACGCTCCAGCAGTACTGGGCCGAGCGCGGGTGCGTCATTCTGCAGCCCTACGACATGGAGATGGGGGCCGGGACCTTTCATCCGGCCACCACCCTGCGGGCCCTCGGCCCAAAGCCCTGGCGCGCCGCCTATGTGCAGCCCTGCCGCCGGCCGACCGACGGACGCTACGGCGCCAATCCCAACCGCTTTCAGCATTATTACCAGTTCCAGGTGGCGCTGAAGCCGTCGCCGCCCGACATCCAGGACCTCTATCTCGGCTCGCTCGACGCCATAGGCATCGACCGCTCCCTCCATGACATCCGTTTCGTCGAGGATGACTGGGAAAGCCCGACGTTGGGCGCTTGGGGCCTCGGCTGGGAAGTCTGGTGCGACGGCATGGAGGTGACTCAGTTCACCTATTTCCAGCAGGTCGGCGGTTTCGACTGCAAGCCTGTCACCGGCGAGATCACCTACGGACTTGAACGCCTCGCCATGTATGTGCAGGGCGTCGATAACGGCTTCGACCTCGATTTCAACGGGGCCGAGGGGCCGCTCGCCGTCACCTACGGCGACGGCTTCCACCAGCAGGAAGTCGAATTCTCCGCCCATAATTTCGAGCTGGCGAACACCGGTGTTCTTCTCGATCAGTTCAAGGAGGCGGAAGCCGCCTGCCTCGCCATGATCGACGCCGGGAAGAAGGCCGGGAAATCCTACGTGCTGCCGGCCTATGACCAATGCATCAAGGCCTCTCATCTTTTCAACCTGCTCGACGCGCGCGGCGTCATTTCGGTCGCCGAGCGCCAGGCCTATATCCTCAGGGTACGGACGCTCGCCAAGGCTTGCTGCGAAGCCTGGCTCGCCTCGCCGCAGGGGCGCACGGCAGGGGCCGGCATCGTCGACTACGAGAAGGCCTGAACCAGCCTCCCCGGCATTTTCTGCAGGCTGATTTTTCCGGGCGCCTGAGCGATTAACCGCTTTTTAGGCATGGCGGACGGCGCGTTTCCTCGGCGTGCGCCCTGGCGCGAGGCTTGCGCAAGGCGCTTAGGGATGCCCGCACGCGCATGATGATCGATTCAGTCCCAAGTCCGCTCGATCCGCCCGCCGCCGCCCGCCGCCGGCCGGAAGCCGCCGGCGCATATTCCTATGCGCAGGCGGCCGCGGCGCTGGAGCGGGGCGCAGGGCGATCGCTCCAGGCGCATGGCGCCAGGCCGGAAGGCGCGACGCTGACCCCGGGCGCGACGAGCCGATCCGCGGCCGACCGCGATCGATCGACAGCAAAGGCGGCGGCGACGACGGGGGCAGGCGACGACCGCTCATCGCCGCCCCCGGCCCAGGCCCGAAACACCGCAGCTCCTGCCGCGCCGGCGCCCGTGACGCCCCTTGCGTCGCCGGCTGAATCGCCGGGCCGGAGCGCCGCGCCGCCGCCGTCGCCCGCGTCGATTCTCACCGTCGCGCCGACGGTCAACGCCGTCGCTGCGAAGCCCCTTGCTCCGGCCGGCGCTGCGTCGGGCGAGACGGCGCGCATTCACAACGCGCCGAAACTCGCTGCTCCGAGCGCGCCGGGGCCGGTTCGCTCGCCCGACGACCTCGCTCAGCTGATCGCGCGCAGACTCGACGAGGGAGCAAGCGAATTCGAGTTCCGTCTCGATCCCCCCGAGCTCGGCCGCATCGAGGGGCGCCTGACGCTCGGGGACGACGGCGCGGCAAGGCTTACCGTCGCTTTCGACAATCAGGCCGCCTACGATCTGTTTGCGCGCGATGAAGCGGCCCTGCGGCTTGCTTTCGCCAATGCCGGCCTCGATTTTGGCCGCGGCGCGCTCGCGCTCGTCCTTGAAGAACGCCGGAGCGCCCAGGCGCCGGCGCCAAAAGAAACCGCCCAACCATACATCGCCCTCGTCGCCGCACGCGCGCTCGACGTCAGAGTTTAGGAGACCCCGCATGCAAGTCGCCGCCGCCGCCAGCGCCGCCCCATCCGCCTCAGCCGGCGCCTTCTCCACGCTCGCCGGCAACATCGATACGTTTCTCACCTTGCTGACGACGCAGCTGCGCAACCAGGATCCGTTGAAGCCGCTCGATACCGAGAAATTCACCTCCCAGCTTGTCCAGTTCGCGTCGGTCGAGCAGTCGATCAAGACCAACAGCCACCTTGAAGCCCTGATCGCGCTTCAAGGCGCAAGCGATCGTCAGTCGGCGCTGGCCTTCCTCGGTCGCGAGGCGGTTATCGCGTCCGACAAGGCTGCATTGACCGATGGGCGCGCGACATGGACCTATACGCTGCCTTCGGACGCGCGTGCGATTTCCATCAGCGTGCTTAACGACAAGGGAGTCGTGGTGGCGAGATCGGCCGGGGCTGCGGCGGCCGGCGCGCATGAGTTTTCGTGGAACGGCGTCGCGCTCGACGGCGCCGCGGCGCCGCCGGGAGTCTATCGGCTCGCCGTCGACGCCCTCGGCGCGGACGGGAGCAAGCTGACCGCGGAGATTCAGTCCGCTGCGCGGGTGACCGCGGCGACCTTCGGGGAAGGCGCGCCGAAACTCGAGACCTCAATCGGCCTCATCGAACTCGATCAGATCCGGCGCGTCACGGGAGAGTGATCCTCATGAGTTTTGCAGGCGTTCTCTCGATCGCGGTCTCCGGCGTCAACGCCTTCGCCAAGAGCCTCGCCGCCGTCTCGACCAATATCGCGAACAGCCAGACCGCCGGCTTCAAGCGCACGCGCACCGAATTCGCCGACCTTGTCGCCGCCGAAGCGGCGCAGCCGCGCGGGCTCGCGGGCGGCGTCGGCGCGTCGAACCGGACGCTGGCGGAAGAGCAGGGCGCATTGGCGCGGACCAACACCTCGACCAATGTCGCGGTTGCAGGCGCGGGCTATTTCGTCGTCGCGCAGGACGCCGCCGCGGCGCCGCCCTTCCTGTTCACGCGCAGCGGCGATTTCGCGCCTAACGCCGAGGGCGCGCTGGTGAACGGCGTCGGCTATTTCCTCCAAGGCTATGCGACGGACGCCGACGGGGCCTCGGCGACCTCCGGACTGGCGGGGCTGCAGACGGTCAACATCAATCGCCCGCCGCCGCTGACGGCGGGGTCGGCGGCGCCCGGCGCCCTCGTCGGCGTCGAGATCGACGACGAGGGCCGCGTGATGGCGCGCTACGAGACCGGCGAGCGCGTCGCCCTCTACCGCATCCCGCTCGCCCTGTTCCCCAATGCGGAGGGCCTCGCCGAGACGCGCGGCGCGGCCTTCCTGCAGACGACGGCCGCAGGCGCTCTCTCGCTCGTCCTGCCCCGCGAAGGCCGGGCCGGCGCCGTCGAAGGCGAGGCGCTCGAAATCTCCACCGTCGATATCGGCAGGGAATTTTCGACTCTTATCGAAACCCAGCGCGCCTATGCGACGAACGCCAGGGTCATCGGCGTCGCCGACGAGTTGTGGCGCACGCTGACGGCGACCGCAGCCTGATGACGCTCCGTACAGCGATCAAAATAGGTTCGACCGAAATCGGCAAATTTCATCAATGACTTAGAGAAAGATTCACCCTGCCGTTTAGCCCATTCTTAAAAGCGCCGTCGTAGATTGGGCGTGTTGCCAGTTGCGTATTCGAAGGAAACTCCGATGACGTCCGCCGTTCCAGCAGCCGCGCCGCCGCCGTCGAAGGAGCCGTACATCATCGGGCCGGACGGCCTGCCGTTGACGCTCGCCGACCTGCCGCCGACCAACACCAAGCGCTGGGTGATCCGCCGCAAGGCCGAAGTGGTCGCCGCCGTGCGCGGCGGGCTGCTCACGCTTGAAGAAGCCTGCAATCGCTACCGCCTCACCATGGAAGAGTTTCTCGCCTGGCAGAAGGCGATCGACCAGTTCGGCATGCCGGGTCTCAGGGCGACGCGAGTCCAGCAATATCGTTGACGAGTCTCTAACGTCTCTCCGCCTCTCTCTCCTCCGACCCTCCCAGACTGGTCCCGCGGCGCAAGCTGCGGGACCTTTTTCTTGCCGCGGCGATTCCGGCCCGCAGGCCGGCGTTCCTCCGCCGAAACGGAATTTTTACGACGCAGGGGGCAAAATTTGCCGGGCGTTGAGAAGTTCGCGCCGAAAGGCGCTTGTTGAGTCCGGGGCAGAAGGCTTCCATGAACGAACTGATCGCGATGATGCGCAAGGTCGGCGCTGCGCGGCTTGCGGCGCTAGCCGGCGCAAGCGCCGGCGTCGTGGCGGCGCTCGTTCTCATCGCCGCGCGCATCTCTGAGCCGACTTGGGGGGTACTCTACGCCGATATCGAATTCGCCGAAGCCAAGACGATCGTCGATCGGCTCGAGACGGACGGCGTGCCGTTCAGGACGCGCGAGCGCTCAGGCCGCCTGTCGATCCTCATCCCGCAAGCCGAGATAGCCGACCTGCGCCTCGCGCTCGCCGCGGACGGCGAGGCGCCGCGCGGCGGCGTCGGCTACGAGATCTTCGACAAGGAAGACGCTTTCGGCTCCACGACGTTTCAACAGAATATCAACCGCCTGCGCGCGCTCGAGGGCGAGCTCGCGCGCACGATCGCCTCGATCGACGGCGTCAAGAGCGCGCGCGTGCATCTGGTGCTGCCCGAGAAAGTCCTGTTCGCGCGCGAGCGCGAAGCGGCCTCGGCCTCGATCGTCGTCGATGCGGCCGGCGGACTCGACCGCAAGACGGTGCGCGCCATTGTCAACCTCTCCGCCTCGGCGGTTCCGGGCCTCACGCCCGCGCGCGTTACGGTGCTCGACGCCGCGGGAGAGCTGCTCGCCGCCGGCGGCGAGGCCGACATGCCGGCCGGGGCCGGCGAGACGACCGCCGAGACCGAGCAGCGCTTGCGGCGGACGGTCGAAGACATCATCGGGCGGGTGGTCGGGCCCGACAATCTGCGCGTCCAGGTCGCGGCCGAGATGGATCTCACCCGCGTCACCGAGAATTCGCAGATCATCGATCCGGATAGCCAGACCGTGCTCTCCTCGGTGACCGTCGAGGAGGCGGCCGACGAACAGCAGCCCGCCTCGGGTCGCGGGGTCACCGTCGCGAGCGCGCTGCCGGGCGCCGACGCCGTCGCGGAAGCTTACCCGACGGCGACGTCAAATAATCGGCGTACGGAGGAAACGACCAATTACGAGATTTCGCGCACGACGCGGACGGCAGTGCGCGAGGAGGGCGTGCTCAAGCGTCTGTCGGTCGCGGTGGCCCTCAACGCCGGGGCGGCGCCGCGGACCCCGGAGGAGCTGGCGCGCATCGAATCCCTCGCGCGTTCGGCCGTCGGCTTCAACGCCGCGCGGGGCGACTCCTTGAGCGTTGTCGAGGTCGCCTTTGAGCCGGCCGCTTCGCCCCAGCGGCCCGACGGCGTCGCCGCCGCGACGGCGCCCGGCCGCAACCTCGGCCGCGTCGCCGAAATCGGCGCGCTCGCGCTGATCGGCCTGGCGCTCGTCGTTTTCGTGCTGCGGCCGCTCTTCGCCGCGCCGCGGGCCAAGGCGGCGCC
>JACADZ010000154.1 GCA_013389105.1 Parvularculaceae bacterium | reverse complement strand
GTCAAGGCCGACATCGGCATCAAGAACGGGCGCATCAGCGGCATCGGCAAGGCGGGCAACTCGGACATCCAGCCGGGGGTCGACATCGTCATCGGCGCCGCCACCGAGATCATCGCGGGCGAGGGCATGATCGCCACCGCCGGCGCGCTCGACACCCACATCCACTTCATCTGCCCGCAGCAGATCGAGGAGGCGCTGATGTCGGGCGTGACCACCATGTTCGGCGGCGGCACGGGCCCGGCTACCGGCACCAACGCCACCACCTGCACGCCGGGGCCTTGGCACATCCACCGCATGCTCCAGGCCGCCGAGGCCTTCCCCATGAACCTGGGCTTTCTCGGCAAAGGCAACGCCAGCCTGCGCAACCCGCTGCGCGAGCAGATCGCCGCCGGCGCGATCGGCCTGAAGCTGCACGAGGACTGGGGCACCACGCCGGCCGCGATCGACAACTGCCTGGCGGTGGCCGACGAGATGGATGTGCAGGTGGCGATCCACACGACGACCCAGGATGACTCCGGCCTGGTCGACAACGCCATTGCCGCGTGCCAGGGCCGCACGATTCATCTGGTTCACGGCGACCGGGTGGGCGGTCGCCATCGCGCTGACCGTCTCAGGGTGTGCGGCGTTGCCCATGTGCTGCCGTCATCCACGACCGCCTCCCGTCCCTTGAGCGTCGGTAGCCGCGATGAGCCCTACGACAGGCCAATGGCGGGCCATCGCGGGGAGGCGGAACGGCCGGAGGCCGTGGTGCCGGCTGCAGACGGGTCTGCTTCCGGACCGGTGGCGGCTGCCGAGGATGTCCTCCATGATCTGGGTGCGCTCAGCATGGTGGTCTCGGACAGTTGGACGATGGGCGGGGCGGCCGACATGATCATCCGCGTGTGGCAGATGGCGGATGCCATGAAGCGGCAGCGGGGGCCTTTGCCGGGCGATGGGCCGGGCCGGGATAACGCGCGGATCAAGCGCTATATCGCGAAGTACACCCTCAATCCGGCGATAACCCATGGCATTGGCCATCACGTTGGCTCGGTCGCCGTGGGCAAGCGGGCCGATCTCGTGCTGTGGCGACCGGCGTTCTTCGGCGTCAGGCCGGACC
>JACADZ010000024.1 GCA_013389105.1 Parvularculaceae bacterium | reverse complement strand
TAGCCGATGCTGATTCATTGGGTACCGTCAGTGCTTCTTCCCCAATAAAAGAGGTTTACGACCCAAAAGCCTTCCTCCCTCACGCGGTATTGCTCCGTCAGGCTTGCGCCCATTGCGGATAATTCCCCACTGCTGCCTCCCTTAGGAGTCTGGGCCGTGTCTCAGTCCCAGTGTGGGTGATCATCCTCTCAGCCCACCTACAGATCATCGGCTTGGTAGTCCTTTACCCCCCCAACTACCTAATCTGACGCGGGCCGATCTTTTGGCGATAAATCTTTCCCCCTCAGGGCTTATCCGGTATTAGCTGAAGTTTCCCTCAGTTGTTCCGAACCAAAAGGCACGTTCCCACGCGTTACTCACCCGTCTGCCGCTCCCCTTGCGGGGCGCTCGACTTGCATGTGTTAAGCCTGCCGCCAGCGTTCGTCCTGAGCCAGGATCAAACTCTCAAGTTGAGTTTGGGATCCAGTGCCGGGAGGGTAATCCCGGCGCTCATCACTACTGACGTTCGTCGCAAAACCAAACTCTCCGAATGAACGAAGAATTGGTTTAGCTTAGTGAAAAACGTCAGCAATGACGGATCCAGTTTTGAACTCCACCGTTCGCGTCGGACTTGCGCCCGGGCGACCGGAAGGTTCCGCTGGGACGTCGCCGCCCACGTTTCTCTTCCTCGATATTCAATTGTCAAAGAGCCCGCCGACCTCGACCGACGGCTTTCGCCGCCAAACTCGGCCGACAAAAAACCGACACTCCCGAAGCCGCCCCTGGAACCCCTCTCGAAGTCCCCGGCGGCCGCCTCGGCCGCGTCGGTGGAGGCAGCGATTTAGCGATGCCGCTCCTCCCTGTCAACGCATCTTCAAACTTTTTTTCGAGCTCCGGAAATCTCGAAACAATCCCCGGAAAACTTGGCGAAAACGCCGCCGCATACCATGCGCCGCGGGGTGACCCGCCGGACTAGCTCGAAATGCGCTGGAAACGCTTATTTATAAGGGGATTCAGCGAAATACAAGCGGCTTTTTCGCTAAACACGCGAAATATATCCCCAGTCCGGGCGGCCGCGTCGGGCGTAGCGGCGGCCTCGCCTGCAACTGATTGTCAAGAAGGGAGCTTGAAACTGACAGCGAGGAGAGTTTCGGTGAACATAGCCCCGCTCGCCAGGCCCGCGCAGGATTTGGCGCAGGAGCCGCCAAGGCCCCGGATCGGCCTCGCGCTCGGCGGCGGGGTCGCCCGCGGTTGGGCCCATATCGGCGCGCTGAGGCGGCTTGAGGAGCTCGGCTTCAAGCCGGACATCGTCTGCGGCACGTCCGTCGGCGCGCTCGCCGGCGGCTTCTGGCTCGCCGGCAGGCTCGAAGGCCTCGAGGCCTGGGCCCTCGCCCTGACGAAGCGCCGTATGCTGAGCTATTTCGACCTGATGCTGAACGGCTCGGGGCTGATGGGCGGGGCCAAGCTCAGAGCCCGCATGGAGGAGTTGATCGGCGGCGCCCGCATCGAAGCTCTGCCTGCGGAGTTTGTCGCGGTCACGGCGGAGCTCGCGACCGGGCACGAGATCTGGCTCCGCTCGGGCTCGCTGGTCGAGGCGATCGAGGCGGCCTACGCGCTGCCGGGCGTGTTTCCGCGGCGTGCGATAGGGGGGCGCTGGCTGATCGACGGCGCGCTGGTCAACCCCCTCCCGGTTTCGGTCTGCCGCGCGCTCGGGGCCCGCATCGTCGTCGCCATAGGCCTGCACGGCGATGCGCTCGGCCGGCTCGGCGGGCGCGCGGAGCGGCTCGAACAGACCGCCGCCGCCGGCCGCCAGCTGGAAGCGGTCTCGCGCGGCGGTCTCGCCGAAAGACTCATGCTGAAGAAGCTGTTCGCTCCGACCGGCCCGGCGCCGGGGCTTGGCACGGTGATGCTCGCGTCGTTCAATATCGTCATGGACCGGATCACCCGCGCGCGGCTCGCCGGCGATCCGCCGGACGTCCTCGTGACGCCCCAGGTCGGGCACATCTCGCTTCTCGATTTCGACCGGGCCGAGGAGCTCATCGCCCTCGGGCGCGAGGCGGTCGATTACTCCGCGCCGCGCATCGCCCGAGCCATCGAGTTCCTGGCGGCGTAGGCGAGGTCGCGCCGCCCCTCCCGCCGTCCTTCATCGGGCGATGCGGCGTCAGATCGCTGCGCCCGCCGGCGGTATTGGCGCCTTTCGAGCTTGTCGAGCGCGCCCTCGAGCCGGGCGACCTGGACGTCGCTCTCGCAGGCGACGCGGTCGCGGCCGCCCTCCTTCGCGAGGTAGAGCGCCTCGTCGGCGCGCGCGAGGACATCCGTCAGCGCGTCCTCCGCGCCGAAGCTCGCCACGCCGAAACTCGCCGTGAACGACGCCTCCTTGCCGCCGACGACGAAGGGGGCCGCGGCGAATTTCCGGCGTAAGGCTTCGGCGAGATTGCGCGCGTCCTCAAGGCGCGCCGGCAGCACCAAGGCGAACTCCTCGCCGCCGAGACGCCCGGCGATGCGTCCGCCGTTGCAGTGCCCGCGCAGGAGCGCGCCCATCTCGGCGATGACCGTGTCGCCGAAGGCGTGCCCTAGGCGATCGTTGATCGCCTTGAAGCGGTCGATGTCGGCGAGGATCACCGAAACGGCCTCGCCCGAGGCCTTGCTCCGCTCAAGGACGAGCGCGGCTTCGTCTTCAAATCCGCGGCGGTTCAAGATTCCCGTGAGCGGGTCGGTTACCGACTTCCTCCCGAGGTCCTCGAATATGTCGAGGCTGTGCGCGACGAGAAGACACATGGCCATCGCGATACCGAGCGCGCCGACGACGAGATGGAGGGTCAGATGGAGGACGGACTGCGTGTAGTTCGCCAGCGTCACCGGATCATCCAGGACGAGGCCGACGGCCAGCGGACGCACCATCCCTTGCGCCGTCAGCGCAACAAGAAGCGCGAACACGATGCGGTCGAGCGGCCGCGCCGCCCTCCCCCACATCTGAGCGATCCCGACGCAAAGAACGGCGACCGTCGCAAGATTGATGGCGAGCGTCCTCAAAAATACGTCGCCGGTCGAAACGTAGGTCGCCAGATAGGCGGCGAACCCGCCGACGCCGACGGCGGCGAGCATCCCGGTCGGCGTGCGCCCCCGGTAGCGAAGCGCGATCGCCGCGGCGAACGCCACCGTCATCGTCATGTAAAGGGCGTTGACCAGCAGCGACGCGAGCGTCGGCGGCAGGTTTGCGCGGAAGATGTCGATCGTGAACGCGGCGGCGCCGATCCCGTAGGAGGCGCAGAACCAGAGCGGCGCAGGTCGGTTGCGGCCGGCGAGATGGAGCCCGAGAAACGCGCCTGAAAACATCAGGAACGCCAGCGGACTGATTAGCTGGAAAAGAGACTGCACGCGCCGCCCCCGCCCTTCGCAGGGCGAAGGCTAGGAGGGAAATCGGTAACGAGCCGTTAACCGGAGAGCGCGCCCTGATCGGAATCAGCGCGCGCCGCTCCAGCCGCGCCAAGCGGTTATTTCTTCGTTTTCAGCGACCCGAAATCGAACAGATAGAAGGACTGCGTCGACGAACCGACGCGGCGGCATTCAAATCCGCCCGCGCCGTCATCGACGAAGCTGAACGTGATAAAAGCGAAGTCCGACAATGCCCGTATCGCGTCAAGAAGATCGGCGTCCTGCGTAAAGCAAAGGACGGCCTCGTCAGCCGCGTCTTTCGCCTGGCAGAATCCGGTGCGGACGAGCGTGCCGCCCCCGGTGCGGATGGTGCGCGAGCCGCAACCGATGAAGACGTCGGGGTCCGCATCGATCCGCGCCGTCAGTTGATCGCCCTGGGCCAAGCCCGCCGTCAGGTCGACGTCGACCGGCGCCGGTTGCGCGAAACCGGCATAGGCTGAAGCTGCAAGCGCGGCGACCGCCGCCGCGCCCGTCGTCAGTTGTTTTAGCAGCGTCATAGGTGCTCCTCTACTTCCCCAAAAAAACCGTCAGAACTTCGCGTCGAGGGTTCCATTCGAAACCGCCCGGCTGATCGCGGACAACGCCTGACGGCGCTGTTCAGGCGGCAATTCCGCAATCTGCGTCTCAAGCGCGGCCATTTCAGCTTCGGTCGCAACCCCCTTGGCGATCAGGCGTCGCGTCTCCATTTGCACATCGAGAAAAGCCCGGTCAGACTGCGCCGTGCGTTGCGGAGACGGAGGCGGCGACGACGCCGGCGCGCGGTCGGCGAGCGCCGTCGTCAGCGACGACAATTCATCACGCAAGACGGCGCGGATTTCAGCTTCTGTAAGACCGGCGGCGCCCGCCGGCGCGTTCGATGCGACCAGGCGCGTTTCGGCGATCGGCTCGGGTGAAGACGCCGCGCGCGCGAGCTGCTTCTCGACAACCGACATCTTGAAGAGCAGCGCGGCGGCAATGACCGTCTGCACCCCGGTCAAAATGAAAAGCGGCGACTTAAGGCTTTCCAAGTTCAAGGCTTTCCATATTGAGCGACAGCGTCGAGGTCGCCGAACCCGACGGCAGCCTAAATCCTCGCCGGGCCTTGCGCAAGTTGCGCGCCGAACACGCGCAGGCGGGCCCGCAACGCAACCGTCACGCGACCTCCTTCCTTTCGAGGCCTTCTTTGGCGTTCGTCTCGCTAGCCGCTCGATCCTGAATCGGCCGCCCCGGTAATTCCATCCGCCGCTGCATTCGCCTTTATCGATGCAGCATCCTCCTCGCCCGTCCCATGGCCATGAGCGGGAAATAGTGGCGGTAGAGATTGTAGTTGATCATGAACGCGCGCGAAAGTTCCGGACCCTGCTTCAGGCGCTCCTTCAGCAACGGGTCCGAAAGCTTGATGGTCTGGCCGACGCCGTAACCGGGGAAGCCCGTGCCGGTGTACTCCGGCTCCTCCCACGTCCCCTCCTTCTGCCGCTCGATGAGGAAGGCGAGGCCGCGCTCGATCGCGCCCCGGTCCTGAGGCCGCGCCGCGGCGACGAGGCCCATCAGGGCCCAGGCGGTCTGCGAGGCGGTCGTCTTGCCGCGTCCCGACATGCTCGCGTCCATGTAGGAAGCGCAGGATTCGCCCCAGCCGCCGTCCGCCTGCTGACGGTCGACGAGCCAGTCGCAGGCGCGGTGGATTTCGGGCCTCGTCATGTCGAAGCCGACCGCCGCCAGCGCCGGCAGCACGGCGCCGGTGCCGTAAATGTAGTTCACGCCCCAGCGCCCGAACCAGGAGCCGTCCGGCTCCTGCTCCTTGAGCGTCCAGGCGATCGCACGCTGCATCACCGGATGGTTCTGGTCGTGCCCGAGCTTGCCGAAGGCTTCGATGATATGCGCGGTCACGTCGACCGAGGGCGGATCGAGCGCCTCGCCGAAATCGCAGAACGGGATCTTGGTCAGGATCTTCTTGTCGTTGTCCTTGTCGAAGGCCCCCCAGCCGCCGCCCCGGCACTGCATGGCCGTCAGCCAGTCGACGCCAAGCCGGATCGCCTCGTCGATCCCCCTCGCCTTCCACTTGGGATCGTTCCTGAACTGCGAGAGGATGATGAGCGCGACGGCCGTGTCGTCCGTGTCGGGATAAAAATAGTTTTTGTATTCGAAAGCCCAGCCGCCGGGCGCGACCTTCGGAACCTTCACCTGCCATTCGCCGGGGCGCCTCACCTGCTGGTCGAGGAGCCACTGGACGCCCTTGTCGACGGCGGCCGGGTAGCGGTCGAGCAGATGCGCGTCGTCGAACGCCATCAGGGCGAGTTCGGTGTCCCAGACCGGCGAGGTCGAGGCTTGAATCCAGGTCGCCTCGCCGACGTCGACGCGCCAGCGCGGATCGTCGAGCGCTGCGAGACCTTTGGCGAGCACCGGATGGTCGTGCGCGTAACCCTCCGTATAGAGAGCGAGCAGCGAATAAATCCATGGCGGCTGGATGCCGCCCCAGACGCCGTCGGCGTCCTGGTGCTTGATGATCCACTCAAGCGCGTGGCGAATCGCGGCGCCGCGCCCGAGCGACAGACCCGTCTTCACGCCGAAGCCGTGCAGGCCGTGCAGCGCCCTGTCGACCGTGCGGAAGAAGCCGTCGCAGAAATCGGCGCCCGGCTTGCCGGGGAGCTCATAGTCGAACGCCTCGCGCCCGCCGGGAAATAGATCGTCGAGGCGGTTTGCGGGGGGCAGCGGCCGCGACGGGCGGCGCGCCGAAAGAATGGCGATCGGCATCAGCGTCGCGCGGGCCCATTGCGCGAAATTGTAGATCGAGAAGACGAACCAGTTCGGGAACCAGATGACTTCGGGCGGCACGTTCGGCGTCTTCTCCCACGGCCATTCGCCGATGAGGGCGAGCCAGTAGCGCGTGAAGACGCGGATATTCTTGAGCCCCCCCTTGGAGAGAATCCAGTCGCGCGCCCGGACGAGCTGCGGGTCGGACGCCGGAACGCCCATGGAGCGCAACGCGGCGTAGGCTTCGACCGTCGTGTTGATGTCGCCGGCCGGCGCCTCGTGATAAATCTCCCACGAACCGTCCGCGCGCTGACTTTGACGCAGGGACCGCGCGAGGCGCGGACGCAGGTGGTGGTCGTCGAGCCGCATCACCCAGAGGGCGAGCAGCCATTGCGCCTCCATGCAGGCGTTCGATTCGAGGCGGCCGACCCAGTAGCCCTCCGGCTTCTGCTTCCTTGCGAGCCAGTCGGCGGCGGAATCGATCGAGCGGTCGAGCGCGGCCTCGAAATTGCCGCGCGCCTTCCCGCCGGTCTTTTCGTCAAACATCGCCGCCGTACCGCTTATCATGATGGTCCGCCCCGCGCCCTTCTTCGGGAAGCCGGGCGTTTCCGTCAAGGCGGTACGCCCCCCGACGCGACGCGGTCTGGCGCGACGCCCCGGTTGCCCCTAAATTCCGCGCGCCAATCCGACAGGGAACCCTCGCAATGACCCGCGCCGCGCTGCTCATGATCGCCCTCGCCGCTCTCGCCGCCTGCGGCAGGAAGGACAAGGCCGCAGAAGCGTCGCCGGCCGCAGCGGCGGCCGAGGCGCCGGCGGCGGTCCAGCTCAGAAGCTTCAACCTCGCGGCCCAGAAGGATCAGTTTTCCTACGCGAACGTCGATGAAGTGCGGACGACGCATGTCGATCTCAATCTGTCCGTCGACTTCGCAACCAAGACCCTGGACGGGACCGCGACGCTCGACATCGAACGCGTCAAGCCCGAGGCCGACACGCTCATTCTCGATACGGACGATCTCGCCGTCAGGTCGGTCGAGGCGCGCGCCGGCGGAGCGTGGGCGCCGGCGCCTTTCGTACTCGGAGCCGACGATCCTTCGCTTGGGGCCCCGCTCCAGATCGCCCTGCCCGCCGGCGCCGACGCCGTGCGCGTCTTCTATCGGACCGACCCGGGCGCGCAGGGCCTGCAATGGCTCGACAAGGAGCAGACTGCGGGAAAGCGCCATCCCTTCATGTACAGCCAGAACCAGGCCATCCACGCCCGCTCGATGGCGCCCCTGCAGGACACGCCGCAGATCCGCATCACCTACACGGCGGGAATAAAGGCGCCGGAGCCTCTGGTCGCGGTCATGAGCGCGATCCGTCACGAGCCCGAATCCGGCATCCAGTCTTTCCGCATGGATCAGCCGATCCCGTCCTATCTGATCGCGCTCGCGGTCGGGTACATCGCCTTCAAAGCGATCGACGATCAGGTCGGCGTGTGGACCGAACCTGAAATGCTCGAGGCCGCCGTCGCCGAGTTCAGCGAGACCCCGCAGATGATCGTCGCCAACTCGGCGCTCTATGGTCCCTATCGCTGGGAACGCTACGACATGCTGGTGCTGCCGCCGAGCTTTCCTTTTGGCGGCATGGAGAACCCGCGCCTCACCTTCCTGACGCCGACCGCCATCGCCGGTGACAAGAGCCTCACCAGTCTCATCGCGCATGAACTGGCGCATTCCTGGTCGGGCAATCTCGTCACCAATGCGACCTGGCGCGATTCATGGCTCAACGAGGGCGTGACGTCCTATGTCGAGAACCGCGTCGTTGAAGCGGTCTATGGTCCCGAGCGCGACGCCATGGAGCGGGCGCTCGATGTAGAGACCCTTAAAACCACGATCGCCGACGCCGATCGGCCCGAGCTGACTCAGCTCAAGCTCCCTGCGGACCTGAAGGACCCGGACGAGGGATTCTCGCAGGTCGCCTATGTCAAGGGGGCGTTTTTCCTGAAGTTCCTCGAGGAGCGCTTCGGCCGCGACGCGTTCGATCCGTTCCTGAAATCCTATTTCGACAAATACGCGTTCAAGAGCGTGACCACCGAAGACTTCCTCGGCGAGCTCAATGCGCTGCGCTCGACGCAACCCGACGCCGTTCTCGACAGCGAGATCGACGAGTGGATCAACGGGCGGGGCATGCCGTCAACGCTGCCGCTCCCGCAGTCGGACGCCTTCGAGAGACTGGCGGCCGCGCAGGCCAAATGGGTCGCCGGAACGATTCAGCCTGCGGCGCTGCCAAGCGCGCAATGGACGACGCAGGAGTGGTTGCGCTTCATCAACACGCTGCCCGACGACATACCGGCGCAACGGCTCGGCGAACTCGACGCCGCCTTCGCGCTGTCGACCGCCGGCAACGCCGAGATCGCCGCCGCCTGGTATCTGAAGGCCGTCAGGGCCGGTTATGAGCCGGCGCTGCCCGAGATCGAAAAGTTTCTCGCGCGCGTCGGCCGCGGCAAGTTCATCTACCGGCTCTACGAGGCCCTCGACGAAACCGGCCGCGGCGACATCGCCCGCGCCGTCTATGCGCAAGCGCGCCCGACCTATCATCCGATCGCGCAGAAGCGGATCGACGCCATCCTCAAAGACGAGACCGCCGCGAACTGAACGTTCACGCCCTGAAGGCAATGGCGCAAAGGCAGACGACGACCGCCGCCGTCACGCCCTTGCGGGTCGCCAGATAGTGCGGACTAAGGCCGCCCCGGGCGGCGATCATTCGGTCGATTGCGAACAGCAGGACGAAAAGCGCGATGAGAGCGCCGAAATAGAGGCGCGCAGGGAGGAACAGATACGCGAACCAGCCGGCGAGCGCGATGACGTTGCTGAGAATGAATAGGTTCAATCCCGCGGCGATCCCTGAAAGTCTCTGTCCCCAGTGGACGCCGGCCATGAAGGCGAGAATTAGGAGGCCGTAGCTCGCCGCGAGGCGCTGAACCTCGCCAAGATGGGGCGCCTCGCGCACGCCGGCGAGAAGCAGGGCGGCGCAGGCCGCGAAGGGCGTGATCCCTGCTATCGCGAGAAGGCGGGTCATCTTGTCAGTCATGGCCTCGCTGGTCCCTCACCTCATGCCGAACGGGCATGTTGCGGCGGATCATGCCTTTCGGGCGACGTCCCGATAGAGCGACAGATGCGCCGCGGTCATGCGGTCGAGACCGAATACGGCGCGCGCCTTGGCCCGGTTCGCCTCCCCCACGACCGCGCGCAGCCCGGGGTCGCCCGCGAGTCTGCGGATCGCCGCCGACAGCGCCGCCTCGTCGCCTGCCGGCGTGATGAAGCCGCGGTTCTTAGGGCTCACCATCGCCGCGATGTCGCCGACATCGGTCGCAGCGACCGGAAGACCCGCCGCCATCGCCTCCATGAGGCTCAACGGCATCTGCTCCGTATCCGAAGACAGCGCAAAGATGTCGAAGCCCTTGAGCGCCTCCTCCGGCGCCGCCGTCGCGCCGGCGAGAGACAGACCTTTAAATCCCGCCTCTTCGGCCGCGCGGGCGATCGCCTGGCGCTGGTCGCCCTCGCCGTAAAGGACGAGCCGCAGGTCGGGACCCGCGGCGGCGACGGCGCGCACGAGGCGGGCATAGTTCTTTTCAGCGCGCAGCGCTCCAAGCGACCCGACCACGACGCCGGGACCCTCGCGCCGCCTGGCCCCGGCGTAGCGCGCGACATCGACGCCGTTCGGGATGAGATGCACGCCCGCGGCGGGAAGCCGCCAGCGCGCCAGCGCGACGTCGCGCAAGGTCGCCGACGGCACGACCACGGGCCGGTCGGCGAGCAGCAGCCGGCGCGCCAGCGCGCGTTTGGGATTCTGCCGCGTCGGCGACTCATCGGCGCCGAATCCATCCTCGAAGTGTATGTGCGGGACGCGCGCTGCGCCGCGATTGGCGATCGACCACTCGATCGTCCCCCAGTTCGAGGTCAAGAGAAGATCAGGCGCCAGGTCGCGCAACGTGCGCTTGATTAGGCCGAGATTGGACGGCGAAACCAAGCTGCTCTTGCGCAGGTCGAGCGCGAGCCTTCGCCAGGAAACGGCAGCGGGAATGAACGGCGCCGCCTGCCACTGATCGTCAACCGCCGCGACGACGTGTTCCGCGTCAGCGAGCCGCTCCATGATTAGCGCCGCGCGGCGCTGCGGCCCGCCGATCGCAAATGTCGAGAAGACCCACAGAATCTTCATCGCACGTGCGGCAGGATGGCGAGGCGGCGAAACTCCGCCTCGTCGGCGCAGGGGGTCCAGGAGAGGAGCCGCTTCTCGGCCGACGTGTCGAAACTTGAGGCCATGGCGCGCGAGCGCAGATCGCGCGGCGACGGCTTGCTGACGCCCGTTCGGCCGGCGAGACGCTTGACGGCCCATTTGGTCCAGTCGCCGGCCATCAGCGAAATTTCCGACGACGGATGGAACTTCAGCGGCCGGCCCGTCGCGAGAGCGAGCTCCTCAAGGTACCGGCGCGCGCTCCAGCGCACGTCGCCGACGAGATTGAGCGTCTTGCCGCGTACGGTCGCAAGGTCGGCGTCGAGGCAATTGGCGATCGCCGTCGCGACGTCGCGCGCCAGCACGAAGGGCAAGGGGTTCCGCCCGTCGTTCCAGCCGACGCAGTGGGTTTCGTTCTCGAAGGCGCCGAGCGCCGAGTGAAAAGGCGAGGCGCCCTCCCCGACCACGACGGCCGGACGCAAGATGACGCCGGCAAGGCCGTCGATCGCGGCGAACGCCCGTTCGGCGAGAATCTTGGCGCGGGCGTAATCCCCGCGTTCATCGGGGTGAGGATCGGCCGCCGTGTCGAGCGTGACGGTCGCGGCCTTGTCGCCGAGATAGAGCGCGGCCGAAGAGCTGATGAAGAGGCAGCGCTCGGCGCCCGCCGCTCGCGCCGCCTCCGCCGCGACGACGGCGCCGCCGACCATGGCGTCCTCGACGGCCTGGCGCGTCGCCCCGCCGCCGCCGTGAGCGAGGTTGACGACCTTGCGGGCGTTGGCGATTGCGCGCGCGACCGCCTCGCGGTCGCCGACCGAACCTCTAAACACGCCGACGCGCTCGTGGTGGAACAGCGTCGGCAGGTTCGACGTCGATCGCGCCATCACGGCGACGCGCCGTCCCTGTTCGATCAGCAGGCTGACGAGATGCGCGCCGATGAAGCCGGTGCCGCCGAGGACCGCGACGTCATACGACTCGTCGGCGGCGGGAAGCCGCGTACGTCGCGGCGGCGCATAGGTCGCCCTGGCGGCGGCTTTGCCGCAGAGCGCGACCAGACGGCCGCCGACCGGCGGGACCGGCCGCGCGCCCGCGCGCAGCGCCTCATGGAACGCCGCGACGGCGGCCGTCATGGACCGGCTGAAGCCGTCGGAGGCGGGACCAAGGCGGGCGAGCTCCATGGCAAAGCCGCCGAGACCCTTCGCCGCCGCGAGGACGCCGTCCGACCCGGCATTGAAGTTCCGGCGGGCGTAATCGAGCGGCGGGATATCGGGGTGCGGACGGCGCGCCGCGACGCGGCCCTCGAATATGTCGGCCTCGACCACGCCGTCGTCGCACAGGATCGACAGCGTCCAGCATGGAAAGCTCGCGCCGAGCGCGACCTCAAGCTGCGCGAGCCCGTACCCGCAGGTCAGATTGAGCAGCCAGTCCGTGCGGACCTCGACGCCGTCGGCCGGCCGCGCGGGCGGCCCCGGCGTCGCCTCGACGTCGAGAACGCCGCCGAGCATGTCGTCGATCTGCGACAGCGGATGCACAACCTGCTCAAGGAGGAGATTGCGCGGGCTCTCGAACATCCAGTGCCCGAACTGGCGCGCCGCGAGCTGCCTTAGCGGCGCGGCGTAACGCGCCTGCACGCGCCGCGCCCGGCCGAACCGGCCGCCGGCGACGAGTCGCTTCGCCGCGATGTAAGCGGGGTGATGGGTGAAGTTGTGATTGACGACCAGCGCCGCGCCGGTCGCGCGCGCCGCCGTTTCGAGACGGGCGCAGTCGGCCGCGGTCTCAGCCATCGGCTTTTCAAGGAGGACGCTCACGCCTGCCTTGAGCAGGGGCTCGGCGCTCGCCAAGTGCAGCGGCGGCGGCGTCAGCACATGCGCCGCGTCAGGGCGCAGCTCGCGCAGCATGGCCTCGACATCGGCGAAAGCGCGGGCCGCAAACGGGCCCGCCGCAGCCTCGGCGCGCGCAAGCGCCGGATCAACCACCGCAGCGACGGAGACATCGCTCCGCCGCTTCAGAACGGCAAGGTGCGCGCCGGCGATGAAGCCAGCGCCGACGATGGCGACCTGACGCTTGGGCAACCCTTGAGCTCCCGCCGGCGAGAACCGCTTACCAACATGAATTCGTGAAGAATTTCCATCAGCCGGCGGTGCGGCGTCGCCCCGCAGCCTCGCGATAGAGACTGGCGTAGTCGGCGGTCATTCTGGCGAGGGCGTAAGCCTCGCGGGCTTCGGCGGCGTTCGCCGCGCCGATCGCCTCGCGCGAGGCGGAATCGTTAACCAGCCGGGCGAGCACGAGCGCGTATGCCTCGACATCGCGGGGCGCCGTGAGGATCGGCAGATTCTCCCGCGCGACCATGTGCGGCGCGTCGCCGGCCGCCGCGCCGACGATTGGCAGGCCGCAGGCCATCGCCTCCGCAATTCGGTCCGCCATCGGACAATTATCGCCGTAGAAGAAGACGTCAAACTCGTCCAAGACGGCCGGGGACGCCGCGCCGCGAAAAAACACCCGGCCGCGCGCCCCCTTCGCCCGGGCGAGGCTTTCGGCGGCCGGCCGCGCCGGACCCTCGCCGTAAACGGCGAACTGCATCGACGTCTTGCTGCGCGTCCTCGTAAAGGCCCGGACGAGGGCGACGACCGCGCGCTCATCGGCGAGCGGCCCGATGAAGCCGAACGTGACCATCGCGCCGGGGACGGCGTGGCCGGGGAAAGGTCGAAAGCGCCGGGTATCTACCCCGGGCGGAATGAGTCGGAGGCGATCCCTCGGGATACGCCACGTCGCAGCCGCATGATTGGCGAGGCTCGGCGAAGTGAAGACGATGAAAGCCCCCGCCGCGGCGATGCTGCGCAGGCGCGCCGCGCCGCCCGGCTTCACAGGGTCGGACTCGTCATGGTGGTGTATGTGCGCCAGTCCCGGTCCCGCCAAATTCGCAAGTCCGGCGTCCAGCGCCCCGGCCCCGTAGGTGCACAGGACTTCAGCGCCGCTGTCGACAATGAGCCGGCGCAGCCCCAATTGGTCCGGCCTACCGCGTCCCGCCTTGAAGGGCCCGACCGAAACCCGCGCCGGCAGGTCGGCCGAAGCCGATATGTCGCCGTCGAGGCTGACGATCTGGTGCCGGCATCCGCGCGCGCCTCTTACAACCTCGCCGAGCCGCGCCGACGCCGGCGAGGGCGCGAAAGACTGGAAGACATGCAGCAACTTCACGCCGGGCGCCTCATGCGGCCCGGCCGCAGAGCTGCGGCGCGGCCGGCGACGCCGGAGGCGATCTCAATCCTCCCCGTAAACGTGGCCGCTCGAAGGGAAGGCGAGCCGACGCCACGCGCTGGCGCGCCGATCGAACGGCTTCCAGCCGTTCTCGGGCAAGGCAAGTCGATCGGCGATCGCGAAATAGACGAAAGGATTGACCCCGAGTCCGCAATGGCTCGCATAGACCTCGATATTATCCGTGTTCGGCGCTTTCGGCTCGATGGCCCCGCGCCAGGGCACGATCCCATCCGACTTGGAGAAGACCGCGGTCGACGCGACATGGTCGGGCGGCCTCCGTATCAGATCCCTGAGCCGGCGCATTTCCTCGTCTGAATAAGGGGTGTCGCCGACGCGGCTGTAAATCCAGGAAACCGTGGTCGCGCCCGGCCCGACGCTGAGAGGACTGCCGAGGGTGATCACCTGGCGGACCTGGTCCGGCATCCGTTTGGCGATCTCGCGCGCCAGCACGCCGCCCAGAGACCAGCCGACGAGGCTGACCTTGCGCCGCGAGGCGCGGAAGAGGGAGATCACGCGCTCCGCGAGCCGCTCCCCGTTCGCGCCGGCCGTGCCGGGACCCATGTTGCGCCCGAGCTCCCATCCGTGAACGGAGTAACCCTTGGACCGGATAAAACGTCGAAGCAGGCCGGTCGAGCGGTCGCTCGTGAGAAAGCCCGGGCAGACCAGGACCGCGTGGCCGTCGCCGTCGGGAGCGAGCCGGAGCGCCGCTTCAGCAAGCGGCAGGCTCGACATCTCGCCGATGGCGCGTCCGGCTTCCAGAAACGCCAGCGCCAACGGCGGCGGCCTCAACTCAACACTCGCTTCGGACACGAAACTCCTCGACCGCTGCGGCGCCTTATACGGAGAGGCTATGTCCGTTCACGACAAAGCAAAAGCCCTGTCCGCGGACCAATTACAGTCGCGCTGCGTTGCAGCAATAGGCGGTTCGGTTAATGGCGGTTCGCCGCTCGCCGGCCCGCCGAACAAGTTTCGATCCGGATTCCGATCGCGACTGCAACAGCTCCTTCGACGCGCTTCGCGCGGTTTCCTGCGTCCCCGCCCAGAACGCCCTCGGCATGGTCGCGAGCGCGCGTCCGCTTGCGGCGCCGACAATGGAGCCATCCTCTCTCCTTCCCTTGTTGAAGAGAAGCCCTTACCAGACGCGGCGTCAGGATGGTCGTCAGATGCGAACGCGGATTCGTCGGATCGCCGCCAACGGTCTCAATCATTTCGTCCGCGACAGCGGGCCCGAGAGCGGCCCCGCCGCCGTTCTCCTGCACGGGTTTCCCGATTCGGGCGCTGTGTGGTCGAAGGCGTCGCCCCTGCTCGCCGAGGCCGGATTTCGCCTCATCGCGCCCGATCTGCGCGGCTTCGGCGAAACTGACATGGCCCCGCGTGTCGAGGACTACGACATCCATGCCGGCGCCGCGAAGGACATACTCGGCATTCTCGATCACCTGAACATCGCGCGGGCGCATCTCGTCGGCCATGATTTCGGCGCGCCGGTCGCATGGGCGCTGGCGGCGCTGCATCCCGGGCGCTTCATCTCGCTCGCGGCGCTTTCGGTCGGGCACACACGCGCATTTCTCGCCGCCGGCGCCGAGCAGAAATGGCGCAGCCTCTACATCGTCTTGCACCAGTTCCGCGGGCTGTGCGAATGGGCCTACCGCTTCAACAATTGGGCGCTGCTGCGCCGGCACTGGTCGCTTCATGGCGAGATCGAGGAAGCGATCCGCCAGCTGGCGCGTCCAGGCCGCCTTACCGCGGGCCTCAACTGGTATCGGTGCAATGCGAGTCTCGCCCGTATGGTTAATCCGCCGCGGCCCGGGGCCTTCGGCGAGGAACGAGTGAAGATACCGACGCTCGGCGTGTGGAGCAGCGAGGAGCCGTACCTCACCGAAGCGCAGATGACCGGCTCGGCCGCCTATGTCGACGCGCCCTGGCGCTACGAACGGATCGAAGGCGCCGGCCACTGGATTCCCTATGACGCGCCGGAGCGGCTCGCGGCGTTGCTGATCGGCCACTGGCGCGCCGCCGCCGCTGGATAAAATCACGCGCCGTCTGGCTCCCGTCCCGTCTTTCGGCCAGAATGGCGGGGCCGGGCGCGGCGCCCGGCGCGGGTGGGGCGTTTTCGTGATCGACCTCTTGGCGTTGCTCGTTCAGGACCCTGGCGCGGCCGCCCAGCCGCCGCCGCCGGTCGCAGCTGCCCCGGCCGCCGGCGGCAGCTCCGCCTTCTGGGACGGGCTGATGGGCCAGCTCCCGTTCCTCCTCTTTTTCCTCATCTTCCTCATTCCGGGGATCCTGCGGTCGCGTGCGGCCGCCGATTTCGAGCGTCGGGTCGAACAGACCTTCGCGCGGCTGCAGAAGAAGCGCCGTTCACGGATGATCGCCCTCGTCCACCGTGAGGAGACGATGGGTTTCCTCAACATTCCGCAGCTTCGCTACATCGACCTCAACGACGCCGAGGATATTCTCGAGGCGATCCGACGGACGCCGCCGAACCAGCCGCTGGAGCTCATCCTCCATACGCCGGGCGGCCTTGTCCTTCCCGCCCTGCAAATCGCGCGGGCGGTCAAGGCGCACAAGGGCAAGAAGACTGTCTTCGTGCCGCACTACGCCATGTCGGGCGGCACGCTGATCGCGCTCGCCGCCGATGAGATCGTCCTCAACACGCACGCCGTGCTCGGCCCCATCGACCCGCAGATCGGCGGACTGCCCGCCGCCTCGATCCTGCGCGTCGCGCAGACGAAGTCGGCCGACGCGGTCGACGACTACACGCTCGTTCTGGCCGACCTCTCGCAAAAGGCCATCGACCAGCTCGAGGCCGCGGCCAAGGAGCTGCTGGCCGGCACGGTGTCGCCCAACGCCGCGGCGAACATCGCGCAGCTTCTCTCCAGCGGCCGGTGGACGCACGACTACCCGATCGAGGCCGGCGAAGCGCGCGAGATCGGCCTCAACGTCTCGACCGATTTCCCGAACGACATTGCGGAACTGATGACGCTTTTCCCAAACCAGATCCGCCGCACCCGCGCGCGCTGGTTCGACACGGCGCGGGCGCTGGTCGCGCCGCCCAAGCGCAAGGCGACTGTCGAGGGCACGCCGTTCACCGGCTATCAACCGGGCCCCGGCGCCCGCTCGTTCAGCTACGGCCCATGGGATTCGCGCGACCTGCGCCCGCGCGGCGACCCGGGCCCCGACTTCCGCGATCTTCGCGAGGACCGTAGCATCCGCAGGCGTTAGGGCGCATTGGCGCCGAGCCAGATCGGCGACGGCCCCTTTCATTCGCAGCTTACGACTTGCCGATGTTCTTCAGCGTAATCGGCAGGTTGGCGAGCATGAACAGCGCGACCAGCGGGAAGCCCACGAAGAGACGCGAGTTGACCCAGACTTCCGTCGTCTGAGTGAGGCGGATCGCCTCGTTGACGCCCGCCATGGCGATGAAAAAGAGGCCCCAGCGCACGGCGAGGATGCGCCACACGCGATCCGGCAGGGTGAAAGCGTGCTCGAACAGCATTTTCCAGATGTTCTTGCCGAACGCCATCGCGCCGAATATGGCCGCAGAATAGAGAAGATAGACGAAAGTCGGTTTCACCTTGACGAAGGCCTCGTCGCGAAAGGCCAGCGTCAGCCCGCCGAACGCGAAGACGAGCGCGCCGGTCGCGATGAGCACCGGCGGGATCTTGCGCGTTCTGAGCCAGGCGACGCCAATCGCGATGGCCGTGGCGATGATGAACACCAGCGTGGCGACGTAGATCGCCCCCTCGGGATCGTTCCGGCGCGCGATATTGAACGCCGCGACGAAGGCGATAACCGGCCCGAGGTCAAGCAGGATCTGACCGGCGCCCTTCGCCGTCTCGCGCGCGCTGGTTTCGGCGCCGGCGGCGGGGCCGGTCATCGCACCGACTGGCGCGTCCGCCTGCTTGGCCGCGACGTCCCGTGTCGAATGGGATGGATTGATCGAATCGCTCATGACGACATCTACGGCCGCCCCGGCCGGTCGGATGCGTCCCACGCGCGGGCGGCGCCGGCGCTGCTGGCGCTCGGACGCCGGACAGGTCCGGAGCGCAAAGGTTTGCGTAGCCGACCGTGATCTCCCGCACAGGCGTGCGGCCGCCGCCTTACGACATCAGTCATGTCGAGGCGAGGAGCCCCGAGGGAGAATAGGACGCAAGGCCATGTTAACCGTCTTGACCACCGTGCTCGTCAGCATCATCGCCGTCGCCGGCGGCCTTGGCGTCTCGAGCTTTTTCGTTCTCGGCCGCTAGGGGACAAGCCTAGAGCAGCTCGACGTCGGCGACGCCCTCGACGGCCTTCAGGGCCCCGCGCATCGCCGGGGTGCAGGCGGCCGGCTCGGCGAGCGCGATCTCGACCTCGCGGCCGGACTCCGGGAGCCGGAGCGCCAGAACCACCCGCCCCGCCTCCTGTCGGCTCGGCGGCTTCACGGCGGCAAGGCGCCGGCGGACCCCGTCAAGCGCCTCGGGGGTCGACACGAGGACGCGCAGGAGCGAGGTCGTCTGCGCCGCCGCGGCGTCGAGCCGGCGGACGCTCTCGCAGGCAAAACGCACCTCGCCGTCCCGGTCCTCGGCGGTGAGCGACAGGAGAACCAGCGTCCCAGGCTCCAGCAGGTCGCGCGACGCCGCCAGCGTCTCGGAAAAGACGGTCATTTCGAAATCGGCTGTCGCGTCCGAGCACTCGACCCAGGCGAAGGCTTTGCCCGCTTTCGAGCGACGCATGCGCACGCCGCGGACGACGGCGGCGATCTGGACCGCCACGCGGGTTCCAAACGCGCGTTCGCGGGCCTCCGCGACGGTCGTCACATTGAGGCGCTTGAGCTCCTTGGCATAGTCGTCGAGCGGATGTCCGCTGAAATAGAACCCAAGCGCGACGCGCTCCTCGTTGAGCTTTTCGAGCGGCGGCCATTCATCGACGACCGGAACCCGCGGACGCTCGAGTGCGGCGCCGCCCCCGCCGAGATCGAACAGCCCGCCCTGCGCGCTCTCTTTATCCTCGCGCGCCTGCGCGGAATAACGGATGAGCAGATCGACGGCGGCGAGCGCCGCCGCGCGGCTTCGCGCCAGGCCGTCGAGCGCGCCGGCGCGCGCGAGATTCTCAAGAGCGCGTTTGCCGATCGCCTTGAGATCGAGCCGCTCGGCGAATTCGTGGAGGTCGCGGAACGGACCGCGGCGCCGGCGCTCCTCCTCGATGAGGGTCATGGCGCCCTCGCCGACATTCTTGACCGCCGACAGGGCGTAGAGGATCGCGCCTTCCGCGTCGACGGAAAAGTCCGCATCCGAATGATTGACATGGGGCGGGCGGACCGCGACGCCGCTCGCCTTGGCTTCGCCGAGAAACATGGCGAGCTTGTCGGTGTTTGAGCGGTCGAGCGACATCGACGCTGCGAAGAAGGCCGGCGCGTGGTTCGCCTTGAGCCAGGCGGTCTGATAGGCGATATAGGCGTAGCAGGCGGCGTGCGACTTGTTGAAGCCGTAGCCGGCGAATTTCTCGACCAGTTCGAAGATGGCGCCCGCTTTGCTCGCCTCGACGCCGTTCCTCGCGGCGCCGTCGATGAAGCGCGCGCGCTGGCGGTCCATCTCGGCCTTGTCCTTTTTGCCCATGGCGCGGCGCAGGAGATCGGCCTCGCCGAGCGAATAGCCCGACAGGATCTGCGCGATCTGCATCACCTGTTCCTGGTAGATGATGACGCCGTAGGTCTCCTTAAGGCACGCCTCCAGCGCGGGATGAAGGTAGTCGGGCGCGGCGCGGCCCTGCTTCCTTTCGATATAGGTCGGGATGTTCTCCATCGGCCCCGGCCGGTAGAGCGAGACCAGCGCGATGATGTCCTCGAGCGTGTCGGGCTTCATGGAGCGAAGCGCCGCGCGCATGCCTGCGCTTTCGAGCTGGAACACCCCGACCGTCGCGCCCTCGCCGAGCATGGCGTAGGTCCTCTCGTCGTCGAGCGGGAGCGCGGCGGCGTCGACCGTTGCGCCCGCCCGGCGCGCCAGCGCCTCGGCCCGCGCGATCACCGTCAGGGTCTTGAGGCCGAGAAAGTCGAATTTCACGAGGCCCGCCGATTCGACCCACTTCATATTGAACTGGGTCGCCGGCATGTCCGAGCGCGGATCGCGGTAGAGCGGCGCGAGTTCAGCCAGCGGTCGGTCGCCGATGACGACGCCGGCGGCGTGGGTCGAGGCGTGGCGGTAGAGCCCTTCAAGCTTCAGCGCGGTCTCGAGCAGCGCCTTGACGGTGTCGTCGCGATCGCGCTCCTCGCGCAGGCGCGGCTCGGTCTCGAGCGCCGCCGCGAGCGTCACCGGGCTGGCGGGATTGTTGGGCACCAGCTTGCACAGGCGATCGACCTGGCCGTAGGGCATGCCCTGCACGCGTCCGACGTCGCGCAGGACGGCCCGAGCCTGAAGCTTGCCGAAGGTGATGATCTGGGCGACGCGGTCGGCGCCGTACTTGCCCTGCACGTAGCGGATCACCTCGTCCCGCCGGTCCTGACAGAAGTCGATGTCGAAATCCGGCATCGACACGCGCTCCGGATTAAGGAAACGCTCGAACAGCAGGCCGAAGCGCAACGGATCGAGATCGGTGATGGTGAGCGCGTAGGCGACGAGCGACCCGGCGCCGGAGCCGCGGCCCGGCCCGACCGGAATCCCCTGCGCCTTCGCCCATTTGATGAAATCGGCGACGATCAGGAAATATCCTGGAAAGCCCATGCGGTTGATCACCGCGAGTTCGAGCCTGAGGCGCTCTTCATAGACTTCGGGGGCGGCGGCGAGCGGCGGGCGCGCCAATCGCGCCGCGAGGCCTTCGCGGGCCTGACGTTCGAGCTCTTCCGCTTCGGCGGCCGCGTCGCCCGCCACAAAGCGCGGCAGGATCGGGCTTCGCGTCTTGGGCCGGAACGCGCAACGCCGGGCGATCTCGACCGTCGCCGCGACGGCCTCAGGGAGATCCGCGAAAAGCGCCGCCATTTCGGCCGACGATTTGAAATAATGATCCGGGGTCACCCGCCGGCGGTCCTCCTGGTGCACATAGGCGCCCTCGGCGATGCACAAGAGCGCGTCATGGGCCTCATAGTCGCCGCGCACGGGGAAAAAGGGCTCGTTGGCGGCCACGATCGGCAAGCCCTGGGCATAGGCGATCTCGACGAGTTCCGCTTCGGCCGAGGCGCGCCCCTCATGACGCTGCAGCTCGAGATAGAGCCGCCCGGGGAACAGCGCCGCGAGACGCTCGACGAGCGCCGCGGCGTCATGGGCGCGCCCGCCGCGCAACAGGCGATCGACCGGACCGTCGAAGCCGCCGGTGAGGCAGATCAGCCCGTCCGAGGCGCCCTCGAGCGCCGAGAGCTCCGCACACGGACCGTCGTCGCGCGCCGACTTCAGGAAGGCGCCGCTCGTCAGCCGCATGAGATTGGCGTAGCCCGCCTCGGACTGGGCGAGCAGCACGAGGCCGGGCGGCCGCGCGCCCTTGGGCTCGATGTCGGCGAGGGCGGCGACGTCGAACGCCTGCTGCAGGCCGATGATCGGCTGCACCCCGGCCTTGGCGAGGGTCTCGGACGCCTCGAGCGCGCCGAAGAGATTGTTCGTGTCGGTGACGGCGACGGCCGGCATGCCGGCCTCGAGACAAAGCGACTTCAGCCGCGATATCGGGATCGCGCCTTCCGAGAGCGAATAAGCGGAATGGACATGGAGATGGATGAAGCCGCTCACTCTATCCTCAGGCGCCGAGCAACGCTCCAAGGAGCTGGAATGCGGCGATCGCGACGATCAATAGGCCGAGTCCGAGGCCATCCTTCAACGCGCCGTTTTCCATAGACCTCTCCTTTGTCGCTGCGGCGACCTGCTCCGAAACGGGGCGCGGCCGCCGTTCCTTTTTTGTTCTATTCGCCTTTTGTTCTCCTGTCCAGCCCCTTTCGCGCCCAATCGCGACGACGCGGCGAAGAATGGGCGGCCCCGGGCCGGGGAGCCTCGGCAGGGGCGAAGGAATTCGGAGCCGAGATCATTAGTTCGCATAAAGACGAACTGGCGACGCGGTCGGCGCGCAGGTCGTCAACATCGCTTTGCGTCGCCCGCGAGCGCCGCAAAAGCCGACGACCGGGAGAGCGATCCGAGCCGCCGTGGGGGCCTTCAGCCCGGGGCCGCCCGGCACGGTGCGGCGCCTGCGCCGGTTCGCCGCTCCGGGGCTGAGCGCAAAGGGCGCAGTACGCCGTATCAATCCGCGCGGAATCCGCTAGGTTCCGCCCGCGTTGACGGAGACCAAAATGCCTGACCTCATTCGCCTCGCCGACATCGACAAGAGCTATACCCGCGGCAAGGAGCGGATCGCGATCTTCGACCGCCTCAACATGCATATTCCGGCCGGCGACTTCATCGCCGTCATGGGGCCGTCGGGCTCAGGCAAAACGACGCTGCTGAACCTCCTCGGCGGCGCCGACCGGCCCGACAAGGGAACGATCGAGTTCGACGGCAAGCGCATCGACAACCTGAAGGAAAACGAACTCGCGCGCTGGCGTGCGGCCAATGTCGGCTTCATATTCCAGTTCTACAATCTGATGCCGATTCTGACCGCGGCCCAGAACGTCGAGCTGCCGCTCATGCTGACCAACCTGCCGGCGGCCAAGCGCCGAGACAACGTGGCGACCGCCCTCAAGGTCGTCGGCCTCGAGGAGCGCGCCAAACACCGCCCGCGCGAGCTCTCCGGCGGCCAGCAGCAGCGGGTCGCGATCGCGCGGGCCATCGTCGCCGACCCGAAGCTCCTCCTGTGCGACGAGCCGACCGGCGACCTCGACCGCGCGACCGCCGACGAGATCCTCGGCACGCTCCAGCTGCTGAACCGGCAGCTCGGCAAGACCATCATCATGGTGACGCACGACGCCGCGGCCGCGAAATTCGCCAAGCGGACGCTCCATCTCGACAAGGGCAAGTTCGACGAAAGGGAGCTTGCGGCATGAACGAGCTTTTCCTTGTACGGAAGAATCTTTTCCGGAAGCCGGTGCGAACCGTCCTGCTGCTCGTCTCGATCCTCATCGCTTTCCTGATCTACGCCTTCATGACGAGCCTCGTGACGTCGATGTCGGACTTCAACACCAAGCCGACCCGGCTCATCACCTTGAGCAAGATCAATTTCACCGAGACCCTGCCGATCGCCCATTACGACAAGATCTCGCGCATGGAGGGCGTCGCCGTCGCGACCCACATGAACTGGTTCGGCGGCTACTATCAGGACCCGGTCAAGGGTTTCATGCCGGTCTTCGCGGTCGATCCCGAGACCTATTTCGAGGTCTACAAGGAGGACCTGCCGCTTTCGGAGGAGGTGAAGGCCGCGTTCTTCAAGGAGCGGACGGCCATGCTCGCCGCTGAACCGGTCGCCAGGCGGTGGGGCTGGAAGGTCGGCCAGAAAGTGCCGCTCAACAGCAACATCTTCACCCAGGCGGACGGCTCGCGCGTGTGGGACTTCACGCTGGTCGGCACCATCCCGACGCCGCCGGGCAGCTCGCAGACCGGCAGCGTGCTCATTCACTACGACTACTTCAACGAAACCATCGACATCGGCCGCGACCGGATCGGCTGGATCCCTTTCCTGTCGACCTCGGCCGAGGCGAACGACAAGGTGATCGCCGCCATCGATCAGCGCTTCGCCAACTCCGCCGACGAGACCAGGACCAACGACGAGGCGACGTTCAACAAGTCCTTCGCGGCGCAGCTTGGCAATCTCGCCCTGGTCCTCGCTCTCGTGGTCGGCGCCGCCTTCATCGCCATTCTCCTGATCGTAGGCACGACCATGACGCTCGCCATACGCGAACGCACGAAGGAGTTCGGCGTCATGAAGACGCTCGGCTTCTCCTCGGGGAGCATCCTGCGCATGGTGCTCGGGGAGTCGCTGCTGCTGGCGTTTCTCGGAGCCGCGCTCGGCGTGCTGCTGGCGGTCGGTCTGCTCGCCGCCGCCGGGTCGATGCCGGGCGCCCCGCCGCTTCATCTCGCGACGCCGGTCCTCTGGCAGTCGGCGCTTATGGCCGCCGGCCTCGGCCTCGTCACCGGCGTGCTGCCGGCGCTCGCGGCCTATCGCCTGAGCATCGTCGACGCCCTCAGCCGAAAGTAGGAAAAGAGAGAGAATGACTTCGCTCCTCAATCAGATCGCGACAATCACCGCGCTCAACTTGCGCACCATCCCGCAACGCGGATGGATGTCGATCGCGACGGTCATGGCGGTGGCGCTCGCCACCCTCGTCCTTCTGTTCTTCCTCGCCCTCTCGAACGGCCTCTCTAAGACGGTCGAGGGATCGGGCGCCGACGACATTGCGATCGTCCTGCGCGAGGGATCGAATGCGGAACTCAACAGCGTCGTTTCGAAAGACCAGCTCAACATCCTCGCGACCGGCCCTGGCCTGCGGCGGCGCGACGGCGCGCCGGTCGTCTCCGGCGAACTCCTTGTCATCGTCGACGGCATCAAGCGCTCGACCGGCACGGCGGCGAACATGCCGTTTCGCGGCATCAGCGCCGACGGCATCTCGTTGCGCAAGGGCGTGACCATCACCGAGGGGCGCATGTTCGCCCCGGGCACCAACGAGATCGTGGTCGGCGCCGGGCTTTTGCGCGAGTTCGCCGGCTTCGAGTTCGGCAAGTCCATCCGCCTGCGCGGATCGGAATGGACCGTCGTCGGCGTATTCGAGGCGCCGGGCACGGTGTTCGAATCCGAACTCTGGGCCGACATCGCCGTGACGCAGAGCCTCTTCGACCGGCCGAACATCTTCCAGACAATGCGGTTCGCCCTCAATTCCGCCGCCGACTTGGCGACCTTCAGGGAGTGGGCCAAGGCCGATGCGCGGCTCAAAGGCCTTGAGGTGCTCTCCGAGCGCGAGTTCTACGCCAAACAGGCGTCGCAATCGTCGGGCATCTTCATGATCGCCGCGTGGGGCCTCGGGCTCACCATGGCTGTCGGCGCGCTCGCGGGGGCCATGAACGCCATGTATTCCTCGGTGGCGGCGCGCGCGAGCGAGATCGCCACCTTGCGCATCATCGGCTTTTCGGGCGTCGCGGCCTTCGTCGGCACGCTGATCGAGGCGCTCATTCTTTCCGCGCTCGGCGGGCTCGTCGGACTCATTCTCGCGTTTGTCTTCTTCCACGGACGCACCACCTCGACGCTCGCCAATTCGAGCTTCACGCAGCTCGTGTTCAAGTTCGACCTGTCGCCGTCGCTGGTCGCCTCGGCCATCGTTTTCGCGCTCGTGATCGGATTTCTCGGCGGCCTGTTTCCGGGCGTGCGCGCAGCCCGCCAACGTCCGCTGCTTGAACTGGCCGGGTGAGGCGATTGCGCAGCCGGCGCCGATTTGCTTTAGTTCGTGGTCCTTAGTCGTCGTACGCGCATGAGCATCGTCCTGCCGGCTCTTCTTCTCCTGCTGACCCCGGAGGCCGCCGCCCCGGCCGCGACCGCCGCGCCAGGTCCGGAGCGCTCCTACGAAGCCTGCGCCGCGCTCGTGCTCGCCGACGCGCAATCCGGGCGCGCCTTCGCCGAGCGCTGGACCGCCGAGGCCGGCGGGCCCGAGGCGGAGCACTGCCTTGCGCTGGCGGATTTGAGAGCCGGGTTTCCCAAGCTCGCCGCCGTGCGCCTTGAGGAGCTCTCCGAGCGGGCCGGCGTGGGCGACAACATCATCCGTGCACGGCTTTTATCGCAGGCGGCCCTCGCCTGGCTTGAAGCCGAAGAGGTCGCCGAGGCGGCCCGCGCCGTCGCCGCCGCGGTCGCTCTCGCCCCCGACGACGATGAACTCCATCTCCCGGCCGCGCGCGTCTACGCCGCCGCGGAAAAGCGCCAGGCGACGATCGACGCGGTCACGGCCGCCGAATCGCGCGGCCTCGTCAGCGCCGAGGGCTACGTGCTGCGCGGGCGCGCGCAGTATTTCCTCGCCAATTATCGCGAAGCCGCCGACGACGTCGTCCTCGCGCTGAAACTCGATCCGGCGAATATCGACGCCCTGGTGCTGCGCGGCGATCTCGCCCAGCAGGGCATCGACATTCGCGCCGACTATTCGAAGGCCCTTCAGAACCGCCGGAAGAAGTCCTGACCTCTCCTCACGCCGCTGTGAGAAATCGTCAGAGGACAGCGAGCAAGATCCTGCCTTAATCTCGCCGCGGATGGCCGAACGCCCCTTCCGCGCCATCCGGCCGTCGATCGGCGTCGCCTTCTCGGTCGTCGGACGCCTGCGCCGGAATTCGCCAGGCGCGAAAGGCCGCCAGCGACTGCCCATCGCTGGCGGCCTTTCTTTCCACAGCCGACGAATCGCCGCTTTCCAGCGCAGGCAAATGGCGTGAGCATGACCGCGCGACGCCGATTCATGTTTCGTTAAGGGTTGAAGCGCGTCATCGGCGCAAGCGCGAAAACGAGGGGCGCGAAGAGATGACTGGCGACAGTGCTGACGCGACGGCCGCACGCCCGTCGGTTCTCGATCTTCAGGAGATCGCACGGTCGGCGGACCTGTCGCCGCGCCGGCGACGCGGCGCTCTCTCGCGCGCGGCGCGTCTCCAGCTCATCGACATCTTGTCGCGCTGGGCCGGCGGCGGCCTGGCGCTGGTCGCCGGGATCACGATTTTTTCGACCATCTTCATCGGCCGCCTTTACCCGATGCGCGCGGCGATCTGGACCGCGACCGTGCTCGCCGCGCTGTTCGCCGCCCGTCGGCTGCTGAAGGATTTCCGCACCGGGGCCCGCCTCGCCTCGCGGCCCTTCCGCTGGCGCGCCGACTACACCGCATCCTTGAGCGTGCTCAGCGCGGCCTTCGGCGCCGGGGCCGTCATCGCCCTGCCCGCCGGCGCACCCGGCGAACTGGCCTACCAGACTCTCGCGCTCCTGATCGCCGCGAGCCTTGGCTCTGGAATCATTCACGCCGCGCACGGGCGCGCCGCGATCGCGGCGAGCTTGCCGGCGGCTGTCTTCATTTTCTGGGGCGCCTGGCGCGCCGGCGGGGCGAGCGCGGCGCTTTGGGGAGTCGGCGGAGCGGTCGCAACCGGGGCCCTTGCCCTTTTCTGCTTCCACGCGTTCTTGCGCCAGCGCGCCGCCCGCCGCTTT
>JACADZ010000165.1 GCA_013389105.1 Parvularculaceae bacterium | reverse complement strand
CGGCCGCGTCGTACCACGACAGTCCCTCCGACGCCTTGAAGGTTTTCACGTCCGACAATCCGCCGTCCTTGTAGCGCTGCAGCCGCACGCCGCGGCCACGGACCATCTCCGGCACTTGATCGAGGCCGAACACGATTAGCTTGCGGTTTTCGCCGATGGCTGCGACCAGTTCGCCTTCGATCACCGTGATGGCCCGCGCCTCGTCCGGCATCGTGACATTGAGGATCTGTTTTCCCTTGCGCGTGTTGGCGACGCATTCGTCCTCGGGGACCACGAAGCCCCTGCCCTCACGGCTTGCGACGAGAAATTTCCGACCGCCGACCAGCGGAAATACGGAAACAAGATCGGCCTCTTCCTCCAGGTCGATGAAGAGGCGCACCGGTTCGCCATGCCCACGCCCACCCGGCAGTTTGGAAGCATCGATCGTGTAGAATCGGCCGTTGGTGGCGAAGACGAGAATCTTGGACGTGGTTTCGGCGGGGAACGCAAACTTCAATCGATCGTCCGACTTGAAGGCGACGCCGGACAGGTCCGTGACCGTGCCCTTGAGCGCGCGAATCCATCCTTTTTCCGAGACCACCACCGTGACCGGCTCGCGAATGGCCATCGCCTCTTCGATCGCCGCCTCGTCGTGCTCGGGAGCCTCAGAAAAATCGGTGCGCCGCTTGCCGAGCGAGGTCTTCGGTCCGAAAGTCGCGCGGACCGCCTTGATCTCCGCGGCGACCTTGCTCCACTGCTTCTTGTCCGACCGGATCAATTCCTGCAGTTCCTTGCGCTCGTCGCGCAGCGCCTTTTCCTCGCCCCGTATCTCCATTTCCTCGAGCTTGCGCAGATTGCGCAGCCGCATATTGAGGATTGCTTCGGCTTAGACGTCGGTGAGCTTGAACGTGCGCACCAACACCGGTTTCGGCTCGTCTTCCTTGCGAATGATTCTGATCACCTTGTCGAGGTTGAGATAAGCGACGAGATAGCCGCCGAGCACCTCCAACCTGTGATCGATTTGCCGCAGCCGATAATTGGATCGGCGAAGCAATACATCGCGGCGATGATCGAGCCATTCACGCAACGCCTCGGCCAGGCCGACCACCCTGGGAATGCGGCCCTTCACCAGCACATTCATGTTGAGCGGAATGCGG
>JACADZ010000164.1 GCA_013389105.1 Parvularculaceae bacterium | reverse complement strand
GGATGTAGTACTTGTTGATGAAGGGCGGAACGATCAGCAGCGGCCGTGCGTGCGCGGCGGGCGTTCGCGGCGAGTACTGGATGACCTGCGCCACCGGGTTTTCGTACACCACGGCGCCGGGAGTGATGGCCAGGTTGCGTCCGACCGCGAAAGCCCGCTCGTCGCTCATCTGCACACGGCCGCGTGCAGCGTCCTGGTGCAGATTGCGCAGCCCTGCGGCGATGCTGGCGCCGCCGGTGCGCGCCGCGAGCTGGAGAACCTCGGGGTTGCTGGCGGGAAAGTTGGAGGGCGCGACTGCGTCGAGATACTGGCGCAGCGCGAAGGCCAGCCGCGCGCCGATGGGCGGAGGCAGCTGGGCGGCCTCCACCAGCTCCTGCAGCCAGCGCGCGTGGAGCAGGTAGGATTCCTGCAGCAGCCGGAAGTAGGGCAGCCGCTGCCATTCGACGGCCGCGAAGCGGCGGTCGGCCGGCGGAGCTTGGCCGGTCCCGACGCCGGCTTGCATGATCCTGGACCACAGCGCCAGCTGCTCCCGGTAGTAGCGCTGCTGGATCTCGCTCACGCGCTCGGGATGCGCGGCGAGCGCCTGCAGAAACTGGGGCAGCCCCAGACGCTCGGGGTCCGGCAGCCCCGCCAGGAAGTCTTCCACCCGGCGCTGCGCCGAGCGTGCGAGCTCGGCAGCCGGATCGGGCCTGGGCTCAGTGCGCATGCCCGGTGAGCGCGCGCACGGTGTAGATCGTGGCGATGCCCAGGCCGATCAGCAGGACCTGCTGGGCGGTGGCGCGCAGCTCGGGCCGGCGATGCAGCCCCGGGATGAGATCGGCGACGGCGACATAGATCATGCTCGCCGCGACGAATCCCAGCAGTGAGGGGATCCAGCCCTGCACCGCCAGCAGAGCCGTGTAGCCGAGCAGACCGCCGGCCAGCATCGCCAGGCTCGACACCAGATTCACCGCCAGCGCCTGGCGCTGGCTGTAGCCCGAGTGCAGCAGGATCACGAAGTCGCCCACCTCCGAGGGGATCTCGTGAGCGATGATGGCCAGCGCCGTGACGATTCCCAGCTGAACATCGGCCATGAATGCGGCTGCGATGAGCACCCCGTCCACGAAGTTGTGCACCGTGTCGCCGATCATGATCATCATGCCGCTGCGCCCGTGATCGTGCTCATGGCCGTGCGCGAGTTCGTTGCGTCCCGTTTCTCCCCACTGCGGCGCGTGCTGGTGCCGCCACAGCACCAGCTTCTCCAGCAGAAAGAACACCAGGATCCCGGCCAGAATGGTCGCGCCCAGCGAGCGCGCCGAGGTCACGCTGTCGAACGCGTGCGGCAGGATCTCCAGAAACACCGCGCCCAGCAGCGCGCCCACCGCGTAGCTGATCAGCATCGGCACACGCGAGGGATCGGCGCGCAGGGCAACGGCGGCGGCGGCAGCCACGCTGAGCACTCCGCCCAGCAGGCATGCGCTGAGGATCCAGCCGAGCGTGGTCATTCTCGACTCCGCTCAGGCCTCGAGCCAGATCAGCGCGGCCTGCCGGCCCGTGCGCCTGTCCCGGCGATGAGAAAAGAAGCGCATCGGTTCGCTCAGCGTGCAGCCGGATCCGCCGTACACCGCCTCCACCCCGGCGCGAGCCAGTCGCTGGCGGGCCAGGCCGCACAGGTCTGCCAGCCACTTGCGCGGCGCGCCCGCGGTCTGCGGCT
>JACADZ010000014.1 GCA_013389105.1 Parvularculaceae bacterium | reverse complement strand
CGGCGACCGCGGGCGCCGCGGCGGCGGCGGCCTTGAGCCCGTCGATCGCCGCAGCGCGCGGATCGAGAGAAGTCTCGTGCGGCGCGGCGGTCGCGCCGACGACGAGGCGGCCGTCCGCCTTCGGACAAAGATAGGCGCCCGGCGCGCGGACGACGCAGCTCGGTCCGCCGGTCCCGCATTTGAGCGCCAGCGCCTCGCCCTTCTCGGGATGGATCGGCGGCGTCGGCCCCGGCAGCGCGATTGTGCCGACGGCCACGCCGGCCGCGACCACGACTGCATCGGCGAGGAAGGTCGCGCCTTCCTGCGTCGTCGCCATGAGGCCGCCCGATGGACTGAGGACGACCTCGCGAACGCGGCCGTCGACCAGCACGCCGCCGCTCCGCTTGATCGCGCGCCGTAACGCAAGGGTCAGCAGGCGCGGATCAACCTGGGCGTCGTCGGGCGCCCACAAGGCCGCGACGACCTTGTCGGAGATGGCCGGCTCCCGGGCCTTCGCCCGCGCGGCGTTCAGGAGCCGGATATTGCCGCCGCGAACGTCGATCGCCGCCGCGGCCTCTGCGAAGGCGGCCGCCGACGCCGCGTCGAAGGCGAGACCCATGACGCCGTCGCGGCGGAAATCGATGCTGACGCCGGTCGCCGCCTCGAGCCGTTGCGCAAAGTCGGGCCAGCGTCTGAGGCTGGCGAGACACAAATCGTAGAGCGGCTCGGCGACCGCCCCGCCGCTCATCTCGAAGCTGGGGGCCAGCATGCCGGCTGCGGCGCTCGTCGCCGCAGGAGCCTCGGCGCCGGCGTCGACAAGAATCACCTGCGCGCCCTCCTCGGCGAGGCGCCAACCAAGCGCCAGCCCGATCACGCCGCCGCCGACCACGACCACCGATGCGCCGCTCATGGTTTCATGTCCTTTCGCCGGCGGACGGGAGCCGCCCGCCTCCAAAATATTCGACTCATCATTTCCGCGCCTGCTCCTCGCCGCCGTCAACCAGCATTCGCGTTTTTTCGCGCGAGCCGGCGGACGATCCGAAATAATAATTCACGACTGCGGCGGTCATGGTCGCAAGCGCCCCCAGCATGATCGAGAATTCGGTTTCGGCCCCCTCGGGCAGGCGCCGCGCCACCATGACGGCGAGGACCAGAAAGAAGCCGGCGACGATGAGCCCGCCGAGCGCCGCCGGCGTCCGGTCGTCGAGCGCGGTCTGGCGGGCGCGCGCGCTCGCCCGGTCGCCCGCGGCGATGCGTTCCTCCTCGACCTCGGCGTTGCGCATCGCCGTCGCGAACTCCGCTTCCGCGCGCTTGAGCGCGAGGATCTGCTCGGGCGAGGCCGATTTCAGCGCCTCCTCAATCGCGCTTTCATCGGCGTCGTCTCGCCCGAAGATCGCGCGCGAGATCTTGCCGATCGCCTTGCCCGCGAGCGGGCCGCCGAGGGCTTCGGCGAGCGCCGGCGCCGTGGTTGCGACGATGCGCTTCAATCTTCCGCGTACGCTGCTCTTCTTTTCCTCGGCCATGTCTGCACTCTCTTTCAACCGTCCCAATCGGACTACGGAGAGCATGATACGGCCGGCGCGGAGGTGTGGGATAACTTCGACCTCTTTCCCCTGACGCGCGAATCCTGTTAACCATTTTTGTGAGCGGATCGCCTTGCGAAGTTTCAAGTTGCATTCGCAGACGGATCAATCCACGGTTGCGCAGACTGATTCGGCGCGCTTGTTAAGCGCTTTTGTTCCGCAGCGGACCGCGTACCGGTTCCAAACAAGACATGGTGGTTATGACGCTGGCGCTCGCCGCGCTCGCCCTGACGATTCTGGCCGCTGCGCTGTCGCGCACGGGACTCCTCGCCCGCGCCGCGGACGCGCCGGCGCTGACGCTCTGCGCAGGCGCCGCTCTCGCCTTCGTCCATCGCGCGTCCGGCGCGCCGGCCCTTCCCGCCGAGCTGACGGCGGCGGCGGCGCAGACCGGCCTTGCGGCGCTCGTCTTCGTGTCGGCGGCGCAGATCAGGGTGAGCCGGCTCGCGGTCCAGTGCCCGGCCTCGTTCCGCCTGACGCTCGGCGGCGCGCCATTGTTCCTCCTCGTTTGCAGCCTGTGCGCCTTCATCCTTCTGCCGCAGCTCTCGCTGCCGTCGGCTATGCTGCTCGGCGGCGCCTTGATGCTGACCGGGGCGGCCTTCGACCGCCGGGCCGTCGCCGCGACGCCGGCCCCCGCCTCGGTGAAAGCGGCGGTGCGCATCGAAAGCGCGGCGATCGTCGCGCTCGGCGCGCCGGCGGCCATTCTGCTCGCCGCAAACGCCGTCGCCGGCGAGCCGCGCCTTGAACCGCTCCTTGCCGCCAGCGTCGCGGCGCTCAAGGGCTTCGCACTTGGCGGGGTTTTCGGATTCATCGCCGGGCGTTACGCCGAGTGGCGCACGTTCTGGCGCGGCGGACGCGCCGCCGTGACGGCCGGCGTTGCGGCTTTTCTGCTCGCGCCCTTCGTTGGGGCCGAACCTGTCATCGCCGCCGGGGCCGCCGGTCTGCTCTGGGGCGAGGAGACGAGATGCGCGCCGTTGACCCGGCTGCGCCTGCGCCGGGCCATCGAACGCATCGTCGCCCCCGCCGCCTATTTCTCTTTCGCGCTCGCGCTGGCCCCTCGCCTGCTGCAGGCCGACCTACTGACCGCGCTCTTCGCGGCCGCCGCCGTGACCGTCATGCGCGCCGGCCCGCGCCTCGCCATGCTCCAGAAGGCCCCCATGCCCAAGGAGAGCCAGGCCTTCCTCGCCTGGTTCGGCGGCGCCCCCGGGGCTGCGTCGGCGCTGTTCATCCTCAGTCTCCTCGACGATGTCATGATCGTCGATCACGAGGCGTTCCTCACCGTATCGACCGTCGCGGTCATCGCCGGCGTCGTCGCGGCGCGGCTGACCTCCAAACCGCTGACGCAAGGCCTCCTTCGTCAGATGGCCGCAGCACGAAAGCGCCGGATGTTCGCCCCTGCCGCCTGATTCTGTTGAAAACTAGCAAGCCCGGGCCCCCGGCGCCGCTCTAGCCGCCGGACGCGAACAGGCGGAGCGTGCCTCTGCTCAGCGCCCTGCTCCGTGCCAGTGGCGCTTTGCGATGGAATCGGCGTTTAAGAAAACGATGAAGCGGACGGGTCGGTCACGCGGCGAAAAGGACCGCCACGGCTACAGGGCGCAGCTGATGGCGGCCAGCGCGCTGGCGCTCGCGCCGGCGGGGGCGTTCGCGCAGACGGCGCCGACGGTCGATCTCGCCGGGGCGTTCCATCCTTTCGCGCTCGGCGCCATCGGCGTTCTGACCCTCGCCGCCGCCGGCCTGCTCGCGGTGGCGCTCAGGCTCGCCTCCGCTTCGCGCAATCAGTCGGTGCTGTGGTCGCAGCGCCTGGCCGAGATGGAAGCGCAGCTTGAAAAGGCCGAAGGCGTGCTTTCGGCCCATCCAGGGCTCGTGCTCGTCTGGGAGGACGATTACGACGCTATCGAGAAGGGCTGGGGCGAACCGAAGATTCTCGGCGGCCCGGCCGCGCTCGCCTCGCTCATGTCGTTCGCCAAGGCGGAGGACCTTGCCGGACCCTCGCCCATCGCGCGTCTCCTCGAGTCGCTCGGCAACCTCCCCGTCGAGGATGATGGACCGTCGGACGAGATCAAGACCCTGCGCGACAAGGTGCACGAGCTTCGCGCCCATGGCCTGCCATTCTCCGGTTCGGTGGTCACCTCCGAAGGCCGGCCGATCGAAGCCGACGGCCGCGTCGCCGGCAGTCAGGTCGCGCTATGGCTGACCGACCCGGCCGTGCGCATGGCGGAGGACGCCGGGCTGATCGGTAAGGTCCGTGAGCGGACGACTGACCTGCACGGCGCGCTGGCGCTGCTCGACCGAGTCCCCATGCCGGCCTGGCGGCGCAACGCCGACCTTTCGCTCGCCTGGGTCAACAGGGCCTACGCCGACGCCGTCGAGGCCGCGAGCCCCGCCGCGGCGCTCAAGGACCAGCTCGAACTCGATTCAGGCGCAAGGAAGATCGCCGAGAGGGCCGCCGCCGAGCGCCGGCCCGTCGACGGACGCATCATCGTCAACATCCGCGGCGAACGCCGCGTCTTCCGCATCGTTGAAACGCCCATGCACACGGCGGGGGCCGCCGCGCTCGGCGGAGTCGCGACCGACATTACCGACCTTGATCGCGCGCGCAGCGATCTCAAGAGCCACATCGACGCCAGCCGCAAGACGCTCGACCAGATCCCCGTCGCCGTGGCGCTCTTCAACGCCGCCCAGACGCTCACCTATCACAACGACGCGTTCGCGCGGCTCTGGGGCCTCGACGAGGCTGAACTCGCGACGCAGCCGAGCCACGGCGAAATCCTTGACCGCCTGAGGCACGCCGGCAAGCTTCCTGAGCCCGAGAATTACGCCGACTGGAAGAGCGAGCAGCTCGCGCTCTACGCCGCGTTCGAAGGCGCCGCCGACAGCGCCGAGGACGCGTGGCGGCTGCCTGACGGCAGGACCCTTCGGGTCGCCCGCGCCCGCCATCCCCTCGGGGGCATCGTCGTCGTGTTCGAGGACATCTCCGAGCGCCTCGCCCTCGCCGCGCGCTACAACACGCAGATCAACGTCCAGCGCGCAACCCTCAACAATCTCGCCGAAGGCGTCGCCGTGTTCGGGGCGGACGGGGCGATGCGCCTGCACAACGCGGCGTTCCAGCGCCTGTTCCGCCTCGACAAGGACCTGCTGGCCGAGAGGCCGCATATCGACCGCGTGCTGGCCGCTTTGAGGTCTAACGTGGCGCGGGGCGCCGAGGCGCTCGACGAAGTGAAGCGCCGCGCGGTCTCGCTGACGCCCGAGGACCGCGTGCCGCTCGAGGAGGCGAGCCTCACGCTCATCGACGGGCGAAGCTTCTCGGCGGCGACCGAACCCCTGCCCGACGGCGCGACGCTGATGCGCGTCCTCGACGTCACCGACAGCCGCGAGCGCGAGAAGGAGCTCAAGGAGCGCAACGCGTTCCTTGAGGACATCGACCGCCAGAAGTCGAAATTCGTCGATCACATCTCTTATCAGCTCCGGACCCCGCTCGCGACCATCATCGGCTTCGCGGAGATGCTCGACGACCAGATGTTCGGTATGCTGAACGACCGCCAGAAAGACTATGTGGCGAGCATTCTCACCGCCTCGAACCATCTGCGCGACCTCATCACCGACATCATCGATCTCGCCGTGATCGACGCCGGCAAGATGACGCTGGAGGTTTCCAGCGTCGACGTGCGCGAACTGCTGGCAAACGCTGCAACCTACGCCGCGCTCAAGGCCGAGGACGCGCAAACGAAGCTCAGCGTCGAATGCGCCAAAGACATCGGGCCGATTGTCGCCGACGCCAAACGCCTCAAGCAGGTGCTGTTCAACCTGCTGTCCAACGCCTTCGCCTACACGGCGCCCGGCGGAAACGTCGTGCTCGGCGCCGACCGCACGCCAGGGCTGGTGCGCATCTTCGTCGCCGACACCGGCCGAGGCGTCTCGCCCGAAGACCAGGCGCGCGCTTTCGATCCCTTTGAAAGCCGCGGACCGTCGGCCGGCGCCGGACTCGGCCTGTCGCTCGTACAGAAATTCATCAGCCTGCATGGCGGCTGGGTGCGCATGGAGTCAGAGCCCGGCAAGGGCACGCGGGTCACCTGCTATCTGCCCGAACGCGCCGCGCCGCTTTCGGCGCCGGACCAAGGCCAGGATCAGAGCTGCGCGCCCAAGGCGGACCAGCCGCGGACAGCCGGCAAGGGCCAGGCCGCGCCTGCGCGCCGCCGGCGCGCCGGGGGCCCCAAGGCGCAGGCGGCGGAATAGCCTGGCGCATCAACAAAAGTCGTGCATTCAGGCCGGGATCGCTGCAGTTTCGGGCCGTCAAAGGAGGGAGATTTCAGGATGCGTCTCATTGTTCTCGCCGCCGCCGTTGCGGCGCTGACATTATCCGCGTGCGGAAAGAAGGAAGCTGCGCCCGCGGCCGGCGGCGCGCCCTCGCCGGCGCCGGAGCAATCGGCCGCTGCGGCCCCGCCGGCGGAAGACAAGAAAGAGGTCGAACTGCCGGCCGGCTTTCCCAAGATGACGGCGAGCTACAAGGCGGTCTACAAGGCGAGGATGGGCGAGATGGGCGAGCGCGAGATGACGCTTGAGGCCGCCGGCGCCCGCAAGCTGCGTTTCGAAATGCCGCATTTCTCCGAGGAGCGCGCCGCCGCCGGCGACAAGGTGGTCGGCGTGTTCGACGACCAACAGAACCGGTCGGTCATGTTTGTGGAGGGCCCGGGCGCGAAGAAGGTCGCGCTCGTCATTCCGCAGGAGGAAAACATGCTGGCGAGCTTCCTCAAATGGTCGAGCGAGGACGGAGCGCCGCCGACGAAAGTCGGCTCTGACAATGTCGCCGGCCTCTCCTGCGACATCTGGGAGGCTGCCGCCGACGCGGGCGAAGCGCCGGGACAGGCCTGCATCACGCGGGACGGCATTCTGCTCCGCGCCGGCGACAAGGGCGCCGAACCCGACGTCGTCGCGGTCAGCGTCGACAAGGGCGCCCGGCCGTCGTCGTCGTTCGCGCTCCCGGAAGGGTATGAACTGCTCGACATGGGCCCCTGCCGGAAGCTCATGGAAGAGGCGATGGCCGGTGCGCAATCCGGAAAGATGCCGGACATGGTCGCCATGCAGAAATGCCAGGATATAGGCATGAAGGCGGGCGAGATTTTCGGCCAGTAGCCGCGCCGCCGGCCCCAGGGAGCGCCTCTTCCGAGATGCGCTCCCCAAAGCCCGGCCTTACGCCGCGAGGCGGGCAATCAGCTTGCGGATGAAGGTCGTCGCCTCGGCCACCTGATCGACGGCGATCCATTCGTTCGGCTGGTGGGCCTGGTCGATCGAGCCCGGGCCGCAGATCACGGTCGAGAAGCCCGCCTCCTGGAACTGGCCGGCCTCCGCCGCGTAGGAAACGACGTCGGTCGAATTGAGCCCGGTCAGCGACTTGGCGAGGTCCGCGGCCGGATTGTCCGTCGACGGCGCCAGCGGCGGCGCATTGCTGATCTGCACGGTCTCGATGCGGCAAGGCGGCGCCTTGCGCCGCATCTCCGCTTCGACGGCGAGCGCATGATCGTTGAACTCCGCCAGGATCGCCTTCGCGGACTCGCCGGGGATCACGCGGCAGTCCCACTCGAACACGCACTCCCCAGCCATGATGTTGAGCTGGGTCCCGCCGCGGGCGACGTTGACCGTCATGGTCGAATAAGGCGGCTTGAACGGGCTGTCGCGGTCGGCGGCGCGCGCCCGCGCCTCGCGCATCTCGCTGAGGCGAACGATCAGGCGCGCGGCGGCCTCGACCGCCGAGACGCCGCGGTCGGTCTGGCTCGAATGCGTGGTGTAGCCCGTGACCGTCGTGCGGAAGGAGGCGATGCCCTTGTGGCCGTCGATCACTTTCATCAGGGTGGGTTCGCCGACGATCACCGCGGCGGGCGCCGGCAGCCGGTCGCGGATTTCGGCGATCATGTGCGGCGCGCCGAGGAGGCCGATCTCCTCGTCATAGGAGAGCGCGAAGATGACCGGCCGTTTGAGCCCCGCCTCGACCATCTCGGGCACGAGCGACAGGCCGACCGCGGCGAAACTCTTCATGTCCGACGTTCCGCGCCCGTAGAGGCGGCCATCCTTCTCGACGACGCGGAAGGGATCGGTCGCCCAGTCCTGCCCCGCCACCGGCACGACGTCGGTGTGGCCCGAAAGAATGACCCCGCCTTCGACCTCGGGACCGATCACCGCATAGAGATTGGCCTTGGCGCGGTCGGCGTTATAGACGCGCTCGGTCCGCGCGCCGTGTTGCTTCAGATACGCCTCGACATCATCGATGAGGACAAGATTGGACTTCGACGACGTCGTGTCATGCGCGACAAGGCGGGATATCCATTCGAGCTGGGCGGCAAGGTTCATGATCGGCTCCCGGACGCCGACCGCCAGCCGGCGACGCATAGCGCGAGCATGAAACCATTTGCGGCGAAGTCAATCGCCATCCAGCCGTTCAAAATTGGTACGACGTAGACGAAGTATTCTGCGCCCGAGAACAGTCCCCGGAAACGCTTGACGCGGGCGAAATGTCGGCACGGGCGAAGCGGACGGCGGGCGCCGCGTCGGCGCCTCACCGCGCCAGCGTGAAGGCCTCAAGACCCGAGAGCCGCAGCGCCGGGGGGATGGCCGGAATCTCACGCGGGGGGACGCCGTCGACAGCCTTGGCGAAGGCGGCGATGTGGGCGGGCGTCGTGCCGCAGCAGCCGCCGATGATGTTCAATAGACCGCTCCGCGCCCACTCGCCCATATGCGCGCTCATGCTTTCGGGCGTCTCGTCATAGCCGCCGAAAGCATTCGGGAGGCCGGCGTTCGGATAGGCCGAGACGTAACAGTCCGCGACGCGCGCCAGCTCGGCGACGTAGGGGCGCATCAGATCGGGCCCGAGCGCGCAGTTGACGCCGACCGACAGCGGCTTCACGTGGCGGACGGCGTTCCAGAACGCCTCCGGCGTCTGGCCCGAGAGCGTGCGGCCTGACTGGTCGGTGATGGTGACCGACAGCATGACCGGCAAGTCGAAGCCAAGCGCGTCGAACATTTCCTGCACGGCGTAGATCGCCGCCTTGGCGTTCAGCGTGTCGAAGATCGTCTCGATGAGGATCGTGTCGGCGCCGCCCTCGACAAGGCCCCGCGCTGCCTCGGCGTAGCTCTCCTTCAGCGCGTCGAAATCGACATTGCGTTTGGCTGGATCGTTGACGTCCGGCGAGATCGAGGCGGTGCGGTTCGTCGGCCCGACAGCGCCGGCGACGAAACGAGGGCGGTCCGCCGTCGCGGCGGCATCGGCGGCGGCGCGGGCGAGGCGCGCCCCTTCGAGATTGAGGTCGAAGGCAAGGCTCTCCATTCCGTAATCAGCCTGCGCGATCGAGGTCGAGCAAAACGTGTTGGTCTCGATCATGTCGGCGCCGGCGGCGAGGTAGGCGGCATGCATGTCGCGCACGATCTCGGGGCGCGACAGGATGAGCAGGTCGTTGTTGCCGCGAACCTCGCGCGGCCATGCGGCGAAACGCGTCCCGCGATAGCCGGCTTCGTCAAGCCCAAACCCCTGAAGGAAGACTCCCGCAGCGCCGTCGAGGACGAGGATCCGCTCTTCGAGGGCGCCCTTGAGCGTCTCAATCCGCTGTCGCCGTCCGGGAAAGGTGTCGCTGGTCATCCAACGCCGCGCCTCAATATAAGGATATCTTTATATGTTAACGACAGAGGCCGACCGGGTCAAGGCGCCCGCCCGATGCCGACGCGCAAGGATGCCGGGCCTCCACGCCCTGCGAAACGGGTCGGCCGCCCCCAGGGCGAGACGGGAAGGTCCGCCGCAAGAACAGGCTCAGAGAGGCCGAGCCTCAAGCCTTCCGGCCATGTAGCGATTCCCAGGCGCCGGCGAGAATGCCGCCCGCGATTAGTCCGTATACGGCGCTGTCGAACAGGACCGAGGCCAGCGCGAAGGTCGCGGCGAACAGCGCCGCATCGAGGAGATAGCGCATCGCACCCTCCGTATCAGGAGGACGCGACCATAGCACCGGATCTGCGGATCAGGCGTTAACGCCCGCCGCGCCGCATCGCAGCAATTTCAGCGCCGCTGGCGCGCCACCCGCTGAACTTCCGCCTCGACCTTGTCCTCGACGATCTGCGCGAGGTTCTGATCGAGCCATTCCTTGACCAGCGGACGGACGAGGTCGACGACGATGTCCTCGAGCGTGCGGCCTTCGGCGCGCGACACGCGCACGCTTTGCGACAAGTTCTGGAACGCCTTGGCGGCGGCGGCTGCGGCGGCCTCGTCGAGGACGACGTCGGTTTCGGCGGCTGCGGATTTCTTGATCATTTCCACGTCTTCCGTTTTGAGGTGGGTTTCGGCGCGGTCTTCGTCGGCGCGGGCCGCCCGCGCGGGAGCCGCCTCTTCGCGCTTGAGGAACGAGGGGCGCGCCGGGCTCGGCGCGGCGGCGGCCGTAGACGCTGCGGGAGTCGCGGCGACCGGGGTCGGCCGTGGACGGATCGTCTGCTGCGCGGCCGGGGGCGTTTGACCCTCCTCCTCGCCATCGTCGGAAATGATCCGGCGGATCGACGCCAGAATTTCTTCCATGCTGGGTTCCGGCTGGGCTTGGGTCATGGACGGCTCGCTCTCGATTGCATGGCGCCGTCAGGGGCGCTTTCGGACAATTTCAGGCTGTTCGCCAGAACTATCAACCCTATCCTTGCCGAATCCTTAACGGCCGCCCGCGTCTGCCGGCTCGCCGATCGGTCCGCCCGCCGCGACAGGCGGCGCGACGTTTGCAGCCGCCTCGGTCCCGGGCTCGGCGATGCCGACCGCCTCGGGATTGAGAATCCCGGCGGCGGCGAGCAGGGCGAAGGACGCGACGCGCTCTTCGCGCTCGGCGTTCGCCAGCGCGACCTTGGAATTGAAGAACTCCTGTTCGGCGTTCAACACGTCGAGCGTCGAACGCGTGCCGAGCTGGGCCTCGCGGCGCACGCCGGTCAGCGCGAGTTCGTTGGCGGCGACCTGCGCCTTCGCCGAATTGATCGCGATGCGCGACGCGACGAGCTGCTCGAAGGCGGAGGTGACTGCGGCGATGATGCGGCGCTCGGCCTCTTCAACGCTTGCCTCCGAGCTTTCGTGCAGGGCGCGCGCCTCGCGCACCCGGGACAGATTGAGTCCGCCGTTGAAGATCGGCACGCTCGCGCGCACGCCGTAGCTGAACTGCTCGTCCGAGTTGATGAACGTGCTCGGCTCTTCGGCGTAACTATAGCCGGCGACCAGGGACACCGTCGGCAGGAAGGCGCCCTTGGCGATCTGGACGCCGCGGCGGCGGGCAAGCTCCTGCGCGCGCGCGCCGATGTTGCCCGGAGCAAACTCGTCCGCGAGCGCCAGCGCCGCTTCGAGCGTTTCCGGCAGCGCCGGCATGACGGGCGCCTTTTCCAGATTGGTCGGCGCGTCGCCGATCAGTTCGCGAAACCGCGCCCGCGCGACCGCAAGCTGGGCCTGCGCGCTTGCGAGCTGCGAGCGCGCCTGGGCGAGGCGCGCATCGGCCTGCGCGACATCCGTCTTGGTGACTTCGCCGACTTCGAAGCGCAGATCTGCCTCCCGCTTCTGACGCGTCAGCACTTCGACGTTGTTGAGGCTTGATTCGTAGATCGTCTCGTCACGAAGCACGTCGAAATAGGCGGCGGCCGCGTCGCGCAGGAGGCTCTGCTCGATGGAAATGAGCTCAGCCTCGCCGGCGCGCACGCGGGCCCGCGCCTGGCGGATCGCGTTGTAGTTCCTAAATCCGGTGAAAACCGGCACGGCCCCGTCGATCCCGGCGGTGAGCGGCTCGATATTGGTGGTCGTGGCCCCGCCGGGACCGAAGACGCTCGGATTGCGGGTCTGCGTGTTCTCCACTTTGGAGGCCGACCCGTCGGCGGCGATCTGCGGCAGGACGTTGGAGATCGCCTGCGCTTTCAGCTCCTCGGTCGCCCGGTAATTCGCCCGCGCGGCCTCGACGGTGGGGTTCGAGCGGTAAGCCGACGCCAGCGCCTCCTTGAGGCTCTGCGCCGAGGCAGGGAACGCCGCGAAAAGCGCAAGCGCGGTCGCCGCCCTCGAAAGATAGCTTCCCCTGACCATATGCTCCTCGACCCGACCGCTCCTGCTTATAGAGGGTCGCGATGGATTCAAGAGCGCGGACAAGTCGCAAAAATGCCGCGACGCCCGGAAAAGGGTCAGAATTTGAAAACCTTCGGCGCGGCGAATGCGGGAAGCACATGCCTGGCCGAGGCGTCGAACGAGGGAACCGGCGCAATCGCGCTTCCGCTCCGGCGATAAACCGCGCCTCGGAATACCCCGCCAAGGCGAATGATGGACGCCAGTCGCCCGCCCTCCTTGAGCTGCTCGAGGAGCCGGACCGGCTCCACCTCGATCGGCGCGCCCAGAAAGATGAGGTCGAAGGGTCCCTGCTTGGCGGCGCCTGCAGCCGGATCGCCGACGATCACGGCCGCATTGGTGAGGCCGAGCGCGTTGAGATTGGCCTGGGCGGTCTGGGCGAGGGCTTCGTCCGGCTCGAGGCCGACCACCATCTCCGCAAGCTGCGCGAGCACGGCGGTCGAGTAGCCGGAGCCGCAGGCGACATCGAGCACAAGATCGCCGGGCCGCACGTCGGCCGCGGCGAGGAGCTTGGCGAAATCGCGGGGGGTCAGAAGCCGGCGGTCCTTGGCATACTCGATCTCGCGCTCGACATAGGCGAGGTGCTTCAGGTCGACTGGAAGAAACTGCTCGCGCGGCGCGTTTTCCAGCGCGGCCTGAAGGCGCAGATCCGTCACGTCATTGGTGCGGACCTGGCTGGCGACCATGTTTTTGCGGGCCTGAACGAAATCCATGCCGGTTCCCCGAGGTCAGTCTGGAGGCGGATTAGCGACGGCGGCGTGCGGATGCAACTTCACCCGCCGCCGACGAAGGTGACAATCTCGATGCGGTCGCCGTCGGCGAGCGCCGTCGCGGCGTAGAGAGATTTCGGCACGATCTCACGGTTGCGCTCGATGGCGACCTTGCGCGGCTCAAGTCCAAGCGCGGCGACGAGGCCCGCCACGTCAAGCGGCCCCTCGAAGCTGCGCGCCTCGCCATTGACCGTCAGGCGCATGGGCGTTGTCGTCTGTAGACGGAGCGGAGCGAATAGCCGATCATGACCCGGAATATGGCCGCCGGGCCGGCCAACATCAATCCAGCAGGGGTTCGCCATGTCCGCCGTCTTCGTCCTCAACGGCCCCAATCTCAACCTTCTTGGAACCCGCGAGACCGCGATTTACGGGACCGCGACGCTGGCCGACATCGAGGCCGCCCTCAGGGCGCAGGGGGAGCGGCTGCAGCTCCTCATCGACTTCCGGCAGAGCAACCACGAAGGCGACCTCGTCGACTGGGTCCAGGAGGCTGGCGGCAAGGGCGCTGGAATCATCATCAATCCGGGCGCCTACACGCACACCTCGATCGCGCTCCATGACGCGCTGAAGGCGGTCAGACCGCCGAAGATCGAGGTGCATCTGTCGAACATCCACGCCCGCGAGTCATTTCGCCGCACCTCCCATGTCAGCGCCGCCGTGGACGGCGTGATCGTCGGCCTCGGGGCCGAGGGCTACGGTCTCGCGCTTGACGCCATGCGTCGGCTCATCGACAAGGTTCGCCGCTAACCCCCTTCTTGCGGCGCAGGCAAAGGCTCACATGGCTGAGAAGAAGAACGGCGGCGGCAAGGAGATCGAATCCGCGTGGATTCGCGAACTCGCCGCCATCCTCCACGAGACGGGCCTCACCGAAATCGAAGTCGAGCACGGCGAGCTGCGCCTGCGGGTCGCGCGTTCGGCGGCGCCCGGCGCGGCGGTGGTCGCCGTACAGGCG
>JACADZ010000141.1 GCA_013389105.1 Parvularculaceae bacterium | reverse complement strand
GGGCGCGGTTTTCCATCGCGGTGGCCTCCGCCATGCTGACCGAAACGTCCTTGAGCTTCATTGGTCTCGGGGACCCGGTGAAAGTGAGCTGGGGCCAGATGATTCACTATGCCTTCGAGAGGGGCGGTTTTGCCAATCACATGTGGTGGTGGTACCTGCCTCCCGGGGTGGCAATCAGCACGTGTGTGCTCGGCTTCACCCTGTTGGGAATGGAGCGGAGGCGGCAGCCCGCCGCGGTGAGATGGCTATGACGGATGCGCTGCTGTCGGTAAGGAGACTCAGGGTGACCTTCCAAACGGCCTCGGGTCCGCTGCGGGTGGTCGATGACCTGGACTTCAACCTGCGTCCATTCGAATCGCTTGCCGTCATTGGCGAATCGGGGTCCGGCAAATCGGTGGTAGGGCATGCGATCATGAGGCTGCTCGATGACAGCGCTTGCGTCGCTGGTGAAGTCTGGTTTCAAGGCCGGGACGTCTATCGGATGACGGGTGCAGAGCTGGCTGGTATAAGGGGCACAGCACTGGTCCTTATCCCGCAAAGTCCCATGTCGGCCCTTGATCCCGTCATGCGACTCGGTGCGCAGATCGGCGAGGTGGCCGCCAAGAACACGGTTGCCGGAGGAGATGACGCTCAAGCCAGGACCATGGACGCCCTTGACAGGGTAGGCTTCGCACAGCCTGCCGTCATCTGCCGGTCCTATGCCCACCGGCTTTCGGGAGGGATGTGCGAGCGCGTCCTGATTGCCATGGCGCTTACCGCCAATGCCGCCCTGGTGATCGCCGACGAACCCACCAAAGGACTCGATGCCCCTGCCAGGGCAACCGTCCTAAGGCTTCTCACGCAAATCGGTGCCAGGACCGCTGTTCTCATGATAACCCACGATCTGCTGGCGGCGTCCCAGTGCGCCCGAACGGCCGTCATGTATGGCGGCCAATTGGTCGAGCACGGTCCAACCGGGCTCATCCTGCAACAACCGGTTCATCCGTATACGAGGCGCCTGCTGGATGCCCAACCTTGCAGGGGACTGAAGCCGATCCCCGGTCGGTTCGATTTGAGCACGCTGCGGGGCGGAGGATGCCGGTTCCGCAACAGGTGCGACCAGGCCGGCGGGATCTGCGCGACGGCCCCACCGGTCCGACACATTGCGGGACACGGCATGATCAGGTGCCACTTTGCTTGAACTGATCGAAGTCAGCAGATACTTCCGGCAAGGATTGTTGGCAACCGGGAAGGTGGTTGACAAGGTGAGCCTGCGGTTGAAGCCCGGTGAGATGGTGGGGCTGATCGGTGAGAGCGGCTGCGGCAAATCCACTTTGGGGCGGCTGGCAGTGAAGCTGGTACCGGTGAGCGGCGGCAGGATCTTGCTTGACGGGGTCGAGGTCACTTCTATGAGTGAAAGGCGCTTCAGAGCGTACCGCAGAACCATCCAGATCGTCTTCCAACACCCGGAGACAGCGCTTGACCCGGCTTTCACTCTGCGCCGGTCGATGTGCGAAGCCCTGGCCAAATCCGGCCTGCCACGCCACAAGGAAGCGAGCTGGCTGGAGCAGGTGGCGGAAGAGGTCAATGTTCCGCCATCCATCCTGGACAGATATCCGGACCAGGTCAGCGGGGGCGAGATCCAACGAGTGGCGGTAGCCCGAGTACTGCTGCTCCGACCGCGCTATATCGTGTTGGATGAACCGACCTCCATGCTGGATGTGTCCAGTCAAGCGCAGATCATGCAGGCGCTGATGCGGCAGGTGCGCCGTTATGCGGCGGCAATGCTGTTGATATCGCACGATCTGGAGCTCGTCAAGGCGGTGTGCTCACGGGTTATGGTGATGCGATATGGCCGCATCATCGAGCGCGGGACAACCGAAAGCGTGTTCGGCAACCCCCAGCATGAGTATTCCAGGGAGCTTATCGGCAGCGTTTGCTCCGGTTTGCAGACAGCAGGCGAGGTGCGCCAATGAGAAGGATTTGGGAGGTCGCGGGACGGCGTCGGACGCTTATCGTGAGTGCCGGCCTGTTGTTGATGGTGGCTTCGGTCTTTTCCATGATGCCGTTCCTTTTCATCTACCTGCTGATCGTGGAGCTGTTGAAGGCCACTCCCGGTATCGCTGCGATGGGCCAACTGCTGCTCTTTGCCCTGCTTTCCTACTTTTGCGCCTACGCGTTTCTGTTCGTCGGCTATCACCTGTCACACGCGGCCGCCTACAAGATCTTGTGCGATCTGCGAGTAGAGCTGGGGGAGCATCTGACCAAATTGCCCCTCGGCTACTTCAACCGCGTCACCACAGGGGAGCTGGCCACTACCATCAACGAAAGCGTCGAAAGACTGGAGCTCTTCCTGGCCCATCACTTTCCGGAAATGATCTCCATTGTTTCGGCGCCGGTCCTTCTGGCGGTCTTGTTGTTCATCGTCGACTGGCGCATGGCCCTGGCCTCGGTTGG
>JACADZ010000163.1 GCA_013389105.1 Parvularculaceae bacterium | reverse complement strand
TTTCCCAATTACTCATCATATCTTTATGCGTTCTGTAATATATTTTGCTTTTGGTCATGTCTTTGCTTTTCACGAATGCTATAGTTGCATGCGTATCGGTCAAATGCATGATTTTGTATATTTTCAATTTACCGTCTTCAGGTAACTCATTTTTTTTAATTATTTCTGATCCTTCTTTCATTGACCATCTTTCTTATTTGTTTTGTTGAAAAAAATCAACAATAAAAAAACGCTACATATAAAAAATATTATAGCTGAGGCTAATCCAAATATGGTGCAGAATAAATAAAACAACAGCATGTAGAATGAAACACCATACGATGTTGTAAATCCACACAACAATATTCCAATTACAAAACCAGCCAAAGCCCAATAAATATTTTTCACCTGTAGATGTCTGAATTGTTTTTTAATATAGTTATTTTTAGATTTTCGACCGAAAACATTTGAGCTATTTCCATATTCGATTTACCTGTCACACAGATCGCCAAAATGCGTTGATTATCGATAGCAAAAACATCGTTGCCGATGTAATACTTGCAAACAACGTGAGTGCCGTTTGTTCCATCTTTTTCCCATTCGAAGAATAGAAAATCTGAGTGAACTCCGTGTAAAAAATATAATCTATTTTGCAGGTTTTTAGCATATTCAAAACATGCGCCTTCTTTTAATTTACCTTCTACGAATAAGGAAGATGCTGTGACGTGCGGGTCCGCCACGGCATAAATTTCCAAATCTTGCGAGTACGTGACAAAATTTTTGAAAACGAAATAAACTGCGATCGCTGTAATTAGCGAAACCGTTGATATTGCGCCCAAATTGGATTTTCTCATTACTCATAAGATAACATTTTAACAGAATTAATACAACTTTTACCTGTTGTCGCCGTCACCCGAAATAGTATTGTTATGCTTTCTTGCATCGAGCTTTTTCAGATTTGCCGCTGCAACGAGGTGCATCGGCATTTCCATCAGGTTGCACAATTCGGAAATATACCAAAGCACATCGCCCAATTCCGCCCTGATAGCCGCCGCATCCGCATCATTCATGATGCCTTTTTTGTCACGTATGAGTTTTTTGACTTTGCCTGCTACTTCACCAGCTTCGCTTGTAAGTCCGAGCGCTAGATATTCTAGCGCTTTTTCTTTGGGGTAGATGGCGGTGGCTCCTGTTTCTTTCTGATATTCCATGAATGTCATAGGATTAATCTTTCGAGGTAGTTACGTTCCAAGTGATATCGTTTGCAGTTATAGCCGAACTTTTAAATGGATAATAATTTTTTTCCGTGTAATAAGGTTTTAACTCTATATAAAGTTTGTTTATTTCTTCTTGCGTCAACTCAAATGTTTTATCGCCTATTACCAAAGTGTATTTAGCATCAATCTTTATGGTATTCATATCCATTTAATTCTTTGTTATATTTTTCTGTTTTTTCTTCGACCTCTGACCTGTCGCTCATTTGTTCGATAAATTCACCAACAGGGCTGTAGATAGCAAATTGCATGATCAAATTGCCTTTTTTGTCTTTCAGTTGCTCCCATGTATATAATTTATTCATAATTCTTAGCTTTTGTTTTATCGTGTAATTTTCCCACTCTGCTATTTGTTTTCTAGTCCTGTGACAACCTACGCAAATTCCTTTGCGTAGGCGACACAGAGCGATACAAGGAGTAAGCAAAAATTACTCAGGTTGCGGATATTTTCTAGGACGACCTCTTCCTCTTTTTGCTTGAACTTGAAGATCGCCTTCTTCGTATTCATAAGAATCTTTTTCGGTTTCTTCTTCGATCTCTTTCAATTC
>JACADZ010000015.1 GCA_013389105.1 Parvularculaceae bacterium | reverse complement strand
GGGGGGCGCCGCGAAACTCGGCGTCGCATCCTTCGCCGGGAACATGCTCGACGAGGGCACGAAGCGCCGCACGGCGCAGCAGATCGCCGAGGAGGCCGAGAGCTTGGGCGCCAGTGTCGGCGTCGGCTCGACGCTCGATACGACGACCGCGACCCTCTCCGCCCTCAAAGCGAATCTCGCCCCTTCGCTGGACCTCCTCGCGGATATCGTCCGCAATCCGGTTTTCGACCAGGCCGAAATCGACAAGCTGCGCGGCCGCTGGCTCGCCCGGATCGACCAGGAGAAAGCTAATCCCGTGCAGCTCGCGCTGCGTCTCCTGCCTCCCGAGATTTACGGCGAGGGCCATGCTTACGGCGTGCCATTCACGGGTTCAGGGACGTCCGAGTCGATCAAGGCCCTGACGCGCGAAGATCTGGTCCGCTTCCATGAGGCCTGGTTGCGGCCCGACAACGCGACCGTCTTTGTCGTCGGCGACGCAACCATGGCCGAAGTGAAGCCGAACCTTGAGCGGAGCTTCGGCAGCTGGCGCGCGCGAGGCGGCGCCAAGCCGACAAAGAACGTTGCAACCGTCGCCCGGCCGGCGAGGGGCAAGGTTATAATCGTCGACAAGCCGAACTCGCCCCAATCGCTGATCCTCGCAGGCGCGGTCGCGCCGCCGACCGGCGCGCCGAACAATGTCGCCATCAACGCGATGAACGACGTGATCGGCGGCCAGTTCAATTCGCGCGTCAACATGAACCTCCGCGAGGAAAAGAGCTGGGCCTACGGCGCCTACACCTTCCTCCAGGACGCCAAGGGCCAGCGCCCCTATCTCGTCTATGCGCCGGTCCAGACCGACAAGACCAAGGAGTCGATCGCCGAACTGCTCAAGGAGCTGAAGGCGTTCATCACCACCTCGCCCTCGAGGCCGGAGGAGATCCAGCGCGTCGTTTATTCGAACACGCGTTCGCTCCCTGGGGCCTTCGAAACGGGCGGCGCCGTCCTCGGCTCGCTGCTCGAGAGCGCGCGCTTCGGCAGGTCGTGGGCCTACCCGACGACTCTGAAGTCCGAATATGAGGGCCTCACCGCCGCCGAGATCGGCGCAGCCGCCGCCGAGACGGTTCACCCCGACAGTCTGACCTGGATCGTCGTCGGCGACCGCGCCAAGATCGAAGCGGGCATCCGTTCGCTCAACATCGGCGAGGTCGTGGTCAAATCGGCAAGCGATCTTTGACGAAGGCCGATGGGCGGGCTGCGCCCCGCCCTTCGATCTCTAGACCGGCGTTGCATCCTGTCTTCGCAGCGAGCGCAGGAGCATTCGGCCGAAGAAGTGGCGGACGAGCCCGAAATCGGCCTCCACACGGTCGACGGCGAAAGGCGACTCGCCCCGACGGGACAGGCGATCCGTGCCGAGGAGGCATGAGAAGACGCCGGTGGCGGCGAGCGCCCGCTCCTGCTCCGGCGGCAGCCGATCGCCGAACGGATAGGCGAACGCGATTCGATCGAGACCGAAGAGATCTTTGAGCGCTCGCGCCGGCGCCTCATATTGCTCGACGATCTCCGCGACGCCGAGCGCCTTGCTCCAGAGATGCGACTTGCCGTGAAAGCCGACGTCATGCCCGAGCCGGCGCCAATGGGCGAGGCCGGCATGGTCGAGATACGGCCGATGCTGCGACAGAAACTCGGCCATCGGCGGCATTTCGCAGGAAGCCCAGATCTCGTCCGCCGCCGTTTCGAAGGCGCCCACCGGCCAGGCTTTCGTCGCGTCGATAAATTGCGCGAACGCCTCGATCCTTGCGCCCAGGCGCTGCTGCCGTTGAATTTCGTTGAAGGCGCGCAGAAAACTCGCCTCGCCCCGCATGGCGGAGATGACGCCGAACGCATGTTGCCAAAGGAGGCGTTTGTAGCGCCACGAATCGTCGTTCACGAAAACCGTCGCGCGGACCCCGAACCCGCGCAGCACGTCAATCGCGCCGCCGGCGATGAGATCGAAGCCGTCGTCGAACGTGATCGCGACTTTCGACTTGCCTCGCGCAGCCGGCGCGGAAAGGACTTCGTCGAGCGGGGCGAAGTCGAACATGCGCGCTAGGCGGGCGAGGTCCCGCTCGAAGGATCCGGTCTCGACGCCGCCAAAAAGTTTCAGGCGCGGATCGCCGCTCCTCCATACCGCATGGTAGAAGATGATCGGGATCCGCCGACCGAAGTAGCGCCGCGTCAGGATTGAAAGCGGCCAAAGGCCCGCGCCTGCGCCGATGAGATCTTGCGCGCCGTCGCGCAGCGCCGCCTTAAGGGTCATAGACGAGCTTGCTCAAGAATGCGCGCGCGGCCTCGATCGCCGCCGCCTCGCCGGGTTTGTCCCAGTAGATGCCGATGCGCTCCGGCCTGGCGAACTTCCCGGCGATATCCTGCTTGACCCGCCGCTCGATCATCAGGTTCTGGTGCACGGACCAATCGGCGCCAAGGGAATAGAAAAAGGAGCGCCCCTGAGGGGCCGCGACAAAGCTTCGACCTGCGCTGAGATGGTCAAGGAAGCGACAGTAAAGCTCGACCCCCCCCGCGATCGCCTTCATAAACTGCCGGCCCGGCGTGTCGCCGGCCTCCACCGCGGGCAGGTAATGGGCGAGCATGGGGCCCGCGTCGACGCCTTCGTTCATCACCATCAACGTGCCGCCTGTAATGTGAGGCTGGCCGTTGGCGAAGGTCCAGAAAACCGACTCCGAGCCGTTGTAGAGCGGACTTACGCCCGTGTGATAGTTGAGCATCAGCGGCGCCGCCGCCAGAAGCGGCCGTTTCAGGATGGGTCCGCCGGAGTTCACAACGACGTCGGCCTGCATGTCGGTCAGCAGGCGGACGGCTTCGGGGCCGTTGATGTCCTCGACAAGCCGCGCCTTCGCGGCGGCGAAGGCCGCATAGTCGGCGTCCGCGTCGGGAAAGAGCGCCGTCTCGGCCTCGGCGACGTCCTTGCGGAGGTCCCAGCCGAGCGATTTCACCTTGTTTGACGCGAGTTTTTGCAGCACATGAAACGCCAGCCCGCGCTTTTCGACCGCTTGGCGATGAGCGGCGAGATCGAAAAATCCCCCGCCTTTCGCCCGGGGCGCGGGATGCAGAACGCCGACCACGTCAAACCGGCGCGCGATCGCCGCGCACAAATGCCGATGGAATCTCTCGCCAGGGGTGGCGATGATGACGACTCTCAGCGCCATCGGCCGCTCGCTTGGCTATCCGGCATTGCCGGCCGCCCCTCGTCCGGATCTGTCCAGATATCGGCGGCGCGCCCCGCGCAGACTTTGGTCGGCTTACGGAGCGTCAACACGCGCAGGTAGCTGGCGAGGCGCCCGGCATACCACAGCAGATTGGCCGCAAAAAATCCGGCGAGACCGTACTCGTCGCGATAAAAGCGCGCCCGGGAGGCGTAGTAATAGGCGGGCAGACGGCGCTTGAGATCGGCGTTCTCCTCGACCTGCGAGGACTTTCCGCAAAGGTGATCCACGACTGCGTCCGGTTCCTGCGCGAGCTTCCATCCGGCGCGCACGGCGCGACGGCAATAGGCGATGTCTTCGAAGTACATGAAGTAGCGTTCGTCGAGACGACCGATCTCGTCGATCATGGCGCCGCGCAGCATGATGCACGGAAAGCCGATCCAGCCCGGCTCCACGGACGGATCATTGTTCTCGATCGGCGTCACGTGGGCGCGGAACAACCTGTAGAAGATGTCTGTTCCCGACGCCTCGACGAATTCGGTCAAGGGGGTCGGCGTCCGAAACCGGCTGACCAACGTCCTTGAGTCCGGTCCGACCAGTCGCGGACCGAGAACGCCGACGTCCGTTGATCTTTCCATGGCTTCCAGCAGGCGCGACACGGAGCCGGCCCGCATGAACGCGTCGCTGTTGAGGAGAATGTAGAATTCGGCCCTGGCCGCCTCGAGCCCCAGATTGTTGCCCGCGGAATAGCCGCCATTCCGGGGAGACAGGATGATATCGACCGGCGCGGCCGCGCCCAGCGTCGCGCGCCAGGCTAGAAACCGGGAGTAGGAATCGTCAAGAGAGGCGTTGTCGACGAGGATGAGCCGCGAACGGGCCGGCAGCTGACGCAAGACGCTTTCAGCCGCTTTGATCGCCAGATCGGGCGTCCCGTAATTCAATATGACGACGGCGAGCTTCAGCATCGGGATTTCGCGGCAGGGTCCTTTCTGGTCATAGCGTCTTTCAAGCCTGTTAACAGTCGGTCGGCGACCCCCGCCGCGCCTCGCAAGCGCCGCATTGCCGCGCCCTCGCGTTTGGGCTAGAGCGCCCGTCGAAAAGCGGGCCCTCGGTTCTCTGGAGCGACCGGCGCGGCCGCGTCCGACATAGATTTTTCAGGAGAATTCCATGGCCCGCACCAAAATCGCGCTCATCGGCTCCGGCATGATCGGCGGAACTCTCGCCCATATCGCCGCCCAGAAGGAGCTTGGCGACATCGTGCTGTTCGACATCGCCGAGGGGATTCCGCAAGGGAAGGCGCTCGACATCGCCGAATCTGCGCCGATCGACGGTTACGGCTCGAAACTCAAGGGCACGCAGGACTACAAGGACATCGAGGGCGCCGACGTGTGCATCGTGACGGCCGGAATTCCCCGCAAGCCGGGCATGAGCCGGGACGACCTTCTCGGTACGAATCTGAAAGTCATGAAATCCGTCGGCGAGGGAATTGCGCGGCACGCGCCGAAAGCCTTCGTCATCTGCATCACCAACCCGCTCGACGCGATGGTGTGGGCGCTGCAGAAATTCTCGCGCGTGCCGGCCAATATGTGCGTCGGCATGGCCGGCGTTCTCGACTCGGCTCGATTCCGCTATTTCCTCGCCGAGGAATTCAACGTCTCCGTTGAAAGCGTCACCGCTTTCGTCCTTGGCGGCCATGGGGACCAGATGGCGCCGATCGTGCGATACTCGACCGTCGCCGGCATCCCCCTTCCCGATCTCGTCGCCATGGGCTGGACGACCAAGGAGCGTGTTGACGCGATCGTCGATCGCACGCGCAAGGGCGGCGGCGAGATTGTCGCGCTCCTGAAAACCGGCTCGGCCTATTACGCGCCCGCGGCCTCGGCGATCCAGATGGCGGAAAGCTACCTGAAGCAGCAGAACATGGTTCTTCCATGCGCCGCGCAGCTGACCGGTCAATACGGCCTCACGGACATCTATGTCGGCGTTCCGGTCGTGCTTGGGGCGAAAGGCGTCGAGCGCGTCATCGATCTCAAGCTGAGCGCCGAGGAGAAGGCGATGTTCGACAATTCCGTCGCCTCCGTGCGCGAGCTGATGGACGCCTGTCGCAAGCTCGACCCGAGCCTTGGCTGAGCCGGGCCGCGGCCTGGAAGCTAATTCTTCCTGATAAGGACGAACCTGGCCGTACTCCGCGGCAGATCCACAGGACCCGACCAGAAGCCTTGGGCGTATCGGCGGCTGTCGCCCGGATGCCCTGAATAGAAACCCTGCGTGCGCATGAACCGCTTGGGCGGCCGACGGCGCTCGACAATGATGATTTCTGTCGACTGGCCGACGCGCGGCGGCGCAGCGCCCGCAAGTTCGCTTTCGACGGGCTTCGCCGCCCTGTAAACGCTGACGCCCGACACGACGGCGCGCTCGATGTTGGAGGCGCCCGACGCGCCGCGCCAGACGGTGACCGCGCCGGCGCCCGCAATCGCTCCATCCCCGATCACAAACAGCGCGGCCAGCGCCGCGACGACCTTCATCCTCGTCATCCCTTCTACTCCCACATGAACGACGGCGAGATCATGGGGCCGGAGGGCGACGCACGCAATGTCAGCGCGGCGCCAGCCTGCTGCAGAACGGGCATTTTGCGCCTCAAAGGCGAGCCCGGGCGCGCCTTCTAGCGTGCTGCGCTAATTGTCGTTTGCCTCGCTGTCGCAAAGCGCGCCATGGTGCGCCGCGCCATGAAGATCCTCTATTCCCACCGCACCAAATCGGCGGACGGCCAGTACGTCCATATCCGCGCCCTGACCGACGCGCTTCGCGCGCGCGGACACGAGTTGATCATGGCGGGTCCGGATGACCGGGGTTCGGCGGCGACGCGAAAGCTGGAAAACGGCGGCGGAGTCGGCGCCAAGTCGTGGCTGCCTCGACCTGTCTACGAGATCGCCGAGCTCGGCTACTCGGTACCGGCTTATCTCCGCCTGGCGCGCGCCTTCGCCGCAGGCAGGCCCGAAATTCTCTATGAGCGCTACAATCTCTTCTACCATTCCGGCGTGCGGCTTGCGCTCGCGCATCGCCTTCCATTTCTTCTCGAGGTCAATGCGCCCCTGGCGGAAGAGCGGGCGCGGCACGGCGGCCTCGCGCTGAAGGGGCTCGCCCGACGCAGCGAAAGCTCGATCTGGCGGGCGGCGGACAAGGTGCTGCCGGTGACCCGGGTCCTTGCGCGCATGATCGAGCAGGCCGGCGTGCGTCCGGAGAACATCGTCATCATACCAAACGGAGTCGAGGAAGCGTTTCTGTCGGCTGTCGATCCAAGGCCGGTTCGTGCGCGCTACGGGCTGTCGGAGAAACTGGTCCTTGGCTTCACCGGCTTCGTGCGCGACTGGCATGGCGTCGATCGCGTGATCCGATTTCTCGCGGGCGCGCGCCGCCCCGACCTGCACCTGCTGGTCGTGGGCGACGGCGACGTGCGCCCGGCGCTCGAGGCCGAAGCCGCGGCGCTCGGAGTCGCTTCGCAGCTTACCATCACCGGAATCGTCCAGCGTGAGGACATGGCGCAGCATGTCGCAGCCTTCGACATCGCCCTTCAACCTGCCGTCGTCCCCTACGCTTCGCCGCTGAAGCTCATCGAGTACATGGCGCTTGGCAAGGCGATCATCGCGCCGGCGCGCGACAACATCCAGGAGCTGTTGACCGACGGCGTCGACGCGCTGCTGTTTCCACCGGACGACGAGGACGCGCTGCGCCATCGCCTCGGCGCGCTTGTCGGCGACGGGGCCTTGCGCGACAAGCTGGGCGCCGCGGCGCGCGCAAGCCTTCTGCGGCAGAACCTCACATGGGCGGGCAACGCAAAAAAGGTAGAGCGGCTCGCGCTTGATCTCCTGGAGAAGCGCAAGAAATGACCATCGAACTTGTCACGGATCGCCTCGTCCTGCGACCGCTTGCGCCGGAAGACTTCGAACCCCACGCCGCCATGATGGCTGACCCCCGCGTCGCCCGCTTCCTGACGCCGGACCGGTCGCCGCAGGCCCGCCCGGCCGCCTGGCGCGCCTTCGCCAGCATGATCGGACACTGGCCGATGCGCGGTTTCGGCTTTTTCAGCGCTTTTGAAAGATCGGGCGGCCAATGGGTGGGGCGCGTCGGTCCGTGGATGCCGGAGGGCTGGCCCGGCCTCGAGTGCGGCTGGGGCGTCGCGCCGGCGCACTGGGGCAAAGGCTATGCGGGGGAAGCCGCGATTGCGGCGATCCGCTGGGTTTTCGACCTGAAGCCGGACCTCCCCCGCATCATCTCGCTCATCGATCCCCTCAATGAGAAGAGCCAGGCCGTCGCCAGAAAGGTTGGGGAGACCCGGACGGCAGAGCGGTTCAGGTTCGACGAAAATACGACCCTTGACGTCTGGGCGGCGGACCGCAAAGCGTGGCTGAAGCGGTTCGGGTGAGCAAGTGTTCCTCATCAGCACTTTTGTCGCGCGGAGCGAGATCGAAGGGGTCGGCGTTTTCGCCGCCGAGCCGGTGCGCAAAGGCGCGATCATTTCCCGCTTCGAGCCGGCGTTCGACCGGCTCATCCCGACGGCGGACTACGTCGCCGCGCCGCCATATCTGAAGTCGCTGCTCGACCGATACGCGTTTCCCCACCCGAAGAAGCCCGAATTCATCGTCTACGAGGTCGATAATTCGCGCTTTATGAATCACTCGCTCAATCCGAATACGGACTATTCCGATTTCGCGGCGGGCGTCGCGCTGCGCGACATCGCCGCCGGCGAGGAGCTGACCTGCGATTACAACACGTTCTTCAAGCAGTTCGAATTGCTCCCGCCTGAGCTGCAACTGAACCGCAAGACCTAGAACGCTGCGGCGGCCTGCTTGACGCGCGGCTGCGGAAGGACAACAACGGCCGCGTTTCCATGAGGTATTGTCATGCGCCGCTTCATCGCCGCCGTCGCCGGACTTGCTGTCGCCGCGCCGGCGCTCGCCGCCGATCCGCCGCTGCAGCTGACGAAGGAGCAGACGCGCGTCGTCGAGCGGCTGACGGAGCGCGCGCTCGCGGACACGACCGCATATGAAATCACCGAGAGCCTGACGACCGAGATCGGCCCGCGACTCGGCGGCTCCGAGGCGGAAGCGCGAGCGCGCGCCTGGGGCGTCCGAATGCTGAAATCCCTTGGGTTCAAAAACATCCGTATCGAGACTTATGACATGCCGGCTTGGTCGCGGGTGAGCGAGTCGGCGGAGATCGTCTCGCCGTTCCCGCAGAAGCTCGCTGCGACCGCGCTCGGCAATTCGGTATCGACGCCGCCGGAAGGGCTGACCGCCGAGGTCGCGCGCTTTCCTTCGCTCGAAGCGCTCAGGGCCGCGCCCATGACCGGGCTTGAGGGCAAAATTGTCTTCGTCGACGAGCCAATGGCGCGGACGCAGGACGGCTCCGGATACGGCGTCGCCGTGGCCAAACGGTCAGGCGCGGCCGTCGAAGCCGGCAAGCGGGGCGCGGCGGCGGCGATCATCCGTTCGGTCGGAACCGACAGCCATCGCAATCCGCATGCCGGCAACATGAATTACGGCGATGCGGCGACGAAGGTTCCGACCGCCGCACTCTCCAATCCCGACGCCGACCAGCTGGCCCGGGCGCTCGCGCGATCGCGCTCCGTGACCGTGAGACTGAAGATCGAGACTGGCGTCGAGGCGAACGCGACGTCAGGGAACGTCATCGGCGAGATTCCTGGCCGCACGAACGAGATTATCGTGATCGGCGGGCATCTCGACAGCTGGGATCTCGGCACAGGCGCGGTGGATGACGCCGCCGGCATCGGCATCACAGCAGCGGCGGCGAAGCTTCTCGCCGATACGATCGGCAAGCCGCGGCGCACCATCCGCGTTGTTATGTGGGGCGCCGAGGAAGTGGGTCTCCACGGGGCCCGCGCCTACGCCGAACGGCATAAGGCGGACCTTCCCCGTCATGCGCTCGCCGGCGAATCCGACTTCGGCGCGGGACGCGTCTGGCGCTTCCGGTCGAATTTCGGCGCGGACGCCCTGCCCAAGGCGGCGGCGATCGCGGCGGCCCTGAAGCCGCTCGGCGTCGGGCCCGGAGACAACGCCGCCAGCGGCGGCGCCGATATCGGCCCGTTGCGGACGGCAGGCGTTCCGGTATTCGAACTCAGCCAGGACGGCCTCGACTATTTCGACCTCCATCACACGCCTGACGACACGATGGACAAGATCGACCCCGAAGCGCTCAAGCAAAATGTGGCCGCCTGGGCCGTGACGCTTTATCTTGCGTCGGAACTGCCGGGCGGCTTCCGGTCCGAACCGGCGACCGCGGCGGCGAACTAGGGAGGCGGCCATGAACCGGCGCGTTGGATTATTGCTCTGCCTCGCGCTTCTCGCCGCCTGTGCGAGTTCGCATGCTCCTGAGCGCGAAATCGCCGTTTCGCCGGAAAGTCCGGCGGGCGCCATCCGCGCCAGGCCCATGATCTCGGCGCCGCTCGACGAGTCGAAATCGCTCTCCCGGATCGTGTTCGGCTCCTGCGCGCAGCAGAACGAGGATCAGTCGATCTGGGACAGGATTGCCGGCGAAAACGCCGATCTCGTGCTTTACTTCGGCGACAATGTCTACGGCGACGTGCGTTCGAACGATCCGGCGCTGCCTGAGCTGAAGGCCGCCTATATGCGCCTTGCCGACAGCGAGCCTTTCGCCCGCGTGCGCGCGGCGGCGCCCGTGCTGACGGTCTGGGACGATCACGATTACGGACTGAACGACGCCGGCGCCGAATATCCCTTCAAGGAACAGTCCGAAAAGCTGTTCGAGTATGTCTGGAACGTCGCTTCCGACGACGCCCGCGCCGTCCGGCCTGGCGTCTACGGCAGCTGGACGCTCGGCGAGGAAGGCAAGCGCGTCCAGATCATCATGCTCGACACGCGCTATTTCCGCTCGCCGCTGAAGCCGACCGACAAGATGAACGAAAAGGGCAAGGAGCGGTACCTCCCCGATCCTGATCCCGCCAAGACCATGCTCGGCGCCGAACAATGGGCCTGGCTCGCAGGCGAACTGAAGAAGCCCGCCGATCTGAGGCTGCTCGTTTCATCCGTACAGGTTCTTTCGGAGGGACATGGCTGGGAAGCCTGGCGGCTGCTCCCGACCGAACGGGAGAAGCTCTATGCGCTGCTCAACGGACTCGGCGCGAAAAACCTGATGATCCTGTCAGGCGACCGCCATGCCGCCGCGCTCTATCGCAAGACCGTCGCCGGCGGCTATCCGCTGTTCGAGGCGACCTCGTCGTCGCTCAACCTGCCTGCATCGGTCTGGCGCGCGCAATCGGGCGACACCTATGTCGAAAAGGATCCCAACCGGCTCGGCGACATGTATTACGACGCCAATTACGGCCGTATCGACATCGACTGGGCGCGAGGAAAGGCCGCCGTTTCCATCAGGGACAAGGAGGGCGGCCCCGTATTTGAAGAGACGTTTTCCTTCCGGTAAGCGGGCCGGCGCTGAGGCCAGTCGCAAGGCGGCCCGCTCAAGCAGCGACTTTGAAGCGTTCACGCCGCCGACCGTCGACGGTCCCGACATTGCGCCGGCGACGCCAAGCGCGAACCGGCAAAGGGGCGTCAGCCGGCCTCGGCGATGCGCTTGAGGTTGGCGAGGCCCTTTTCGTAGTCCTTGCCGACCATGCCGTCCATGAAGAAGCCCATATAGGTCGAAACAGGCTGCATGTAGAACGGCACGCCTTCGCGCATGTTTGCATTCATAGACCAGACCACCTTTACGGCGTCGCCCGCCGGTTCGAGGGTCATCGCAGCCGTCGCAACGCCCATGTCGCCGAAATCAAGGGCGTAATCGACATGGGCCGGCGGGTTGAGCGCCGTGATTTCCTGGCTGCCGTCTCCGAGCTTCTTGCTTTTCCACACCTGCTTCTGGCCGACGCCGGACCCGCTGACTTCCTTCGTCATGTCAGGATCCATCGCAGCCCAGGGCTGCCATCGATCCGCCGCGGAGAGGTCTGCGACCAGCGCGTAGACCCTTTCCTGCGGCGCATTGATAATGATCGATCGTTCGACATGCACCTTATCGGGCAGCACATAGCCGAGCGCGATCACCGCAACGACGAGCGCGGCGATGGCGATGAGAATTTTCTTCATGACTCCCTCCCGAAGAGACCCGACATAATACGCCGCCGGTCCGCGGTCGCAACAAAAACGGCCCCGAACGGGGCCGCTTTGCAGTCGCAAAAACAATCGGGACTATTCTGCGGCGTCTTCCTTGTTCTTCTCCGCCTTTTCACCAATGCGCGCGCCCTTGCCGGCGCGGTCGCGCAGGTAATAGAGCTTGGCGCGGCGGACCTTGCCGCGGCGCACCACCTCGATCGAATCGACCATCGGCGAGTGAATTGGGAAGACTCGCTCGACGCCTTCGCCGAAGGAAATCTTCCGCACCGTGAAATTCTCGTTTAGGCCCCGGCCGGCGCGGCCGATGCACACGCCCTCATAGGCCTGAAGGCGCTCGCGTTCGCCTTCTTTCACTCTTACATTCACGCGCAGCGTGTCCCCGGGGGCGAAATCGGGCCGTTTCTTGCCAATCTCGGCGACGTGCTCCTGCTCGAGCTGTTCGATGAGATTCATCGTCAGGTTCCTTCGTTCTTCTTGTCCGGCCGGAGAGGACCGATCTGGCGATGCCCCTCAAGGAGGTCCGGTCGTCGCGCCCGCGTTATTTCTTCCGCCTTCGCCCGGCGCCACGCCGCGACCCTTTTGTGGTCGCCGGACATGAGCGTTTCGGGAATCTCCAGCCCCTCAAAAACTCTGGGCCGGGTGTACTGGGGATATTCCAGCAGACCCGTCTCAAAGCTTTCCTCGGCCAAAGACGCGGCCGAGCCGAGTACCCCATCGAGGAGCCGCACGCAAGCCTCGATCATGGCCATGGCCGCGACCTCTCCCCCCGCGAGGACGAAGTCGCCGATCGAGATCTCCTCCAGCTTTCGGGCGTCGATGAGGCGCTGGTCAACGCCTTCGAACCGCCCGCAGAGAGCGATCAGACCGGGCCCCTCCGTAAGGGTTTTCACCCGCTTCTGGGTTAACGGCGCACCCTTGGGCGAGAGATGGATGAGGGGCCGGCCGGCCCGATGGACGCTGTCGATCGCCGCGGCGAGGATATCGGCCCGCATGACGAGCCCAGCCCCGCCCCCGGCCGGGGTATCGTCCACCGAGCCGTAAGCATTGTCCGAGAAATCGCGGATATTGACAGTATCGAGCGCCCACAGCCCCTCGGCCCGCGCCCGGCCGAGAACGGAGGCGTCGAGGGGCCCTGGAAAAACTTCAGGGTAAAGAGTGAGGACGGTCGCACGCCACATGGTGAGGCCATTCAGCCCAGGGGACGGCCGGGCTTCAACCAAAATCGCTACTCGGAGACGTGTCGCACCTTGATCGGCGCGGTGCAGGAATCCTCCTGGCCGAAGGCGAGATTGCATTCGGCGAAATTGCGAATCTTGCGGAAGACGTCGCGGGCTCGATCCTCTTTGACGGCGGCGAGGACCGGGCGCGCCTCGGCCGACGCGGTCGCCGGCGCGACCGCCGCCTTGTCGGACCAGGAAATCAGGCCGGCCAGCGCCGCGGGCGAGGGGCCGGCGCAGGTCCGGTTGTAGAGAACATCGATTTGCCGCTCCTTGTCGGAGGGCTCAAACTCGACCTGCGCAATCATGCCCAGCGGAGTCTGATTGAGCGCATCTTCACCGAAACCGCGCCAGAACAGGCGCACCCGACAATAGCCTGGAATCTCCACCGAGTTGCTGACGGCGTAGTCGAACACAAAAAGAATGTGTCGCTTGCCGGGTTCCAGCACGATCGCCTCCCGATCGGGCTGAACAGCGTATTGGCCGGTGCGCTGGATGGCGAAGACCGGCTCCTTCGACAACCCGATCTGGGTCGAAGACCGACGCGCCCCTTGCGGCGAGTCAATACTCGCGGCCGGCACGAGATCGGGCGCGTAGTGAAAATAGGTCTCGACGGTTTGTCCAAATTCGATGTCGAACAACTGCTTGTTATAGGGGGGCTTCTGCGAGAAATCGACGCCCGCGAAGGTTTCCTCTTCGTCGAAATCCTCCGGCGACGACGCACGATAGAGCGACAGCGGGATGGCGTCTCGCGCCGAGACGAATTGCCCGAGCCGGGCGCGCCATTGGGGCTCATAGACCGTCGCGACGGCGCGCTCTTCCTGCAACGATCCCAAAAGGTCGTGGATTACGTCGGCGCGCTGGGCGACGCCGTCGCCCGCCGGCGGCATCTTGTGAGACGTTATTCCGACGACTTCCATGTCGCGATTGAAGACCGGCGCGCCGCTGCTGCCGTAGGTGATGGCCATCCGATGGATGATCAGCGTCCGGGCATCCTTGTCCTTGCCGTCGTCGGCGACGTCGATCGGTGAAATGAGATTGGCGACGGTGCCGCGATCGGCGCGAGCGGCGCCGCTCTTGGCGGCGAGCGACTCGTCGATCATATCGCCCGGATAGCTGACGATCGCGATCGGCTCGCCCGGCTTCATCGCGGCGAGCTTTTGCTTGGGAGCGAGCGGCAGGGAGGGGCCAAGGACGTAGTCGCCCGTCTCCGGGTCCCTCGGTTCTACGAAGAGCACGCCCGCGTCATTGGCGAGATCGCCGAGCGGCACGATGCGCGGATTGGAGATGAGGCTTTGCGGGTCGATCGGCTGAATCTCTTCGGCGACGCGCGTCAGGGCCCCGTAGCCCGCATGCATGCGCTTGGCGTAGACCTTCACCGGCTTGCCCGTGAAGCGGTTCATGATCTGGACGGGGAATTTCTTGTCGTTCACGTCGAGCCCGGCGGCGACATGTCCGGCTGTTGCAAGAACTCCCTGCTCCTGGTCGATGACGAAGGCAGTGCCCCAGCCCGGACGCCGCGCCTGCCGGCTCTGATACTGGAAAGCGAGATAGACGGAGGACTCAACGCTCTCGAGCGCTTCGGGCACAATGACCGCTTTCAGCGCGGCGTCGGCGTCGGCGCGGGCGGCGGTCACTTCTCCTCGCAGCAACTCGCCCTGGCGGAACCGACTGAATTCGCTGAACGCCAGTCCGACCGTCAGCGCGAATATCGCGCCTCCGGCGAGCAGCCATTCGCCCGGGATATTGGTCCTCTGCACCGCCATGCCGCCCCGCTTCCCCGTCCTTGACCCTAGCGTGACGACGGCGCAGGCCGCAAGTTCAGCAGCGCCGGTTAACTATGGTTCTTCCTTCCCCTGCGCCGCCTCGACATAGGAGCGCCGGACCGTCATCCGCCCGGACGCGGCGTCGACCGCGGGAACGGCGTCGTCCGTGAACGGGACAAACGCGGACGCGCCGCCCGCGGTCCCGACTTCGATGATGTCGCCGGCGCCGAAATTGTGCATGGCGAGGACGCGCCCGAGCGACGCGCCGGTTTCATCGAAGGCGGCGAGACCTACGAGGTCCTCGATATAGAACTCTCCCGCGCCCGTCGGCGGCAGCGCGGCGCGATCGACATAGAGCTTTTTGCCGCTCAGCGCCGCCGCCGCCTCGCGCGAGTCGATCTCGTCGGCGCGCGCAAGCACGAGGTCCTCTTTCAGAACTCGAACGATCCTGATCGAAAAATTCCGCCCTTCCTCGGATGAAAGCCGTCCGTAGGCGGCGATATTCTCGGGCGCTTCGGTAAAGGTGCGGATCTTGAGGTCGCCCCTGACGCCGTGCGCGCCTGCAAAAACCCCGAGACAGACCCGCTTCCGCTCGCTCATGCGCGGCTCCCGGATTGAAAGAGGCGTCCGCGTTCGGTCAGCAGCGCAACAAGGAAGGACAGGAAGCCGAGAATGGCGAAGCCGGCGACGATCGGCGTGGTCGTGCCGTCATATTGACGCGCGATCATGCCGCCGAGGAAGGCGGCGACCGTGGTCGCGGCGAAGCCATTGGCCGCCGCCGCGGCGCCGGCGATGTGACCGAGCGGCTCCATGGCGAGCGCGCTCGTATTGGCCCCCATGAAGCCGATCGCGAAAAACGAGAGCGCCGTGAAAAACAGGAAGAAATAGAGGTTCTCGCCATAAGTCGCGATGACGGCGAGGTGCAGCGCATTGGCGGTCGCCAATACGAGAATGGCGGCGTGGCACAGGCGGCGCATGCCGAGCTTGCGCACCAGTGTGGCGTTCAGGAGATTGGCGCAGGCCTGGGCCGTGGCGATCAGCGCAAAGACGATTGGAAACCTCCCGCCAAGATCGAAGGTCTCGACGAAAATCTGCTCCGAGGCGGCGATGTAGGAAAAGAGGCCGCCGAAGGCCAACGCCGAAATGAGCGTGTAGCCGATGGTCTGCCGCGTGGTGACAACCTCCCGATAGGCGCCAAGAATCCGCGGCAGGTCGAGCGGGCGGCGGTCCTTCGGATTCTGGGTTTCCGGCAACCGCCAGAGAATCCAGATCGCCAGCGCCACCGCATACAGGAGCAGCACGAGGAAGATGCCGCGCCAGGGCGTCGCCATCAGCACGAGCTGGCCGAAGCTCGGGGCCAGGATGGGCGCAGCCATGAAAACGGTGATCGCGAGCGACATGACCTCCGCCATGCGGCGGCCGGCCGTGAGGTCGCGCACCACGGCGATGATCGCAACTCGCGTCGCGGCGGTCATCACGCCCTGGAACGCCCGCGCCGCCAGCAGCAACGCAAAGCTCGACGCGACGACGCTGAGCGCCGACCCGAGGACGTATCCGAACAGCGCGAAGAGCAGGATGGGGCGGCGGCCGAACCGATCGACAAGCGGACCGAAGAACAGCTGGGCGACTCCGTTCCCGAGCACGTAGACGACGACCACCAGTTGTCGATCATTGTCGGCGCCCGCCTTGAGCTCCGAGCCGATGATGCCGAGGGCCGGCAGCATCATGTCGATGGCTAGGGCGTTGAGCGCCATCACCGCAGCGGTGAGCGCGACCAGTTCGGGAAACTGGAGGGGCTGACGCCCGATGCGATCTTGCGGGCCGTCGCCCGCAAGATCGGGATCGGCAGTCATGCCGCTGGTTAATAAAGCACGGATCCGAATGAAAACAGCGCCTCGAACGAGGCGCTGTCTGGAAAACCGATTGCCCGGAAAGTGAGCTCAGGCCAATGCCGCTTTGGCCTTCTCGGCGAGCGCCTTGAAGGATTCGGGCTCCTTCACGGCGAGGTCGGCCAGAACCTTGCGGTCGACCTCGATCCCCGCGCGCGACAGACCCTCGATGAACCGGGCGTAGGTGATGCCAAGCTCACGGGCCGCTGCGTTGATGCGCTGGATCCAGAGGGAGCGGAAATTCCGCTTTCGCGCCTTGCGGTCGCGATAGGCGTATTGACCAGCCTTCTCGACCGCCTGACGAGCAGTCCGGATGGTGTTCTTGCGTCGGCCGAAATAGCCCTTGGCCGCCTTGTAGACCTTTTTGTGCTTGGCGTGCGCCGGCACGCCGCGTTTAACGCGCGACATCTAAGCTCTCCTCACCGGTCGTAGGGCATGTATTTTTTCACAATGCCGGCGTCGGAGTCGGACAGGATCTTGGTCCCCCGGTTCTGCCGGATATATTTGCCATTGTGACTGATGAGGCGGTGTCGCTTGCCCGCGACCCCGGCTTTCACCTTGCCGGAGGCGGTCATCTTGAAGCGCTTCTTGGCGCTCGACTTGGTCTTCAGTTTGGGCATTTCGCTCTTCCTTGACGGAGCGCCTTGCGGCGCATGCATGAACGGCCGCCAAGGCATGCCTTTGGCCCGGCGACCGGAAACGGCGGGTTATAGCCAAAGAACCGGCCATTGCAAGCGGGGCTCTCGCGGCAAAGTGAGCACGACAGACGCTGAACCGGCTCGTTCGGCGGGAGCGGCGGGTCTATGGTCGGAACCAAGAAGCTGCGAGGGCACGGTGCGCTTCGTCCTGATGATCTTGCTCGCGTTTCTGGCCCTCGCGGCGAGAGCGTCCGAACCTGCGGCAAGCGTCGTCTACCGGCTCGACTATGGCGGCTGGTACACGGTGCCGGTCACCGTCAACGGCAAGGGACCCTACGACTTCATCATCGACACCGGGGCGACCCACACGATCGTCTTCGGCAATCTCGACGCCATACACCATTTCGCGCCCTCGGGCGGACCGCCGCAGCGCGTCCTGGGCCTTGCCGCCTCGGGTCTTTTCCCGACCCATGTGGTTGGCGAGATCGCGCTGGGACCGGCGAAGCTCTCCAATGTCGTAACGGTCGTCCTTGACGAGTGGAAGGTCGGCGACACGGCGCCCTACGGAGTCCTCGGACTTGATTTCCTCGAACGCTATTTCGTGATGATCGATCGCGCGCGCGGCGAGGTGCGCCTTTACGATAACCGCACGCCTCTGGAGATCGGCGAAAAGGGCTGGAGGTGGACCACTCTCAAGGCGCGCCAATTCGACGCCGCAAACGCGCGTCTCTTTACGGTCGACGGCTACGTCAACAGCCGGCTTGTGCGCTTCATGATCGACCTCGGCGCGACCGGCACGATCATCAACAAGAAGGCGCAGGCGAAGATCGCCAAGACCGGCGGCTTCGCCATCGTCGCCAATCCGCGCAACGGCGCCACGGGCAGCCGCGTCAAAGGCGCGCTCAACGAGAAGGCGGAACAGGAGCCGCTTCGGGTCGAGAAGATCAGACTTGGGCGTTCGACCTGGTACCGGCATATCATCTTTGTCCACGACGCCCCGGTGTTCGGCGAACTCGGCGTCGAGGACGAGGCTTTCGGCCTACTCGGCGCCGACCTGTTCCACGATCGCAGCGTCGCGTTCGACTTCAAGGGCGAGCGGCTCTGGATCGGGCCGAGGTGACTGCCATCGGCGCTGGCGAAAGCGCGTGCGGCGAGTAGGGTTGTCGCCCGTTCGGCAGATCTCCGAGGCCCGCCATGCCCTATGCTTGCTTCAAGCTCGATGTGACGGATCACATCGCGCACATCCGTTTCTCGAGACCCGAAAAGATGAACTCCTTCATTCCGGAGTTCTGGCGCGAGCTTCCCGAGGCGGTGGATGAGATTTCGGACAACGCCAGAGCGCGCGTCATCGTGCTGTCGGCCGAAGGCAAGCACTTCACCTCCGGGATGGATATCTCCGTGTTCATGCAAGGCGCGCTCGACGCCGACCCGACGAACCGCGAGATCGCGGCCGAGGCCTTCCGGCACAAGGTGAAGTCGCTGCAACGCACTTTCTCCGCGCTCGAGAACGCGCGCCAGCCGGTGCTCGCGGCGATTCAGGGCGGCGCCATCGGCGCCGGCGTCGATCTCGCGACCGCGTGCGATTGCCGCTACGCGTCGGCCGACGCTTTCTTCTGCGTTTATGAAACCGCGATCGGCATGACGGCCGATGTCGGCACGTTTCCGCGCCTCATGCGCCTCATTCCAGAAGGCTGGGCGCGGCAAATGGCCTACACCGCCGAACGCCTCCCGGCGGCGAAGGCGAGAGACATCGGCCTCGTCAACGAAGTCTTCGAGACCCATGAGGCGCTGCTCGCGGGCGTCATGGAGATCGCCGGCCGAATCGCCGCGCACGCCCCGCTCGCGGTCACGGGCTGCAAGGCGATGGCCAACTACGCGCGCGACCACTCGACCGCCGACGCGCTCGACTATATCGCGCTCTGGAACGCGGCGATGCTGAGCGGCGAGGTCATCAAGGAAAGCTACGTCGCCAAAACCGAAAAGCGCGCGCCGGCTTATGGCGAACTTAAGGCGAAGAAGACGGGACCGTAAGCGTCGACAGGAGGCATCCATGACCGCACTCAAAGGCAAGACCCTCTTCATCACCGGCGCTTCGCGCGGGATCGGACTCGCGATCGCGCTTCGGGCGGCGCGCGACGGCGCCAATATCGCCATCGCGGCCAAGACCGCCGAACCGCACCGGCATCTTCCGGGTACGATCTATTCGGCGGCCGAGGAGGTCGAGAAAGCCGGCGGAAAGGCGCTGCCGCTCATCGTCGATATCCGTTCGGAAGAACTCGTTAAGGAGGCGGTCGAGAAGACCGTCGCGCATTTCGGCGGCATCGACATCTGCGTCAACAACGCCTCGGCCATCTCGCTGACCGGCACGGAATCAACCGAGATGAAGCGCTGGGATCTGATGCACCAGATCAACGCCCGCGGGACTTTCCTCGTGTCGAAGACCTGCGTGCCGCACCTGAAGAAGGCGGCGAACCCGCATGTCCTCATGCTCTCGCCGCCGCTCGACATGAACGCGAAATGGTTCGCGCCGCATGTCGCCTACTCGATGGCGAAGTACGGCATGTCGCTGTGCGTGCTCGGCATGGCGGAGGAATTTCGCAGCGACGGCGTCGCCTTCAACGCGCTCTGGCCGCGCACGGCCGTCGCGACCGCCGCCGTCGAATTCGCGCTCGGCGGCGACGCCATGGTGAAAGCCTCGCGCACGCCCGACATTCTCGCCGACGCGGCGCATCTCATATTCACCAAGCCGGCTCGGACCTTCACCGGCAACTTCATCATCGACGACACCTTCCTCTGGGAGAACGGGATCACCGACTTCGAAAAGTATCGCGTCGATCCCTCGCGGAAACTCGTGCCGGATTTCTTCGTGCCGGATTACTATCGGACGCCGCCGGGCGTCGCCGACACCATGGCCAAGAGCATGTTCGGTTGACGGAGACATGCCCGGCCTCAAAGTTCGCTCGCTGCACGTCTACCCGCTCAAGGGTGCGCGCGCCGTCGACCTCGACTCGGCGGAGATCGACCCGCGCGGCGTCAGAGGGGACCGCCGCCTCCTTGCGACCGATCTTGAGGGGCGCTTCCTGACGCAGCGCGACTGCGCCGCGCTCGCCCGCATTTGCGCGCGATGGCGGACCGACGGCGTCAGGCTTCAATCAGACGATCTCGGCGACGTTTTTGAGGCGCCTCTCCCGGCCGGCGGCGATCGGCGACGCGTCATCGTCTGGAGCGACAGCGTCGACGCCGTCCCCTTCGGACCGGCCGCCGACGCCTGGCTCAGCGCGGCCCTCGGGCGCTCCTCTCGGCTGTTCTGCATCGCCGAGTCGGCCGACCGTCGCACCTCGGCGCGATTCGCGCCGGCCGCGCCCATCGCCTTCGCCGACGCCTACCCGGTCCTCGTGACGACCGCGGCGTCGCTGAACGCCCTCAACGCCGAGATCGAGCGGAACGGCGGCGCAGCGGTCGGCATGGATCGCTTCCGGCCCAATATCGTCATCGACGGGGCCGATCCGTGGGCGGAGGATCTCTGGGCGACCATTACGGTCGGCGGCCTCGCTCTCGACCTTGTCAAGCCTTGCGATCGCTGCGTCGTGACGACTACGGATCAAATGACCGGCGCGCGCCGCGGCAAGGAGCCGCTCGCCTCTCTCGCGCGCCTGAGACGCTCGGCGGACGACCGCGTCAACGGCGTTCTGTTCGGCTGGAACGCGATCCCGCGCGGCGTGGGCGCGCTCAAGACCGGCGACGCCGTTCGCGTCGTGGCGCAACGGGACGAAAGGTGGCCTCTCTTAAAACCGTCGTAACCGCATGCCGCTTCAGGAGGGCGGCGCGTAGATTTTGCGCAAACCGTCGGGATCGAGGATTTCGATCCGCCCGTACTCGCTTTTGATGAGGCTGCGCGACTGCAGCTCGCCGAGGAGTTCATTGGTGGTCTGACGCGTGCAAAGAACCGCGCTCGCGAGCAATTCCTGCGACAGCCCGAGCAATGGCCGGTGATCGCCTTCCGGGTAATAAGGCGAGCGGCTGAGGTCGAGGAGCCGTTCCGCCAGCCTCTGGATGGGCGACAGACGGATCGTCGTGGTCATGTAGTCGATGGTCTTGCGCATGGCGATCAGCTGCGGCCCGACGAGGTAGAGGAACAGCTGCTGATCGGTCGCGAAAATCTCGCGCGTGACCTGGTAGGGCAGCACGAAGATGACGCTCTCAACCGAGGCGACATAGTCAAGAACGTGCGGACGACCGTCGGCGGCCCCGAGGAACGAGAAGAAATCGCCAGGATGAAAGACGGTGACGAGGGCCGTCTTGCCGGACGGCGCGGTCGTCTGCGCGCGGATCTGTCCATCGATGCAGGCGATCAACCCGACCGGTTCATCGCCCTGCTTTATGAAGACGTCGCCGCGGCGCACATTGCGCACCCGACCCCCGGCTTCAATCCTCGCCTGAACGTCCTCATTCAGGCCTGCGAACCAACGGCCCCGCCGCAAGATTGACGGAACGACATCCCTTCGATGCCTTATCACGCTCGAGAGTCCCTCTGGTTCATGCGGCGGCAGCCGCAATCGCGCGCGCCCGGCAGAAGCCGAACGCCAAGACTCTCCCCGTTCCGCAGATAGATATGCGGAACCCCGGGTTACTGTTGAACGCGTTATTGGTTTCGTCAACACTCCCTGACGATTGCATTCGCATAGGCGACTCGGTGTGGGAGTTCGGATACGCTGGCGGCATGAGGCGTCTCTTGGTCGCCGTGGTTCCCTAATTTGCCCCGCACGCATTGCGCAATTTGCAATTCTGCAAGAAGAGTCGGAAAGGCGACACTGTTCAGACTAAATATTCTAAATTCATTGATTGTTTGTCATGGGACGGACAGCAGTGGGTCGTCGGACCGCTGCTCGAGGGGCTCTGACCGACGAAGGGCCAACCCATGACTCTCCCGATCGATGAAAAGATCGCGGATATCAGGGCCTCTCTCGCAGCCGAGACGAGGCTGGTGCTGGCGGCGCCGCCGGGGGCAGGCAAGACGACTCGGCTCCCGATCGCCCTGCTTGACGAGCCATGGCTCGCGGGAAGGCGCATCCTCCTCCTCGAGCCCCGCCGCATCGCCGCGCGTCTCGCCGCCGAGCGGATGGCGGCGACGCTCGGCGAGCGCCTCGGCGATACGGTCGGCCTCGCCACCCGCATCGAACGACAAGTCTCGAGAGCGACGCGCATCGAGGTCGTGACCGACGGTCTCGCCGCCCGCCGCCTTGTCGCCGATCCCGAATTGTCGGGCGTCGGCGCCGTCCTGTTCGACGAGTTTCACGAACGGTCGCTGCCGCTTGATCTTGCGCTGGCGCTTGCCTTGGAATCGCAGATCGCGCTGCGGCCGGATTTGAGGCTCATCATCATGTCGGCAACCCTCGACACGGCGCGGATCGCCACCCGCATCAAGGCGCCGGTGATCGCCAGCGAGGGCCGCCAGTTCCCGGTGGAGACCATCTATCTCGGCCGCGGACCTGAGCCTCTGGAGGAACGGATGGCGCGCGCGGTGCGGCGTGCGCTGCGCGAACATCAAGGATCGGCGCTCGCGTTTCTTCCCGGACAGAAGGAGATCCTGCGCACCGCCGAACAATTGGCCGGGGTCGATGCGCTCGTCGCGCCCCTTTACGGCGCCCTTCCGCCTGCCGAGCAGGACGCCGCGACCGCGCCCGCCCCGCCCGGCCGCCGAAAGGTCGTGCTCGCGACCGACATCGCCGAAAGCTCGCTGACCATTCCCGACGTTGCGATTGTGGTCGATTCAGGGCTCGCTCGTATTGCGTCGTTCGATCCCGAGAGCGGATCGCGCCTTTCGACGGAACGCGCCTCGCGCGCGAGCGTCGACCAGCGCCGCGGCCGCGCCGGCCGCACCGGACCTGGAGTGTGCTACCGACTTTGGGACGAGGCCGAGACACGCGGCCTGCCCGCCGAACCGACGCCCGAAATTCTGTCGGCTGATCTTTCCGGACTCGTGCTCACTCTCGCGGAATGGGGCGAGCGCGACGCGAGCCGCCTCGCCTTCGTCGATCCCCCGCCCCCGGGGCGGCTCGCCAACGCGGCGGCGCTGCTGCGCGAACTCGGCGCGCTCGACGCTTCCGGCGCGCTCACTGCACGTGGCCGCGACATGGCCCGGCTGCCCCTTGATCCTTCGCTCGCCGCCATGG
>JACADZ010000041.1 GCA_013389105.1 Parvularculaceae bacterium | reverse complement strand
TTGCGCCCGGCGGCGGCGGCGACGCGCGTGCTCGTCGAGTCGGACGCCGCAGCCGGCGTCGAGACCGTCGACGGCGGGCAGGTGCGCGCGCCGATCGTCGTCAATGCGCTTTCGGCGCGGCAGGCGTTTCTCGACTGCGTCGGCCCGGCGCTCCTTGACGTCGGCTTTCAGTCGGCGGTCGCGGAGGAGCGGCCGCGCTACGCCAGCGCGCAGGTGCGGCTGGCGCTCGACGGCGCGCCGGGCGACGAGCGCACGCGGGCGAACATGTCGCGCCGTCTGGTTTATGCGCCCTCAAAGGAGGAACTCGCCGACGCTTACGGCGCCGCGCGTCGCGGCGGCGTCGGGTCGCCGCTCATCCTTGAGGCGGTGTTTCCCAGCATGTTCGATCGGCATGCCGCGCCCGAGCGAGGACAGGTCGTGTCGCTGCTCGCCCACCCGGTCGCCCTGCTTGAAGAGCCGCCAGCGGAATTTCGGGCCGCCGTCGAGCGCGCCGTGCGCGAGACTTTCGAGCGCATCGCGCCGGGCGCAGGTCGTCGCATCGTCTCGGCGGATGTGAGGCTCCCCGCTGATCTCGCCAAGCCGCTCGGCGCCCCGGTTTGCGCGTTCGCCGGGGCCGCGAGCGTCCTGCCCGCCTGGTCTCGCGCCCGGGCGCTGACCGGCGCATCCGGCGTCGCCGGTTATTTCTTCTGCGGACCCGAGGCTCAGATCGGGGCCGGACTTTCAGGCGCGGCGGGCCGCCGCGCCGCCGAAGCGGCGGTCCGCCACCACAGGAAGAAGCTGCGGTCATGATGTTTCCGGCAGACGATCCCGTAACGGACGATCCGCGCCCGACGGCCCTGTTCTCGGCGGCGGCGTCGGCGGCTTCGGCCAATTCCTGGACCTCGGTCAACGGCTGGTCCGTCGCCCGCGTCTATTCGAGCGTTCCCGACGAATACCTGGCCGCTCATGCCGAGGCGGCGGTGGCCGACATTGGCCCCGTCGTCCGCTGCACGGTGCGCGGCGCGGACGCCGCCGCATTCCTGCAGCGAATCGTCTCCGCGCCGATCGGCGCGCTGGAGCCGGGCGAGAGCGTGCGCGGGCTGATGATCGACGACGACGGCTTCGTCATCGATCTCGCCGAAGCCGCGCGCCTTGCCGCCGACCTCTACCTGCTGTCGACGTCGCGCAAGCACGCGCGCCGCCTGCAGCTCGGCGCGCGCGGGCTCGACGCCGCGGTCGAGGAGATCACCGAGCATGTGGCGGCGATGGCGATCATCGGCCCCGCCTCGCGCGAGGCCGCCGCCGCCGCCGGGTTCGACCTCATGAGCGATAAGCTGGCGGCGCAATCGCGGGTGCGCGGCGTCGAGCTGTCGGTGCGCCCCGTCGCCTACGGCGCTCTGCCGGCCGTCGAAGTGATCTTCCCCTTCGACGAGGCGCTGACGCTGTGGGAGCGCCTTCGTCGCGCCGCGAAGCCGAAGCCGATCGGGCTGGACGCCCTCGAAATCATCCGTATCGAGGGCGGGACGCCCCGTCTCGGGGTCGATTTTCAGAGCTCCGAAACAGCAACGTCGGCGGACCAGAAGCGCACGCCGGCGTCTCTCGGGCTCGCGCATCTCGCGCCGCTCGCGCGGAGCTGGTTCAGCGGTCGTCGCGCGCTGCGGGAGGCGGGCCCGCCGCACAGGCGCCTGATCGGCCTCGGGATCGACGCCGATCGCGCCCAGCCGGGCGCCCAGATCTATGGCAAGAAGGGCGCGCCGGTCGGACGCGTCACCTCCTGCGCCTTTTCGCCCCGAATGAAGCGGGTCGTCGCGTTTGCCGATATCGCGGCGGAGGCGGCCGGCGAGGCGCTCGAAGTCGACGCTGAGGGAACCGGCAGGGGAACCGGGTCCGGCCGGGCTCCCGCCGGACTGCTGGAAACGGCCGAGAGCCGCGCCGCCGCCGCCAGCGGCGGACCCTGAGGCTTCGATCCCGACGGGTTTCGAGTCCTCGCGCGTTTACGGGTCAGACTGGGCGATCATCAAGAGGAGGATGCATGAAATATCTCGGATTGTTCGCCGCCGCGGCGGTTCTTTCGTCAACCGCGGTCATGGCCGCCGGCCCGGGCGGGCGCGGGGACCATTTCGCGAAGATGGACAAGAACGGCGACGGCAAGATCACCTCGAGCGAAATGGATTCCGCTCACGAAGACTTCATCCGGGCGGCTGACGCCAATGGCGACGGCGGCGTCACCCAGGAAGAGATGCAGGCTCATCACAAGAAGAAGATGGCCGAGCGCTTGGGCGACACGAACGGCGACGGCGCGATTTCCCGGGCGGAATTCGAAGCGCAGTCGGCGGAGCGTTTCAAGAAGCTCGACAAGAATGGCGACGGCTCCCTTAGCCAAGACGAGCTCCGGGACGGCCGCCGCGGCGGACATGAAGGTCGCGGCAAGCATTAACGTCAGGGGCGTGGCGGGCTATGCTTGCCCGCAGCGCACATCGTCCGGTTGCGCGCCAGGAGGCGTTCTGACCCCTGCCGACGATTCAGACGAAGCTCTGATCGCGCGCGTCGGGCGCGGCGACCGGCTTGCGGCGAGCGCCATCGTGTTGCGCCACAGCGACGCCGTGCTCGGCCTCGCTTGGCGCATGCTGGGCGAGCGCGCCGCCGCAGAGGATGCGACGCAGGAAACCTTCCTCAAATTCTGGAGCAGCGCCGGCGAATGGCGGCCGCAAGGCGCCAGGGTGAAGACCTGGCTCCTCAAGATCGCCGCCAACGCCTGCCTTGACCGGCTGCGGCGCCGCGGCCGCGAGGTCGCGACCGACTCGCCGCCCGAACTCGCCGATCATGCGCCGGCCGCCGACGAAAAGCTGATGCGCGAGGAACGCCGCGCGGCGGTCGACGCCGCGCTGGCGGCCTTGCCGGAGCGCCAGCGGCTCGCGCTCGTTCTTTGTCATTACGAGGAGCTCTCGCAGAACGACGCCGCCGAGGCGCTGAACGTGAGCGTTGAAGCCCTTGAGTCCCTTCTGGCGCGCGGACGGCGCGCGTTGCGCGCGGCGCTCATCGAGCGCCTCGACGAGCTTTTCATGGGAGAGCGACATGGTCGATCCTCGATCGCCCTCTGACGCGACGCGCGCCGAGTTCGCGCGCCTGCTCGAGATTTACGGCGCCGAGCGGCGGCGCTGGCCGGCGGCGAGTCAGCCGGTTTACGACGCCTGCGCGGGCGACATGACGCATGCGGAGTTGTTCCACGAGGCGGCGGCTCTTGACGGGGCGCTTTCGGAGGCGACAAGCCATCGCGGCGACGACGCGTTCAAGGAGCGCCTCCTCGCTGATTTTGTTCCCCGGAGGGCGCGCGAGGCGGCGCGGCCGCGCCGGCGCTGGATTCGACTCGCGCCCGCCGGCGCATTCGCCGCGCTCTCGGCGATGGGTTTCGTGGTCGGCTCTGCGACCGCGGGCGCCGCTGACGAGGCCCTTTATTATGCGGAGGCGGCGATGGAGCCGGCATTGACGGCGGATGGTCTGTGGGCGGAGGCGCCATGAGGCTCGCGGTCACCATTCTGCTGGCGCTGTCGCTCGCCGCGAACGTGTTTCTCGGCGGCTTCGTCGCCGGGCGGCTGCTCGGCGGGCCGGGGCTCCACCGCCCGCCCCTCGGCGCCCACGGCATGGGTCCGCCGCGCCCGGCCCTCATCGCCGCGGCCGAGTCGCTGTCGCCGGAAGGCCGCGAGATATTCCGCAAGACGTTCGAAAGCGAGGGCGCGAAGCTGCGCGCGGACTTCGGGCGCTCCGGCGAACTGCGTCGCGCCTTCGCCGAGGCGCTGGCGGCCGAGCCTTTCGAGCGCGCCAAGGCCGAAGCCGCGCTCGCGGCGTTGCAGGCGGCGGAAGCTGAAAGCCATCGAGCCGCGTCCCTGCTCGTCGTCGAGGCCGCGGAGAAAATGTCCCCGGCCGACCGCGCGGTGCTGGTCGACGCCTATCGCAATAGGCGCCGAAAGGCGTGGCGCGAGAGGCGGCGCGAGGACTGATCAGCTTCGTAGGACGTCCTTAAGTCCGTTGCAGAGATACTCGACGTTCATCCTGTTGACGCCGCACAGATTGATGCGGCCCGTGTTCGCCATATAGACGCCATAGCGCTCGCGCATCGCCATCACCTGCGCTTCGGACAGCGGCAGCATGGAGAACATGCCGTTCTGCCGCTCAATGGCGGCGACACGTTCGCCGAACTGCATCTCGCCGGCGGTTCTGACGAAGAGCCGGCGGTTCTCGCGGATCTGCGCCGCCATCTCAGCGACTTCGCGCTTCCAGAGCGCCGCCAAATCGGATGATTGCAGGATCTCCGCGACGATAGAACCGCCATGTGCGGGCGGCATGGAGTAGTTGCCTCGGGCGAGAGAGAGCGCCTGCGATCTCATCGCGGCCACGCGCTCGCGCGTCTCGCCGATGAGGAACAGCGCGCCGACGCGTTCGCGATAGAGCCCGAAATTCTTCGAGCATGAGTAGGTGATGAGCGCTTCCGGCAGGCGTCGCGCGATTTCGCGCGCCATGAAGGCGTCAGCGTCGAGATCGGCGGCGAAGCCGTGATAGGCGAAATCCACCAGCGGCGCGAAGCCGTGACGCTCGGCGGCGGCGATCACGCGATCGATCTGCGCAGGCGAGAGATCGGCGCCGGTCGGATTATGGCAGCCGCCATGCAGGAGCAGCACGTCCTTGGGGCCGAGTTTCTCGACCGCGCTCATGAAGTCGTCGAAGAAGAGTCCGCCGGTTTTCGCGTCGTAGTAGGGAACCATCTCGACGGCGAGGCCGGCGGCCGCCAGCAAAGGCTGGTGGTTGGCCCAGGTAGGCGCTCCGGCGACGACGCGCGCCGCGCCGGCGCGCTTCAAGAGCTCGGCGCCGACGCGCAAGGCCCCGCAGCCGCCCGGCGTCTGCAAAGCAAAGACGCGCCCGTCGGCGACCGCCGGATGGCCCTCGCCCAGGAGGAGACGGGCGATCGCGTCAGCAAAGCCGGGCGCGCCTTCAGGCGGCGTGTAGACCTTGGTCGTCTGTGCGCTGAGGAGCTTCGCCTCGGCGCGCTTGACCGATTCCAGGATCGGCGTGCGGCCGTCGAGCGTGCGGAACACGCCGACGCCGAGGTCGATTTTTACCGCGCGCTTGTCCTCATTGAAGAGTTTGGTGAGGCCAAGAAGCGCGTCGGGCGGCAATAGCGGCAGGTCGGCGAACATCGGTTTCCTTTCAGGCGGCCTGGCGGACCATGGCGCCGTCCCATTTGACCATGAGGGCCTTAAGCTTCTCTTCCGCTTGGCGCGCCGCCGCAAGCTTCACCGGACCATAGCCGCGAATATCGTCGGGGAGCGAGGCGATGGCGACGCCCGTCTCCAGATTTTCTGCGGTAAGCGTGCGGCTCAACGCGTCCATCCGCGCGCGGTACTCCTCGATGAGCCGGCGTTCAAAGCGGCGTTCCTCGGTGCGGCCGAAGGGATCGAACGGCCCGCCGCGCAGGAATCTGAGGCGCGCCAGCGCCGCGAGCGCCACGCCCATCCACGGACCGAATTCGCGCTTCTTCGGCCGGCCCTGGTCGTCGACGGCGTTGTTGAAGATCGGCGGCGCCAGGTGAAATTTCAGCCGGACGTCGCCGTCGAAAGCGCTTTCGAGGTCCTTGCGGAACTGTCCATCGCTGTAGAGGCGCGCGACTTCGTACTCGTCCTTGTAGGCCATCAGCTTGAAGAGATTGCGGGCGACCGCCGTCACAAAGCGCTCGCCGCCAGCGACGGTCCGGACCCGCTCGGCGATCGCGTCCACGAAATCGCCGTAGCGGCTGGCATAGGCGGCGTTCTGGTAGCCGGCGAGGAACGCGCGCCGGGCGGCGACCAGGTCGGCGAGGGAGGGCTCCCCTTGAGCCGCAGGGGCGAGCCCGGCGGCTTCGGCGACAGCGGCCGGATCGACGGCGGCGGCGCGGCCGAGCGCAAAGGCTTTGAGGTTCTTCTCAACCGCGACGCCGTTCAGCGCGATCGCGCGTTCGATCGCCGCGCGCGAGAGCGGCGCGAGGCCCTTCTGCCAGGCGAAGCCCAGCAGCAACATGTTGCTGAAAACGAGATCGCCGAGGAGCCGTTCGGCGAGGAGGCTTGCGTCGATGGCGTCGACGGACGACTCGCCGCAGGCGGTCTTCAGCGCCTTCAGCCGCTGCGCCCCGCCGAAATCGATGTTCCGGTCACGTATGAAGTCCGCGGTCGGCTGGATGTCGAGATTGGCGACCGCCCTGGTCCTGCCGGCCCGCATCACGCCGAGGGCGCGCTCGTCCGTGCCGACCACGAGATCGCAGAGAATCGCCGCATCCGCCCGTCCCTGATCGACGCGCACCTGGTTGAGTTCGCGGGGCGACGGGGCGAGCCTCACATAGGAAAGCACGGCGCCTCCCTTCTGCGCAAAGCCCATGAAGTCAAGAACCGAGGCGCCCCTGCCTTCGAGATGCCCCGCCATCGCGAGCACGGCCCCGATGGTCACGACGCCGGTGCCCCCGACGCCGCCGACGAGGAGGTCGCGGGCGCGGTCGAGCGCGCCGATCGGCGGCTCGGGCAGGTCCGCGAGCAGCGAGGTCAGGCGTTCGCCGAGCGCGCGCGATTCCGGCCTGCGCAACACGCCGCCCTCCACCGACACGAAGCTCGGGCAGAAGCCTTTGACGCAGGAATAGTCCTTGTTGCAGCTCGACTGGTCGATCCGCCGCTTGCGCCCGAACGGCGTCTCGACCGGAACGATCGAAAGGCAATTCGACTGGGTCGAGCAGTCGCCGCAGCCCTCGCAGACGCGCTCGTTGATGAAGATGCGCCTCTGGGGATCGGGATAGTCGCCGCGCTTTCTCTTGCGCCGCTTTTCGGCGGCGCAAGCCTGCTCGTAGATGAGCGCGGTGACGCCCGGAATTTCCCGCAGTTCGCGCTGGACGCGGTCAAGAGCGTCGCGATGGCCGATTTCGACGCCGGCCGGCACGCCTTGCATCGCGCGGATCCGCTCCGGATCGTCGCTCAGGATGACGATCTTCCTGACGCCTTCCGCGGCGAGCTGCGCCGCGATCATCTGCACACTGATCGTCCCGTCGACCGGCTGGCCGCCGGTCATGGCGACGGCGTCGTTGAAGAGGATCTTGTAGGTGATGTTGGTCCCCGCGGCGATCGCCTGCCGGATCGCCATCGAGCCGGAATGAAAGTAGGTCCCGTCGCCGAGATTCTGGAAAATGTGCGGCCGGTCCTTCAGATACAGGGATTTCGAGGCCCAGTTCACGCCTTCGCCGCCCATCTGGATGAGCGAGGAGGTCTCGCGGTCCATCCACGAGGCCATGAAGTGGCAACCGATGCCGGCGAGGGCTTTCGATCCCTCCGGCACTTTCGTCGAGCTGTTATGCGGACAGCCCGAACAGAAGTAAGGGAGGCGCTTGGCCCCGCCCGGGCCATGAACGTTGCGGCGCGCCACATTGAGATCGGCGAGCGCCGCCGAAAGATCCATCTGCGGAAAGTGCAGCAGCAGGCGCCAGGCGATCAGCGGCGCGAGGCCGGACGGCGCCAGTTCGTCGACCCAGGAAATCAGCGGCGCGCCGTTCTCGTCATGCTTGCCGAGAATGCGTTTCGGTTTCGCCACCGGTCGGTCGTAGAGATATTCCTTCAGCTGGCTTTCGATGATGCCGCGCTTCTCCTCGACGACGAGCACCTCCTCCTTGCCCGCCATGAATCGCTGCGCGCCGGCGCATTCGAGCGGCCAGACCATGCCGACCTTGTAGATGTCGAGACCGATCTCCCGCGCCTTCCTCTCGTCGATGCCGAGATAGGCGAGCGCCTCCATGACGTCGCGATGCGCCTTGCCCGTCGTGATGATCCCGTAACGCGCGCCGGGGACGTCCCAGACGGCGCGGTCGATGGGATTGGCCCGAGCGAAGGCGAGCACCGCCTCCTTCTTCTCTTCGATGCGCCGCTCGATCTGCATGCCGGGGAGGTCCGGCCACCGGAAATTGAGTCCGCCCGGCGGCGGCGTGTAATCAGACGGCGTTGCAAAGCTCGGGAGTTCGGGCAGTTCGATGCTGGCCCCGCTTTCGACGACCTCGGAAATCGCCTTGAAACCGATCCACAGCCCCGAGAAGCGCGAGGCGGCGTAACCCCATAATCCGTACTCGATATATTCAGAGACGTGAGCCGGATGCAGGGTCGGCATGTACCAGGTCATGAAGGCGACGTCGGACTGGTGCGACATGCTCGACGAGGCGCAGCCATGGTCGTCGCCGGCGACGACGAGGACGCCCCCGTTCGGTGACGAGCCATAGGCGTTGCCGTGGCGCAGCGCGTCGCCGGCCCGATCGACGCCCGGACCCTTGCCGTACCAGAGCGCGAAGACGCCATCGACGGCGCGTTCGGCTTCCGCCTCGACCTGTTGGGTCCCGAGGACGGCTGTCGCCGCAAGGTCCTCATTGATGGCGGGCAGAAAGGTGATGTTCTCGGCGTCGAGAAACTTCCTTGCCCGCCACAGCGCCTGATCGACCCCGCCGAGCGGCGAGCCGCGATAGCCGCTGACGAAGCCCGCCGTGTTCTTGCCCTGGGCGCGATCCAGGCGGCGCTGCGCGAGCAGGATCGCGGCGAGCGCCTGGCTGCCGGTGAGAAAGACGCGGCCGCGCTCCCGCCGGTAGCGGTCGTCCAGCTCGTAGGTGTCGAGGGGCGCGGTCAGGACCATGGCGAGAACTCCCGTTATCCCGGATTGTGGCTCTCCCGCCATGCAAAATCAGATCAAGGACTCGCCCGCCGCCGTCGATCGAGATTAATTTTCATCGGATGCATTGCGATTATGAAATGATTCTATCATGCTACGGCGGCAATGGCTGAAGACCTTTCACCGCAGGATCGACGGCTTCTCGCTGCGCTTCAGGAGGATTGCCGCCTATCGGCGCAGGACCTCGCGGCGGCGGCGGCCATGTCGCCGGCGACCTGCTGGCGTCGGCAAAGAAGCCTTGAAGAACGCGGGCTCATCGCCGGGTATCGCGCGGTGCTCGACCGGCAAAAGCTCGGGCTCGCGGTCTCGGCCTATGTGCATGTCACGGTCGAGAAACAGTTCGCCCAAATCATCGCCGAAATCGAGCGGAAGATCCGGGAGCGCCCCGAGGTGACGGAATGCTGCGCCACGACTGGCGACGCCGACTTCACCTTGCGGGTCGTGGCGCGGGACATCGCCGCCTATGACCGCTTCCTGCAGCGCTTCCTCGAAGAACTGCCCGGCATCGGCCAGGTGAGATCGTCGATCGTGCTGCGCGAAATCAAATGCACGACGAAATTGCCGCTGGACTGACCGCGCCTCCCGTCTCAAAGGTGGGGCATGATCGACAAGCCGCTCGTCATCGCCGGTCGGCGATTCTCCTCGCGCCTCATCATCGGCACGGGGAAATACAAGTCCTATGAGGAGAACGCCCGGGCCGCCGAAGCGGCGGGCGCCGAGATGGTCACGGTCGCGGTGCGGCGCGTCAACCTGACGGACAAGGACAAGCCTCTGCTTGTCGATTATCTCAGTCCGAAGAAGTTCACCTATCTTCCCAACACGGCCGGATGCTTCACCGCCGACGATGCAGTCCGGACCTTGCGGCTCGCGCGCGAGGCCGGCGGATGGACGCTGGTCAAGCTTGAAGTCCTCGCCGATCCGAAAACCCTCTATCCCGACATGGAGGAGACGCTCAAAGCGGCGAAACTCCTGCTCAAGGAAGGGTTTGAGGTGATGGTCTACTGCTCGGACGATCCCGTTTACGCCCGCAAGCTTGAAGACGCGGGCTGCGCGGCGATCATGCCTCTGGGCTCGCTGATCGGTTCAGGCCTCGGCATCCTCAATCCGGTCAATATCCGCCTCATTGTCGAGCAATCCTCCGTACCCGTCATTGTCGACGCCGGCGTCGGCACGGCTTCAGACGCCGCGGTCGCCATGGAGCTCGGCTGCGACGGCGTTCTCATGAATACGGCGATAGCAGAAGCGAAGGATCCGATCCTCATGGCCTCGGCGATGAGGCACGCGGTGATCGCGGGACGAGAGGCCTATCTCGCCGGGCGCATGGCGAAGAAGCGTTACGCCGATCCCTCCTCGCCGCTCGCCGGTCTGATTTAGAGCGGCGTGCGCAAAAGCGGACGCGGTTTTGCGAAAAAGCGCCGCGACAACCAAAGAGTAGAGCATGGAGCCGTGATTCCAAATCACGGCGCCATGCTCTGCAGTCAAGGCGCATCTGTCCCAGGGCCGGCAGCCGCGGCGGCGCGGCGCGGGTCCGTCTATTGCACGAGGACGCGCGTGATCAGAAACGTTCCGTAGGCCTCATTGGGTTGCAGAAGCCTCCTTACTGCGCCTGAGCCGCCGGGATTCCAGGGATCGCGAACGATCAGAGCGAGGATCTGGCCGTTGCCGTAGATGTCAGCCAGATACTCCATCCCGGTCAGGACGGTTGCATGGCCGACGGCGCCGTTGATGAGCGGTTCGCCCTGCGCCAGAATCTGGGCGACTGCGGCGCCCGCGTTCGGAATCCAGACGCCCATCCGGAGATCGAGCAGCGTCTGCGCCTCCGCGTAAAACGACTCGCCGTCGTCGGAAGTCCAGGCGCCGTTGACGGCATAGGCGATCTGGGCGCCGTCCGCCGGCTCGCATATGTCCGGCGATCCGAACACCTTCTCAACAATTCTGGATTGTCGCACCCGGTGTCCGTTTATGCGGAAGATCGCCTCGATGCAGGCCGCCCAGCACCACATCCTGCATTGCTGGTCGGGCGGCCGCGCGGCGTCCACCCGGATGGTCGGCACGCCGACCCTGCAAAAATTGACGCCGGGCTGATAAGGCTGACACTGGATTTCGGCTGACGCCGGCCGAATGGTCGCCAACCCCGCCGCGGCGGTTCCGAGGATCATGTTGCGACGGCTGACGCTCATGTGCCCAACTCCCCATACGCCGCGATATAGGGTCGCCCCTCCTCCTCGAAGTCTGTGACGTCGGGCACGGAGGCGCTTTCATGCCCCGGCCTGTCGCGCATAGCCCCAGGCGAGGGCTGCGAGCATCTTGATCTGCGCGCCGAGTTGGGTTGCATGCTCCGAGGAGGCGTTGCCCTGAAGGCCGCGCGCGTAAACGCCCTGCACGATCGCGGCCAGACGGAACATGTTGTAGGCGAGGCAGAAATCGAGCTGGCCGAGCGCGTCGAGCCCGGTGCGCCGCTGGTAGCGCTCGGCGATCTCGGCGAGGGTCGGAATCGCCAGCGCGTCGAGATCGAGCCCGGCGAGACCGCCGCGCACGGTCGGCGGAAAGTGCCACGCCATCAGGTAATAGGTGAAATCCGCGAGCGGATTCCCAAGGGTCGAAAGCTCCCAGTCGAGCACGGCGAGCGTTCTGGGTTCGCTCGGATGCATGATGACGTTGTCGAACCGGAAATCGCCATGGACGATCGAGGTCGTCTCCCGTTCGGGAACGGCGCCGGGGAGCCACGCGGCGAGGCGCTCCATCTCGTCGATGCGCTCGGTTTCAGCGGCGCGATACTGCTTTGTCCAGCGGTCGATCTGGCGGGCGAAATAGTTGCCGGGCTTGCCGTAGTCGCCGAGGCCGATCTTCGCGTAGTCGACGAGGTGCAGGTCGGCGAGGGTGTCCGTGAGGGAGTGGTAGAGGGGGCGCCGCTCGTCCCGGCGGGCGTCGGCCAGGCTCGCGTCCCAGAAGATGCGTCCTTCGATGAAATCCATGATGAAGAAGGCCGTTCCGATGACCGAGGCGTCCTCGCACAGCACGTGGGTTTTCGGGGCCGGGAAGCCGAGACCGTGCAGCGCCGTCATGACCCGATATTCGCGATCGACCGCATGCGCCGACGGGAGGAGCTGGCCAGGGGGCTTGCGCCTCAGGACGTACTTCTTGCGCGGCGTCGTCAGCAGATAGGTGGGGTTTGACTGTCCGCCCTTGAATTTCTGAACGCTCACCGGCCCCTGATAGTCCGCCACGGCCTCACGCATGAACGCATCGAGCGCCCCCACGTCGATGGCAAGATGCGCGGGGGCCGGGGCGACGCCCGTAAAGTCGGCCTGAGGCTTGCCGCTCATGCGCCGGCCCTGGCGAAATGCTCAATAACGATGAGCGCGCCGATCACCATGAAGCCGATCCCCGCGATGAGCCTGAGCGGCAGCGCCGACAGGTATCGCTCGGCTGCGCCGCCCAGCAGCACGGCGAGCGCCGTCGAAGCGACAAGCGCGCTCGCAGCGGCGACAAAGACGAGCCCCCTGGAGCGTTCGCCCTCGGCCGCGAACAGGAGCGTGGCGAGCTGCGTCTTATCGCCGAGTTCGGCGAGAAAAACCGACAGAAAGACCGTCAGAAAAGCGTTCATGCCGCCAGAGTCCTCATTTTGCGGTGGAACTCAAGGAACAGCCGCAGCGTTTCGGCGGGCGCTTCGGTCTGCGGATAATGTCCGATCTCCGGGAGCAAAGCGGCGTCGGCGTTCGGAATCTGTTCGCGGTAATACGCATAGAGATGCGCGCCGGAGACAGGATCGGCCCCGCCGTCGATCAGCCGCAGCGGGACTTTCGCATTCTTGAGCGCGCCGACCCAGCGGTCGCGGCGGGCGATGCGTTCGGGGATATAGTGCAGGAGCTTGTGCAGAATGAAACGACCGCCCTTTTCATTGATCATCGTCCAGTGAGCGTCGATCTCGGCGTCGCTCGCCTTGGTGCGAGGCCCGAAAATCTCGTCGAGGCCGGCGCGCAGGCGGTCTTTCGACATCAGGACCGACAGGAGCGGGCCGAGCGGCGAGAGACCGAATTTTTGAATTGGGCGCGCGCGATGCTGTTCGGGAAAGAGGCCGCCGTTGAGGAAGCACACAGACCTGATGAGGAAACTTAGCGATCCCTCGTTCTGGCGCGCCAGCAGTTCCTGCGCGACGGTGTCGCCGTAATCGTGAGCGAGGATATGCGCCTCGGCGAGGCCCGCCTGTGCGAGCAGCGCCTCCTGAAGATCCGCCTGCGCTAGGATCGAATAGCCGATGGTCTTGGGTTTGTCGGAAAGGCCGAAGCCGAGCATGTCGGCGGCGATCAGTCGGAAATGCGCGCTGAGCGGCCGCCACATTGCGGTCCAGTCCCAGGACGAGGTCGGGTAGCCGTGGATGAGCAGGAGATTGGGCCTGTTGTCGTCCTGTTCTCCGTCGGCCCACCAGGCGATGCGGTAGCCGCCGATCATGGCGACGCGCGCCGCGCCGCGCCAGTCATCAAGCGGGATCATGCGCAGGCATCCATAAGCCTAGATGAACGTCTTCATCGCGCGCCAGCCGATATCGCGCCGGCAGAAGCCGTCACGCCATTCGATGGCGTCGACCCCGGCATAAGCGCGCCGGACGGCCTCGGGCAGCGTCGCGCCCACGGCCGACACCGAGAGAACGCGGCCGCCGGAGGCAAAGAGCCGCCCGTCTTTTTCCTCCGTACCCGCCTGAAACACGACGACGCCCGGCAGCGCGTCGGCGCGCGCGACGCCCTTGATCTCGCCTCCCTTGCGGTAGGCGCCGGGATAGCCGTCGGCCGCCAGCACGATGACCGCCGCGGCGTTCCTCGACCATTGAAGAGTAACTTCGTGCAGCCGTCCCGTGGCCGCCGCGTGGAGCGCCGGCAGCAAATCCCCCTCGAGGCGGCGCATCAGGACCTGGCATTCCGGATCGCCGAAGCGCGCGTTGAACTCAACGAGGCGCGGGCCGCTCTCGCCGATCATCAGGCCTGCGAAAAGCACGCCCTGAAAGGGGGTCCCGCCGCGGCGCATCTCGGCGAGGACAGGGCGGATGATGCGCGCAAGCGTCTCCTCCTCGACCTCTGTCGAGAAGACCGGGGCGGGCGAATAGGCGCCCATGCCGCCCGTGTTCGGACCCTTGTCGCCGTCGAAGGCGCGCTTGTGGTCCTGCGCGGCGGCGAGCGGCAGGATCGTCTCGCCGTCGGTGAGGACGAAGTAGCTCGCCTCTTCTCCGGCCATGAATTCCTCGATCACGATCTCGGCGCCTGCCTCGCCGAACCGTCCGCCGAGCAGGTCGCGGACCGCCGAATCCGCTTCGGCGAACGTCTCGGCGATGACGACGCCCTTGCCCGCGGCGAGGCCGTCCGCCTTGACGACATAGGGCGCGCTCATGCCGGCCAGGAACGCCTGCGCCGCCGCGACATCCTTGAATCGTCCGAACGCGGCGGTGGGCGCGCCGGCGCGCGTCGCCGTCTCTTTCATGAAGGCTTTCGACGATTCAAGGCGCGCCGCCGCCTGCGAGGGGCCGAAACAGGGAACGCCATGGGCCCGCAGCCGATCGGCGAGCCCCAAGGCCAGAGGCGCTTCGGGTCCGACGACCACGAGATCGACGGCGCGCGCGCGGGCGGCGGACACGATCGCGTCAACGTCCTCGGCGCCGAGCGCGAGCCTCTCGCCCAAGGGCTTGATGCCGGGATTGCCGGGCGCCACAAAGAGCTTGGTCAGAAGCGGACTCTGGGCGATTTTCCACCCCAGCGCATGTTCGCGCCCGCCGCCGCCGACAAGCAGGACCTTCACTTGGCTCTTCTCCCCTTTGGTCGTGGCGTCTAAGGGTCCTTCGCCGGTGGAAATCAATGCATTCTGACGACGAGGCGCGCAAGGACGATCCCGAACCGGGCGCGGTCGCGCCTGCGTCAGGCTCGCCGGTCGAGGAGCAGGCGACGGACGGAGACGCGGCGAGACCAAGTTTCGAAGGCAGCATCGGCAAGGCTCTTATCGCGATCGAGCGCCGGAGCGCGCGCCTTCTCGACTATCTCGCTGTCGACGGCCGCCGCCGCCAGCGCGCGTCGATCGCGCTCGCCCTCGCCATCAACGTCCTTCTTTATACGGGTCTCGCCGTTTTCGGGCGATTTCACATTTTCATTCCTGCGGCCCCGCGCGACTCGATCTCTATCGTCGTGGTGGAGCTTCCGACCGAGTCGGTCCTCCCGGACCCGCGCGAGCCGGAGACCATTCCTGAACCCGAAGAACAGCCGGAGCCTCAGCCAATCGAGGAGCCCGACCCCGAACCGGAGCCCGCGCCAGATCCGGTGCCCGAGCCTGAACCCGAGCTGGCGCCGGAACCGACGCCGGAACCCGAGCCCGAACCCGCGCCGCCCGAAGCTGAGCCCGAACCTCTCCCGCCCGAACCTGAGCCCGAGCCTGAACCGGCGCCCAAGCTCGACTTGACGGTAGACGACACTTTCGCCCCGCCGGCCGAGGACGAGGAAGCGCCGTTCGTGGCGGAGCCCGAACAGGCCCCGTCGGAGGAGCTAGCCCTGCCGACGGAGGCGACGGAGGCGCAGGAGGCGTCTGGCGAGCAGGCCCCCGCTGCAGAGGCCGAGCCGCTGGTGGAGCCCTCGCCGCAAACTCCAGCCGACATCGAGGTGACCGAGCGCGGCGACGACGAGGAGGAAAAGGAAAGGGAGAGGGAAGCCGCAGCCGCCGCCGCCGCCGCGCAGGAAGCCGCCCCGCTCGCAGAGGCTGCGCCATCGGGCGACGACATGTTCGACGAGGCGCCGGCCTTCGGCCGGCCGCGCGTTCCGCTGCCCAATGTCGATCTCCCCGAAGGACAGGCGGCGATCACGCCCGGGCAATCGGGAGTCGTCGCCATCTTCTGTCCCGAAGAGTTCAAGGACAAGGAGAAAGCCGCCGAGTGCGCCGGCCGCACCGAGATCAAGTCGGGCTGGCGTCCGGGCGCCGGCGGCGAGGACTGGTCCGAGGCCGTCCGTTTACTGAAGAAAGACAAGATGGCCGGGCGCGCCGGCGCGAGTCCTTCCGACATTTACGGGCCCGAAGTCGGCGGCGCGATGGAGGACGCCGCGTCCGTCGAGGCGCTCAAGGACTTCAGGAGGTCGCAGGGCTCGCTCGCCGATCCGGCGGGCGAGGCCTCGGGCAATCTCGATCGCACGCTCGGCCAGCCCGACATCGGCGCAAAGACTCCGGAGCCGTCCTGGACCTTGCGCGACGACCCGCTGGTCACGCGCAAGGACGCTGAAAAGCTGCGCCAGGCGCTCGAAGAAGCCGAGAAAAAGAAGCTGCCCCCTGAAGAAGATTAAAGCGCCGGGCGAAAAAGCGGGATCACCGGTTTTTCAAAACCCGGCGCGGTCACGAAAAAATTGGACCGGGGGGCGATGCGCATTTATCGCCCGCCGGTCCAGACCGTCCCTTCAACCAGCGCTGCGGAAACATCGCCGATTGACGGCGCGCCCGTGAGCGCCATGGCGACATTCATCTCGGCCCTGAACGTCTTCAGCAGGGCGACGAGGCCGCGGGATCCGCGCCCGGCGAGAGCCCAGATCCAGGGCCGGCCGATCAGGACGGCTTTGGCGCCCGCGGCGAGCGCTTTCACGACGTCCATGCCGCTTCTCACGCCGCCGTCCATCAGAACGACGAGGCGGTCGCCCGCCGCCTCGACGATGCGCGGCGTCATGGCGATCGCGGAGGAGACGCCGTCGAGCTGGCGACCGCCATGGTTCGAGACGACGACGCCGTCGGCGCCGGAGCGGGCGGCGAGGCGCGCATCTTCCGGGTCAAGAACGCCCTTGAGCACGAGATCGCCGGCCCATTTTCCGCGCAGCCATTCGATATCCTTCCACGTGACGCTCGCGTCGAACTGGGCGTCGACCCACGCCCTGAAGTCGGCGGGGGTCCTCGCGTCAGGAACGTATTTCGCAAGATTGCCGAAGGTCAGCGGCTTGCCTTTGACCGCCACATCCAGCGCCCAGCGCCCGTGGGCGGCGTAGTCGGCGCCGAGGCGCAATCTGCCGAGCGTCGAGAGTCCCCCGGCAAGACCGTTGCGCATGTCGCGATAACGCGCGCCCATCACCGGCAGATCCACCGTGAAGAGGAGCGTCCTGACGCCGACGGCCTTCGCGCGCGCCAGAAGCTCCTCGACCGCCCCGCGGTCGCGCAACATGTAGAGCTGGAACCAGAACGGCCCGGCCGCAGCCTTGGCGACCTCTTCGAGCGGACAAATGCTCACCGTCGACAGACAAAAGGGAATGCCGGCGTCGTGCGCGCAGGTGACGGCCAGAGCCTCCGCGCGGCGCGCCATCATCCCGCCCATGCCGATCGGCGCCAGCGCGACCGGCATCGCCCATTCGCGTCCGAAGAGCGAAATCCTCGTGTCGATCTTCGAAACGTCCACCAGCACGCGCTGGCGCAGCGCGAGGGCGGCGAAATCCTCGACGTTGCGGCGAAGGCTGGTTTCGCCATAGGACCCGCCGTCAATGTAGTCGAACAGCGGTCGCGGCAGGCGCTTCTCCGCGAGTGCGCGGTAGTCGGCGGTCGAGGCGGGCGCGAGATCGAGCGTCGGCATGGCGCGCGTCAGATCACGGCGTCGACTAGGAACGGGCCCTTGCAGGCGATCGCCTCGGCGAAGGCGTCGCGGAACTCCTCGACCGTCGTCGCGCGCCGGCCGGGAACGCCCATGCCGCGCGCCATCGATACGAAGTCGAGGCCGGGATTGGTGAGATCGAGAAGCTGGCGCGCCTTCGGGCCCGCGGCCCCTGCGCCGACGCGCATGAATTCGATATTGAGGATCGCGTAGCTGCCGTTGTTGACGATGACCGTCGCGACGTCGAGCTTCTCGCGCGCCATGGTCCACAGCGCCTGGATCGTGTACATGGCGCCGCCGTCCGCCTGGAGGCAGACCACTTTCCGGTCGGGACAGGCGACGGCGGCGCCGAGGCCGACGGGCAGGCCCTGGCCGATCGAGCCCCCGGTGAGAGTAAGCCAGTCATGGGGCGCTGCGCCCGCCGTCATTGGAAAGAGCGCCAGGCCCGCAGTCGCCGCTTCGTCCGAGACGACGGCGTTGGCGGGCAGCAGGTTGGCGACGACCGCGCCAATGCCGGCCGCATCGAGCTTGCCGGTCCCGATCGGCGGCGCGAAAGGGGTTTGCGCTCGGCCGTGATCCTTCGGCGCGCCAAGTTCCTCGGCCAGCGCGCTGAGCGCGCCGAGCGCGTCTTCGCGCGGACCGGCGAGCGTGACGATGTCGGCGTCCTGCGGCGCGAGCCAGCCCGGCTTGCCGGGATAGGCGAAAAACGCGACGGGCGGCTTGGCGCCGACCATGATCAGCCTGCGGACGCCTTTCAGATTTTCGGTCGCCATCTCGGCGAAATAGGGAAGCCGCTCGGGCGCGACCCGACCGGCCCCGCGTTCCATCCGGGCGAAGAACGTCTCGCAGATGAGGCGTGAACCGGTCGCGGCGACGATGCGGCCGGCCTCGTCAAGCGCGTCGGCGCGCAGCGCCCGGCCGCCGAGGAAGAGCGCCGCGTCGCCCTTCTTCAGCGCCTGTTCCGCCGCGCGGACGGCCGACGCGGCGGCGCGCGGCGCCGGCTTGCGGCTGACCGGCTTGGCGCGGCTTTTGGTTTCTTCCCAGGCGTGATTGGCGGGCGCGATCAAGGTCGCGATCCTCCCTGGGTAGTCGAGCGCCGCGGCGACGGCTGCGGAACCTTCCGCCGCCAGAGCGTCCGCCGAGGCCGAGGCGCCGACCCAGTCGGACATCGGTCGGGCGACTCCGGCGACGTCCGAAGTCAGCGGCGCGTCGTAATTCAGGTGATAGGTTGCATGATCGCCGACAATGTTGACGATCGGCGAATGCGCGCGCTTCGCATTGTGCAGATTGGCGAGGCCGTTGGCGAGGCCGGGTCCGAGATGCAGCAACGTCGCCGCCGGCTTGTCGGCCATCCGGCCGTAGCCGTCCGCGGCGCCGGTGACGACGCCCTCGAAGAGGCACAGAATGGCGCGCATGCCGTCGAGCTTGTCTATCGCCGCGACGAGCTGCATTTCCGACGTTCCCGGATTGGCGAAGCAGACATTGACGTCGGCGTCGATGAGTGTGGCGATCAGGGCTTCCGCGCCGTTCATTCGGGGCTCCGTTGCATTATGTGCGAAGTGATGCGCCGACGGCAGGCGGCGATCAACGGGTTTCGGCTGCCGGACGCAGGCGGCGGGTCACGCGAGAGACCGCAGAACGGTCTCGGCGGCCATGTCGGCGAGTTCGTCGCGGGTCAGGGCGCCGGACGGCTTGAACCAGTTATGCGTCCAGTTGAGCATGCCGAAATAGAGCATGGCGGCGGCGCGCAGCCGCGCGCGGTCCTGAGGCTTCCTAGAAGCCCGCGCAATCAGTCCCTCGGCATGGGCGATGAGACGGCGCTCCTTGTCGATGATCTCCTGGCGCTGCGCCCGGGGAAGCCGGTCGATCTCGTAAAGCAGCACCTTCTGGCGCGCCGCGGCCCCGGCGTAGCGTCGGAGCAGCGCGCGCGTGAAGCGCGCAAAAGCTTCGGCCGCGGGGCCCGCCGCATTCTCCTCGATCGCGCCGAGAAGATCGTCCATATGCCCGTTCATGACGTCGAACAGGATCGCCTCTTTCGAAGGGTAATAGTGGTAAATGAGCGACTTCGACGTGGCGCACGCTTCAGCGAGTTCGGCGACCGAGGCGCCGTCGAAGCCCTGCGCCGCGAAGAGCCGCGCCGCCTCTTCGACGATCGTCTGACGCTTTTCCTCGTAGTCCGCCGCCTGCGTGCGCGCCATGTCAGATCGCGTTCATGGTGAGAAGTTCGTAAGTCGCGACCGTCTCGTTCTTCTGGTTCACGACGAGCACGTCCCACCTAACCTCTCCATATTCTTCGTTCCGCTTCTTCTTCGACTTGGCGGTGAGCCTTACTCTGATCTCGTCGCCGGGGGAGACCGGCGTCAGGAAGCGGAGCTCATCGAGTCCGTAATTGGCGAGCACGGGTCCGGGCGCCGGATCGACGAAGAGACCCGCCGCGAAGGAGAGAATGAGATAGCCATGCGCGACGCGCCCGGGGAAAAACGGATTGGCCTTCGCCGCCGCCTCGTCCATGTGCGCATAGAAGGTGTCGCCGGTGAAATGCGCGAAGTGCTCGATGTCGTCGAGCGTGATCTTGCGTGCGGCCGTCTCGATGCTCTTGCCGATCTCAAGCTCGCCGAACCTGTAACGGAAGGGGTGGGGCGGCCCCGATGAGACGGCGGATCCCTTCACATGCGCGCCCGTGACCGCCTTCAGGACGGCCGGGGACCCCTGGACGGCGGTGCGCTGCATGTAGTGACGCACGCCGCGCATGCCGCCCATCTCCTCGCCGCCGCCGGCGCGGCCCGGTCCGCCATGAACGAGGACGGGCAGGGGCGAGCCGTGCCCCGTCTGCTCCTTCGCGCAATCGCGGTCGATGACGATGACGCGGCCATGCGCGGAAGCAGCGCCCAGCATTACATCGCGCGCAACTTCAGGATCATGGGTGAACAGCGACATGACGAGAGAGCCGCCGCCGCGATTGAGGAGCAAGACGGCCTCATCGAGCGACCGATAAGGCATGAGGGTTGCAACCGGGCCGAACGCCTCAATCTCGTGCACGGCCTTGGCTGCCGTCGGCTCATCGCAGCGCAGGAGCATCGGGGCGACGAAGGCGCCTTTGGCCGCATCGGCGCCAATGACGGCGAGGTCGTCGCTTGCACCAAAGACAACGCGCGCCTCGGCTTTCAGCGCGCCGACTTTGGCGCGGACATCCTCGCGCTGCGACAGGCTGACAAGCGCGCCCATACGCACGTTTTCGAGGGCGGGATCGCCGATCGTGGTCTTTCTGAGCTGGTCGATGATCGCTCGCTCGACGACGTCGAGGAGCGCAGCGGGAACGAGCGCGCGCCGGATCGCGGTGCATTTCTGTCCCGCCTTCACAGTCATTTCGCGCGCGACTTCCTTTGCAAAAAGCTGGAATTCAGGGCTATCCGGATTGGCGTCCGGCCCCAGCATCGCCGCGTTGAGCGAGTCCTGTTCTGCGATGAAGCGGACGCTTTCGCGAACAATGACCGGATGGCACTTCAATTTTGACGCGGTCGCGGCTGATCCGGTGAAAGAGACGACATCCTGTCCGGTGAGATGATCGAAAAGGTCGCCGGTTGCGCCGATGATCAGTTGCAACGCCCCGGCAGGAACCTTGCCCGTCTCGATCAAGATGCGGAAGGCCGCTTCGGCGAGATAGGCCGTGGCGGTCGCCGGCTTGACGATCGCGGGGACGCCGGCGATGAGGCTGACCGCCAGCTTTTCAAGCATGCCCCAGACGGGGAAATTGAACGCGTTGATATGGACCGCGACGCCTTTGAGCGATGTATAGACATGCTGGGCGAGGAAAGTCCCTTCCTTTGAAATCGGCTCGACGGGCCCGTCGACGAAAAGCACATCGTCAGGAAGCTCGCGCCGCGCCTTTGAGGCCATCGAAAACAGCGTGCCGGCGCCGCCCTCGATATCGATCCAGCCGTCCTTGCGCGTCGCGCCGGTATGGAAGTTGAGGGCGTAAAGCTCTTCCTTGCGGTCCATGATCGCAGTTCCGAGCGCCTTCACGATCGCCGCGCGTTCGTGGAACGTGATACGGCGGAGGTTGCGCCCGCCGATGTCGCGCGCATGGCGAACCATGGCGCCAAAGTCGAGCCCGCCCGAACCGCTGCGCGCGATTGCGGCCCCGGTGACCGCCGAGGCGATGTCCGCGCCGCCGCCAGACCCTTCGGTCCAGCGGTCAATCGCGTAATTCTTGAGCGTCAACATGGTCGACTCCGTATCGAGGTCCGATTTCCTGTCCGGCGCGAATGAGATTTCCGTTGATGTCGACGAGCGCAAGCTCGCGCATTCCCCAACGCTTGTCCGCCGCCGGCTCGAAGCGCGGAATTCCTTTCGCGGGAAGGTTGAGGGCGGCGATCTCGCGCGACAGGGCGTCAACGTTTGACGGACGCAAATAGGCGCCGCAATAATTCGTGAAAGGATCAAGCTCCGCATGACGGAAGAAATGGACCTCGACCTCGTCCCGCATCATCAGGAGATAGTCGTCACCGCGATAAACGGTCTTAAATCCTAAGGTCGAATAGAAGCCTTCCGTTTTCGCGATGTGGCGCGCTGGCATGATCGGCGACAGTTTTTCGAGCACGCCTATCGCCCCTTGAAATGGGGTTTGCGCTTGGCGAGAAAGGCGTCGACGCCTTCGCGATAGTCGTCGCTGCGGCCCAACTCGCGCATCCGATCGCGTTCAAGGTCGAGTTGTTCGTCGAGCGGGCGCGCAAACGCGCCGCGAATGAGTTTTTTGGTCTCGGCGAGGCCGCGCGTAGGGGCGCTGGCGAATTTCGCGGCGAGCGCGTCCGTCTCGGCGACAAGCTTGTCATCCTCGACGCATCTCCAGATGAGGCCCCAATCCGCCGCGGTTTCAGCCGGGAGCGGATCGCCGGTGAGCGCGAGGCCGAGCGCGCGCGCCTGGCCGGCGAGCCGCGGCAGCGCCCAGGAGCCGCCCGAATCCGGCACAAGGCCGATATTGGCGAAGGACATGATGAACTTCGCCGACTTGGCTGCAAGGACGATGTCGCAGGCGAAAGCGAGCGAAGCGCCGGCCCCGGCGGCGACTCCGTTGACCGCGGCGACTACCGGGACGGGCAGCGACGTGAGGCGGCGGATCAGCGGATTATAGCGTTTTTCGACCGACTCCCCGAGATCGACCGCCGCTCCGCCGGGGGACACGGCGCGATCGGAAAGGTCCTGCCCTGCGCAAAAACCGCGACCCGCGCCGGTGATCGTCAATACACGGATGTTGGCAGAACCCTCGACGAGGTCGAGGGCCCGGGCGATCTCGTCATGCATCTGCGCCGTGAAGGAGTTGAGCCGGTCTGGGCGATCGAGAGTCAGGCGCGCGACGCCCAAATCCATCGAGAAGGCTATCGTCTCGAACGTCATGGCGGCGCCCCGTCGCTATTGAGGCCGCCCGGTTTAAAATCGAACATCCGGTCGGTCAATCGGGAATGCCTGGCGCGGGCGCCCGCCGCCGAGCTTGCAGCGGCCGACGCCGAGGCTTATGGTGCTTGACCAAGGCGGATTGCAACGGGAGAGGCGCGCCATGCGTGTCCGCTCGGTCTTCTTTGCCTGCTTCTTTATTCTGACCGCGCCGGCCCATGCGGAGGACTCCGCAGCGCTGGATCAGTGCCACGGGCAGAACCCCTATTTTCCGCTCCTCGCCGGCGGAAGCTGGACCTATAGGACGCATACGGAGTCTTTGGACGAGGGAACTTGGGATGGGACCGCCGTCGCATCGTTCAGTCGGCGCGCGCCGGAAATCGGCGCGGCGGCCGTCGGAGTCATGATCACGCGTTTCGATGTTCCCGGCGCGACGACGACTTCTCGCGACGAGTACTCGCTTTCTGAAGGCGCCGTCATAAAACGTCCCCTCGGCGGCGAGACGACGTTTCAGAGCCAACCGGGCTACAAAGTTGAATCCTCGCCCGGCTTGCCCGGCGTCTTATTGCCTCCCGTCCCAGCGCTTGCGACCGGCGCTGTATGGAAGGTTAAGCACAGAGACGTAACGGGATATGCCGGCGACAGCCAGCAGTTTACCCTGTCTGCAGTCACGGATTATGCGGCGGATGCGCGGCGCAGCGAGACCATCGTGACGGCCGCGGGCCGGTTCCGCGCGCTCAAGGTCGAAGGGGTGACCGATGGTTCGGTTGAGGAGGTCGAGCCGGTCGTCGGCAGAGCGCAGACCGTCGAGACGTCCTGGTACGCGCCGGGCGTCGGTCTCGTCAAAAGCGAGATTCGGGCGGGCTCATTCCGCTCGAGTTCCGAACTTCAGTCTTTTGAACTGCCCTCCTGTTGCGCTTTTGTCGTGCTCGAGTCGGAGGGCGCAACCATGTCGGACGGCGGGCGATTGCAGGCTGGTGACACGCTCTCCGCAAGCTCCGGCATCAACGTCGCTCCCGGCGGGCGTGTCGAGCTAGGAAAGGCCAATGGCCTCTCCGTGACGCTTTACGAGGGGGAGCACGGCCTTTCGCTGGATTGCCCCGGCGCAACCGCAGGCATTTTCAAGACGATCATCGGCAAGGCCCGCTACTGGAACGCGAAGTTCTGGAGCAGCGGATCTGGCGACGTTTGGGAAACGAACACTGCGTGGGCCGGGGTCCGGGGCACGATATTTACGATCGAGAGCGTGAGAACGAAGCGCGGCTACAAGACGATCGTCGATGTGGAAGACGGCGAGGTCGAGTTAAAAAGCCGCGACGGCGCGAGGGTGCTCCGGCTTAAGGCGGGGGAACGCGGCGAAATCTGAGCTTTCCGCATTAGTTGACCGATTGGTCGGCTTATTCTATTTTGCCCTCTGCGGTTCGGAGCAGACCTGGATGTACGCGCAGGAAGTGAAATCGACGGGCGCGGCCCCCAAGAGCTTGGCCGACATGAGCGCCGAGGAGCGCGCGTTCCAGGAGCGCATCGACGCCGACATCAAGATCGAGCCCAAGGACTTCATGCCCGAGGGCTACCGCAAGACGCTGATCCGTCAAATCTCGCAGCACGCGCATTCGGAAATCGTCGGACAGCTCCCGGAAGGCAACTGGATCACGCGCGCGCCGACGCTCGAGCGCAAGATGATCCTTCTCGCCAAGGTGCAGGACGAAGCGGGCCACGGGCTCTATCTCTACTGCGCCGCGGAAACGCTTGGGGTATCGCGCGACGAGATGACCGAGCAGCTTCTGTCCGGGAAGGCCAAGTATTCCTCGATCTTCAATTACCCGACGCTGACCTGGGCCGACATCGGCGCGATCGGCTGGCTCGTCGACGGCGCCGCGATCATGAACCAGGTGCCGCTGCAGCGCTGCTCCTACGGGCCCTACGCCCGCGCGATGGTGCGCATCTGCAAGGAGGAGAGTTTCCATCAGCGCCAGGGCTACGCCATCATGATGAAACTCGCGAGGGGAACCGACGCGCAGCGCGAGATGGCGCAGGACGCGCTCGATCGGTGGTGGTGGCCGTCGCTGATGATGTTCGGGCCTTCGGACGGCGACAGCGTCCACTCCGCCCAGTCGATGGCGTGGAAAATAAAACAGAACTCGAACGACGAACTGCGCCAGAAATTCGTCAATGAGACCGTTCCGCAGGCGGAGTATCTCGGGTTGAAAGTGCCGGACCCCGACCTCAGATGGAACGAGGCGAAGCAGGGCTACGACTTCGGCCCGATTGACTGGAACGAATTCCACGAAGTGCTCAAAGGCAACGGGCCTTGCAACGCCGAGCGCATGGCGGCGCGGCGCAAGGCCTGGGAGGACGGCCGCTGGTTCCGCGACGGGCTGACGGCCCACGCAAGGAAAGCGCCGGCGCGCAAAATGGCGGCGGAATAGGGCGCGGTCCGGGTCGCGAAAGATAAATGACATTGTCCGAACGGAGCCTCGTCCTTCTCGCCGCGCTGGCGGTCTGGTTCGGACTGGATTTCGTGGGCGCGCCCGGTCTCGTTTCCCGCGAGGCGCTCGTTTCGCCGGCCGGCGCGATGATGGCCGCGCTGGCGATTATCGCGATCCTCGGCGTCATGCGGGTCCGTTTGAGCGCGGCGCTCTTTCTCGCGGCGCTGGCCTTATGGGCGGCGCTGCAGATTGAAACGCACTGGGCGACTTATCTTCTGGTCGACGCAAGCGAATCGAAACTGCGTTGGTATGAACGCGTCTTCGGCGACAACTGGCGGTTCCTGCCCTTGATCGCGGGCCGCACGACGCCGGACGGGTATCACGCAATCCTCGCCGGTCTCATTCTCGTCAACATGGTTTCGGCCCTTGCCGACTGTCTGCGAAAGGCGACGTCGAATGTCCAATGAGTGGCCCCTTTGGGAAGTCTTCATCCGCGGCCAGCACGGGCTGAGCCATCGCCATGTCGGCTCGCTTCACGCGCCGGACGCGCAACTCGCGATCAAGAACGCGCGCGACGTCTACACGCGGCGGAACGAGGGGGTGTCGATCTGGGTGGTGAAGGCCTCCGACATCGCCGCCTCGTCGCCGGGCCACAAGGGACCTCTCTTCGAACCGTCGAACTCCAAAGTCTACCGGCATCCGACCTTCTTCGACATTCCCGACGAAGCGGGGCGCATGTAGATGGATCGCGACCTTTTCGAATTCGCGCTCCGGATGGGGGACAACGCCCTGATCCTCGGCCAGCAGGTCTCGGCCTGGTGCGGTCACGCGCCTGCGCTCGAAGAGGATATCGCGCTCGCCAATACGGCGCTCGATCTCATCGGACAGGCCAAACTCTGGCTTGATCTTGCGGGCGAGATCGAGGGCGCGGGCCGCGACGCCGACGCGCTCGCCTTCTTGCGCGACGCGCGCGCGTTTCGCAACGCGCTCCTCGTCGAGCAGTCCAACGGCGACTACGGGCAGACCTTGATGCGTCAATTCCTGTTCGACGCCTGGCATTTTCCGACGCTCAAATCGCTCGCCGCATCGGGCGAACCGCGTATCGCCGCCATCGCCGTGAAGGCGGCCAAGGAGGCTGAGTATCATTTCGAGCGCTCGCGGGATCTTGTCATCGGGCTCGGCGACGGCAGCGAGGAAAGCCATGTGCGCATGCAGCGCGCCCTGGATTTGCTCTATCCCTTCCAGGGCGAACTCACGGCGCCGGACTCGGTCGACGAGGCGCTGCGCGCCCGCGACGTCGCGCCGGACCTTGCGGCGGTGAAGCTTGAAACCGATCGCCTCACGCTTGAGACGCTCGCCGAAGCGACGCTGAGGCCGCCGCCGGCGCCCGTCCGCAAAGGCGGAAAGACCGGTCTCCACTCCGAAGGGCTCGGCCGCATACTTTCCGATATGCAGTTCCTGCAACGCGCCTATCCGGGAGCATCGTGGTGAGCGTGCGCGAGACCCATGACGCCCGCGCCTTCCCCGCACGCCCTGCGAGGAGCGGCGCCGCGGGGAAGAGGGCGTCCGCCGGAGATATCTGGCGCCTTCTTGAAGATGTTCCGGACCCTGAGATTCCGGCGGTCTCCGTCGTCGATCTCGGCATCGTGCGCGGCGTCGAGCAGGCCGGAGACGAGGTCGTGGTGACGGTGACGCCGACCTATTCGGGATGTCCGGCGACGGCCGCGATCCGCCTCGACATCGAGAAAGCGTTGCGCGCCCGCGGCTTCGACCGAGTGCGGGTGGAGAGCCGTCTCGCCCCGCCCTGGACGACCGACTGGATCAGCGCCGAGGGCCGAGCCAAGCTCAGGGCTTACGGCATCGCGCCGCCCGAGCCGGGCGGCTGCGCCGGCACGGCGGCGGCGCCGGTCGCCTGTCCCCGCTGCGGCTCGCTCCGGACCGAGCGCGTCAGCCAGTTTGGCTCGACGCCGTGCAAGGCGCAGCACCGGTGTGCGGACTGTCTTGAGCCGTTCGACCGCTTTAAGCGCATCTGACATGGCCCGGTTCCACCCGCTGACCGTGACCGACATCCGGCGCGATACGCGCGATGCGGTCGTGCTCACCCTCGAGCCGCCGGCCGACGCCCGGGACGCGTTTAGGTTCATTCAGGGCCAGTACCTGACCTTCCGCCGCGTCTTCGACGGGGAGGAGCTGCGCCGCTCCTATTCGATCTGCGCGGGTCGAGGCGAGGGCGTCCTGCGGGTCGGGATCAAGAGGGTCGAGGGCGGCTGGTTTTCGGGCTTCGCCAATGACGACCTCAAGGTCGGCGACGTCCTCGACGCCATGCCGCCCATGGGAAATTTCCATGCCCCAATCGAGCCCGAGAGAAGAAAACGATACCTCGGCTTCGCCGGCGGCTCCGGGATCACGCCGCTCATCAGCATCGTGAAGACCGTGCTGGCCGAGGAGCCGCTCTCGTCCTTCACGCTTGTCTACGCCAACCGTTCGGCGAGCGCCGTCATGTTCCGCGAGGAGCTTGAGGACCTCAAGAGCCTGCACATCAGCCGCTTCAATCTCGTGCATATTCTCGAGAGCGAAGCCCCGGAGATCGATCTTTTCTCCGGACGCCTCGACCGCGCCAAATGCGACGCGCTGTTCGACCAATGGATCGACGCGGCGGGGGCCGACCTCGCCTTCATCTGCGGGCCCGAGCCGATGATGCTCGCGGTCGCCGAGGCGCTGCGCGCGCGCGGCGTCCCCGACGGACGCATCAAATTCGAATTGTTCGCCAGCGCCAGCCCCGGCAAGGCCCGAAAGCGCGAGACCGCCTCCGGCTCGGCGAGCGCCGGGGCGCGGGCTGCGGTGACCGTCGTGATGGACGGCATATCGAAGTCCTTTGAAATGGCGAAGGGGGGCGAAAGCGTGCTCGAAGCAGCCATCGCCAGCCGCATCGACGCGCCTTTCGCCTGCAAGGCCGGCGTTTGCTCCACCTGCCGGGCGAAAGTGGTCGAGGGCGAGGTCGAAATGGAGGCCAATTACGCGCTTGAAGACTACGAGGTCAAACGCGGCTATGTGTTGACCTGTCAGAGCCGGCCGCTGACGGACCGGCTCGTGATCGACTACGACCAGTGAGCGACCAAGGCGACATCATCCTATACCTTGAACGCGGCGGCCGTCTGACGGCGCCCGATAACGCGCCGCCGCGCTATCGCGCGGAGCTGTTGCGCATCATGGCGAGCTTCGTCGACTCGGAGATGGCCGGCGCGGCGGGTTTCGCCGACATGATCAACGCGGCGCCCGGCATCAGGGAGCGCATCGACGCGGCCCGAATCGTGCTCGAGAAGCTCGATCATGCGGACCGCGTGCTGCGCCTCATGGGCGAGTTCGGGGTCGATGCGGCGCGCTATCAGAACGTCCACCCTTGGGCGGCGCGCGTTTCGCGGAACGAGGATCTCGGTCTCTCGCGCCGCGGGGGCGATATGCGCCTCAACGTGTTCCATTACCCGTTCGCAGGGTGGACGGACTCGGTCGTCATGAACGTGCTCATGGGGGAGGCTACGGTCCTTCAGCTCGGCGATCTCGCCGAGTGCTCATACCAGCCCCTCGCAGACGCCTTCGCCTGCATTCTGCCGCGCGAACATCAGCATACGGAGCTTGGGCGGGCGGGGCTCGCCAAGCTGGCTATCGGGGGCGACGCGGCCCGGGCCGAGATATCGCGCAGCATCGACTATTGGTGGCCGCGCGTCGCAGCTACGTTCGGCGGACGGTCGTCGGCGCGCGCTGAGCTCTTGCGACGCTTCGGCCTTCGCCGCCGCGCCAACGAGGAGCTCTTGAGCCTCTGGCGCGCGCGCATGAACAACATCATCGGCGACGCCTTGCAGAGCTTCAGCGGCCGGCCGAACTGAAGCGGCGTGACGCCGGTCTAGCGCGGCGGCCGGCTCGTGAGCAGCGCAACGCGGCGTTTGAGATCCGGCAGCAATTCCCGCTCGAAAAAGGGGTGGCGCTTCAGCCAGGCGTTATTGCGCCACGACGGATGCGGGATTGGATAGAAACGCGGCGCGACGTCGCGCCAGGTGCGGACGGTTTCTGAAAGCGTCGCTTTGGCGCGCTCTCCAAGATGCCATTTCTGCGCATAGGCGCCGACGAGAACCATCGTCTCGATCCGCGGCAGCAGCGCCGTCAGCCGGGCGCGCCAGAGCGGCGCACATTCACTGCGCGGCGGGAGGTCTCCGCCTTTGTCGTCCTGGCCCGGAAAGCAGAAGCCCATGGGAATGACGGCGATGCGGGTCGCGTCGTAAAAGATGTCGGGTCCGACGCCGAGCCAGTCGCGCAGGCGCTCGCCGGAGGCGTCGGTGAAGGGCCGTCCCGACAAATGGACCCGCGTTCCGGGCGCCTGGCTGAAGATGGCGAGGCGCGCGCTCGCCGAGGCCTGGAGCACGGGCCGCGGCTCATGCGGCAGCGGCGCGCCGGCCGGCCGCTCGACGCAGCGGCGGCAGGCGCGGATCTCGGCAAGGAGAAGCTCAAGCTCTCCATTTGCCGGCGGTCTGAAATTCCCCGCCCTGGCGCGGCCGGCGAGAAGGGTCGCGTTCATCGTCGAGACAATAGGCGAACCCGCGCGGCGGCGCGACGTCGAGAGGCGCCGCTAGCCGTCCTTCGATAATCCCGCGAGGCGGCCGGCGTTCGCTTCCCAGTTTTGGCCGTCGAACTCGCGGATCTCGGCCTGCGGGCGATCGCCCTCGTCAAGGCATCGCAGATTGACCGAGAAGCCGTCGGGGTTCGACCGCGGCGCATAGAATGACTTGACGCCGCAGCGCTTGCAGAAAAGGTGCTTGGCGACCCCGGTATTGAAGGTATATTCCGTTAGCTGATCTTTTCCGGAGATGAGTCGGAACCGCGACGCGGGGACAATGAGATGCAGGAATCCGGTCATCCGGCAGATCGAGCAGTTGCAGGCCTCGACCGAAACGCGATCCTCGCACTCGACCTCGAATCGGACCGAGCCGCAATGGCACCCGCCCTTGCGCCAGCGCATGGGGACGCTCATCCGTTCCACACGAGCCCGATGACGGCGCCTGTCATCAAGGTCGCGAGCGTGCCTGAAATCAGCGCGCGCGGCGCCAGCGCAATCACGTCGTTGCGCCGGTCCGGGGCGAGGGCGGTCAAGCCGCCGACGACGATGCCGAGCGAGGAGAAATTCGCGAAGCCGCACAGCGAATAGACGATGATGAGAACCGTGCGCTCGCTGAAGGTCCCCTCGGGAACCTGGCTCATCTTCACATAGGCGACGAGTTCGTTCACTGCGGTCTTGACGCCCATGAGGGCCCCGGCGTCGAACGCCTCGCTCCAGGGAACGCCGGCGAGCCACATCAAGGGCGCGAAGACGACGCCGAACATGCGCTCCAGGGTGATCGGGCCGCCGGCGACGTCGGGGAAGTTCGCCAGAATGATGTTTACGAGCGCGACGAAGGCGGTGAAGGCGATCAGCGACGCGATGATGTTGAGATAGAGCCCGAGGCCGTCGGTCACGCCGCGCATGAACGCGTCCATGGAGCTGTTGTAGCCGAACGCGTCGGCGGCGTTGGCCGGCGTCGGCGTCGCGCCCCGGTCTTCGGGCATCATGACCTGGCCCATGAGGATCGCGGCCGGCACCGAGATGATCGAGGCGATGATGATGTGGCCGAGAATCGAGGGATCGATTTCGTTCAGGATCGCGGCGTAGACCGCCATGACCGAGCCGGCGACGGTGGCGAAGCCGACCGTAATCACCACGAAAAGCTCCGCCCGCGTCAGCTTCGAGAGGAAGGGACGGATCAAGAGCGGCGCTTCGGTCTGGCCGAGAAAGACGTTCGCCGCCGAAGCGAGCGACACGGCGCCGCCGACGCGCAGGCCCTTCTCGAGCAGGAAGGCCATGCCCTTCACCAGCATCTTGAGGACGCCCCAATGCCAGAGCACGGCGGAGAGGCCGGAGAAGAAGATGACGAGGGGCAGCGCGCCGAAGGCGAAGCTGAACATAGCGCTCTGATTGGCGATCTCGAAGGGCGCGTCGCCGCCGCCGAGAAAACCGAAGACGAAGCGCGTGCCTTCGCGCGTCGCGGCGACGAGGGCGTCCACCACCACCTGCAGGGAGCCGAGCGCCTCTCGCGCCGGAGGGAAGTAGAGAAGCAGGGCGGTGACGCCGATCTGGGCTGTGATCGTCCAAAAGAAGGTGATGATCGGAAAGCCAAGCTTCCGCGACGAAAAGACCCACGCGATCAGCGTGAAGGCGACGAGCCCGATGGCGCTCTGGCCCCTCAGCGAAATCTCGCTCAAATCGAACGGAAGTTCCATGAAAGCCCCTTAAAGCCCCGCGCTCCCCGCGCAGCCGCAGGACTATGGTCAAAATCGGCGGCAAAGTCACGGAGCGCCGCCATGGCGGCAATCCGGATCGAAGCGGCTCCTGAACCAAAAAACATCGGGCGACGCGCGAGACCGGCTCCGGCAGGCGGGCCCCGCCAGGGGATCCGGAGCGCAGCAGCGGTTCCGGGGCGATCTTCAGGCAGCGCATCTCTCTCTCGACCTCCGGCCAAAGAGCATCCGTAAACGGAGTATAAGCTGCTTCCGCGAGGACGCCCGGCTCGGCGCGTCCTTCGGGACGGAGCGAGCGGCGACGGTGCAGATTGCGGCGAAGCGGTCGCTTGACGCGGCGACGAGCGGCCTCCGTCGCGGCTGAATGCAGCTGCGCGCGCCTCGCCGGTTGACGGCCGGCGCGCCGACCAGCGTCGCCGGACGCGCTCGCGGCGCCAAGAGCAGCCGCCGACACGTTCGGCGCGGGGTATCCCGCAGGCGCTGCCCCGTCCGGGGCTCAACGCCGCGCCTGCGCCATACCGGTCGCAAATCTACGGCCGGCCCCCCGGCAACCCGTTGACGGGGGCGCGCTTTGCCCGCATCGGTCGCCCCGTTCCCTGAAAGGACCCCCCATGTCTCTTCAAGTTCCGCGCGCCGATTTGAAGACCAATACGCTGGCCTACGAAACCACGCCTCTGGTGAAACCGACGGGCTTTCGGGAATATGACGCCCGCTGGATGCTCGGAAGCGAGATCAACCTTCTCGGAGTCCAGGCTCTCGGCCTCGGGCTCGGAACGCTCATTCGCGACATGGGCAAGCCGCCGCGCATCGTCGTCGGTCACGACTTTCGCAGCTATTCGCTTTCGGTGAAGCAGGCGCTCACCGTCGGGTTGATGACGGCGGGACTGGAGGTCAACGACATCGGGCTCGCGCTTTCGCCCGTCGCGTATTTCGCGCAGTTCGCCCTCGACATTCCCTGCGTCGCCATGGTGACGGCCTCCCATAACGAGAACGGCTGGACCGGCGTCAAGATGGGAGCGGAGAAGCCGCTCACCTTTGGTCCCGATGAAATGACGCGCCTCAAGGAGATCGTGCTCTCGGGCGGCGGCCGCCCGAGCGCCGGCGGGGCCTACCGCTATGTCGAGGGGCTGCGCGAGCGCTATATCGCCGATCTCGCGAAGGGCGTCGCGATCGGACGCAAACTGAAGGTGGTCGCGGCCTGCGGCAACGGCACGGCGGGCGCCTATGCCCCCGAGGCGCTGGCGCGGCTCGGCGTCGAGGTGATCCCGATGGACGCCGAACTCGACCACTCATTTCCAAAATACAATCCGAACCCTGAAGACATGAAGATGCTGCACGCGATGCAGCGCGCCGTGCGCGAACACGGGGCCGACGTCGCGCTGGGCTTTGACGGCGACGGCGACCGCTGCGGCGTCGTGGACGACGAGGGCGAGGAGATTTTCGCCGACAAGATCGGCGTCCTCATCGCGCGCGACCTTTCGGCGCTTTACCCGGGCGCGCAGTTCGTCGTCGACGTGAAATCGACCGGCCTGTTCGCGACCGATCCGGTGTTGAAAGCGAACGGCGCGAGGACCGAGTACTGGAAGACAGGCCACTCCTACATCAAGCGCAAGAGCCACGAGATGGGCGCGCTCGCCGGGTTCGAGAAGTCCGGGCACTTCTTCTTCAACAGGCCGATCGGGCGCGGCTATGACGACGGTCTCGTCGCCGCTATCGCGCTGCTGCAAATGCTCGACCGCAATCCGGGCAGAAAGCTGTCGGACCTGCGCAAGTCGCTCCCGAGAACCTTTCAGTCGCCGACCATGTCTCCGCACTGCGCCGACGAAAAGAAGTACGGCGTCGTCGACAAGATCGTCGCATCGCTCCTCGCGCGCGCGAGAGACGGAGGCTAGATCATCGGCCAGCAGATTCGCGACGTGGTGACGGTGAACGGGATCAGAATCACCGCCGCCGACGGCACCTGGGGCCTCATCCGCGCTTCATCGAACAAGCCCGAACTCGTCGTCGTCGTCGAAAGTCCGATTTCAGAGCAGAACATGAAGGCGATGTTCGCGGAATTGGACGCTGAACTGAGAAAGCACCCCGAGGTCGGCGCGTATAACCAGAAGCTGTGACGCGCGAACGGCGAATCCGGCAGGTCCGGAGCTGCGGCGCCGCCTTTGCGGTTGCGGCGCGCGTGAACGCGGAATTTCAATGTTGCCGCCGGACCGCTGGATTGGTAACATATGTTACTAATTTCAAGGGAGCCGCCGATGGCCCGCAAATGGATCACCGCCAGCCGCGTCGAGGGGAACGCATCGCGCCAGGCGCATGCCGACATGCCCGCGGGCACTTATGAGCGCGAGATGTCGAAGGAAGGATTCTTCGGTCCGGCGGCCTTCTTTCACCACAAGCGCCCCCCGACGGGCTGGTCGCATTTCGAGGGGCCGTTGCGGCCGCGCGCGTTCGATCTCGCCGCGCTCAATAAGGCCGAAGGCTCGCCCTGGCGGGCGCCGAAGGTCCTCAGGAACGCAGCCTGCGAGATCCGCTTCTGGAAGCTCGCCGCGCTCATGCCGGCGCTGGCGCGCAACGCCGACGGCGACCAGATTCTGTTTGTACACCAAGGAAATGCCGATCTCTTCTGCGACTTCGGCCGCCTCGCCGTCGAGACCGGCGATTACCTCGTGCTGCCGCGCGGAACCATGTGGCGCCTCGCGCCGTCGGCGCCGCTCTCGATCCTCATGATCGAGGCGACAAATTCCCATTTCACCTTGCCTGACAGAGGCCTCGTCGGCCCGCACGCCATCTTCGATCCGGCGATGCTTGATGCGCCCAAGATCGACGACGCCTTCAGGCGCCATCAGGAGGAGGACGGCGAGGTCCGGGTCGAGATCAAGAAGCGCGGCGAAGTTTCAGTCGCGACCTATCCCTACAATCCTCTCGACGTCGTCGGCTGGCACGGGGAGCTGTCGCCCGTGCGCCTCAATGTCCGCCATATCCGCCCGCTGATGAGCCATCGCTATCACGTGCCGCCCTCGGCGCACACGACCTTTCTTTCCGACCGCTTCGTCGTCTGCACCTTCGCGCCGCGTCCGTTCGAGACGGATCCCGGGGCGCTGAAGGTCCCGTTCTTTCACAACAACGACGACTATGACGAAGTGCTTTTCTACCACGCCGGCGACTTCTTCAGCCGGGATGACATCGCAGCCGGCATGATGACGTTTCATCCGTCCGGCTTCACCCACGGACCGCATCCCAAGGCTCTCAAGAACATGCTCGAGCAGAAAAAGCCCGCCACGGATGAATACGCCGTGATGATCGACACCCGCGACCCGCTCGATGTCGCCGAGGGCGCAGCCGCTGTCGAGTTCGCCGGCTATGTCGACAGCTGGAAGCCGAAGGCCTGACGCGGCGCTGCGCTTCGGTTTTGCGGCCTGAGCGGAAGGGGCGTAATAACGGCGCCTTCAGGAGAAACCTATGCGCCGCCTCGCCGCCCTTCTCGCCGTCGCCGCCCTTGCCGTCGCGCCGGTGCGCGCCGAGGGGCTCAACGCCGTCTTCGCCGATTACTGGGCAAGCGAAATGAAGGACAACCCCTTCGGCGCGACCCAGTCGGGCGTTCATGAATATGACGGCGAGGTCCCGGACGTCTCCCCCGCGGCGCAGGAGCGGCGCATCGCCTCGACGAAGGATTTTCTGAAGCGCCTCGACGCCGCGGAGACGGCCGGCGCCTCCGAGAGCGAACTGCTCTCCGCCGACCTCCTGCGTTTCGTCCTGAAACATCGCCTGGCGCTGGGCGCCTCGGCGGAGTGGCGCATTCCGTTTGTCGCCGACGGCGGTTTCCATACCGAGATGGGATACGCCGTCGGCGCGACGCCCTTCCGCGATGAGGCTGACTACCGGCGCTATCTTTCGCGGCTGGCCGCTTTGCCGGGCTATCTCGACGCCAATGTCGAGAACATGCGCGCCGGAATCGCCGCCGGCTTCACGCAGCCGAAGGAAATCCTCGGCGGCGCGCTCGCCTCGTTCGACGCGCAGGTGACGCCGCCGCGCGAGCATCCGCTATTCGCGCCGTTCAACCGCATGCCGTCGTCAATTCCGAAAAAGACGCGCGCCGCGCTGCGCGCCGAGGGAGAACAGGCGATGGCGGAGGCGGTCATACCGGCGTTCGCCCGTCTGAAGACCTTCATGCATGAGGAATACGCCCCGAAAGCGCGCGATACGCTCGGCGCGGCCGCGCTTCCAGGCGGGCCCGCCTACTACGAAGCTCTGGTGCGCTATTACACGACGCGCGACGATGCGACGGCGACAAAGATCCATGCGCTCGGCCTCAAAGAAGTCGCCCGCATCCGCCGCGAGATGAACGCCGTCATGAAAGAGGCCGGGTTCAAGGGCTCCTTCGCCGAGTTTCTGGAATTCCTGCGCACGGACGATCAGTTCTACGCCAAGACGCCTGAGGAATTGCTGCGATATGCGGCCTTCGTCGCGAAGGACGTCGACGGCAAGCTTCCGGCTTTTTTCGGCAAGCTGCCGCGCCAGCCCTATTCGGTGGAGCCGGTGCCGGCCGACATTGCGGAGAACTACACGACAGGACGCTACTCGCCGGCGCCGCCGGGCTCGGACCGCGGCGGCCAGTACTGGGTGAACACGACGCACCTCGACAAGAGGCCCCTGTTCGAGATTCCGGCGCTGACCCTTCACGAGGCCGTGCCGGGCCACCACCTTCAGGGCGCGCTCGCCTATGAGATCGAGGGCGCGCCGGAGTTCCGCAAGCAGTTCTATCCGCACGCCTTCGGCGAGGGCTGGGGTCTTTACGCCGAGAAGCTCGGCGTCGAGATGGGAGTTTACACGACGCCCTATGAGAATTTCGGTCGTCTTTCCTATGAGATGTGGCGCGCCTGCCGGCTCGTGATCGACACCGGCATCCACGCCAAGGGCTGGTCGCGTCAGCAGGCGATGGACTACCTCGCCTCGAACACCGCGCTCTCGATGAAGAACGTCCAGACCGAAGTCGACCGCTACATCGCCTGGCCGGGGCAAGCCCTCGCCTACAAGATCGGCGAGCTGACGATCCTGGATCTGCGCGCCAAAGCCGAGAAGGCGCTGGGGCCGAAGTTCGATATCAGGGAGTTCCACGACGCGGTGTTGACCGAAGGCGGACTTCCGCTCGACATTCTCGCCAAGCGCGTCGACGCCTATATCGCCCGCGAGAAGCGGGGCGGCTGAGACTGAGGCGATCGAGACGGCGCTCGCCTGGTCGCGCCGCCGCTTCAAGGGCCGCGTCTTCTGCGCCATCATTGATCCGGAGAACGCGCCTTCGCGCGCGGTCGCGCTGAAGTGCGGTTTCAGGCGCACAGGCGCCGTTCTCTACAAGAGCAAGACCCTCGATTTTTTCGAGGCGCGCTGAACGCGGCCGTCAGGCCCTGCGGCGATCAGGGTCCGAAGCCCAGGCGAAATAGGAAATGGCGACGCTAACAACCAGAGTCGCGAGCGCCCCGGCGAGGCAGACGACGAAGCCGGCCCGGGCGTCGCCGAAATAACCGGCGGCGATCGCGCCGAGCCCGGTCAGGACGAGCATCCAGCCCGCCGCGCGGTTGGTGACGCTCCACGAGTGCTCGGACGACAAAGTCCAGGGCGTGCGCACGCCGATGAAAAAGCTCGACCGACTCTTGGCGGAGAAGTTGCCGAGCACGATCATCAGCGCCGAGATGCTGTAGAGGAGGATGTTCGGCATTAGGAGGTCGACAGGCGCGCCGAAAGCCGTTCCGAGCACGATCACGCCGTGCAGGGTCGCAAGGAGAAGCAGCGAACCGAGCCAGGCGGTCATGTAAAGCCCGCCGCTTGCGCGCACATTTTCTTTGCGCGGATCGATCGCCGGCAGCAAGGCGAATAGCGCCGCAAGGCCGAAGGCGAGCCCCGGCATGAGTATCAGCATTAGGTCTCGCGGCGCGTAGCCGTCGATTTCTCCCTTGATGTTCCAGTGGCTCGGAAGCTCGGCGCCCGGCGCGATCCGGCTGAAGCCGATCGCCGACACGGCGATCATGAATACGAGAATGACACCGGAAAACCCGAGACCGGCGCGGATCATGGGGCGGCTCCTTTCAAAGGCTTGGTCCGGCGCGCTCCCGGCTTCGCCTCCCCGAGGCGGAACGCCTCCAGGAGGCCCAAGAGAGCGTCTTCGAGCACGGAGATGTTGGCGCGGTAGATGAGAGAGGCGCCGCGACGCTCGACCGAAACCAGGCCCGCCTGTTTCAGGACGCTGAAATGTCCAGAGAGCGTCGGCTTGGCGAGGTCGAACGCGTCCGACAATTCGCCGGCCGACAGCGTCCGCTCGCGCAGCATGGCGAGGATTTTCCGTCGGACAGGATGGGCCAGCGCTTTGTAGACATCGTCCATGTTCGTAATTTAGGAAATTACCGAAATAACGCAAGCGTGAATCGGCGCCATCGCAGCGCCGCAATCCGGCCCGTCTGGCGGCCCGGTTACGCGGTTTTAATTCTTGCCATCGGGCGCAAAACCTGAATTTTCGCGCTGGAGTTCATCTGGCCGGCAGGGTTTGACGGCGGCCGTGCCGGACCTTGGTTGTAACCCGCAAAGGAGGCGGATGATGCGCAAACAATTGATGATCGCGGCCGCGGCGGTTCTCGCCGTCGGCTGCACCACCAATCCCTATACCGGCGAAAAGTGGGAAGACAGCTTTGAGGACTGGGCCTTAAATCTGGTGCGCGATCCCAACACAGGCGAAATGTACACCATGCCCTATATGTCGGTGCAGACCTTCTGGGTATACAACAAGCGCATCTTCGCTGAAGCAGGCATCAC
>JACADZ010000157.1 GCA_013389105.1 Parvularculaceae bacterium | reverse complement strand
GCCTTGAGCTTCCTCGGCCTTTCCGTAAAGGCGCCGACACCGAGCTGGGGTGGGGCAATCGCCGAAGGCCGCGAGCATCTTCACGATGCCGCCCACATCTCGCTCGTTCCGACCACCGTCATGTTCCTGACGGTCCTCAGTTTCAATCTCGTAGGCGACGCTATCCGTCGGCGCCTCGCCGACGTGCGCCAGAGCGCGATCTGAGGAGGCCGGAATGAACGGGCCCGTGCTCGAGGTGATCGACCAAAGGACGGCCTTTGAGACGAGCCGCGGTTTGCTGCGGGCCGTCGATGGCGTTTCGCTGACGCTGCACAGGGGGCGTACGCTCGGTATCGTAGGGGAGTCCGGCTGTGGCAAGTCCATTCTGGCGCGCTCCATCATGCGGCTCTTACCGCGCACAGCCCGCATCGGGCCGGGCTCGCAGCTGCTGTTCGAGGGCGAGGACCTCATGCAGGCGAGCGAGCACCGCCTGCGCGCGATCCGCGGCCGGCACATGGCCATCGTCTTCCAGGACCCGATGACATCGCTCAATCCAGTGATGACCGTCGGCGCCCAGATTGCCGAAAGCTTGACGCATCACCTCGGCATGAGTCGTCACGCAGCGTGGTCCAGAGCGACAGCGCTGCTCGCGGACGTTGGCCTTCCGCAGCCGGAAATGAGAGTTTCGCAGTATCCTCATCAGCTCTCCGGCGGCATGCGTCAGCGCGTCGCCATCGCCATTGCGCTCGCCTGTGAACCGTCGCTGCTGATTGCCGATGAACCCACGACGGCGCTCGACGTGACGGTGCAGGCCGACATCCTCGATCTGCTGCAGCGCCAGCAACGCGAGCGGAACATGGCGATGATCCTGATCACGCACGATCTGGGTGTCGTCGCGAGCCGCACGGATGAGGTCGCCGTGATGTATGCCGGCCGCATCGTCGAGCAGGCGCCGACACGCGCCCTCTTCAAGTCGGCCCGTATGCCCTATACGCACGCACTCCTGGGCTCCATACCGAGGCTTGAGGCCGAGAGCCGCGGCCGGCTTGCCGTCATCGAAGGACGCCCGCCGGACCTCATCCGTCCTCCGCCTGGATGCAGCTTCGCGCCGCGTTGCAGCCGCGCCGGTGCACGTTGCCGGCTCGAGCCTCCGCAATTGACCGGCGAGGGCAGCCACTCTTTTTCTTGCTGGAATCCGCTGCCTGCGGAGGCCGCAGCATGAGCGTGGTCGGCGGCTCGGACACTCCAGCGGCAGGCGCCAGCAAGCCGCTCTTGCGCGTGGAGAATCTTCGCGTCGAGTATCCGCTGGGTGGCAACAGGACGGTGCATGCCGTGTCCGACGTTTCGTTCGACATCGCACGCGGCGAAACGCTCGGGCTTGTTGGAGAATCGGGTTGTGGCAAGTCATCCGCCGCGCGGGCGGTGATGCTCTTGCCCAGGCCGACAGGCGGTCGCGTGCTCCTCGGCGATAGAG
>JACADZ010000136.1 GCA_013389105.1 Parvularculaceae bacterium | reverse complement strand
CGATCTGGTCCACATCGGTCCAGCTCCAGAGTGTAACGTTGGAATAGCCCTGTGCCTTGAATTGCGCGGCCATCTGATCCATGCCGGTCGAGAACACGCCAAACAGACCGCGGATCAAATAAATCTGTGCCGCCTCGACCGTCGTGGCCGGAGCGCGCGGCGGCCGCTGCGCCAATACACTGGCCGGCATGGCGCTAAGTGCGGCAGCTGCGGCGAAAAACGTGAAGTCGCGGCGTGTCAGGCCCGTCATCGGTGGTATCCCTCGCGAATGCCTGAAGGGACTTTAAGCCTGACCCGACGGCCAGCTCAAGACGACAGACTTGCCGTTTCAGGCCGCCAGCATCTTCTGGACCTCATTGACGAGGTCACGCAAATGGACCGGCTTCGACAGCACCTTGGCATGTTTCGGCGCCTGCGAATCCGCGTTCAGCGCAACCGCCGCAAAGCCAGTGATGAACATGATCTTGATGTCGGGGTCGAGTTCGGAAGCCCGGCGCGCAAGCTCGATGCCGTCCATTTCCGGCATCACGATATCGGTCAGCAGCAGCTCGAACGGCTCTTCGCGCAAGCGCTGATAGGCTGAAAGTCCGTTGTCGTAAGATACGACGTTGAAGCCCGCATTCTGCAACGCCTTGACCAGGAACCGCCGCATGTCGGTGTCGTCTTCGGCAAGCAGGATTTTCGGCAGATCGTTACTCATACACTCAACCGATATCTTGGCCCGGCTCTCAAGAGCGGCCTGAGCTTCCATGTCCGAGGCGAAGTTTGCAAGATGCCAACGCCGGTAGCCGGCGGCGGCCGTCATCCCTGCCCCGTGTTCCATTAGCGCGATCGCGGGTAAATATCGGGTGAAAGTCACACGTTAAGCAGCGAAAGACGTTCAAAAAAAGCAGTCCGGCTCCGAAAAGGGATACCGGAACAGCCTTGCCCAGCCTATGTTGCACCTGCAGCACGATCGAACAGATTTCCTGGTTGATGACGGTCTCGGACGAATTCTCTCCCGCCTTTGACGTAATCGAGCCCGACCGCTGGCGGACCATGTACTTGCCCACCGCGCGGGTCCCGATGAACGCGCTCTTGAGATT
>JACADZ010000010.1 GCA_013389105.1 Parvularculaceae bacterium | reverse complement strand
GGGGGGCGGGGGCCGCGGCCGCAGGGCGCGGAGGGCGCACGGAGTCCGGGCGGTCCGCCGGGCGGCGGCGCGATGAGATTTGGTCCCGGCGGGGGACGCGGAGGTCCGGGCGGTCCCGGCGGCGGCGGGCAGGCGGGCCAGGTCGCAATGTCCGCCTTCTACACCAGACGGCTCGCCGACGAGGTCGTTCTCTTTCCCGGGCAGCCGGCCCTCGACCTGGTCAGCTCGGCGCCGCTCGGCGGCGGGCTTGGCGGCGGTCCTGCGCGGCTCGACTTCAACAGCAATGTCGCCTGGCGCGGGGCGGGGCTCGCCCTCAACGGCGGCTGGGTCAGCGGCTACGAAGTGCCAGGCGCCGTCGCCGCGCAGGACTTGTCGTACTCGGGAGCTTTCACGCTCAACCTGCGCGCCTTCGTCGGTTTCGATCAGCGCAAGGAGCTTTTGCGTCGCCACCCATTCCTAAAGGGGCTCAGAGTGACGCTGCGCGCCGATAATCTGCTTGACGCCGCGCCGGAGGTCCGCGACGCTGCGGGAATTACACCGTATACATATCAAAAAGGCTTCCTCGCCCCGGCGGGGCGCACGGTCGAGATCGCGCTGCGCAAGCAGTTCTGACCGCGGCGCGGATCAGGCGGCGGTTTCTTCCTCGGCCCGCGCCTGCTCCGCCTTCTCGCGCATCAGCATCTGATAGGCCCGGTTGACGCGGCGCGCCGAGATGTTGGCGGCGCGCTCGAGGTCCTCGTCCAGCGAGAGCGAGGCGATGGCGTCCGGATGCACCTGCCGCATGCGCGCGTGATAGGCCCGCCGGATCTCTTCGGGACCTGAGTCCCGGGCGATCCGGAGAATTTCGTAAGGGTCGAAACGCCTGCGTTTCCTGCCGTGATCGGCCGCTTCCTCGGCGCCCGGTTTGTCTTCCGCCGGCTTTTGGTCGGCCTGCGCCTCATCTTCCGCGCCGGGCCTTGCCTCCTTGGCCGCGTCCTTGGGCGCCGCTGCCTCGTCCGCCGACGCCGCCTCAGGCCGCGTCTCGGCGCGGGACGGCTCCTCGCGCGGCTCGTCAACCTGCTCGATGATCGAGACGATGTTCCGCTTCGACGCGATCAAAGTGGCGCCGTCGGCGCGCTTGATGGGAATGAACTGGCGCTGGTCGTTGAGCAGGTCGATGAGGCGCTCGTTCACCTTGAGGAAGACGAAAGCCTCGAACGGCGCTTGTCCCGTCAGCGCGACGATGACCCGGTGCTCGTTCTTGTGACGCGCCGTCGTGTTTTTCTCAAACATGCGGTTTCCGTCGGGCCGGGGCTGCGCGGACCTCTCGTCGCCGATCGTATCAAAGTTGCGCTTAACGCGGCGTTTCGTCCGCGCCCGTCCCGTTTCGGGACGTCCTTGCATCCCTCTCCATCCAGCGCACGAGAGCTATGGCCGGGAACGCCCAGAGGATTCCTGCGGCGATATAGAAGGGAGTCTGGAGCCACCAGCGCGGCGGCACAAGCGCGCCGAGGAGCGCCGCCCCGAACAGGTAGGCCCCGAGCAGCGGCAGGAGAAGGCTGACGCCCAGGAGTTTTCGCAGCCGCGGCGCCACCGCGAAGCTATTGCGGCTGTTCATTGAAGATCGCCGCGAGGCGCTCTCGGTCGACCTTGACCGCGTAATCCTCTCGCAGACCGTTCAGGTACGCCTCAAGATACTCCTGATTGAGCTGGCTCCCGAGAATTTCGCGGAAGCCGGCCTCCTGTCCGGGACCAAGCGGGTTCCTGCCGAAATCGATCTCTCGCACTTCGACCAGGGTCTGTCCGCCGCCCGGGCTCTCGCCGACCACGACGGCGTTCAGGGGGGCCGCAAACGCCTTCTCGGAGAGATCGGGCGAAATGAACGGGTCAGGGCGGCCTCGTCGAAGCGTCGTTTCCAGAACCGGGCCGAGGCCCGCCGCCGCATCGGCCAGTTTCGCGCCTGCCGCCGTCGCCTCCGTCACCTTTTTTACGGCGGCGGCGACGCGCCCGCGCTGCTCCTGCGCGCGCCATTTCTGCGCGACTTCGTCCGCTACCTGATCATAAGGCATCGCCGCGGGCGGACGCACGCTCTCGACATGCACGAGGAAATAGCCGCCGTCGGACAGCAGCTGCGGCTCGGACTCGTCGCCCTCGGCGAGGGCGAACGCTTCCTTCAGCACTTCGCCCGGAAGGTCGGCGACGATTGCGCCGCCAGGCGCAAAACTGAATGAGTCGACCGGGCCGAACTGCCTCGCTGCGACGCCGGCCTTCTTGGCCGCGTCGACCAGAACAGCGCCGGTATCGCGTTCCGCCTGCAAGGCTTCGACCGCGTCGCGCACCTTCTTCCTGCCGGCCTGCTTTTCAAAATCGGCGAGAATTTCGGGACGGACCTCCTCAAACGACTTGACGGTCGGAGCGATCACGCCGGCGATCTGGATGACCGCATGGCCGAACAGACCCTTCACCGGACCGACAATCGCGCCCTCGGTGAGACCTTCGGCGAAGGCGGCGTCGGCGACGGCCGGATCGAGCATGTCCTTCCGCGAAATCTCAGTCAGGGTCGACGCCGCGAGGGTCGAGCCGTTCTCCACGGCGACCGCCTCGAACGGCTTGCCTTGCCGAAGCGCATCCGCTGCGGCCCTCGCCTTTGCTTCGTCGCCGAACGTCGTCTGATAGAGGGTGCGCTTCTCGGGAGTTTCGTAGAGTCGCGCCTTGTTGGCCTCATAGATCTTGATCAGGTCCTCTTCGGCAGGCGGCGCGTCCTTCACGAAATCCGCGGGGCGCAGAATGACGGCGTTGAAGGTTCTGTATTCGGGGGCTGTGAAGTCCTTGAGGTTCGCCTCGTAGTACTTCCGGAGATCCTCCGCGGCCGGCTCCTTCGCCGGGCCCGACATGTCGGCGGTCACGGTCAGGTAGCCGACGCGTCGCGCCTCGCTTTCGCGCAGGAGCAGCGTGCGCGCGAACGACTCCGGCGCCGGCGGGCCCGACATCAGGCTCGAGATCAATTGGTCGCGAAGCAGCTGATTGCGGATCAGCGTCTCGAAGCTCGTCTGGTTGAGCTCGTTCGCCTGAAGGATCTGCGCGAGGCGCTGGGGATCGAACTTGCCCGTGGTCGGGTTTTTGAAGTTCTCATTAGTTTCGATGTATTCCTTGACCATGTCGTCGGTCATCACGAGACCGAGCTTTCTCGCCTCCTGTTCGAGAATCGAGCGCGTCGTCACCTGCTGGAGCACCTGCTCGCCAAGGCCCTCGGCGCGCGCGTCGTCGGGAGTGTACTTGCCTTCGCGCTCCTCGCGCTTCATCCGCATCGCGCGGCTGTATTCGGATTGGAGCATGGAGGTCGACAGCGCTTCGGACCCCACTTTCAGCGTCGGCCGCTGCGCGAAGTTCGAAAGCCCCGGAACGCCCCAGAGCGCAAACGAGAGAACGAGCAGCACCGCGCCGAAAATCGCGATGATGTTCTTCATCCCCGACCGAACCTGTTTCAGCATGCCGCTCCTTCCTCGCCTCAGGCGGCGCGGACCCTAATGTCGCCCGGGCGGCGCGACAAGGCGGCGTCGTCTGGACAAGCCGCGGCCCATTGCCTAGAGGCGGCGCGGCACCCGCAAAAAGGCGCATCATGAGGAAGCTGATCGCCGGCAACTGGAAGATGAACGGCGTCTCGGCTTCCCTGGTCGAAGCCGAACGGCTCATGGCGTTGTTCGAGTTCGCCGGGCCCGAGATCGTGATCTGCCCGCCCGCCACCCTTGTCGCTGCGATGGCCGCCCGCTTCAGAGGATCGCCGCTCCTCGTCGGCGGCCAAGACTGCCACGCCCAGCCGTCAGGCGCCCATACCGGCGACATCAGCGCCGAGATGCTGAAGGACGCCGGCGCCTCTTATGTCATTGTCGGCCACTCGGAGCGCCGTCAGGATCATGGGGAAAGCGACGCGGCCGTGCGGGCCAAGGCGGAGGCTGGGCGCCGCGCCGGGCTCGCGCCGATCGTCTGCGTCGGCGAGACCGAAAGCGAGCGCCGCGCCGGCCGGGAGACCGAGGTCGTCGGCCGCCAGCTCGAGGGGTCGCTGCCTCGCGGCCCGGGACCGATCGTGATTGCTTATGAGCCGGTCTGGGCGATCGGCACCGGATTGACGCCGACGCCAGAGGACATCGCGGCCATGCACGCGTTCATTCGCGGCAGGGCCGGCGGCGGCGTCAGGCTCCTTTATGGCGGTTCGGTGAAGCCCACCAATGCGCGCGACATCCTGCATCTCCCGGAGGTGAACGGCGCGCTGGTCGGCGGCGCGTCGCTCAAGGCCGAGGAGTTCCACGCCATCGTCCGGGCCGCGATGTGAGCGATCCGGCCGGGCGCGCGAAACGTACAAAATAGGCACGTCGAATCCCCTAGGGTCATGCGCGTGGTTCTCATTCTCATTTCCAGCGTCGCGCTGCTGCTGGCGGCGCTGTCGGGCCACGTCACGATGCAGGCGGAGAGGCGGTCCCCGCCGATCGGCAAGCGGGTCGACGCCGGCGGCGAGAAAATCCATCTCGTCGATCTCGCCCCGCCAGGCGGCGGCGCAGGCGCGCCGGTCGTGCTGATCCACGGCGCGAGCGTCAACCTGCGCGACATGAAGCTGGCGCTCGGCGACCGGCTCGCGCAGTCGCGGCGCGTGATCGCGCTCGACCGGCCGGGGCGCGGCTATTCGACGAGGCCTTCGGACGGCTGGCGGCTCGACGTGCAGGCCGCCCTCATTCACGAGGCGCTCGCCGCAGCCGGCGTCGAGAAACCGGTGATCGTCGGCCAGAGTCTCGGCGGCGCCGTCGCGCTCGCCTACGCCCTTCAGTATCAGGATGACATGTCGGGCCTCGTGCTGCTCGCTCCTGTCAGCCATGAATGGCCGGGCGGCGTCGCCTGGTACAACGAGGTCTCGGGATGGCCGGTTGCGGGCTTCCTGCTCCGCCGTCTCGTCATCCCGCTCTATGGCCCGGTCGCGGCGCGGCGGGGCGTCGCCGGCTCCTTCGGTCCCGACGAGGCGCCCAACCGGTATTATGAGGAATCCGGCCTGCCGCTGCTCTTCCGGCCGGGCGACTTCAAGGCCAACGCGGCCGACCTCCGCGAACTCAAGCCGCAGATCGTCGCCCAGAGCCGGCGCTACCATGAAATCCGTGTGCCGACGATCATCTTCGCCGGCGAGACCGACCGCACCGTGTCGCCGAAAATTCATTCAATGCGGCTTGTTCAGGAGATACCGGGGGCTCGCCTGGTGATGCTGCCCGAAACCGGGCACGCGCTGCATCATTCCGAGAGCGCGGCGATCATCTCGGCGATCGAGGAACTGGCCGGGGCCGCGCCTTGAGGCTCAGCCCCTGATCGCGCCGGCTGAAGCTTTGGGACCGACAGGATGCGCGTCGCGAAACGCGATCCATTCCGGCCGCGTCAACTCCCAATAGCGGGATCGCCGGGCGCCGCCGCCGGGCAACGCAAGGTCGATTTCGCCTCGGTAACTGAAGCCGGCGCCTTCCATGATCTTGCGGGAACGGATGTTGTCGAGCGAGGCGGTCTCGCAGATGAGATCGACGCCAAGAGTCTCGAAGATCCAGTCGAAGGCGCGCCGGGCTCCGGCGCGGCCGCGGCCTGACCCCTGGGCGTCCGGATGGATGGCGCCGCCGAGGGCGGCGGCCGACCATTCGGGCCAGACCGCTATATCCTGATAGCCGACGATCCGCCCGCCGTCGCCGACCATAAGGATGAGAAGCCCTTCGCCGCGCGCCTTCGCCGCGATCCGATCCTTTATGAAGCCGCGGCACGTTTCCAGGGTGATCGGGCGGGGCAGGGTCGCGATCGGATCGTTCACCGCCGGATCGCCCACCAGTTTGAAAAAGGCTTCGGCGTGGTCCAATCGCCCCAGTTCAAAGCCCGATCCGAGCGGGAGAAGCGCCGAACGAACCGCCGCGCGAATGGCTTCAGCCCTTGCGGGCTCGGCCGGAATGCGGGTGAGCGGGAGTTGGTCCGTCATCGGCAATGGTCGCGCAGATGCACGCAGACGATCAGAGTGAGCGCAAATCTGCGATGGCGCAAATAAAAAAACCGGCGGACCTTCAGGTCCGCCGGGGCCGAGTTGTTGAGGCTGTCAGGAAGGGCGTCGAAAGATCAGCGGGCCAGAACGAAGAAGCTGGAAAGGCCGAGGCCGCCGGACACGATCATCATGCCAACGAGGATGGCGGCGAGGACGGTCAACATGGCGGCTCTCCTTTCTTGCTTCCCCCAGGCGCTCCGTTCCGGCCCGCCTGATGAAGAGAAGATAGAGCCGCCGCCGCCGGGCGCCTGTGCCAAGGGTCACAGGTTGAGCGCAAGAGAGCCGCCAAGCCGGGATTGGCGGCGAACGCCCCGCCAGCTCAACCATCTCAGAGGCTCAAGGGGCCGCCGAAAAGCGACGCCTGCGTTCAGTGGTCGAAGCCATAGAGCTTCAGCAGTTCCGCGCGCGTCCTGATCTCGCGGGCGGCCTCCGGCATGCGCACGACCCGCTCGTAGACGCCAGGCTCGATCTCGCGCCACCAGGGAAGGTCGATCGCACCCTGCTTCTCAAGATGCTCGAGATATTCATCGAGACTGGCGAACACCTTGCCGCGGGCATAGGGGAGGTTTGCAACGCCCGCTGGCGCAGAAGCTTTGATAGCACCGTCGGCGGCGCTTCGATCGGTTGCAGCTGAGCCTGCATTCTCCACCACGACGGACTCCTGATCTTTCGCATTTGCGGAATCATCGGAAAGTCCGCTCGAACAAGCAACCGTCGCGAGCGGCGCCGCCGCCAGAAGCCAACCGCGTATCATTGTTCTAACCATCAACTGTGCAACAACTGCATCTGACGCCTGTAATCGCGGGCAACCTATGTTAGGGACACAGTCGTGTAAATCCGGCGTCAGCGTCCGACGCCATATTCTTGGGGAGCCATATGCAGCGAAATGAGCGGCCGACCCTGCTTGCCGAGCGGGAAGTGCGCTTCGACCAGGCGGCCACTGTCGATATCTTGTCCGTCGCGACGGCCACGGAGCGCGCCGCAAGCGGCTTTGCCGAGGAGTCCTCTTTCAGGCCGCTCGGGTCGGAGACGTCATCCGAGACCGCCGCGCCCCAAGGGTCGTTTTCGGATAGATTGTCAGCGGGCGCGCAGATCGCCAAACCCGCTCCGGGAGAGATCGAGGTCCATCCGGAGGCCGTGGGGCGTATGAAGGGCGGAAGCGCGATCATGGCGCCGTCGTCCGTGCAGGGCGGTCCGGTCGCCAATATCGGCGCCGTGCCCTCCACGATCCTGATCGACGACGTCATCGAGGCCCCAGGCGATTTCGATCTGTTCGGGATCAATCTCGTCGCCGGACAGACCTATCTTTTCTCCGTTTACGGATCAGGCGCCCAGCCTCTCCCGGACACGGTCCTGTTCCTGCTTGACGGTTCGTTCAATCTGCTCAATCTCGACGATGACGGGGGACATCAGTTCAATTCCCTGCTCACCTACACGGCGACCTACACCGGTCTGCACATCATCGACGTCGAAGGCTTCGGGTCCAGCACCGGCCAATACACGCTCGACGCAGTCGTCTATCCCGGATTTGACGTCGTTTCGGATACGGGAAGCACGACCTACACGATCGGGCAGGTGCGGTACGGCTTTATCGATGCAGGACCGGGGACGGTATATGGTCCCTCCTTCAGCGAGGTCGACACCTACGCAATCCAGGTCGAGGCCGGCAAGCTCTACACGATTGAGGTCGCCGGCGGCGCCGACTACGCCTCCGACTGGTTCGATCTGCCGCCGGGCGAGATCGATCCGGTCATATTCGTCTACGATTCGAACGGGAATATCGTCGCCGTCAATGACGACATTAGCTTCCCCTCCGACATCAGCTCGCGGGTGTTCTTCCAGGCGACCAGCACCGGCACCTATTACCTTGACGTCTTCTCTTACCAGCCCTGGTCCGGCGGATTCACGATCACCTCGTCGGAGATCGATCCCGCCGATTTCAATCTGACCGACTCAATCAACTGGTTCGACGCGGACAATGTTCCCTTCGACTCGAACAACACCGCCTATGTCTATTTCGCGCTTCCGGGAGAAAGCTTCGGCGAGCTTGCCGACAACGGGGTCGACCCCTTGCCCTCGTTCGGCTGGAACGACTTCGAGAAGCAGCAGATCATGCTGGCGCTTCAGGAGTATGAAAAAATCCTGGGGGTGAATTACGAGATCACCACGAACGCCGCGGAAGCGACGTTCCGGCTGATCACGACCACGTCCGATTTTTACGGGGCGTATTTCTATCCGCAGGATCCGGCGTTCGGCTCCGCGCAAGGCATCGGCGTTTTCAACGTCGACAGCGGCGGCTGGACCTTCGACCAGCAGCAGAGCCTGCTCCAGGGGGGCTTCTCGTTCGCCGTGATGCTCCACGAGTTCGGCCACGCCCATGGCCTCGCCCATCCGCACGACACCGGCGGCGGTTCGGACATCATGCTTGGAGTGACGGGACCGTTCGATTCACTGGGCATCTACGACCTGAACCAGGGCGTTTACACGGTCATGTCATATAATGACGCGTGGCAGCTGCACCCGGACGGTCCGTCGCCCTTCACGGCGGACGGCATTGACAATGGCTGGTCAGGCACGCTCAGCGCGATTGACATCGCGACGCTGCAGGATCGCTACGGCGTCGCTCCCGCCTATGCGACCGGAAACAACACCTATCTCCTCAAAGACGCGAACGAAGTCGGCACTTACTACGAAACCATCTGGGACACGGGCGGGAACGACACCATTCGATACAATGGCGCCCGCAATGCGCGCATCGACCTGCTCGCCGCCACCATAGATTATTCGGCGACCGGCGGCGGCGTGATCTCGTTCGTCGATGACATCTGGGGCGGGTTCACCATCGCCCGCGGCGTCGTGATCGAGAACGCGACCGGCGGATCGGGGGCGGACGTTTTACTTGGGAACTCGGCCGCCAACGTCATCATCGGCAACAACGGCGACGACTTCCTGATGGGACGGGAGGGCGCCGATACGTTGATTGGCGGCGCGGGAACAGACACTGCGAGCTATGCGACCTCGGCGGCGGGGGTCAACGTCACGCTGTCGCACAGCGCCTCCGGCGGCGACGCCCAGGGCGACACGCTGAACGGTATCGAGAACCTCGAGGGCAGCGCCTTCGCCGACAACCTGCACGGCGACAGCGCAAGCAACACCATCGACGGCGGCGACGGCGACGATTTCATTACGGGCGGCAACCAGACCGACGTGCTGAACGGCGGCGACGGCAACGATCGGATCGAAGGCGGCAACCAGGCCGACGTGCTGAACGGCGACGGCGGTGACGATTTGCTCTTCGGCGGCAACCAGGCCGACGTGCTGAACGGCGGGGCAGGAAACGACCGGCTTGACGGCGGCACGCAGGACGATTTGCTCAATGGCGGCTCGGGCGATGATTGGCACTTCGGCGGCAACGGCAAGGACATCTTCGCCTTCACCGACCTCGGCGGCCTCGACACCATTGCCGACTTCGTGCGCGGGCAGGATAAAGCCGATCTCAGCGATCTTGACGCCGTCGACGGCGGCGCCCTTAACGCCTTCACCTGGATCGGCGGCGCGGCGTTCAGCGGCGTCGCGGGGCAGCTGCGCTCATACTCCTCGGGCGGGGCGTTCTTCTTCGCCGGCGACACGAATGGCGACGGCGTCGCCGACTTCCGCGTCCAGACCAACGTGCTGCTCGCCCAAAGCGACTTCATCTTCATTTGAGGGAAGCGCCGGCGTCGCCCGAACGGCGGCGCCGGTCCTCGAAAAAAACCGGCGGACCTTCAGGTCCGCCGGGGCCGAGTTGTTGAGGCTGTCAGGAAGGCGTCGAAGGGTCAGCGGGCCAGAACGAAGAAGCTGGAAAGGCCGAGGCCGCCGGACACGATCATCATGCCAACGAGGATGGTGGTGAGGACGGTCAACATGGCGGCTCTCCTTTCTCGCTTCCCCCAGGCGCTCCGTTCCGGCCCGCCTGATGAGGAGAAGATAGAGCCGCCGCCGCCGGGCGCCTGTGCCGGGGATCACAGGGGACGCAGGATCGGTCGTAAAGCCCTGCGCCGCCGGGGTTTTTCCGGGTCCTGCCCCGCCGCTCCCGCGCGGAAATTGCGGCAAAGCCGTGGCGGCCCTCAATTTCCGCCGGCAAGGCGGCTGGCGTCCCCGACAGGACTTGAACCTGTGGCCCCCAGATTAGGAATCTGGTGCTCTATCCGCCTGAGCTACGGGGACGGCGCCGCCGGACAGTACCAGCGTCGGCGTCGCGGCGGAACGAGACATAGACCGCCGCCTAAAAATCGCAAACTTGTCCCGAAATCGATTATGGTCGAACAATCAGGGGCCGCAAACGGCCGCTAATGACGGGCCTCGAGGCGAGGGGACGGCGCGATTCGCGCCGGAGGGAGAAAAAATGTCACGTTCGAATGTCCTGCTGGCGGGCGCCATCGTGTTCGCGCTGGCGATCGGCGTCCTGATCGGTCGCTTCGCGCTGCCTCAGGGGGGGCTTAGCCTTCCGCCGCTGTCGCGCGAAGCTGGAGAGCAGGGGCGCAGCGTGCGCGAGCCGTTCCAGGAATTGCGGGGCGAAGGCGCCCGCCGCCCCGGGCCGGCGGTCGCCGAAGGCTTCGCGTTTTCGCGCCTGAACTTCGACATGTCGGGAGATTCGCCGCGGGCCTGCTTCGTTTTCACCGAGAAGCTCGATGACAGCGGCAAGACCAATTACGGCGACTACATTCGCATCAGCCCTTCGGTGAAGCCCGCCGTCGAGGTGAACGGACAGAATCTCTGCGTTTCCGGCCTCGCCTTCGACGTCGATTATACGGCGACGCTGAAGAAGGGCCTTCCCGGCGCCAAAGGTCAGGCGCTCGAGCGACCCCAGGAGATCGCCATCGCCTTCGGCGACAAGCCCGCCTATGTCGGCTTCGCCGGCGACGGCGTCATCCTGCCCCGGCTTGAAGCGGACGGCGTCGGCATCGAGACGGTGAACGTCAGCAAATTCGAGATCGACGTGCGTCGCGTCTCCGACCGGTCCCTTGCGCGCAAGGCGATGGTGAAGGGCGAATCCGTTTCGCCGGAGGATTACCTCTATGTCTATGGCGAGGAAGACGGGGAAGACGTCGGCGTCAAGGTTTTCAACGGCAAGATCGACGTCAAGGCCGATCGCAACGAAACGAAGACGACGGTGTTCGCGCTCGGCGCGGCGCTGAAGGACTTAAAGCCCGGCGCCTATTTCGTGCGCCTCAAGGACGTCTCGGAAGGCGCCGACAAATACAGCCCCGCGCAGGCCTGGCGCTGGATCCTTTTCACCGACATCGCGCTCAGCTCCTATTCGAGTCCGCAGGGGATCGACGTGTTCGCGCGCGCGATTTCGAACGGCAAGCCGCTCGCCGGCGTCGAACTTTCCCTGATCGCCGCGAATAACGACGTGCTCGCCTCGGCGCGAACGGACGCCGACGGGCGCGCCCGTTTCGGCGAGGCGGCGATCAACGGCGAGTTCCCGCTGACGCCGCGCATGATCATGGCTTACGGCGCGAACCAGGACTTCGCCGCGCTCGACCTCAACCGCACGCCGCTCGATCTTTCGGACCGCAATGTCCAGGGCCGCGCGGCCCCGGCCAAACTCGACGCCTTCGTCTATCTCGACCGCGGCATCTACCGGCCGGGCGAGACCGTGCGCATCGCGGGCCTGTTGCGGGACGGAGCGGGCCGCGCCGTCGCCGACCGGCCGGTGACGGTGACCGTGCGGCGCCCGAACTACACCGAAGCGGAAAAAATCCGTGTCGAGAAGACCGACATCGGCGGCTTCACGCATGATTTTGACATTCCGCGCTCGGCCGCGCGCGGCGCTTGGACGATCACGGTCGAGGCTGACGGCGCCGGCGCCGTCGGCTCCGAGACCTTTACGGTCGAGGATTTCGTTCCCCAGCGCCTCGAAGTGACGCTCGACGTTGACGAGAAGGAGGCGATGCTTCCCGACGAGCCGCGGCCTGTCATGGTAAAGAGCCGCTTCCTCTACGGCGCGCCCGCGTCCGGCCTTGGCGTCGAGGCCGAAGCCCGCCTCCGCCTCGATCCCAATCCGTTCCCTGACTTTTCGGCCTATCGCTACGGCCCGGCCGACGGCAAGTTCGACGAGCGTTTCATCCAGCTCCCGAATACGACGCTCGACGACAATGGCGAAGCCACGATCGAGTTGACGATCGACGACGGCCCGCTCGGACTGGGAGCGCCCCTGCGCGCCGATCTCGTCGTCGGCGTGATCGAGCCCGGCGGCCGCGTCGTGCGCGAGAGCGCGCGCGTGCCGGTGCGCTGGGACGAGCGCTATGTCGGCCTGAAGCTCAGCGGCGACGGTTACGGCTTCGGCGAGAACGAACCGGTCGAAGTGAACGCGATTCTCGTCAGCCGCGACGGCGCGCTGGTCGCCGACGATCTCGAGTGGCGCCTCGTCGAGGAGGACTACTGGTTCGACTGGTATCGCGAGAACGGCGAGTGGCGCTGGCGCCGCTCGTTCAAGGATATCCTGATCGGCGAGGGAAAGGTCGCCGCTTCGGCGGCCGGAGCGGTTTCGATCAGGCAGAAGCTGGATCCCGGCGACTACCGCCTCACGGTGACGGACCCGCAGACCGGCGCGCAGACCGATATCCGTTTTTATGTCGGCTGGCGCTCCTATGCGGCGGGTGTCGAGACGCCGGACCAGGCGGCGCTGTCCGCGCCGGTCGATCCGCCGGCGCCGGGCGGTCAGGTGAAGCTCATGCTGAAGCCGCCCTATGAGGGCGAGGCGATCGTCGCGGTCGCGACCGACCGCGTGCACGCGATCCAGCGCCACAAGGTGCCGAAGGACGGCAAGGAGATCATCATCGACACGGATCCGTCCTGGGGTGCGGGCTTTTACGTTCTCGCGACGGTGGTGACGCCGCGCGACGTCGTGAATCGTCCAATCCCCCGGCGCGCCATGGGCGTCGCCTATGTCCCTTTCGACATGTCGGCGCGCAAGCTCGCCGTCGAGGTCGGGGCGTCCCCGCTCGTTCGTCCACGGCAGAATATCGTGATGCCGGTCAAGATCGGCGGCGCGGCCCGCGGCGAGAAGGTCATGCTGACCCTCGCGGCGGTCGATGAGGGCATATTGCGCCTCACCAAGTTCGCCTCGCCCGATCCGGTGGACTACTACTACGGCAAGAAGGCGCTCGGCGTTGAAGTGCGCGACGATTACGGCCGAATTCTCCACGCCAATCTTGGCGCGCCCGCGCGCTTCGGCGGCGACCAGATCGGCGGCGAAGGCCTGACGGTGGTGCCGACGAAATCGGTCGCGCTCTATTCAGGCCTCGTGACGGTCGGCGGCGACGGAGTCGCCAACGTCCCGGTTGAAATTCCGGACTTCAACGGCGAATTGCGCCTGATGGCGGTCGCCTGGAGCGGCGACAAGCTCGGCAGCGCGTCGCAGCCGCTGACGGTGCGCGATCCCGTGCCGGCCGAACTCGCCATGCCGCGCTTCCTTGCGCCCGGCGACACGGCGTCGGCCACCTTGCTCATCGACAACGTCGACGGCGCGGCGGGCGACTACAAGGTCACGTTGCGCGGCGGTTCGCCGATTTCGGTCTCCGAGACAAAAACCTTCAACCTCGCCAAAGGCAAGAAGGCGACCGAGCGGTTCACCTTCGCCGCCGGCGAAATCGGCATCGGCTCGGTCTCCCTCGATGTCGAGGGACCTGGCGGGTTCAAGGTGTCGCGCTCCTATCCGATCCAGGTGCGCACGCCGTTCTTTCCGGTGACCAACGTCAGCACCGTGTCGCTGGCGCCGGGCGCGTCGTTCCTCGCCAATGCGGCCCTGGTCGAACCGTTCGTGTCCGGATCAGCGGAGGTGACGGTCTCGTTCTCGCGCATCAAGGGCGTCGAGCCGGGACCGCTTCTCGATTCGCTCTACCGGTACCCTTACGGATGCTCGGAGCAGCTGACGAGTTCCGCCATGCCGCTCCTATTCGTCGACGTGCTCGGCGGGGAGGCGGGCCGGGGCCCGGAGCGCGCCGTGCGCCCGCGCATCCAGAAAGCGGTCAACGAACTCCTGGAACGGCAGAGCGCGGACGGGGCCTTTGGCCTCTGGCGCGAAGGCGACGGCTGGGCGACGCCCTGGCTCGGAGCCTATGTCACAGACTTCCTCTACCGGGCGAAGGCGCAGAACTACGCCGTGCCGGACGAAGCCCTCGACCGCTCCTATCAGGCGCTCGCGCAGGTCGCGCGCGTCGACAAGTGGGTGTCGGCAGCCTACGACCTCAACGCCCAGGTCGGCGCCTGGTCGAACGACACCAACGAACATCTGCGCCGGCGTTCGGCGGCGTATGCGCTCTATGTTCTCGGCCGCGCCGGCAAGGCTGATCTTGCGGATCTGCGCTACTTCCATGACGCGCTGCTGAAGGGGACGCCCGATCCGCTCGCGCGCGCCCAGATCGCCGGGGCGCTCGCCGCCATGGGCGACCGCGCGCGCTCGATCAGCGCTTTCGAGATGGCCGTCGAGGCGCTCGGCTACGACAACACCGGCGATTACTACCAGACGCCGCTGCGTGATGCGGCGGGCGTTCTTGCGTTGGCCGCCGAGGCCGACCAGGCGCAGCTCGTCGATCGGCTGACGGATGATTTCTCGCAACGCATGCGCGACCCGGAATCGCTCCATACGCAGGAGAAGGCTTTCGTTCTCCTAGCCAGCCAGGCGCTGCTGAAGCGGGCCGGTCCGCTGGCGCTCTCGATCGGCGGCGTCAAGCCCAAGGATCTGAAGCCTGCGCCGAGCTTCACGCCGTCGCTTGCCGAAATCCAGAAAGGGGTCTCCTACAAGAATGAGTCGACCGGCGCGATCTTCCGCACCGTGATGGTTTCCGGGGCGCCGAAGTCCGCGCCGCCGCCGGCGTCGCAAGGCTTCACGATCGAGAAGCGTTTCGCGACGCGTGACGGCCGCGCCGCCGACCTCGCCTCGGTAAAACAGAACGACCGGCTCGTCGTCGTGCTTTCGGGCGCGCCGCAGGCGGAGCGAACGCATCCCGCGATCATCGCCGATCTGCTGCCGGCGGGCTTCGAGATCGAGACCCTGCTCAACCCGGAGGACGGCGCGGCCAATTCAGGGCCTTACGCCTGGATCGGCGACATCAGCCGCCCGAGGATCGCCGAGGCCCGCGACGACCGCTATGTCGCCGCCGTCGATCTCTCCAATCGCGAACGCTTCACGCTCGCCTATGTCGTGCGGGCGGTGACGCCCGGAAGCTTCATGGTCCCGGGCGCGGTGGTCGAGGACATGTACAAGCCCGGCGTCGTCGGGCGCTCGGCGGCGGCGAAGCTGATCGTGGCGCCGTCGCAGTAGAGGAGCGAGTCTTGGCGTGATGGATGGGCCGTCGCCGTCAGGAACGCCGTTCGCGCCGGCGCATGCCGGGGCGGAGCCGGTTCGGCGGAGGCGAGGCGTCATGTCCATTGAGCGCTTGCGGCGCGTCGCCCTTTGCCTCGCCGCGGCGCTGTCCGCCGTGCTCGCGCTCGACGCCTTGTTTCCCCCGCCGCTTGAACGCGCAAAGGCCTACAGCCCGCTGGTCCTTGATCGCGACGGGCGCTGGCTGCACGCCTTCGCGACCGACAAGGGCCGCTGGCGGTTCAAGGCCGACCTCTAGACGGTCGATCCCGCCTTTGTCGAGCGGCTGGTCGTCGTCGAGGACAAGCGCTTTTACGCTCACGCCGGGGTCGACGTCGCGGCGGTGCTGCGGGCCATCAAAGATGCGGCGGCGGCCGGTGAGATCGAGTCCGGCGCCTCGACGATCACCATGCAGGCGGCGCGCCTCCTCGAACCGCGCGAACGAACGCTCGTCAGCAAGCTCGTGGAAATGCTCCGGGCGCTGCAGATCGAGAGCCGCCTGTCCAAGCGCGAGATCCTCGAACTCTATCTGACTCTCGCCCCCTATGGCGGCAACATCGAGGGCGTGCGCGCCGCCAGCCTATTCTATTTCGGCCACGAACCTCGGCATCTCTCCGACGCCGAGCAGGCGCTCCTGATCGCCTTGCCCCAGGCGCCGGAAGCGCGCCGGCCCGACCGGCGCCCGAACGCGG
>JACADZ010000153.1 GCA_013389105.1 Parvularculaceae bacterium | reverse complement strand
GTGAGATAGACCATGGGCACGTCGAAAACATCAGCCACCAGCTCGGTGATCTGGTCGAACCGCGGCTCGCGGGGTGTGTCCAGAATATTGAGCGCTTTGAGCGCCGAGAGACGCTCGGACTCATCGGTCGGAATGGGTGCGGGCTTCATATGCGTTCCCCTGTTGCGAGTGATCGATACTCGCGGGCATGGGCCCGCGAGCCCGAGCTGCCTTGCACACCGCTACCGGCAATCGCCGCCCCAGATGCACGCGTAGCCGAGGCGAGACTTCCCGTCGGGTGTGGTACGAACGTAACCTCCGCACTGACCGACCTGACGTGGGCGGAGTTGTCGCTCGTCGAAGCACACTAGCGCATGGGGGCTTACAGATGGCATACGTATCGTCCCTGCCGGTCGTGCGTCGCCTGATCCCAAGGGCATAGCCTCGCCCGGCACAGCCCAGGCGGACCCTCTGGTTGTCGAACCCGGCTGTGCAGCCCGCCTCGTTTCCCGTACAGTATCCGAAACCGGCCGCAGGAGAACCGTCATGACCGTCCAGGAGCTTGCTGCTGCGACGCAATACACCGAGCGCGCGCGCTACAACACGTCGGAGAACCCGTTCACGTTCCGCTGGCCGCCGGTGCCGATCCGCCAGTTTCTGGCCGAGCGCGACCGGGCGTTCGATCCGGCCACGCCCACCGGCGCGGTCCCGCTGGATATCTCGGCGGAGCTGGGCACTGCATACCCGGCTACCACCCCCACACTGCTGGTGCGCTATCTGAAGATCCGGGCCGGTGAGGAACTGCGGACGGCGTTCGCCGCGGCAGGCGAGATCTGCTATGTGCTGCGCGGGCAGGGCGAAAGCCGCAACGGGGCCGATGTCGTCGCCTGGGGCGCCGGCGACGTGTTCTGCTTTCCCGGCGGCAACGAGACCCGCCATCTCGCCCTGGGCGAGGACTGCCTGCTGTTCGTCGCCACCGACGAGCCGCTGCTCGCTTTCGAAGGGCTGCGGGCCCCGGCCCCCGGGCGCGCCGCGGTTCAGACCACGCACTGGCCGGTCGAGGAGATCGAGCGCCGCTTCGAGGCGGTGTGGAAGCGCCCGATCACCGACAACACCACCGGGCACGCGGTGAATCTCACCACCGCGTCGATGCTGCCCAACTACGCCACCATGCCCTCGATCAACGTCGGCATCAACACGCTCGCTCCCGGCTGCGACCAGCGCCCGCATCGCCACAACGGCGTGGCCATCACGCTGGCGCTGCAGGGCGAGGGCATCCACTCGATGATCGAGGGCGAGCGGGTGGACTGGTCCGACGGCGCCGCGCAGATCACCCCGGCCACGCTGCTGCATTCGCATCACAACCGCGGCGCCAGGCGCATGCGCTCGCTCGTCATCCAGGACGAGGGGCTGCACCTCTACACTCGCACGCCTGGTTTCAGCTTCGACTGAGCATACTGCGGCGCAACCTTCGCAAGCCGCCATTCCCGCAACCACCAACCGAGGAGGAGCATCATGGCCAAGGGCAAGAAGAGAAACATCGCCGCTGCGGACACCGTCTACAAGGTGGTCGAGGTCATCGGCACCAGCGCGAAGTCCTGGGAGGACGCCGCCGCGAACGCCGTGGAGACGGCTTCGGCGACCCTGCGCGACCTGCGCATTGCCGAGGTGGTCAAGATGGACATGAAGGTCGAGGCGGGCAAGATCACGGCATTCCGCACCCGCGTGCTGCTGTCCTTCAAGTACGAAAGCTGACCGGTGATGCATCCGAGGGCCCGGTACCTTTTCATCGCCAGCATGGACGTGGAGCCCGGCAAGGAAGCGCTGTTCAACGAGGTCTACGACACCGAGCATGTTCCCTTGCTGCTGAAGGTGCCCGGCGTGCTGTCGGCCGTGCGGGTCACCACCGAGCCGCTGACGATGATGATCGGGGGTGAGCGCAGGACCATGGTTGCGGAGGGCGAGCCCCGCTACAGCGCCATCTACGAGCTGGAGAGCGCGGAAGTGCTGCTGAGTGAGGCATGGGCGAGGGCGGCCGAGCAGGGCCGCTGGCCCACCGAGGTCAGGCCGTACACGCGCAATCGGCGCCACGTCCTGAAGAAGATACTCGGGCAGTAGCGTTCATTGGGGGGCGGACGCCGCGTCAGTCGACTCCCTCCCCTTGTTCAGGGTGAGGGCCGGGGTGGGGG
>JACADZ010000101.1 GCA_013389105.1 Parvularculaceae bacterium | reverse complement strand
GTTCACGTCATTGGCGAACAGGCGTCGGAACTCGTTCATATTGGGCTGGTGGTGATGATGACCGGCGGCGGCGCGGAAACATTCCTCACGACTTGCTTCAATTACCCCACGCTCGGCGATCTCTACAAACTCGCCACGCACGACGCGATCCTCAAGCGAGTGGAAGCTGACGACGACGAGACGCCCAGCCGGGCGCAACCGGCGCTCGACGGCGATCAGGGCGCGGGCCAGTTGACCGAGTTCGTCATTGACGAAGATGCGCAGCGCCTGGAACACGCGCGTCGCCGGATGGATTTTGTCTTGCGGCCGGGCCGGCGCCGCTCTTGCCACGATCTCTGCAAGCCGACCGGTCGTCGCAATCGGCTCCTCTTCGCGTTCACGAAGGATGGCCCGCGCGATCCTGCGCGCGTGGCGTTCCTCGCCATAGGTTTTGAAGATGGCGGCGAGATCGCTTTCCTCGCCGCGATTGACGACGTCGGCGGCGTCGGGCTTGCGCGCGTCCATGCGCATGGAGAGGGGCCCGTCGGCGCGGAAGGAGAAGCCGCGTCCGGCCTCGTCGAGCTGCATCGAGGAGACCCCGAGGTCGAACACGGCTCCATCGATGGCGTCGACGCCGACGCCGGCGAGGCCCTCCTCGATTTCGTCAAACGGCCGCTCGATGAGCGTAAGCCGGCCGGCGAATTCGCCGGCCCACGCTCTTGCGCCCGCGATCGCGGTCGGGTCGCGATCGAAGGCGGCGACCCGGCAGTCCGAAGTTGCGAGAATGGCTCGCGTATAGCCGCCGGCGCCGAGCGTCGCGTCGACGAAGAACTCTCCCGAGGCGGGCGCCAGCGCGTCGAGCGCTTCGTCGAGCATGACCGGCTCATGCGGGGACTTCGTCATTCGCGTTGCCCCAGTCGGCGCAGCTTGGCGTGGCTCGTCATCCGGCGCGCTGCGGCGGCGCCGCGCTCTTCTAGATCCTTCGAGCGCGCCTCGCCCGCCGCCCGATCGCGAATCTGGAACGTCGCGCCGAGCCCCACGAACAGGGCCTCCTTGTCGATTCGCGCCTTCTCCCTGAAGGCTGCAGGCAGAACGAAGCGCCCGTCCGCATCGAACGGCAGCGGTTTCATCCGTCCAATGAGGAGTTCCCGCAGGATGCGGCCGTCCTCGTCGTAAGGATCGAACTCGTCGAGCTGCGCCTCGAGATTGCGCGCGTGGTCGGGGCCGAAGCACTCGAGAAACTCCGGGTGCTGCAGGTCAGGGGTCGCGTAGAAATAATTGCAGCCCTTGCCTTCCAGCACGCGCCGGAAGTCGGCGGGGAGAACGATGCGGCTCTTGCCGTCGACGCTCGCCGACGATGATCCGCTGAACCTGGTCGCCTCCACGTTCAATTCCTGGCTCCGGCAAGCGCCCGCGCCGTCCGACGTCCCGAGGGCGGCGGCAGGCGGGAAAAACCAACTCGCGAGCGCCCGGCTTTAACCGGGATTAACACCCACTTAACGGGATTTGACGGGAAATTATGGGAAAGTCAAACGATCAAACCGGGAACGATATGAAATTGAACGATCATTCCGCTTCCGTAATGACAGCTTAAGGGCCGCATTTCCGCTGCACGGCGCGCTCGTCGGCGGCGGCGTCCGCCTGCTTCCTGGCGGCGCGGGCGGCGGCATCGGCGCGCATGCCGATGAGGTGTTCAAATTTTTTCACCTCCAGCGCCGCCTCGGCGAGGGCGTCGGAGATCGCCGCGATCTCGGCGGAAAGCCGATCGCGGGTCTCGGCGAGCGTCCGACGCTTCAACTCCGCGCCGGCGAGGTAGCGCTGAAACTGGCGCAGGGCTTCGGGATCGGCGCCGCCGCCCTGCTCCTCGGCGGCGACCGCCCGGTTCAGCCACTCGATGGAGTTCTCCGCAGCGCGTCGCGCTTCCTCGAGATGAGCGCGCCTTGCACCGAACTCCTCGGCGCGAAGCTTTGCGACGCGCAGCAACTGCGCGAGAGCGCGATCTTCGCGGGCTACCGTCATGCGGCCTCCGTTTCAACAAGCGCGGCGAGGCCGGCGAACGTGTCGGCGACGCCGACGCAGGCCCCGACATCCTGCTGGAGAAAGGCCTCGAGCCGGCGATGCAGGCCGACGGCCCTGTCGACCTCCGCGTCGGACCCGGCGCGATAAGCGCCGATGCGGATCATCTCGCGCATGTCTTCAAAGAGCGCTTCGGACGCCCGCAACCGCGTCACGAGCGCGGTCTCCTGTTCGCCGGCGGCGCCGGCCGCCGATCGCGAGATTGTCCTTAGCACGTCGACAGCGGGATACCGCCCGCTCTCGGCGATGCGTCGGCTCAGGACGACATGGCCGTCAAGAATGGCGCGCGCCGCATCCGCAATCGGCTCATCGTGGTCGTCGCCCTCGACCAGCACGGAGAAGACGCCGGTGATCGAGCCGGCGGCCCCGTCGTCGAGTCCCGGACCCGCGCGCTCAAGGAGCGAAGGCAGCAGCGAGAAGACGGTCGGGGTGAAGCCGCGCGCAGTCGGCGGCTCGCCCGCGGCGAGACCGATCTCGCGCTGCGCCGCCGCAACGCGCGATAGCGAGTCCATGAGGCACAGCACACGGGCGCCGCGGTCGCGGAAATACTCGGCGACGGTCAGGGCGACGAACGCCGCCTCCCGGCGCAGGAGCGCCGGCTCGTCCGAGGTGGCCGCGACCACAACCGACTTGGCAAGTCCCGAAGTTCCGAGATGATCCTCGATGAACTCGCGCACTTCGCGGCCCCGTTCGCCGATCAGGGCGATCACGTTCACGTCGAAATCAGCGTTGCGGGCGATCATGGAGAGCAACGACGACTTGCCGACGCCGGCCGCGGAAAAGACGCCGAGCCTTTGTCCGGCCCGGGCCGCGGCGAAGGCGTTCAGCGCCTTCACGCCGAAATCGATCCGCTTCCCGAGACGAGCTCGGGCCGGCGCCGGCGGCGGCGTCGCGCGCAGGCGCATGAGCCGGCGCCCCTGCTTCAGCGGTCCGCCGCCGTCGATCGGCGCGCCCAGCCCGTTGACGACCCGGCCGCGCCAATCGGGACAGGGGCGCAGGCCGCCGCGATCATGAAGGAACCTTGCGCGCGCGCCGCGGCGAACGCCGGCGAGACCGCCGAATGGGAGCGCGAGCGCCGTCCCGGCCCTGAGGCCGACGACTTCGGCCAGCACGACGTCTCCGGCCCGCTCGATCTCGACGCGCGCGCCGATGTCGAGCGCGCCGAGGCGATCGGCGATCTCGATCGATAGGCCGGACACGGACTCAACCGAACCCTCGACCGATACGGGATCGAAATCATCCGCTTTCGGATTCATGCGCGCGTGCGACGGCGCCATCTCTTCGCCTCGTGCGACCTGGCGCGTGGTCTTAACGGGCCGCGCCTTAAGCGCGGGTAAACTGGTAAATTGCAAGGATGAGTCAAATTGCGGCTTGATCAACGCCGCGCAATCAGTCGATGCCTCGCTGCGCAGCGCGACGTAACGAAGTTGATGGCGCGCTTAAGCGAAGTCCCCGCGTCGCGTGATGTTCGTTAACCTTTGTGAAAGCAAATCAAGGTTAGCATCCGGTTGTCGCAACGAATGACGCGAGGCGAAGGGGAATCCTCGCGGGCCAAGGAGAACTAAATGCGGGTGCTTCTGATCGAAGACGACGGCGCAACGGCTCAGAGCATCGAGCTGATGCTGAAGTCGGACGGATTTAACGTCTACACCACCGACCTCGGCGAAGAGGGCGTCGATCTCGGCAAGGTCTACGACTACGACATCATCCTCCTCGACCTCAATCTCCCCGACATGACCGGCTTTGACGTGCTGAAGCAGCTGCGCGTCGCAAAGGTCAACACGCCGATCCTGATCCTCACCGGCCAGGGCGACATCGAAACCAAGGTGCGCGGATTGGGCTTCGGGGCCGACGACTACATGACGAAGCCCTTCCACAAGGATGAGCTGGTCGCGCGGATTCATGCGATCGTTCGCCGCTCGAAAGGCCATTCGCAGTCGGTCATCACCACCGGCGACCTTGTCGTCAATCTCGACGCCAAGACGGTCGAAGTCTCGGGCCAGCGCGTCCACCTGACCGGCAAGGAATACCAGATGCTGGAGCTGCTCTCCCTCCGCAAGGGAACGACGCTCACCAAGGAGATGTTCCTTAACCATCTCTACGGCGGCATGGACGAGCCCGAACTGAAAATCATCGACGTCTTCATTTGCAAGCTCAGGAAGAAGCTCGCCGCCGCAACCAACGGCCAGCACTATATCGAGACGGTCTGGGGCCGCGGCTACGTGCTGCGCGATCCGGTCCAGGAAAAAGCCGCCTGAAAATTCCTTTCGCACCGACCAGAAAGAGCGCCCCCGGAGGGCGCTTTTTTTGTCGGCCGACCGTCGCATTAATCATGGTCCTAAACGAGGCGTTAAGCGGGCGCGCGTAATTTGAGGCGTATTCGGATGAAGTCTCGAGAGGGACAGATGGCCATATCGCGCTCCTGCTTCCGCAGCTTCGGCCGGGCCCGACACGGGAATGTCGGCATGATGTTCGCCATGCTGCTGTTGCCCCTGCTTCTTGCCGGCGGCATGGCGATCGACCTCGGGCGGAAGTCGGATGCGCGATCGACGATCCAGGAAGCGGCCGACATGGCCATCCTCAGAGCCTCGCGCCTGAAGACGATTAACCCGGGGATGAGCGACGAGGAACTGACCAACGCGGCGCGCAGGATCTTCGACTCCGCGATCGCCAAGAACAGCAACATCGAGATTGTCTCGTTCAAGGCTGACTTCGATCCCAAGACCGACAGCTTCAACCTCGCCGTCGACGCGCGTCTCAAGACCGTCCTCATGAGCATCGCCGGCGTCTCGAACCTGGACCTGAAGACCCTTTCGGCCGTGTCGCTCGGCGAGCCGCCCTACATGGAGGTGGCGCTGGTCCTCGACAACACCGGCTCCATGGGCTCCAACGGCAAGCTCTCGGCGATGAAGAAGGCGGCGGCCGAGCTTGTGGAGTCGGTCTATTCGGGCGGAGAAACCGACTCCTTGGTCGCGCTCGTGCCCTTCTCTCAATATGTGAACGTCGGCGCTGCCGGCGCATCCAGGTTCTGGATGAAGGACTCGGGGCGCTCCGAACGCGCGGCGGGCGAGACCGACGAAACTGACAACTCGGGGAAGGGCCCGGCGCAGGCAAGCACGGCTCGGTCGCGGAGAGACGTCATCTCCGACTCCGAAATCGCCGCGGAGCCGCGGCTCTCCAAGTGGAACGGATGCGTCGGGTCGCGCTCCTATCCTGACAACATCAGCGACGCAGGTTTCAGCTCAAAGCCCGTGCCTGAAGTTTATGACGGCACCTGCCCCAACCAGATCCAGCCCTTGACGAGCGACAAGGAACTTGTGCTCGAGGAGATCAAGGGGATGGAAGCGCGCGGCAATACATACATCGCCGGCGGGCTCGAGTGGGGGTGGCACGTTCTGTCCAATCGCGCGCCGTTCCGCGAAGGCCTGCCGACTGCGCAGATCCGCAAGATCGGCGGGGTCAAGGCGCTGGTCGTCCTCACCGACGGCGAAAATACGCGGGCTCCGGACTATCCGACCCACAAAAGTTCCAACAAGACGCTTGCCGACATGCTGACATCGCGCCTGTGCGAGGAAATCAAGAAGGATGAAATCGTGGTCTACGCGATTTCCTTCGAGGTGAACGACGCGGGTACGGAAAGCCTGCTGCGGGACTGCGCCACGTCGCCGGATTTCTACTTCGACGCGGATAACGGCGACGATCTCGCCGAAGCGTTCCGCGTCATCGCCGGCAGTCTCCGGGACATTACGCTTACACGCTGACCGGGCGGCGCCTCTAAAGAGGACACGACACCAAATCAGCGCCCTCGCCGAGGGCGCTTTTCGCTATTGGCGCGAAACTTGCTCTGTAAACCGATTGTTAAGGAAGCGGCGTGCGCCGGCCTTCCATGGTTTCGGAGCCTTCCATGTTGCGTTCGTTTACCGACTTCGGCGTCGCCCAGAACGGCAATATCGCGCTGATGTTCGCGATCCTGCTGCTGCCGCTCATCATGGCTGGAGGCGCCGGCCTCGACTTCGCCAGAACAATCCATGCGCGCACCGTGACGCAAGAAGCCGCCGACGCGGCTCTCCTTCGCGCCGCCCGGCTGCGCGGCGAAAACCCCTCCCTGTCGGACGCAGAGCTCGACGCCGCCGCGCGCGCAATCTTCGACAAGGCCACGGCGTCGATCGTCGGCCTCGCCGTCTCGGGCTTCGACGTGACCTATGACGCGGCGGCGGGGACCTACTCCCTGACGCTCGATGCGCAGATGCCGACCAAGCTGGTCAGCGCCGTCGGTTTCAGGACCGCCGACCTCTCGGCGCTGTCCGAGGTCAAGCTGGGCGCGCCGCCCTATGTCGAGGTGGCGCTCGCGCTCGACAACACCGGCTCAATGAACAAAAACGGCAAGCTCGACAGCCTCAAGAAGTCCGCCTCCGCCTTGGTCGAAACGCTGTTCGCGGCCGAAGGCGCCGAGGTCAAGGTCGGGCTCGTGCCGTTCGGCCAGTATGTGAATGTGGGGACCGCCAATAAAGGGGCTTCATGGCTCGGAGCCGCGCCATCGGGCTGGGTCGGCTGCGTCGGCTCGCGCAACTATCCGCTGAACACGGAAGACGGCGATTACGCGACCGCGGTGCCCGCCATCGCCGGCAATCTCTGCCCTTCCGCCATCCAGCCGTTGACGACGGACAAGGAGGAGATTCTGGACGCGATCGACGGGATGATTGGAAACGGCTGGACCTATATCGCCGAGGGCGTCGCCTGGGGCCGCCGCATCCTCTCGCCGCAAGCGCCGTTCACCGAGGGTCTCGCGATGTCGGAAGTCAAGAAGCGCAACGGCGTCAAGGCGCTCGTCGTCCTCACCGACGGCGAGAATACGCGGGCCCCCGACTACCCGACGCATGACAGCACCGACACCACGAGCGCGGACGCTCTGACGGCGCGCCTTTGCGAGGAAGCGAAGAAGGACGGGCTGACCGTCTACGCCATCGCCTTCGACGTGACCGACCCGGGCGTCCGCAAGCTGCTCGAGGACTGCGGCACGAGCACGGGGCACTACTTCGAGCCCTCGAACGCCGCCGAACTCGCGGCGGTCTTCGCCAAAATCGCCACGGGGTTGCGCAATCTCAGCCTCTCGAAATAGCGACGATCCGCCTTGAATTGGCCGGCGGGCGGCCCGATGCTGGCCGCATGGAACAGCGCCGCCTCCTCATCGACGTGGTGACCGATGTGGTCTGCCCCTGGTGCTATGTCGGTCTGCGTTCGGCGCTGAAGGCCCATGAACGCCTCGCGCGAGACTTCGACGCCTACTTGCGCCTGCGGCCCTACCAGCTCGGCCCGCACACGCCCGAAGAAGGTCTCGACCGCAACGCCTACTATCAATTGCGGTTTCCCGACCCCGTGCAGCGGGAAGCCTCGCGCAACGCCATCGCCGAGGCTGCGCGGCGGGCGGGTTTTGACTTCGATCCCGGGGTTCCGACCCGTCTGCCGAACACCTTGAAGGCGCATCAGGCCATGCGCCTTGCAGCGACGGAGGGCGCGGCGATTCCTTACGCCCGCGCGCTCTATGACGCCTATTGGCTCCATGACGCGCCGATCGGCGATATCGGCGCGCTCGCCGCCATCGCCGAATCAGCGGGGCTGGACGGCAGTTCATTCCGTCTACGGATGGAATCGGGCGAGAAGCTGGCTGAAACCGCAGCCGACGCCAAAGGCCTATGCGCCGCCGGCGTTTCCGGCGTGCCCACCTTCATCGTCAATGAGCGGCGCGGCTTTTCCGGCGCGCTGCCGCCGCAAGAACTCGAGGCCGCCATTCTTGAGGCGGCGCGCTTTTCCAGGGAGATGTCCTCATGACGAAACACATTTTGCCGGCGTTCGCCGCGGCGATTGCTTTCTCGCTGGCTGCGTCCGCGCAGGCCGCCGACGGCGCCTGGCTGCGCCAGGAGATCGAGAAGGCGAAATCCGGCGCGACCGTGCAGATCCCCGCCGGGGTTTACGACCTGACCGACCTCAAGCTCTACAAGAGCGTCACGCTGGTCGGCGCCGCGGACGGCAGGACCGTGCTGCGATCCGCATCGGTCGCCGAAAAAGGCATCCTCGTGCCGCTGTCGGGCACGGATCTCAAGGTTGAAAACATTACGTTCGAAGGGGCCCGCTCCTGGGACCGCAACGGCGCGGGCATCCGTCATGAAGGCCGCAATCTCACCATCGTCAATTGCCGTTTCGTGTCGAACGAGGACGGCGTGCTCGCAACCGGCGACGCAACCGGGACGATCACGATCAGAGGCTCGTCCTTCATCGATAACGGCTTTGGAGACGGCATGTCGCACGGGATTTACGTGCTGAACGCGATCAAGCTCGACATCGACAGATCGCGATTTGAAGGCACGCGCATCGGCCATCACGTCAAGAGCCTCGCCGACGAAACTATCGTGCGCAATTCTGTTCTCGACGACGGCTATGGCCGCGGCAGCTATGCGCTCGACGCCTCCAAGGGCGGCGCCGTCACCTTTGAAGGCAACACCGTCATCCAGGCCGCCGACGCCGAGAACCACACGATCATCAATTACGACCTGACGCGCGGCGGGAAGGCGATACGCCTCACCATCGCCGGCAACAAATTCATCAACAAGCTGGACGGGGGAACGCTGCTTCGCAACGACACCAAGCTTGCGCCGACATTCGCCAACAACGAGATCGTCAACGAGGGCAAGCGGCCGTTGGCCGCGCCGAAAGCCGCAACTGCGACGGCCCTGCGAAACTAGACGGTCTTTGTTCGGACCCTTGACCCGACGGCGCGCCGATTCCAAATTCCCGGGGCGAATGTTAGCCCGGCTTTTGCCCGACGTGTCGAGTCCTTGTCGGAAGACCCGAGGAAGCATGAGCGCGGCGGGGTGCGGCGCGGTCTGCGACGCGGTCGGCCAGAACTGAGGGAGTTTCGACATGCCGAGCGGCACGGTGAAATGGTTCAACGCGACGAAGGGTTACGGCTTCATCACGCCGGATGAGGGAGGAAAAGACGTCTTCGTGCACATCACGGCGGTGAAGGCTGCGGGCCTTCAGGGCCTGGATGACGGGCAGCGCGTCTCCTTCGACTTGTCGACCGAGCGCGGCAAGACTTCGGCGACGAACCTCAAGACGAAATAGCGCGCGCCCGCGTCGACGTTCGCCGGTCGATCTATTCCGCTGTGAGCGTGCGGGCCGGCGAACGCAGGATCGGCGCGCCGAGGTCGCCGGCCTCGTCAATGTCGCCAAGCCAAACAAGGCTCGCGACCCGGAAGGATTTCGGCAGCGACTCCTGCGCGTCGCGCAGCGCATGCTTCGACGACCAGCGCACGCCCTCGAAGACAGGGCCCGCCCTTCGTCGGCGCGCAAGTCCGACGAGCCAGAAGCCGCCGTCTGTCGCCGGTCCGAATACGGCGTCATGAGCGCCAAGGGCCGTGAAGGCCGCCCGCACGTGGCGGGCCCGGAAACCAGGCGCGTCGGCGCCGATGACGACGACCGGCCCTCTCTCAACCTCCGCGATCGCCGCGGCGAGGCGGTCGCCGAGCGAGCCGCGCGACTGGGGCGTTCGCCGGAACTCGCCCGGCCACAAGCGTCGCCAATGCCGGATCTCGCCGGGCGGATCGACGGCGAGGACGACCTCCACGCCGGTTCGCCTCGCGCTCATCGCCTCGGCGACCGTCAGGGCGGTCAGCTTGCGGAAGATCTCGGCGGCCCGGCCGATGCCGATCTCGCGCCCCAGCCGCGTTTTCACCCGGCCCGCTTTCGGCGCCTTCACAAAGATGATCAGCGTTCCGCGGATCATTCGCCGTAGCCCCGGGCGATCTCGTCGGCCGGGACGCCGAGCCGGTACCGCAGGATCGCCGTCCAGTTGCTCAAGACCTGGCGCGCATAGCCGCGCCGCTCATAACGCAACGCCGAGGTGACCGCCCGCGACTTCAGGAGCCGCAGCGCCCGACGGCCGCCTCTGGCGACGATCCGGTCGACGATATCGACATCCTCGAACAGGGGCATGTCGGCGAAGCCGCCGACGGCGTCGTAGTGCGCGCGCGAGATGAGGAGGCCCTGATCGCCATAGGGCAGGCGGAAGATCCGGGTGCGCAGATTGGCGCCCGCGGCGACGACGCGGGCTGCAGGATGCGTCCGGTCGAACGCAAGCGTGAAGACGCCCGCCGTCATGGGCTCGGTCATGAGCGCTTCCGCTTCGTCCGTCCACGTCTCTTCAAGGGCGGTGTCTGCATGGAGAAACAACAGCCAGTCGCCGGCGGCCGCAGCCGCGCCGCGCCTGAGCTGTCCGCCCCGTCCCTTCGCGCCTATGACGACGCGCGCCCCGGCGGCCTCCGCCAGCGCCCGCGTCGCGTCCGCCGATCCGCCGTCCGAGACGATGATCTCATGCGCGCCGGCGACGGCGGCGATGACGCCTGCCAGGCCGGCCTGCGCGTTGAGCGTCGGAATGATGACCGAAATCATCGCTTTGGGGAACATTTGTTCTTGCTTTGTTCGAGTTGGCGAACTAGCGTCGGCGCATGGCTCGCGCCGCGCTCAAGACCCCCGCCCCTCGCCGCCCCGCCTCCGAGGGAAAGCCGCCGCTGACGGGGGACGGGCGCGGCGCGCAGTCCAACGCGTCGGGCCGCTACGAGCGCCAGTCGAAAGAGGCCGCTGACGACGGCTGGGACCTCTCCGATCCGGCCGGCGATCCGCGTACGGAGGTCACGCTCGAGACGCCGCGCCGGATCATCAACTATGTCGACAGCCCGTTTGTCGGCTTCGACAGGTCGATCAACCCCATCAGGGGTTGCGAGCACGGCTGCATTTACTGTTTCGCGCGACCGACGCATGCCTATTACGGCCTTTCTCCGGGCCTCGATTTCGAAACCAGGCTTTTCGCCAAGCCCAACGCCGCCGTCCTCCTGCGGCGCGAGCTGTCGGCGAAGAGCTACAGCATGAAGCATATCGCGATCGGCACCAATACGGACCCCTATCAGCCGGCCGAGAAGCGGCTGAAGCTCATGCGCGGCGTCTTGCAGACGCTGCTTGATTTCCGTCATCCCGTTTCGGTGCTGACCAAATCGGCGTTGATCGTCCGCGACCTCGATCTTTTGAAGCCGATGGCCGAGATCGGCGTCGTCAAGGCCATGCTTTCGGTCACGAGCCTCGACCCGAAACTCGCCCGCGCCATGGAGCCTCGCGCCGCCTCGCCGCGGCGCCGCCTCGAGACGATCGCGCGGCTCGCCGAGGCCGGCGTGCCCGTCGGCGTCATGACGGCGCCGATGATCCCCGGCCTCAACGACGAGGAGCTCGAGGCGCTGCTCGAAGCGGCGAAGAAAGCGGGGGCGCAGTTCGCGGGCTTCACCATCGTGCGCCTGCCGCTCGAAGTCTCGACCCTCTTCAGGGAATGGCTGGAGGCCAAATACCCTATGCGCGCCGGCAAGGTGATGCGCGCCATCCGCGAAATGAACGCCGGCCGCGACTACGACCCGCAATGGTCGCGCGCGCGCGAGCCGCGCACGGTTCATGCGCGGCTCATCGCGGAACGCTTTTCGAAGGCGACGCGGCGCCTCGGACTCGATAAGGCGCCGCCGGCGCTCAATCATGGCCTCTTTCGCCGGCCTGACGCAGGCTCGGCGCAATTGAAGCTGCTGTAACGACGATCCGTCAGGTCTTCAGCGTCCATTCCGGTCGGATGAAGTGGCAGGTGTAGCCGTCAGGATATTTGACGAGATAGTCCTGGTGGTAGTCCTCGGCGTCGTACCAGGGCCCCGCCGGGACTAGCTCCGTCACGATTTTCCGTCCGTACACGCCCGATCTCTCGAAGTCGGCGATGGTCGCACGCGCCGTCTCCTCCTGGTCCCTGTCGAGATAGAAAATGGCGGAACGGTATTGCGAGCCGATGTCGTTGCCCTGCCGGTTCAGCGTCGTCGGATCGTGAATCTGGAAGAAAAACTCGAGAAGCCGGCGATAGGAGATTTTCGCCGGATCGTAGGTGATGCGGATCGCTTCCGCGTGCCCGGTCGCGCCGGTCTTCACGTCCTTGTATTGCGGAGCGTCCGTCCTGCCGCCGGTGTAGCCGACCTCCGTGTCGACAACGCCGGGAAGCTTCCGGAACAGGTCTTCAACGCCCCAGAAACAGCCGCCCGCGAGAATGGCGATCGCCGTCATTGATGGCCTCCTTGCGCGCTCCCGAAGGTCCGCCCCGCGAGGAACCGTTCCGCCTCAAGCGCGGCCATGCAGCCCATGCCGGCGGCCGTGACCGCCTGACGGTAGACGTCGTCGGCGACGTCGCCGGCGGCGAAAACTCCCGGTATGTCGGTCTCGACCGTGCCCGGCTTCACGACGAGATAGCCGCTCGGTTTCATCTTCAGCTTGCCAACGAACAGCTCCGTCGCGGGTTTGTGGCCGATCGCAACGAAGACGCCGTCGGTTTGCAGCTCTCGCTTGGCGCCGGTTTTCGCGTGAATGAGGCGCACGCCCTTCACCGCGGGCGGCGCCTGCTCGCCGAGCACTTCATCGACCGCATGATCCCAGATGATTTCCACATTCTTTTTCGCGAACAGGCGGTCCTGCAAAATCTTCTCGGCCCGGAAGGAATCGCGGCGATGCACGACCGTCACCGATTTCGCGAGTCCGGAGAGATAGAGCGCCTCTTCAACCGCGGTATTGCCGCCGCCGACCACGACGACGTCCTTCCCGCGATAGAAAAAGCCGTCGCAGGTGGCGCAGGCCGACACGCCGAAGCCCTGAAACTTCGCTTCCGAGGGCAGGCCGAGCCATTTGGCCTGAGCGCCGGTCGCGATGATTAGCGCGTCCGTCTCGTATGTCTCGCCGCTATCGCCTTTCAGCGCGAACGGCCGCTTCGACAGATCAACCTCGACGATGATGTCGTGCATGAACGACGCGCCGACATGTTCGGCCTGCTTTGTCATCTGTTCCATGAGCCACGGCCCCTGGATCACCTCGGCGAACCCCGGATAGTTCTCAACGTCGGTCGTAATCGTCATCTGGCCGCCGGGCTGAAGGCCGTGCACCACCACGGGCTTCAATCCTCCGCGCGCGGCGTAGATGGCGGCGGTCAGCCCGGCGGGGCCGGACCCCAGAATAAGAAGTCGTGTCTTCATAACCACCCTAGAGCCACGGCGATATGGGCGCGTCGACCAGGCCGCGCAAGCGGCGATGCCGAAGGCGTTACCAAAGCGCCGGGCGAAACTGAAGCCGGCAAGTTCCACAGGCGCCGCGGGCCGTGGCCGACCCTGCCCTCGGCGCGCGCGGCGGAGGGCCGACCCTGCGCCGGCCGGCCGACAAATTCCGCCTGCGGATCATTGGCGGATTCGGTCGCCGCCCTCGTCAGCCGGCGCCGCCTCGTCGCGGCTTTCAAACATTCGGCGCAGCACGCCGGGAGTCAGCGCCGACAAGGGATTGACCGCGACCACCGGAGCCGCCGTCGTGCCGGAAACCGCATAGGAAAGCGCGACCAGTCCCTCCCCCTTCCTGTTGACGAAGATGTCGCCGACGATCGGCGCCTTGCCGAGGAACGAATTCAGCTGGTAGGCCGGCGCCACGGCGCCTCTGAGAGACACGGCGCCGCCTTCGCCGGCGTTGATCTCCCCCTCGCCGGTAATCCCGATCGACGGCCCGGTCGCGCGCGCATTGCGGATGGCGACGACGCCGTCGCTGAACGCGAAGTCCGCTCTCGCCCTCGCGAGGTCGATGCCCTCGCCGTTCAGGAGGTCGGAGAGGCCGTCGAAGGAGCCCGCGGCGAAAATCCGGGCGAGGAGCGGGGCTCTGACGACGCGCATGTTGCGGGCGTCGACCCGGCCTTCAACGGCGTGTTTTTCTCCGGGAGCGGCGGCGAGCGTCATGGTCATTTCGCCGTCGCCGCCCCGGATCGAGGTGACGCCGAACACGCCCGCGAACAGCGCGCCGATGTCGCCGCTCCGCGCCTCGATCGTCTTCGCCCCTCCGGCGGCCGGCGCGAGCGTCGCCTCGACGGGTTTGCCGCCGGCGTCCTTGGCTGAGAAGCTCAGCTCTTCGAGTCCGGCGGCGCGGCGCAGCTTCAACGCCGCGTCCGAAAAGCGCGCGTCGGCGCGCAGGCGCGCCTCGCCGAGCCTGCCCTCGAGCACGAGGCCGTTCCTCCAAGGATCGGGCCTGCCCGGGTCGCCCGATCCGGAGACCAAGTTCTTGATCAGAGGCCCGACATCGAGATAGGCGCCCGAGAATTCCGCCTTTAACGCGCCGTTTTCTTCGCGCGCAGCGCGGAATGCGAGATCGGCGGCGCCGCCTAGATAGAAGCGATCGAACTCCGCCGTCTGGAGCGCGCCTCCCGGCGCCAGCACGCCCTTGCCGCTGACGGCGATGTCTGCGCCTTCAAGAGTCGCTTTCGCAATTCTGACGGCGTCGGGAGCGAACGACGCGTCGAGCGCGCCGATCGCGGATGCGCCAGCGGGCTTACGCCAGTTCAATGACTCAACGGTGAGCGCCGCCCGGGTGAAATCGACCTCGAGGGACAGCGACCTGAGGGCGCTCAGGTCGCCGACCGCGGCGGCCTTGAAATCCACGGGCCCCCGCAGCATCTGGCGCGTCGGCATGCCGAGGAAGTCTCCGGTCGAGCTGTCGACCGTGCCCGCGACATTGAAGTTCGACGGACCGTCCTGTCCGTAAAATCGCTGAAGCCAGCCGATCTTCACGGGCGCGCCGCCGAATTCGGCGTCGGCGCGGACGTTCATGGAGCGCGACCGGAGGTCGATGCGGCCTGAAGCCTTTTCAAGATCGACGCCGCGGAAGAAATCGGCGACGCCGACATTCTGGAAACGGAGCGTTCCCGAATATCCGTAGTCAGAGCGATCGACCAGTTTGAGGTTGGGCCGCGTGATGGTGACGCGCGCCTCGGCCTTCCCCGAGAACTGCGACGGCGAGAGCGGGGTCGTTTTCAATATGGCGAGGGGTTCTTCGTCGAGTATTTTGAGGAAGTCGCGGACGTCTCCGTCGGCCGAGAACGAATAGTGCACCGGGGCTCCCTTCGGCGCGAGGCGCGTGAAGTCGATCACGCCGTCGTAAACCGGCACGGCGCCGACCCGGCCCTTCGCGTCGGTCATCACAAAACGATTGCCCGAGAGACGCGCTTTCGCGGACGCTTCGCTTAGCGGGGTCATGCCCGGCGTGAAAATCGCCGTCGCCCCGGCGACGTCGAAGGTGAGCGCCAGCGCCTCTTCGGGGAGGGCCTTGCCGGGGCCGAGAGCGCCCTGAGCAAGGTCGAGCGAGAATTTCAGATTGTCGACGCGCGCCGCCGGCAGACGCGTGGCGATGAAGTCGCGCACGCTCGAGGCTAGCGTCAGCGGCCATCCGCGGGCGATGCGGGGCGGGTCGAGCGCGCCTTCCATTTCAAGATTGATCGCGACGGCGGGCGAGAGTTTCGCCGCCGCAGGGGGGCGTTTGACGACGGCGCTTCCCTTGACGACGACGTCGAGAAACGCCGCCTCGATCGCATCGAGCGCAAGGCGACGTTCCTCGACATCATAGGCGCCGGCAAGCGACGCCTTGTCGACGACAAACGGGGCTGAGAAGACGCCCGTGGGATTGAGAATGAGGCTCTGCGTCCTCAGAGAAAATGCGATCGTTCGCACGGCGCGCCCATCCGCGCCCAGAGCGAGCGCGACCCGGCCCGTCGCCGTCCCGGACGACCCGGCGGCGTCAAAGCTGAGGACGATATCGTCAAAGGCATTGGTTTCAGGATCAAATTGCGCCGTGAGCGCGACTGCGTTGACCGGGATCCGACGCGCGCCGGCGCGAATGACTCCGCCCCCGGCCTTCAGATCGACAGCAGAGGCGACGACCACCCCCTGATCCGTCAGTTTGAGGCGCGCCAGCCCCGACACCGGCGCTTCGAGGACGGCCGCGCGGTCGCCATAGAACATCGCAAGAATGTCTCCGACCGGCGCATCGGCGAGCTTCAGTTCGGCATCAATGACCCGACCCGCCTCGACATAGGCCGCGGTCATCGAGAGCGCGGCCGGCTTGCCGTCGATGTCGAAGCGCCCGGCCAGGTCGGCGTTGAAACCGTCCGGCGTCCGCACGAGCGTTCCCGCCGCGCCGTGCGATCGCCATTTCCGGCCCGAGCCCTCGTCGGCATAAACGATCGTCGCGTTCCGGAACTCGGCGCGCTGAAACGAGTCGCGCAGCCATGCGCGGTCGTTCAGAAGGCGAATGAGGTCGAACTGTCCCGGGCCGGCCGCATCGGCCTTGATGGCGCGGCCGTAGCGGGTGAATGAAATGACAGGCTTTTCGAAGACCAGCCGCCGCGGCCCGAACGCGCCCTGCGCTAGGTCTGGCAGCGCAAAGACCGCTTCCATCTTCGCAAGTCTCAGGAGCTCGGCGCCTTTTGGGTCGAGAACCATCGCATCGGCGAGCGTCAGCGTGAACTCGCCGGCCGGACCTTTTGAAAGGGTCATGCCGTCAATGTTGGCGGAATGGCCCCTCGGCAGCGCCCGTTCCACGGCGAACTCGGCGCTCGATCGCAGCATCGCCAGCGAGACCGGACCGGACTGGACCCGCCAGACGACGAAGCCGGCAAGTCCCGCCGCGGCGGCGATCAGCACCCCAGCGACCTCAAGCGCCACGAGGCCCGCGCCGGCGGCGCGGCGTCTAAACCGTGACATGTCCTGCGGCCATGCTACGCGCCCCGAAACTCGAAAGCCGCATCTGATTCACTGAAGGAAGCCCTACTGCCCGTTCGGCGATCCGGCAAGCGCAGGAGGGGCTTTCCTTCCTGTTCCCGGCCGGATACCGACGGCGGCCCTATGTCAGCGCGAGGAGGCGAGATCATGGCAAAATTGCTGGAAGAAGGATCCAAGGCGCCGGCGTTCAAGCTGGCGACCGCCGATGGTCCGGTCGCTCTCAAGGATTTCGCCGGCAAGCCGCTTGTCCTTTATTTCTACCCAAAGGACGACACGTCGGGCTGCACGGCCGAGGCCCAGCAATTCTCGTCCCTCGCCAAGGATTTCGCCAAGGCAGGCGCAGCGGTGCTCGGGGTCTCGAAGGACAGCGTGGAGAAGCACAAAAAGTTCGCCGCCAAATACGGTCTCAAGGTGTCGCTGGGCAGCGACGAGGAGGGCAAGGTCGTCGAAGCTTACGGCGCTTGGGTTGAGAAGAGTATGTACGGCCGCAAATACATGGGGATCGACCGATCAACCTTCCTGATCGACGGGAAGGGGGTCATCCAGAAGGTCTGGCGCAAGGTGAAGGTGCCCGGCCACGCGAAGGAAGTCCTGGAAGCGGTCAAAGCCCTGTGACAAAGGCCGGGGGCTGGGCGCTGCTGCTCGCCGTCCTCACGACCTCCGACGCCCGGGCCAAAGCCGAAGCGGCTGTCCGGGCGAGCCGGTCCCTGGCGGACCTCGACCTTCAAGGCTGGGTCGCCCCGCCGGACAGACCCGCCCGGCCGCCGGAACCGATCCTTGCTCCGCCTCAGAGGATGCCGCGGCGCCGGCTGGGCTCGCAGAAGGGCCGCGCCGCCCTGCTCCACGCCCTGGCTCACATCGAATTCAATGCGATCGATCTGGCCGCCGACCTCGCCCTGCGATTCGCCCCAGCCATCGCCGGCATGGGGCTAGACTGGCGGCGATTCGTTTTCGAATGGACTGAGATAGGAGCCGAAGAGGCAAATCATTTCAGTAAGTTGTCACGTAGACTTCAGGATTTTGGCGGGCATTATGGGGCGCTCCCCGCCCATGACGGCCTATGGGAGAGCGCGGCCCGGACATCCGACGACGTGCTGGCGCGACTCGCTATCGCGCCGCTGGTGCTCGAGGCCCGGGGGCTCGACGTGACGCCCAAGATCATCGCCGACCTCGAAAATGCCGGCGACCGCGCCAGCGCCGCCATCCTCGAGGTCATTTACGCCGAAGAGGTCGGCCATGTCCGGACTGGCGCCGCGTGGTTCGCCGAAGTCGCCAGAGCCCGCGGCCTCGAGCCTGATCCGGCATTCCGGCAGCTGGTCGCGGAGCGCTTTCGCGGACAGCTGAAACCCCCCTTCAACTTTGAGGCCCGTTCTGCGGCGGGACTGCCGCGCTCGTTTTACGATCCTCAGGCCTCGCCAGCCCCCGATCGCTAACGAAATGGAAAAAAGGTGGTTACTTCATCACATAACTGTTGCGGAACGCCGTTAGATGCGGTGAGAATGTTCTTAAGGGGTGGCGGGTTAAAAACGCTGAGGCGTTCGCTAAGGGGCGTTCCGGGATGAGCCGTAAATCCGGCCGCGTAAAGCGTATTGTCAGCCGTTTATTCAAGGAACGGCAGATCTACCATCGCAGCGACGGCGTCGTTCATTTCATTTCGATGTCGACCAACACCCAGATCGCGCTGGCGGGCGTGATCGGGGCGTTCCTGCTGTGGGTCGCTTATGCGTCGGTCAACGTGGTGTTCAAAGAGCAGATCATCGTCGCCAAGGACAAGACCTTCCGGACCATGGAGACGACCTACCTCAAGCAGATCCAGAGCCAGAAGGCCGCTTACGACGACGTGAACACGCTGAACGTACTCACGGAAAAAGAATTCGAAATGACGCTGGCCGAGATTTCCTCGCGCCATCAGACCCTTCAGGCGATGGTCGAGCGCAAGGCCGGAATTGACGCCCGGATCGACGCCCTCGCGGACAACCTGTCGCGGGCCGGCGCCCCGAACGGCGCCAAGCCGGTGAACGGCAATCGCGTGATGATCGACGTCGCGCCGATCGAACCCACCCCGAGGCAATCGCGCCTCTCCGTCCTGCGCCGTGAAGCGCTCGACGAAGCCCGGAAGAAGACCTCCGCCGCGCCGCCCGGCAGTCCCGCCGCCGCCGCCCTTCAGAAGATCGAATCATCGGCGTCCGATCTCTATATCGAGCAGATGTACTTGCTGGCGCAGCTCGAAGAGCGTGCCGAGGACATGATCGACACCCTGAAGCGCGTCGTCGAGAGCGCAGGACTCGAATACGCCGACGTCATGCCGGCGGCCAAGATCGCCAACACCACGCTCGCGCAGGGCGGACCCTATATCGACGCCAGCAATGTCAGCGACGCCTCGACAGCTTTTTTCAGGCACGCCAACCGGGTCGGTCTGGCGGTTGACGAACTCAGAACGCTCGAGAGCGTCATCCAGAGCGTTCCGCTGTCGTCGCCCCTCACCGTCGCGCGCCGCCAGACCAGCGGCTACGGCGTGCGCCGCGATCCGATCAACGGCCGGCTCGCCCCCCATTTTGGTCTCGACTTTTCGGCGGCCTGGGCCTCGCCCGTAACCGCCACCGCCGCCGGCGTCGTCAAATTGGCCGGGGTCAAGTCCGGGTTCGGCCGGATGGTCGAGATCGATCACGGCAACGGCTTCATCACCCGTTACGCCCACCTGCACCGCATCACCGTGCGGGTGGGCCAGAAGGTCCAGATCCACGACAAGATCGGCGAGCTTGGCAATAGCGGACGCTCGACCGGCCCACACGTGCACTACGAAGTGCATTTCAAAGGCAGACCGAAGAATCCGCGACGTTTCATCGAGGCAGGTCGTTATGTTTTCGAAAGCTAAACCCAAATCGCAGCAGGATGAGAAGTCGGCGCGGTTGCCGGCCGAGATTTCCTCAGCAATGTCCACTAGCCCGCCGCCAACTTCGTCAAAAAGGTCGAGCGCCATGAAGCCTGCGGGCGTGCCTTCCATCATTTCCAATGATGTCGTCATGCGCGGCAACGTGACCTCGTCGGGTGAGGTTCAGTTCGACGGGAATCTCGAGGGCGATATCAAGGCGAGTTCGCTCATCATCGGAGACAAGGCGTCGGTTCGCGGCGAAGTGGTCTGCGAAACCGTGATCGTGCGCGGCCGGGTCGAGGGCGGGATCCGCGCCCGCTCGGTCTCGCTCGCTTCGACAGCCCATATCCTCGGCGACATCCTGCACTCGTCGCTGCAGGTCGAGTCGGGAGCCCATTTCGAGGGCAATTGCCGGCACTCCGACGACCCGCTCTCGGAGTCGGCGAGCAAGGATTTCCGGAAAGCGCGACCCGCGACGACGGCCAGCGCGCCGCCCCGGCCGGTCACGAGCGGCCACGACGACCATCCCGCCCCGCGCCCGGCTGCGGCCAACGAGGCGCCCTCGTTCCTCAGCCAGTCGCGCTCGCCGCTTCGCTGAACTCCTCTGCGCGAATTTCAGGCCGCGACCTGCCGCGTCGCGGCCTTTTTCATTCCTTCCGCAGCGACCGGTGCGCGAGCTCGGCGAACTCGCACAGAAGCGGCCGGGTGTCGCGCGGATCGATGATGTCCTCGATCAGGAACTGTTCGGCCGTGCGGAACGGCGAACTGACCGCCGCAAGACGCGTCTTGATGGCGCGCACCGCGGCGACGGGGTCCGGCGCCTTTTCGATCTCGCTCTTGTAGGCGACCTCGATCCCGCCGGCCATCGGCAGAGACCCCCAGTCGCCGGACGGCCAGGCGAAGCGATACTGAAAGCGCGTGTGGTTCGACATGGCCGCCCCCGCCACCCCGTAGGCCTTGCGGATGATGACGCTCGCCCACGGCGTCTGCGCCTTGTAGATGGCGGTCATCGCCTCGACGCCGCGCCGGATGGTCGCCGCTTTTTCTGCCTCGAGCCCGATCATGAATCCGGGGTTATCGACCAGATGCGCGACCGGCAGCCGGAAAAGGTCCGCGAGCTGAACGAATCGCTTCGCCTTCTCGGCGGTATCGGCCGTCCATGAGCCGCCGAGGAACGTCGGATCGCTCGCCAGCACGGCGACGGGCCAGCCGTCGAGGCGCGCGAAGGCGGTGATCGCGGCGCGGCCCCAGCGACGGCCGATCTCGAACAGGGAGCCGTGATCGAAAACGCCTTCGAGGATCCGGCGCATATTGTAGGCCTGCGCCGGCTCTTTCGGCACGGCGGAAAGGAGCGTCTCGTCCCGGCGGTCAGGTGAATCTCCGGGCGGCGCGCGCCGATGCGCGCCGCCGGCCTGCGACGGCAGGTACGAAAGAAACCGCCGCGCCCGCGCGAAGGCCTCGTCCTCGCTCGCCGCCTCGTCGTCGATCACGCCGTTGCGGGTGTGGATGTCGGCGCCGCCGAGCGCTTCATTGTCGAGGGTTTCACCAAAGACCGCCGCGACTTTCGGGCCGGCGGTGAATACCTGCGCGAGGCCGCGCACCATCACCGAATAATGGCTCGCCGTCATCCGCGCGGCGCCGAGCCCCGCCACCGGGCCGAGCGCCAGTGCAACAACCGGGACCTTTTCCAGATTGGTTGCGATGTGTTCGTAACCGGGGACGAAGGGCACATAGGTGAAGCCGTACTGCTCGAGCGATTTCACGGAACCGCCGCCGCCGGTGCCGTCGATCATGCGGATGAGCGGCAGGCCGAACTCATGCGCCATCTGCTCGGCGGCGACGAACTTGCGATGGATGGCGGCGTCGGCGGCGCCGCCGCGCACGGTGAAGTCGTCGGCGGACGCGACAACGGGGCGCCCGTCGATGCAGCCGCGGCCGAAGATGAAGTTTGACGGTGAAAAAGTCTCGAGCGCGCCGTCGGCCGCATAGGCCCCCCGACCGGCCAGCTTTCCGATCTCACGAAAGGACCCTGCGTCGAGGAGCTTGGTCAGCCTTTCGCGCGCATCGAGCTTGCCGCGCGCGCGCTGGCGCGCGACCTTCTCGGCCCCGCCCATCTGTTCCGCCAGCGCTTCACGCCGACGCTTTTCTTCGAGCTCCGGCTCCCACGACATGGCCGCGATCCGTCATCCTGCGGACACTCGCGTATCAGGTCCCCGCGTCGTCCAGAAGACTTGCAAACAGCGCGGGCGCGGCGCAAGCCGCCTGAGATGGGGAAGTTCGATCTTCTTGAGACTCTCTCGCGAAGCAAGATGCTGCGCGCAGGCCTCGGCGCGCCGTTGTTCGAGGCAAGCCGCCGGCTCTGGACCGTCACCCCGGACAAGCTCCGGGCCACGCCGCCCTTCCGGGCCTACGGGTCTTTTCTGCAGCGGCTGGCCAAGCTTAAGCAGACGCGCAGGCAGAGCAGCTGGACCTGCTTCCTGCGCAACCGCGCGCAGGTCGACTTCATCGGAGAGGTCGGACGACGCGTGTGCGACGGCGGCAAGCTGTCGATCGCCATTTTCGGCTGCAGCACCGGGGCCGAAGCATTCTCGACGGCCTATGCCCTGCGCGACAGCCTTGCGCGCGTCTCGATCGAGATCAAGGCCTCGGACATCGACGCGGTCAACGTCGCCGCCGCCCGCCTGGCCCGCTTCGACCCAACGGAACGCGAAGTGGAAGGCCTCTCTGCGGAGGAGCGCGCGGCGCTGTTCGACCTCGGCGACGACGGCGCGCTCATCGTCAAGGAACGCTGGCGCAGGCCCGTGACATTTTCGGTTATCGACGCCTGCGCGCCGGATCTCGCTGAGCGAACCGGGCTTCACGACCTCGTCCTCGCCAACAAATTCCTCTGCCACCTTGAGCCCGAGGCGGCGCGGCGTTGTTTTCGCAACCTTGCCTCCGCCGTTCGCCCCGGCGGGACGCTTCTTGTCTCCGGCGTCGATCTCGACGTGAAGGCGCGTGCGGCTCGCGACCTTGGGCTCATCCCGGACGAGTCGTCGATCGCGGCGCTCCACGAGGGCGATGTGACGCTCCGCCAAGGCTGGCCGTTCGAATATTGGGGCCTCGAACCATTGGACCGGCGGCGGCGCGATTATGCTTTCCGGTATGCGAGCGCGTTCATCAAGCCGGGCGGCAACCCGTTCCGGCGCGAATCGTCCTCGGACCGGGCCCGCGCCGCCGGGTGAATTCAGGCGAGGGTCCGGCCGTCTTCATTTTCTGGAAGGATTAACTATGTGACAGTCGAAGCGCCGGATGAAGCATCCGGACCCGGCCGGCCGGGCTAGGCAGAGCCGTATTTGCGTGTTGAGGGATTAAGGCGTGGCGAAGAACCCCTATTCGGTCCTTGGCGTGGCGGCGAACGCCGCGGACGGCGAGATCCGCTCCGCCTTCCGCAAGCTGGCCAAGCAGTACCATCCCGACCGGAATCCGGGCGACAAGGCTGCTGAAGAGCGGTTCAAGGAAATATCCGCCGCTTTCGACCTCCTTTCCGACCCTGTCCAGCGCAAGCGCTTTGATTCAGGGGAGATCGACGCCGAAGGCAAAGAGCGCGGCTACACGCGCAACTGGCGCGACGGCGCCGGCTATCGTCAGGGTCCGGAAGGCTTCGGCCCTGGTTACAATGCGGGTCAGGGGGGGGCCAATTTCGACGATCTCGGCGACATTTTCGCCGATCTCTTCGGGTCGCCTCGCGGCTACCGCGACAAGACGGGCGCACGCGGGCGCGATCTCCGCTACCGGCTCGAAATCGATTTCCTCGACGCGGTGAACGGCGCCACCAAACGCGCGACCATGCCGGACAACCGCGAACTCGACATCACGATACCAGCCGGCATCGACGACGGTCAGACTCTGCGCCTCAAGGGCCAGGGCGAGAAATATCCGGGCGGCGGCGTCGCCGGCGACGTTTACGTCGAAATCAAGGTGAAGCCGCATCCGATCTTCCGCCGGGAAGGCGCCGACATCCACATCGAGGCGCCAATCACCCTGAAGCAGGCGGTCCTCGGCGGAAAGATCACGGCGCCGACGATCTCCGGCGACGTGTCGCTCACCATACCAAAAAACACGAGTTCGGGCGCGATCCTTCGCCTAAAGGGCCGCGGCGCGCCTTCCGGCAAGGGCCGCGGCGATCAGTTCGTGAAGCTGCGCATCGTGCTGCCCGAAGGGGGCGACGCAGAACTCGAGGAATTCATGAAGCGCTGGTCGGGCGGGACCGACGCCGCCGCGAAGAAGACCTACGCCGCTTGACGGACGGTTCCTGTTGCAGGCGGGCGGGCACGCGCTCTATGCTTAAAATCTGCGGCCTCCGGATGACTTTGCGTGATCGCCGACCCCGCCTCGACTGACGCGCTGTCTCCCGCCAAACGCGCGAGGCTTGTGGCGTTTCTGGGCGGTCTGCCGCCGGGTCCGGCAGGGAAGCTGTTCGCCGCGCTCGAAACCGATCGCGCCCGCGGCGGCGCGGCGCTTCCGCACGACGCGCTCCTCGACATCCTGCGCGCCGAGCTGGTCGCGCGCGAGGGAAAGTTCCCGCCCCGCCAGCGCAACGCCGAGCGCGTCTTCTTCACCCCGTTTGAGGATTTCTTCGTCGCGTTCCGCACGGGGAGGAAGCGCAAGGGCCGGATCGCGCGCTCGAGCCTGACGCCCCTGTGGCGCATCCTGAAGACCGACCCCGCCGCCTCGGGCGCAGCGCGCGCCGCCTCGGCCCTCGACGGCGCCATTCGCGAGAACTCGCCGAACCTGCCGACCTTCGAGGAGGCGCTGTTCCTCGCCGCGGCCGAGGGCTTCGGCCGCCTGCTCGCGCATGCGGAAGCCGATACGGCCTTCCGCGCCGATCTGATCGACCGCCTCGGCGGCCCGGACGGTTTCGATGATTTTCGAGAGATAAGCCGCCTGATCGGGGCCGTTCACCACTTGCGCTCGCTGCAGGCGGCCTTCGCCAGACCCGTCCGTTCGCTGACGGAAGAAGACCTCTATGAGATGCGCAGGCTCTATGTCGCGGCCCGAGCCGACATCGGCGACGCGGCGCCTTATCTGCTCCTGCAGCTCATGGGCAGGATGGAGGGCCCGTGGCGGGCGCTCCGGCTCTACTATCACCTGACGAGCGCCGAAGACGGCGCGCTCGGCCCGGCGCGCGAGGAGTCCGCGATCATTCTCGACACGCTGTTCGACGATCTCGAAGGCGCCGCCCGCCTGCTCGAGCGCGACTGCGAAGGCGATTTCGACGCCGCGATCGCCGAGACCCACCTGTCTCATTTCATCGCCTTCGCCGAGGGGCTTTCGGAGGAAGCGGGACGAGCCGGAGACCGCGTCGTTCAAAATCGCGTCGAGGCGGCGCGCGATGTCGCCGCCGGCGCGCTCGAGCGCTTCACGGAGCAGGCGCTCGCGTCGCTGCGCCGCGCCATGCCGGTGCGGCACGCCGGCGGCTCGTCGCGCCTGATGGCGTTACGGCCGGATTGCAGCCGTCCGATGCCGCCGCGGGTCGTCGCCGCCGCACGCCAAGCGACGGCTTTCCGCGCGAAGGCCGCCGGGCTCGCCGCCCGGCTGAGACGTCCGCAGGCCGGCAAGAACGTCGCCGCGGACGCTGCCGAGGAGGCGCGGCGCTACGCCGGCGACCTCGTTCTCGAAATCCGCGCTGCGGAGGGCGAGGACCGTGTCGCCGCCCGACGCCTCATGGAGGCGGTTCTTGAATTCGGCGCGCCGCTTCTCCAAGCCGACGAAGTCGGCTTGCTGCGCGAGCGCGCCCAGGCGGCGGCGCTGACGGCATAACGAGCATGGCGCCTTCGGCCTTCAGTCGCGGTCGACCAGCGATCATTCGTCTAGGGATGATTACGCAAGCGCGGGCCCAGCCATGACCCTTTCAGACAGCGACCGGACCGAACTCGAAGCCGCAGCCTTCCGCCGGCTCCTCGATCATCTGCGGACACGGACGGACGTGCAGAACATCGATCTCATGATCCTCGCCGGCTTCTGCCGCAACTGCCTCGCCGACTGGATGGCCGACGCGGCGGCCGAGCGCGGCGTCCTGCTCGGCAAGGATGACGCCCGCACCTTGGTCTACGGCATGACTTACGTGGAATGGAAAAAGCGTCATCACCGCGAAGCGACGCCGGAACAGGTCGCCGCTTTCGCAAAAGCGCAGGCCACGAAGGCCTGAACGCTGCGCGGCGCTCGTTCCTCACTGCGCCGCAGAAAGGATATGCGGCGGCGTCGCCGGCAGGGCGATCCCGAGGCCAAGGTCGCTGAACGCCTCCGCCAGCGCCTCCGCGGCGCCGCGGATTTCAATCTCGCCCTTCCCGGCCGCCAGCCAGGCGACATGCGCATTGCGACGCGCGCCGTCGCCCGCCTGAGCGGCGGCGAGCGCGGCGATGACGCCGAATTCATCGACGGTGACGGCGCTGCAGGAAGGCGTTCCGAGCACGAGCGCTCGCCCGCCGGCGACGCCAAGCGCCCGCGCGAGGGCGTGCGCGAGCGCGGCAACCCGCAGTCCTCCGAACTCGGTCGTCTCCTGTGCCGGGGGCACGGCGCAACAGCGGCATCGACCGGCCGCCGCCATCCGCACGATCCGCAGCGCCGCGGCGGCCCCCGGGCCGAAGTCTTCGATGGTCATGCCGCGAATGATGGACATTGGTCCGGTTCGATAGCCACGAGCCTGCATACCATTGATGCTTCTAGTTGCAAATAATAATTATTTGCATGACGCTTGACCCGGCCCGGGGCGACGGCAAGGTTCCCGTTCGTCGGAGCTGAGGCGGCAGGGTCGGCGCCCTAGCGAATACATGCGCAGCAGCGCGCGCTCACCTGGTCACAAGCGGGGCAGTCGTCCCGCCGGCTTCGCCGGAGCTTCGAATCGTCAGCACAGTCGCACTGACAAGCGGGCAGGGTCGCATGGCCGAGACGGCGACTTTCGAAATCGAGAACAGTTTCAAGGGCGTCGTCGCCGGCATTGACGAGGCCGGACGCGGTCCATGGGCTGGGCCTGTGGTCGCCGCAGCGGTCATTCTGGACCCGTCGACGGCGCCAGCAGGGCTGCGCGACTCAAAGACTCTTAGCGAAAAGAAGCGCAAGGAACTCGCCGCCGCGCTCTGGACATCTGCGCAGATCGGCGTCGGGGTTGCGAGCGTCGAGGAGATCGACCGCCTCAACATCCTTCAGGCGAGCCTGCTCGCCATGACGCGCGCCGCCGCCAATCTCCCGGCGCGACCGGCCGTCGCCATCATCGACGGCGCCGTCAAGCCGAAGCTGCGCTGCCGCGCATATACAGTGATCGGCGGCGACGCCAAGTCGCTCTCGATCGCCGCGGCCTCGATCATCGCCAAGACCACCCGCGACCGCATGATGAAGGAGCTCGCGCGCGAGTTCCCGCAATACGCCTGGGACCGCAACAAGGGTTACGGCGTCGAAGAACACCGCGATGCGCTGCTGCGCTTCGGCGTAACGCCGCATCACAGGCGTTCCTTCGCGCCCATCCACAATATGTTGTGTGCGGACGCTTTTCAGCTGCCGCTTCCCGTTAATCTCTCTTAACGCATTGTTTCCGCATGCGAATTTTTTCTGCGACCGGTTGACGTCGGACTCCCTAGGACAGAGATTGCCCGCCTTGTTCCAAAAGGGCGGGCGATGGCGACCAAGATCAGGAGCGAAAAGCGGAGCCGCGCAGAGCCGCCGCTCGACAAGATCCTCAAGGGGGATTCGATTGAGACGATGCGGACCCTGCCCGACGCGTCGGTCGATCTCGTCTTCGCCGATCCGCCTTACAACCTGCAGCTCGGCGGCGACCTGACCCGTCCGGACAATTCGCGGGTCGACGGCGTCGACGACGACTGGGACAAGTTTGCGAGCTTTGCCGATTACGACCGCTTCACCACGGCCTGGCTCGCCGAGGCGCGGCGGCTCTTGAAGCCGGACGGCGCGATCTGGGTGATCGGCTCCTATCACAATATCTTCCGTGTCGGGAGCATCCTGCAGGACCTCGGCTACTGGATTCTCAATGACGTCGTCTGGGTGAAAACCAACCCGATGCCCAATTTCCGCGGCACGCGGCTCGCCAATGCGCACGAGACGTTGATCTGGGCCTCGCGGTCGAAAGACGCGCGCCCGACCTTCAACTACCAGGCGCTCAAGACCGCCAATGACGACCTGCAGATGCGCTCCGACTGGTCTTTGCCGATCTGCACCGGGAGCGAGCGGCTGAAGGGCGCGGGCGGCGGCAAGGCTCATCCGACACAGAAGCCTGAGAGCCTCCTCCATCGCGTGATCGTCGGGACCACAAATCCGGGCGACCTTGTGCTCGATCCGTTTTTCGGCTCGGGAACGACGGGCGCCGTCGCCAAGTTGCTCGGGCGGCGCTTTATCGGCATCGAACGCGATCCCGACTACATCGCTGCGGCCGCCAAGCGCATCGCCGCCGTGGCGCCGGCCGCGCCCGAAGACCTCGAGACGACGCCGTCGAAGCGCGCCGCGCCGCGCGTGCCTTTCGGGGCGGTGGTCGAGCGCGGGCTCTTGAGGCCGGGCGCTCGGCTCTATGCGCCGTTGAGAAAGCATGTCGCGCGGGTGAAGGCGGACGGCTCCATCGCCGTCACCGACAAGGACGGCGTCGAGGTGCAGGGATCGATCCACAAGATCGGCGCCCATGTGCAGAAGGCCGAGGCCTGCAACGGCTGGACTTTCTGGCAGTTCGAGACCGAGAGCGGGCTCAAGCCGCTCGATTTCCTGCGCGAAAAGGTCCGACGCGAAGCGAAGAAATAAGCCGCCAATCGGGCTTTCGCGCCTTTGCAGATTCCCTTTGACTCTTTTGTTCTCTTTTTGTTCTAATGCCGCCCCGGGATGGGTCCGGGTTGTTTCGGGAGCCGAAAATGCTGGCGCGACGAGCGCGGCTGGCGCGAGCCAAGGCGCATTTGGAGCGCATCGGGAGGCGGGAGCAGGGCCGTCGCGACCGGCCGGGCGCCGCCCCCCTCACCCTCGCCAAAGGCGCGCTGCACGAGATCCGCGCCGAGGACTGGCGCCAGCGCCCGGCGGCGCTCTCCTTCGCGCTGGCGCTCGCAGGGACGCGCGACGGCCCTGTCGTTTTCCTTCAGCTCGCTCACGAAGCCCGCGCGGAAGGAACGCTGTTCGCGCGCGGCCTTGAAGGGTTCGGCGTCGATCCCGCCCGCGTGATCGCCGCTTTTGCGGACGACGAGAAACGCTTCCTGTGGGCGCTCGAAGAGGCGGCGCGCGAGGAGAGCCTCGCCGCCGTGATCGCCCTCGCGCCGCGCGGCGAAAGGCTTTGCAGTCTCACGGCGACGCGGCGCCTCGCCCTCGCGGCTGAATGCTCCGGCGTGTCGCCCATCCTCATCCGGACGATGACCGACGCCGCACCGACGGCGGCGGTCATCCGCTGGAAAGTCGAAGCTGCGCCGTCGCGTCCCGACGCCGACGACGAGCGCGCGCCCGGCGCGCCGCGCTGGCGCGTCTTCCTTGAACGCTTCCGCGCCGACCCGCGCCTCGCCGCCGGCGCGCCTTTTACAGCGGAGCTTAATCATGACGGCCGGCATGTTCGCCTCGCGCAAGCCGCGACGGTTCCTGTGCCTTTTTTTTCCCTACTGGGCGACGGACCAGGCGAAACGCAAAACCCCTTCGCTCGCGACCGGCGCGCCGCTCGTTCTTTTTGAGAAGGCGGAAAACGCGCTGCGGCTTTACGCGCTCGACAAGCGCGCCGAGGCGCTCGGTCTCCGTCACGGCCAGCCGCTTGCCGAAGCGCGGGCGATCGAGCCCTCTCTCGTCGTCGCGGCCGCAGACCCCGCGGACGACGCGCAGGACTTCGCCAAACTCTGCGCCGCGCTCATGCGCTACGCGCCGTTCGTCGGAAAAATAGCGTCGACGGGCGCAATCCTCGACGTGACGGGCGGCGCGCATCTTTTCGGCGGCGAGGCCGCGCTGATCGCGGATGCGCTCGCACGTCTTGAGCGCCTCGGCTTTTCCGCCCGCGCGGGGCTCGCCGACAGCCCGGGCGCAGCTTACGCGGTCGCCCGCTTCGGCGCTGCGCAGATCGTTCCGGCAGGCGGGGCCCGCGCAGCGCTCGAAAGCCTGCCGGTTGCGGCGTTGCGGCTCGACGACGCTGCAGCCGACGCCCTGCGCCGCCTTGGCCTGAAGCGCATCGGTCATCTTTACGGCATGCCGCGGGCGCCGCTCGCCGCCCGCTTCGGGCCGAAGCTCCTGCAGCGCCTTGCGCAGGCGCTCGGCGAGGAGGACGAGCCGATCACGCCGCTCTTTCCGCCGCCGGACTATGCAGCGACGGCGCCGCTGGTCGAGCCGATCCTTTCGGCGTCGGCGATCCTCGTCTGCCTTGATCGTCTGGCGAGGGACCTTCAAGCGCAGCTCGAACGCGACGGGAAGGGCGGCCGGCGTTTCGAACTCATGCTCTGCCGGGTCGACGGCGGGCTGCGCCGCATCGCGGTCGGGACAGCGCGCGCCGAGAGAAAGCCGGACGCGCTCCTGCGGCTTTTCAGGGACCGGCTCGCCGATGTTCATGACGAGCGCGACGCCGGCTTCGGCTTCGATCTCGTCAGGCTGACGGCTTTGGACTGCGCGCCTTATGAAACGGACGCGCCGCCGGCTTTGGGCGCGCCGGTGCGCAAGGGCGATCCCGCCGGACTGGCGGCCCGCCTCGCCAATCGCCTGGGCCCCCGGCGGGTCTGCGCCTTTCGCCTCGAAAACGCGCATATGCCGGAGCGTTCCGCGCGGCTTGTCCCGTTCGGCGAAAGCCGTTCCTTTTCCCCTCCCCTTCCCGGCGAGACCGCAGGGACGGCGCCCCGCCCCGTCCTTCTCCTCTCGTCGCCTCAAGAGATCGCCGCCGTCGCGCGCGTGCCGGACGGCCCGCCCATGCGCTTCGTCTGGCGGCGCGTTTCCTACGAGGTGAAGAAGGCGAGCGGGCCTGAGCGCATCGCCGGCGACTGGCGCCGCGACGAAAGAACCCGCGACTATTACCGCGTCGAGGACGCGGCCGGCCGGCGCTTCTGGATATGCCGCCACGGCCTTTACGGCGACGGCGATCCGCCGAAATGGTTCCTGCACGGATTTTTTTAAGACCATGTACGCGGAGCTCGGCGCGCTCTCCAATTTCTCGTTCCTCAAGGGCGGCTCGCACCCCGACGAGATCGTGCTCGAGGCCGCACGGCTCGGGCACAAAGGAGTGGCGATCGCCGATGAAAACACCTTCGCCGGAATCGTGCGCGGCCACGTCGCGGCGAAGAAGGCAAGCATCCGCTATGTCGTAGCGACGCGCCTTAAATTTGCTTGCGGGGCGCCGGACCTTCTCGCTTATCCGACAGATCGTCGGGCTTACGGGCTGCTCTGCCGGCTGCTCACGCGCGGCAAACGCGCCGCGCCGAAAGGCGGCTGCGCGCTCCGCCTCGACGACGCGCTGGAATTCGCCGACGGGCAGCTTTTCGCGCTCGCGCCGGGAGAGCCCGGGCATCCAGGTATCGACCTCGCCATTGACCGCCTGAAAAGCGCGTGTGCGGACCGCCTGTGGCTCGCCGCGGCCCCGAAATTCGACGGCGCGGACCGTGCGCGGCTCAACCGCTTCGCCCGTCTCGCCGACAGGATGCGGGTGCCGCTGCTCGCGACCAACGACGTTCTCTATCACGCGCCTCAACGTCGCCCGCTGCAGGACGTGCTGCACTGCATCCGCACGCATGCGACGCTCGACGAGGCCGGCCGCGCGCTTGAGGCCAACGCCGAGCGGCATTTGAAGCCGCCGGCGGAAATGGCGCGGCTCTTCGCCGATCACCCGCAGGCGATCGCGCAGACGTTGCGCCTGCTCGACCGCGCGCGCTTCTCTCTCGACGAGCTGCGCTACGAATATCCGGACGAAGCGCGCGGGGGACGCACGCCGCAAGAAGAGCTCGAAGTCCTTGTCGCCGAGGGCGTGAAGGACCGCTATCCGACCGGCGTTCCGAAGAAAGTGGCCGATGCGATCGCGCATGAGCTGAAGCTCATCGCCGAGCTTTCCTATGCGCCCTATTTCCTCACCGTCCATGACGTCGTCCGCGCCGCTCGCGCGCGCGGCATTCTCTGCCAGGGGCGGGGCTCGGCGGCGAACTCGGCGGTCTGCTACTGCCTCGGCGTCACCTCGGTCGATCCAGCCAGGATCGATCTTCTGTTCGAGCGCTTCATTTCAGCCGAACGGGGCGAGCCGCCCGACATCGACGTCGATTTCGAGCACGAACGGCGCGAGGAAGTGATCCAGCACATCTATGAAAAATACGGCCGCGAACGCGCCGGCATCGCCGCGACCGTCATCACCTATCGAACGCGCAGCGCCGTGCGCGAGGTCGGCAAGGTCATGGGCCTGTCCGAGGACGTGATCTCCGGCCTCGCCAAGACCACCTGGGGCATTTCGGACGAGGGCGTCGCGCGCCGGCAGGTCACAGAGCTGGGTCTCAGTCCGGAAGATCCCGTCATCCGGCGGACGCTTGCGCTGACGCGGGAGCTTTTAGGCTTTCCCCGCCACCTCTCCCAGCATACCGGCGGATTCGTCATCACCCGCGGCCCGCTGGAGGAGATGATCCCCATCGGCAACGCGGCCATGCCGGACCGCACTTTCGTCGAATGGGACAAGGACGATCTCGATGCGCTCGGCATCATCAAGGTCGACGTGCTCGGCCTCGGCATGCTGACGGCGATCGCGAAGTCCTTCGCGTTCCTGCGCGCGCACTACGGCGTCGATCTCGATCTCGCCCGGGTTCCCGCCGAAGAACCTGAAGTCTACGACATGATCTGCCGGGCCGATACGATCGGCGTCTTCCAGATCGAGAGCCGCGCGCAGATGTCGATGCTGCCGCGCCTGAAGCCGCGAAAATTCTACGATCTCGTCATCGAGGTCGCGATCGTCCGGCCGGGACCCATCCAGGGCGACATGGTCCACCCCTATCTGCGGCGCCGCCGCGGCGAGGAGCAGGCGGTCTTTCCGAGCAAGGAGCTCGAAGACGTTCTCGGCAAGACCCTCGGCGTGCCGCTGTTCCAGGAGCAGGCCATGAAGATCGCCATCGTCGCAGCCGGCTTCACGCCCTCGGAAGCCGACCAGCTCCGCCGCGCCATGGCCTCCTTCCGCAAGGCCGGAACCATCGCCGCGTTCGGCCGCAAGCTCGTCGAAGGCATGAAGGCGCGCGGCTACGACGCCGATTTCGCCGAGCGCTGCTTCAGGCAGATCGAAGGCTTCGGCGAATACGGCTTTCCTGAAAGCCATGCGGCGAGCTTCGCGCTCCTCGTCTACGTTTCTTGCTGGCTGAAATGTCATTATCCGGATGTCTTTGCCGCGGCGCTCGTGAACAGCCAGCCCATGGGCTTTTACGCGCCGGCGCAGATCATCCGCGACGCGAGGGAGCACGGCGTCGCCGTCCTCCCCGTGGACGTCAACTTTTCGGATTTCGACTGCACGCTTGAAGACGACCCGCGCGCGGAAGGGTTTTTTCCGAACGTCCACCCGCGCCATCATGCCCAGCGCAAGGACATCCGCGTCCGCCGCGCCGTCCGTCTCGGCTTCCGCCAGATCAAGGGCATGTCTGAAGACGATGCGCGGGCGATCATGGCGGCGCGAAGGGACGGCGGAGCTTTCGACTCCGTGCGCGACTTCTGGCTGCGCACGCGGCTTCCCCGCGCCTCGGTCGAGCGTCTCGCCGACGCCGACGCTTTCGGTTCGCTCGGGCTGTCACGACGCGACGCGCTGTGGGCGGCCAAAGGCCTCGATCCGGGCGGCGTCGCGCCGCCGCCGCTGCTGGCGCATCATGCCGATCTTCAGCGCGAGGAGGAGGCCGCGCTCCCCCGCATGCCGCCCGGCGAGGAAGTCGCCTATGACTACAAGACGCTTCGGCTTTCCCTGAAGGCGCACCCCGTCGCCTTCCTGCGCGGGGAGCTGTCGGGCGCCGGCTATCTTCGCAACGAAGAGAGTCTCCACATCCGCAGCGGCGCCCTCGTCGGTCTCGCCGGCCTCGTTCTCATCCGCCAGCGTCCGGGGAGCGCCAAGGGCGTCATCTTCGCCACGATCGAGGATGAAACCGGCGTCGCCAACATCATCATCTGGCCGAAAACCTTCGAGCGTTTTCGCCGCATCGTGCTCTCGGCCCGCTTTCTAGGCGTTTTCGGCAGGCTTCAGCGCGAGGGCGAGGTCATCCATATCGTCGCCGACACGCTTGTCGACCTGACGCCGGCGCTTGCGCGTCTTGGCGACTGTCACGGGGAAATGGACGGGGCGCAGGCCCGGGCCGACGAGGTGAAGAGGTCCCCCCAGGACGCCAGAGGCGTCTTACAAGCCCGGCGCGAGGCTCTCAAAAAGCGTATGGACGCCATCCTGCCGAAGGGGCGGAATTTTCACTGACGCAACGTGCAAGAACCGGGCGGGCGACTCGCAAGAACGGTGTAGACTGTCACGGCGAAGGAACCCCAATGACCGCCGCCTACGTCTTGTTTGAAACAGCCTTCGGCTGCGCCGCCATCGCCTTCGGACCCCGCGGCGTCCTCGCCGTCAGTTTTCCGTCTACAGAGGACGACGCGCGCCGGCGTATCCTACGGCATGCGAATGACGCGAAGGAGAAGGCGCCCGACACCGAGATCGCCGCTCTCATCGACGACATCGCCGCATCATTTCGCGGCGAACCGCGCGACTTCTCTGCGGCGCGGCTCGACCTTGGGGGCGTCGGCGACTTCGAACGCCGCGTCTATGGGCAGACCCGCGCCATTCCGATAGGCGCCGTCTCGACCTATGGCGAGATCGCCCGCGCGCTCGGGGACGTCGCGCTCTCGCAGCGCGTCGGTCAGGCCCTTGGACGGAACCCCTTCCCTGTTATCGTGCCGTGTCATCGCGTCATCGGCGCCGACGGCCGCATGACCGGATTTTCCGCCCAGGGCGGAACCTCCGCCAAGCGCCGGCTCCTTAGGTTGGAGGGCGCTCTCGCGCCCGACCTGTTCGACAGCGCCGCCCCATGATCCTCAGGCCCTACCCGGCCATCGGCGAAATCCGGCCCTCGGCCATCATTCGGCAATAGGCGTCGATCGACAGGGTGAACTCCCGCGCGCGATCCGCCGACGAGAGCGTGACGCCAGCGGCGCGTTCCTCAACCTCATATTCGCCGCACGGCGCGGCGGACGCGCCGGCGCCGCCGACGCAGATGACGCCGCTGCGAACGAGGACCTTCGGTTTTCGGGCGCTGGACATGACGCAACTCCTCTTCTCGCCTAACTGCCTTGTCCCCGCCTGGCGACCGCCATAAGGCGCAAACAAGGCGCTGTCCGCCTCATTTGATCTGGGCGCGGAAGGAGACGGAAAAGCTCTTCAGCGGCGCGCCGCCCGCCATTACGCCTTTTGGATTGAGGCAGACGTGCCGCACATTGGCGTCGTATCCGGGCGACGGCGTATAGGCGCAGGCCGCAAAAGTCGCTGGAGGGGCGACGGCGTTCGAGTAGCGAAGGTCAGTCGCCGGCGTGAACGTGAGGCCAGTCCCTGCCGCCTGCGTGAAGTAGACCGGGCCGGTCGCTGGACCGGCCCCGTCCATGTCGGCGTTGTAAAAAGTGAGTTGGGACGGGAGGCGATCGATCAGGATGATCGAGTTGTTATCGACACTGCCATTGCCGAGGTTTTGCGCGGAAATCGTATAGACGACATCCGAGCCGGGCACGGCGTAGGCGCTCGAACTCAGCGAGGAGACGACGACCGTCTTCGACACAGAGAGGTTTGGCGGGATCTTGTTAAATGTTACATTGCCGACGCCAAGCTGCTGACCGCCCGGATCAAACCCGCCGCCGCCGGCGTCATTGCCTGAGAAATAGACGATGCGCACTGCGGTCACAGCCAGCGATCCGAAATTGAACGCGATATTGCCGTCGGTTGAGGTCGATGCGGCGGAGGCGACTCCTTCCCACCCGTCGCCGAAGGTCTCGTCGTCGGCGGCCGCCGCCGATCCGATCGACGTGACGAAGCTGCCGGTCTTGGCGTTCACATAGCCCGCGCCGATATCGTAGAAGACTTCGACGAAATCGTCCCAGGACGCCTGATCCACGTCGGTGAGAGTGAATGCGACGTTGGAGACGGCCTCGGAGAACGATATCGTCAGCGTGACTTTATCGTCCGGGTCCTGACGCTCGTTATCGAATCCGACCTGAGCATAGCCCGTGATGCCGCCCTGCGTGCTCGACTCGTAGGAGACAAAGTTGGCCCCGGCGAAGGGAACGAAGCTGCCCCCATCCGTCACAGTCGACCACGTCACCGTGGAGGTGACCCCGACCGAGGTCTGAGTCGTCCCCGAAGGAACCGCAGCCTCGTCGGCGATCCCAAGCGTCGACCAGTTGAGCGAACCCGACACCTGGGCCGCCGCCGGCGCAGCGAGGAAGAGGGCCGCGAGCAATGCGGAAGCGGGGCCCC
>JACADZ010000099.1 GCA_013389105.1 Parvularculaceae bacterium | reverse complement strand
TGTTGAGCGCCTGCGCCGCCTTCACGATCTCGCGCGTCATCTCGATGTCGGCCCGCGACGGCGTCGGGTCGCCGGACGGATGGTTGTGGACGAGGATGACGGCGGAGGCGGCGAGCTCCAGCGCGCGCTTGACGACCTCGCGCGGATAAACCGGCGTGTGATCGATCGTGCCGCGTTGCTGAACCTCATCGGTGATGAGCGTGTTCTTCTTGTCGAGGAAAAGGATGCGAAACATCTCGGCCTGCTCGTCCGCCATGGCGGCGCGGCAATAGGCGAGGAGATCGCTCCATGAGGAGATAATGGGACGCTTCAGCACCCGGGCCTGCGCGAGCTTCAACGCCGCCGCATGGACAATCTTGAACTCACGCGCGACGCTCTCGCTGACGCCTGCGATTTCCGTGAGCCGCTCGACGGGCGCGGCGAGGGCCTCGGCAAAACCGCCGAAGCGCGCGATCAGCGTCTTGGCGATCGGCTTCACGTCCTTTCGCGGAATCGCGCGGAAGAGGACGAGCTCCATCAGTTCGTAGTCCTGCACGCCCTCGACGCCGGCGCGCATGAAGCGCTCGCGCAGCCGCTCGCGATGGCCTTCGGCGAGATTTTCCTCGATAGGGAGTTTGGCGGGGAGGCTCATCATTGCGATCCGGTCGAAGACTTATAGGTCGCGCCGGCCGTCGGCGTCGAGGCGCCAGCCCATGGCCGGTTCGCCCGGAAATCGGCGACCGACACGATGCGGGTCCCGCCCGGGCCGAGCCAGACGGCGAGCGCGCCGCCCTCCCACGCGGCCCTTCGATCGACGAGCGTCGTGCGGCAGGCTTCCGTCTGCCGGCGGGCGACGGGATACAGCGCGACGACCAGGTCGGCGCGCGCGCAGTCGTCGCGCAGCGACAGGGGGTCTTCGCTGATCGCGATCGTGCGGTTGTTCACGCGCGCGACGCAGCCGGCCGGATCGCACCGCCCGATCTCGGCGACGGCCCTCGTGGGCGCGGCGTCCGCATCGGTCCCGATCTCCTCCTTCCATGCGCGCGCTTCGAATTTGTCCTTACCAGGATGATAGAGCGCCAGCGCAGGCGCGGCGCCGTCGCGAAGGACGATCGCTGCGTTGGCGCCGTCTTCGGAGACGAACAGATCCGCGGGCTGGGCCGCCGCGATCATGATCGCCGCGAGGGGGAGGGCGACGAGGCCCGCAAGACGCCAATGCCCCGCCTGCAAGCATAGCCAGAGCCCGCCGAGAGTCAGCGCCGCGAGCGCGCCCGGCGGCCATTGCGGAAACGTCTGCACCGCGTTCGGCCAGGAGGAGACGCGCCTGCCGATCCACAGCACGGCTTCCGCGCCGGCGGCGGCGAGCCTCCAGAGAGGCTCGTCGAGGCCCAGCGGCAGGAGGATGAGCGCGATCATCGCCGCCGGCATCATCCAGAAGCCGACGATCGGGATGGATACGACGTTTGCGGGAAGGCCGAACAACGCCGCCCGATTGAAGTGATAAATCGCGAACGGGCCGGTCGCCGTCGAGGCGCCCACGTCGGTCGCCACGAGGCCTGCAACATAACGCCGTGCGCGCGCGAAGAGCGTGAAGCTCCGGTCCGGATCCAGCCGCTGCGCCTGCCATTCATAGGCGGCGATGAGCGCGGTCACGGCCGCGAAGGACATCTGAAAGCCGGGATGAATCACCGCTTCCGGCGAAATCATGAGAATGACCAGCGCGGCGATGGCGATATTGCGCAAGGTGAAGGCGCGCCGGTCGAACAGGATCGCAATGAAGAAGATCGACGTCATGATGAAAGCGCGCTCGGCCGACCAGTCGCCGCCGGAGATGAGAAGATAGAGGACGCCGACGAGCAGGGCCGCGACAGCCGCCCATTTCTTCACCGGATAGCGCAGCGCGACGGCCGGAATGAGCGCGGCGAGGAATCTTACAGTGAAGAAAACGATGCCGGTCGCGAGCGCCATGTTGAGCCCTGATATCGCGACGAGGTGCGCCAGTCCCGAATCTCGGAGATGCGCTTGCGCTTCCGGCGAGATGGCCGCGCGCTTGCCGGTGATCGAGGCGGCGACGAGCGCGCCGCCATCGCCAGGCGCGGCGGCGAGGATCCGGCGCGTCAGCGCGAGGCGGGCGTTCTCGATCGCCGAGCGTGCTTTCCCTGCAGGCGTCTGCGGCCGGGCAAGGACAACGGGCGGGCTCACGACATAGCCGAGCACGCCGATCCGCTGGAAATAAAGCTGACGCCCATGGTCGAACCCGCCGGGGATGGCAGGCGCCGGGGGCGGCGAGAGGCCGGCGCGGAATGACAGGAGGTCGCCGGGCAATGCGTCGAACGCCTTGCCGCGCCAGGTGAGGCGGGCCCGCGCCGGCAATTCGTGGGGGGCGAGGCCCTCGACCGTTTCGAGCGAGATGATCAGCCGGCGCAACGCCGGCGCCTCATCGATTGCGATGAGCGTGCCTGTCGCCGTGCGGGGAGAGAGCTCGCGCGAAATCTGCGGCGCGGCGACCCGCTCGGCGCGCCAGTCGGCGACCGCAAAGCCGAGCGCGACCAGCGCGACGGCGCCGGCCAGGAGCCGCATGCGCGCAGATAAAACCGAGACGGTCGCCGCAACAACAGTGAGCGCCGGGGCCGCCAGCGGCGGCGGCTCTGCGCGGAGGGTGAAATACCACGCCGCCCCCGCGCCAATCGCGACGGGCGTCCAGAGAAAGAGCCGGCCGCGTTCGGCGGCCGACCAGGCGGCGATCAGGCTCGACGCGCGGCGCGCCGCGGCGCAAAGTTCAAGAAAGCGGCCTGCAACCAAGCCGCCGACGGCGAAATACAAGGACGACATGCCTGACGACTTGCTGGAAAACGCGGATGAATTCGGCGATAGAGGCGAAGCAACGGGCCGAAGGCGGCCAAGAAAAACCCAAAGCGAGCCGCGCCGCAACCATGTCCCAGGTCGTCACCCGCTTTGCGCCGTCGCCGACCGGCTATCTCCATATCGGCGGCGCGCGCACGGCCCTGTTTTCATGGCTCTATGCCCGGGGCCGCGGCGGCCGGTTTCTCCTGCGCATCGAAGACACCGACCGCGCGCGCCACAACGAGGCGGCGGTCAAGGCGATCATCAACGGCCTCATCTGGCTCGGGCTCGACTGGGACGCGCCCCCGATCTCGCAATATGAACGGCGCGACCGGCACGTCGAGGTCGCCCGCGAGCTCCTGGCGAGGGGCGGCGCCTATCGCTGCTTCATGACGCCGGAAGAGACCGACGCGGCGCGGGAGCGGGCGCGCGAGGCGAAGCTCCGTTTCGAGAGCCCGTGGCGCGACGCTGATCCGCTCAAGGCGCCCGACAAACCCTTCGCCATCCGCTTCAAGGCGCCGCGCGAGGGCGAGACGGCGGTCCGCGACATCGTGCAGGGCGACGTGCGCTTTCCCAATCACGCGCTCGACGACCTCATCATCCTGCGCAGCGACGGCGCGCCGACCTACAACCTCGCCGTCGTGGTCGATGATCACGACATGGGCGTCACCCATGTGATCCGGGGCGATGATCACCTCACTAACGCGGCGCGCCAGCAGCAGATTTACGAGGCGATGGGCTGGCCTGTTCCGGCCTTCGCCCATGTGCCGCTGATCCACGGGCCGGACGGGGCCAAACTCTCCAAGCGCCATGGCGCGCTCGGCGTCGAGGCCTACGCCGCCGACGGCTACCTGCCGGAGGGCCTCTGCAATTATCTCCTGCGCCTTGGATGGGCGCATGGCGATGAAGAAATCATTCCGCGCGAACGGGCGCTCGAAATCTTTGACATCGCCGGCATCAACAAGGCGCCCTCGCGACTCGACTTCGAGAAGCTGCGGCACGTGAACGCGCATTATGTCCGTCAGCTGAGCGATGCCGTGTTCGCGGAGAAATCGGCTTCCTTCCTCGAGGCTGCAGGAGCGGCGCCAGATGCGGCGCAGCGCGCGATGATCGCGCGCGGGGCGAATTTCCTCAAAGGGCGGGTCGCCACCTTGAAGGAGGTTCCGGAGGCGGCGGCGTTCCTCCTCCTCAAGCGCCCCTTCGAAATTCCGGAAAAGGCCGCCAGGGCGCTCGAAAAGGAGGGGGCAAAAACGCTCATCAGGGAGGTCGCTACGGCGCTCTCCGCCGGGTGCGATTGGGAGGATCCCGAAAGGCTCGAGGCGGCTCTCAAGGCCTTCGCTGAAGCCCGCGGGCTCGGATTCGGGGCGATCGGGCCGGCGCTCCGGGCGGCTCTGACGGCGGGTCTGCCCGCGCCATCTCTCGGCGAGACGTTGCATGCCCTTGGGCGCGAGGAATCCCTGGCCAGAATCGCTCAGGCCGCACCATAAAAAGGCCTGCCCTATTCGCTGGAATCGGGCGAATTTCCGAATATATTCGCACCGCAGCATTCTATGCTGCGCCGCACAAGAGGACGTTCATGGAAACCAAGCTGAAGCCCGCCGGCAGGATGCAGATCACCTATGACGGCAAGACCTCGGAGCTGCCGGTCTTCTCCGGCACGCACGGGCCTAACGTCGTGGACATCCGCTCCTTCTACAAGAACACTGGCTGCTTCACCTTCGATCCGGGATTTACGTCCACCGCGTCCTGCGAGTCGCAGATCACCTTCATCGACGGCGACGAGGGCGTCCTTCTCTATCGCGGTTACCCGATCGAGGAACTCGCCGAGCGGTCGGACTTCCTCGAGGTCGCCTATCTGCTGCTCCACGGCGAACTCCCGAACAAGGCGCAGCAGGCCGAGTTCAACCACGCCATCACCATGCACACGATGGTTCACGAGCAGCTGAAGCGCTTTTACAACGGCTTCCGCTCGGACGCGCACCCCATGGCCATCATGGTCGGCGTCGTCGGCGCGCTCTCGGCCTTCTATCACGACTCGACCGATATCACCGATCCCAAGCAGCGCGTCATCGCGAGCCACCGGCTGATCGCCAAGATTCCGACGCTCGCCGCCATGGCCTACAAATACTCAATCGGCCAGCCCTTCGTGTTCCCGCAGAACCGCCTCTCCTACACCGCAAACTTCATGAACATGTGCTTTGCGGTTCCGGCGGAGGAGTACAAGCTGAACCCCGTGCTCGTCGACGCGCTCGACAAGATCTTCATCCTGCATATGGACCATGAGCAGAACGCCTCGACCTCGACCGTGCGCCTCGCCGGCTCGTCGGGCGCCAATCCCTTCGCCTGCATCGCCGCCGGCATCGCCTCGCTCTGGGGGCCCTCGCATGGCGGCGCCAACGAGGCGGCGCTGAACATGCTCGAAGAGATCGGCACGGTCGATCGCATCCCGCACTACATCGCCAAAGCGAAGGACAAGGACAGCGGCTTCCGCCTGATGGGCTTCGGCCATCGCGTTTACAAGAACTACGATCCGCGCGGCAAGGTCATGCGTAAGGCCTGCCACGACGTGCTCGGCGCGCTCGGCATCAAGAACGACCCGCTTCTCGACGTCGCGCTTGAGCTTGAGCGCATCGCGCTCTCCGACTCCTACTTCATCGAGAAGAAGCTCTATCCCAACATAGACTTCTATTCGGGCATCACGCTCAAGGCCCTCGGCTTCCCGAAATCGATGTTCACCGTACTGTTCGCGCTCGCCCGCACCGTCGGCTGGATCGCTCAGTGGACGGAAATGCTCGAGGACGACAGCCAGAAGATCGGACGTCCAAGGCAGCTCTACACCGGCACGGCGCGCAGAGCCTACAAGCCGATCGATAGACGGTAGCTCGGTTACGCGCCGACGGCGCTGGCGGCGCACCAGTCGGCGATGACGTCGCACTTCGCTTTGGTCAATCTTGGGGAGCTATTGTACCGGCCGCCCCAACCGGGCTTGCCGGGAACGGCGCTCCCTGCGTGAACGCCTATGACGATCGGATCGGCGCCCGTTGTTTTATGAATCCATACCGGGGCGCCGGATTGACCGCCGGTCGCGTCAACATCGTAGTAGAGCCGTTCGGCGCCGATTTTCCGGATGCGATTGGCATTGTGGAAGAGGTGGTCGCCGTTCGCTGAGGGATATTTTTCTACATGACGCGGATACCCCGCGATATTGACGTAATGATTTTTGAGATAGGAGTCTTCAAAGTGACTAAACTTGAAAGCGCCGATATTGACCGGTTTTTCGAGGCGAATATAGCCGAGGTCCCAGTCTGGGTTACTTTGATCGCGCCATTGATCATGCGGGGCCCATGACGACGCTTTAAACTTGCCGTATGGGCAAGCGGTCGCGTTCCGCGCCGGCGTAACAACAATTGAATTCGCCGCCCCGCCAAGGTTGTGGAACAAAAGACAATGGCCCGCGGTCACCACGCAGCGCGGGCCGGCAATCCAGCCGGTAGCAGGGACCGTATCGTCCGGAAACTCAATCATCAGCTGGCAGATCATATTCCATGGCGAAGCATTGGTTGGCGAGATCATTGTCCGATCGTCGTCTCCGATGACGCTTTTAACCCCAGACGATTGAGGCGAAATCTTGCGTGGAAAAGGTAAGCCTTTGCCACTCACTGGGGTTGGAATCGGCGATTCCCGTGCGTCAGACGGCGGCATCTCGGGCGACTCCATGGATTCAATCAGTCTGGCGGGGCCGAAGTGACTCTGGCAAGTTCATCCTTGGCCTTCTGGAGAGCTATTTGTGCATTGATCAGCTCCGTCTGCGCTTTGATGTCGGCGAGCTTTTCCCCTCGTGCGGCGGACACAAGCCCTCCGACCTCCCGAGTCGCGTCGTTAAAGGCTTTCGTTGCCGCCGCAGCTTCTGCTGCGGACGTGTATTTGACTTGTTCTATCGTGCCGGAGGGCCTGAAGGTCGCCGACAAGGTCTGTCCGTCGAAGAGGCGATTTTTCAGGGGCAGCGCGAAACGCGCTCCCGCTTGCGGCAGCAAAACGGGTTGCTCGAGAAGCACAGCGTCACGGGGCGGAAGGGAATCGCACTTGGCGTTCTTGTTGGCGCAGGACTCGGAATCTCGACACACGTACAAGCGCGCCTTGGCCGGCGCTCTGTAGACAAGGTGGCGGCGCGGGTTCGCCGCAACATCCTTCATGACGCCTTCGTCGCCGTTACTGTCCGGATCTTTGATCAGAACCGCCAAACTGGAATTCTTTTCGATATCGGCCAGAGTCGACAATTTCCGGAGTCTAGTTTCGTTGGGAGCGAGCGTCAGGGTGGCACGGCAGCTGGAATCAAAGCTTGGGCTCCATATATATTTGTCTGTCCACGAAATAACCTGAAGGCTGCGAGCAATGACCGAATCGGCGTTGGCGACCTCGCCCTTAAGGGACGCGACTGTCTTTAGATCTTCGTCGGTCTTTGGGTCTTTAACGAGAAGCTTATCGAGTTCTTGCAGCTTTTGCTTTCTGAGCGATGCTGCCGCGTTATAGGCGGCCAAGGCGGTCGTGGCGTCGTTAGTGCAGACGCCGGGGCCGGCATTTAGGGACATCAAGCCCATGGCCATTTTGACGATCCTCGCCGCGCCCTGCAGGGCATTTGTGACCGCTTCTGCCGTCCTGTCGGTAATCTTCGCGTTGACCGACTTGAGGGTGCCATTTTCGTAAAGCTCGACGGCAAGATCGATTTCCTTGAAACCCTTTTCCAAGGCCTCGTAGTCCAGAAGGTAGGGTTTCGAGCGATCCGCCTCGAATTTTAGAGCTGATGCGACCGATATCTCAAAATCGACGTCCGGTTTGTCCGGCGTGCCTCCACATTTGGCAAGTCGGCGCGTCACATCGATTTCGAGAACGCCCGTGGGTAGAAAGTAGAGGATCCCTTCAGCCGGACCGGCCTTGGTATTTTTTTGTTTGGGATAGGCCTTTTCAAGGTCCTCAGCATCGCTTCGCACCTCAAGACTTGTCGTGCAGGCCGCTAGTGCGACCGCGCCGGCCCCTAAAAGCAATTTCTTCATTTGGCCCTCTTTGCAGTTGAAGATTTCCTGCCTTAAGCGGGCGTTCGACACTGTTACGCGGGTCACCAAATTGGCGGATTTCAGTGAAGGGGTCCCAGCCGGCGCTCCGGCGGCGATTGCAGGCTCGCTGTTGTGGAGGCGCCCCCAAATCCTGGACCGCGCGGTTGGGTATTCTTCGCGGTGTTTGACGTAGGCGGGCCGGTGTCGTCGGCGCGGTTGAGGAGCGTTATCGGCGGCGCGGCGCGGGCCGAAGATCCGGCGTCTTCGGACCGGCGAGCCTCTTGAGGCGTTCATCCCGTCCGGCCGACGAGATAGTCTTTAACGCGCGGGTCGGAGGGAGCCTCGAACAATTGTCCGGGCGGCCCGAATTCGACCATCTCGCCATTATGGAAGAAGGCGATCGCGTCGGCGATGCGCCGCGCTTGGGCAAGGGAATGGGTCACAACGACGACGCTGAGCCGCCGCGCGAGGGAGGCGATTAGCTCCTCGATCCGCGCTGTCGACGCCGGATCGAGCGCCGAGCACGGTTCGTCGAGGAGAAGCGCGGCGGGCTCGGCGGCGATCGCTCGGGCGATGACGAGGCGCTGTTGCTGACCGCCCGACAGGCCGAGCGCTGAATCCTTCAGCCGGTCCTTGACCTCCGTCCACAGACCAACGTTGACGAGCGCCTCCTCGACGCGCCGCTCAAGGTCGGAACGGGTGCGGGCAAGACCAAGGAGACGCGGCGCAAAAGCGACATTATCGAAGATCGTCTTCGGGAAAGGATTGGGTTTCTGGAACACCATGCCGATGCGCGCCCGCACGTCGACCGGGTCGACGCCGCGCGCATAAAGCTCATGGCCCGAGAACAGCACCGATCCTTCGACGCGGGCGTCGGGCGCGGATTCGTGCATCCGGTTAAGCGTTCGCAGGATCGTGGACTTGCCGCAGCCCGAGGGCCCCATAAACGCCGTCACCTTGCGATCGGCGATATCGAGATCGACCTCCCTGACGATTTTCCGGTCGCCAAAGTACGCCGAGAGCTTGCGGCACTTGAATGTGGCCTCGAGCCGTTGCGAACCGTCCGGCATCGCTCACCTCCGGTAGACATTCGCGCGGCGGCGGATCGCTGCGGCGAGCCCGTTCAGCACAATGAGGAGAACGAGCAAGAGAATGATGGCGCCCGCCGTCTTTTCCGCGAATGCGGTCTCGGGCGATTCCGCCCAGAGATACACGAGCACTGGCAGCGCCGATGACGGTTCGAGCGGATTGAGAGGCGGGGTCGCCACAAAAGCGACCATGCCGATCAGAATGAGCGGCGCGGTTTCGCCGAGCGCGCGCGCAACCCCGATGATGACGCCGGTCGCGATGCCGGGCGCTGCGGCGGGCAGCAAGGGATTGAGCACCGCGTCTAGCTTCGAGGCGCCGAGCGCGAGGGCGCCTTCTTTGAGCGAGCTCGGCAGGGCCTGAAGCGAGGATCGCGTGACGATGATGATGGTCGGCAGAGTCATCAAAGCCAGGACGAGGCCGCCGACGATGGGCGCGGACCGCGGCATGCCGAGCGCGATGATGAAGACGACAAGACCGAGTAGGCCGAAGATAATGGACGGCACCGCCGCGAGATTGTTGATGTTGATCTCGAGGAAATCGACGAGAGCGTTTTTCGGTGCGAATTCCTCGAGGAAAACGGCGGTCGCCACGCCGAGCGGCAGCGCGATCAGGATTGCGACGCCGACGGAGAACATCGACCCCACGAATCCCGCCGCGACCCCTGCAAGCTCCGGGTAGCTTGAATCGCCGCTGGCGAAAAAATCGGCGTTGAAGGCGCGTGACAGCCGGCCCTTCGCCTTGAGCGCGGCGATGACGTCCTGCTGCGCGGCGGAGAGGCGCGCGTAGCCGCGGGCGTCAGGCGACTCCTTCAGGTAGCGGTCGGCGGCGTCAGATAGCGGCGCATCGATCGTGATCGACCGGCCGAGAAGGCCAGAGTTGCGCGACAACGCGTCGGCGAGGGCAAACTCAGCCCCTGGCGAAATGAGCGCGTTGAGCTCGATTTCAGAGACTGTGTCGGCTGCAGGCGCCGCGGCCTCGGCCACCGCCCGGCGGACTGCCGCGCGAAAATCGGCCGTACCCAGTTCGGCGGCGCTCGCTTGCGCCGAGACGCCAAGAACCGCAGCATCGAGTGCGATCTCGAGCCGCGCTTCATGCCGCAAGAAAGCCTCGGCGCCGAGAGCGGCGATGCCCGCGCACAGAAGAAGGAACATGCCGGCGGCGAAAACGAGCGCGCCGGTCGCGACCGCTCGGAAGGCCCGCTCGGCGAAGCGCCGGCGGCGTTGCGACTTTCTACTCATAGCGCAGCCGGAACCGGCGCGCCGCGAACAGGGCGGCGAGATTTAGCGCGAGCGTTGCGAAGAACAGGACGAGGCCGAGCGCGAAGGCGGCGAGCGTCTTGGGCGAGTCGAATTCCTGGTCGCCGGTGAGAAGGGCGACGATCTGCACCGTCATGGTCGTAACGCGCTCGAGGGGATTGAAGGTGAGATTGGCGGTCCGACTCGCCGCCATGACGACGATCATCGTCTCGCCGATGGCGCGGCTGACCGCGAGCATCAGCGCGGCGATGAGGCCCGGCGCCGCCGCCGGGAGGATGATGCCGAGATAAGTTTCCGATTTCGTCGCGCCGAGCGCAAGACCGCCCTCGCGCAGCGACGCCGGAATGGCGCTGACGACGTCATCGGCGAGCGATGACACGAAAGGAATAATCATGACGCCCATCACAAAACCCGCCGCCAGCGCGTTTTGCGCCGACACCGCGATCTCGGCCCCAAACAGCCGCGCGATTCCCTGGGCGGCGCCGGCGAAGAAGGGTCCGACCATCAGCAGCGCGAAAAATCCGTAGACGACGGTCGGCACGCCGGCGAGCAATTCGAGCGCGACCTTGTAGGCGTCGCGCCGCGCGGGGTTCGCATAGGCGTTGAGGTAAATCGCCGAGAGCACGCCGATCGGGCCGGCGACGAGCATCGCGATGATCGTGATGAGGAGCGTGCCCGTCACCAGCGGCAGCACTCCGAATGCGCCTGCGGCGCCCACCTGATCGGCGCGGATCGCCATCTGGGGACTCCAGACCGTTCCGCCCAAGAAGTCCCCGATCGGCGTCAGGCTGAAGAAGCGCGCTGATTCGAAGAACAGCGCGATGACGATGCCGAAGGTGACGAGGGCGGAAAGCGCCGAGAGCCCGCCCATGACGCCGATCGCCGTCGCTTCGAAACGCTGGCGCGATTCCGGGCCTGGGCCAAGGAGCGGACCCGACAGCGCCGCTGCGAGGACCGAAAGGAGCACGGCGGCGGCGCCCGCGGACGCAGCGTCGAGGCCCGCGGCGAGGAGCGCGGCCAGACAAGCCGTCGCCGCGAGCGCGCCGATCAGAACGCGATGCCGGATGCGATAGCGCGCCGCGCGCAAGTCAATGGCGACGCCCGCGCTCATGGCCGCGGCTCGACCTGGAGCGCGCTCGCGCGCTCATGAAAGGCGAGCGCCTTTTTTCGTTCCGCGTCGAGGTCGGCGGCAGGCAGCGGCACGACGCCCTTTTCCGTCAGATAGCCGGCGGGGCCGAGCGCGGCCTCCGACATGAATTCGAGAACGTAATTGGCGAGCGCCGGCCGGGCGCGTCGGGCGTCGACGTAGAAATAGAGAGATCGCGCAAGCGGATACCGGCCATCTGCTATTGTATCGATGCTCGCCCGCTCGCCGTCGATCGCGACGCCCGCCACGACTCCGCGGTTCTGGTCGAAATAGGAATAGCCGAAGACTCCGATCGGGGTCGGCGAGGAGCGAATGAGTTGGATGATAGCATTGTCGTTCTCACCCTCGTCGATCCAGCGGCCGTCCTCGCGAAGTGCGCCGGCGCGGGCCTTGAACTGAGCAGGATCGGACTCTTCGAGCGCGGCAAGCTCCGGGATCGCACGCGCCCCCGGTTCAAGGGCGAGTTCGACAAAGGCGTCCCGCGTCCCCGACGTGGGCGGCGGACCGTGCACCTCAATCTCGACCGCGGGGAGCGCCGGATCGACATCGGACCATAGACGATTAGGATTGGGCTCAAACCCGCCTTGCCTCGGCAGATCCTTGGCGAGCGCGCGATAGATATGTGCCCGCGTTAGCGCCTTGACCGGGTTCGACGGCGCGGCGGCGACGACGATGCCGTCATAGCCGATGCGAAAGCCGATCGCCTCCACGCCGTTCGCTTGGCACAAGGCGATCTCGCTGTCCTTGATAGGACGCGAAGCGTTGGCGATGTCGATCTCGCCGGCGCCGCGACAGAATTGCTGGATGCCGCCGCCGGTTCCTGTCATTTCGACGATCGGCGAGCGCTGATGGAATTTCGCAGCGGTGCGCTCGGCGACCGTTCGGGAGAACGGATAGACGGTCGATGAGCCGACGATGCGAACCGACTCGGACGGCTCAGTGCAGCCAGCCGTGAGCGCCGCTGCGCAGATCAGGAAGAGGGCTCCACGCACAACGGGATGCTAGAGTTCCACTTTGACAGGGTTGTGACGACGCCAGTCCGATCGCGCCGGGCGAACGCCTCGTGGCCTTTGCCGCTAAGCGCCTTCCCCCCAATATCCTAGGACGGGCCTTTTCAAGGTCCTCAGCCTCGCTTCGCACCTCAAGACTTGTCGTGCAGGCCGCTAGTGCGACCGCGCCGGCCCCTAGAAGCAATTTCTTCATTTGGCCCTCTTTGCAGTTGAAGGTTTCCTGCCTTAAGCGGGCGTTCGACACGGTTACGCGGGTCACAAAATTGGCGGATTTCAGTGAAGGGGTCCCAGCCGGGGCTCCGGCGGCGATGCTCGAGACGCGCGGGTGGCCGGGCGGCTATGCGCTGCTGGATTCCGGCAATGGCCGCAAGCTGGAACGCTGGGGCGCGCTGACCCTCGTTCGTCCCGAAACGCAGGCGCTGTGGACCCCGACTTTGACCAAAGGCGAGTGGGCCGCGATCGACGCCGTTTTCGATGCAACTCTCGAGGACGACGAGCATGGCCGCTGGCGCGTGAACGCGCCGGAGCGCCAGAGCTGGACGGTTCCCTTCGACGCGCTGACGTTCGAGTGCCGCTTCACCAGTTTTCGCCATGTCGGCCTCTTTCCCGAGCAAGCGCCGCACTGGATTTGGATGGAAGAACGCATCAGGGCGCGACGCGCGGCAGGCGCGCCGTTCCGTCTGCTCAATCTCTTCGGCTACACCGGGGCCGCGAGCCTCATCGCAGCCGCGGCGGGCGCCGAGGTCTGCCATGTCGACGCCTCGAAAAAGGCGATCGAATGGGCGCGCGCCAATCAGGCCGCTTCGAAGCTTGAGCACAGGCCGGTCCGCTGGATCTGCGACGACGCGACGAAGTTCGCCGAGCGCGAAGCGCGGCGGGCCAACCGTTACGACGGGATCATCCTCGATCCGCCGAAATTCGGCCGCGGGCCGAACAATGAGAAGTGGGAGCTGTTCGACCGCCTGCCGGCCCTGCTTGCGACCTGCGGCGGGCTGCTGTCTGATCGCGCGTCGTTCCTGATCCTGACGGCCTATGCCGTGCGCCTTTCTTATCTGTCTCTCTACGAACTGATGCGCGATGCGACACGCGGCAGAGGTGGCGCGATCGCCGCCGGCGAACTTATCATCCGCGAACAGGCCGGCGGCCGTTTTCTATCGACGTCGCTCTATGCGCGCTGGGCCGGCGCGGACCTTTTAACCTGACGGGAGGCTGGATTGGACATCGAAACCGTGTCGGCCGCCAAATGCTTCGGCGGCGTTCAGCGCGTCTTCGCGCACGCCGCCGCGACGACCCGATGCCGGATGCGCTTTTCGGCCTTTACGCCGCCGGGGGAGGGGCCCTTCCCGGTGTTGCTCTGGCTCTCAGGGCTCGCCTGCACCGAAGAGAATTTCACCGTGAAGGCGGGCGCCCAGCGGCTGGCGGCGGAGCTCGGGCTCATCATCGTCGCGCCGGACACCTCGCCGCGCGGGGAGGGCGTGCCGAAGGATCCGGACGGCGCCTGGGACTTTGGCCAGGGCGCCGGCTTTTACGTCGATGCGACTGAAACGCCGTGGGCGGAGCACTATCGCATGCGCAGCTATGTCGAGAAGGACCTCATCGAGGCGATCGCCGCGGCGCTTCCCGCCGATCTGTCGCGCATCGGCATTTCCGGTCATTCGATGGGCGGCCATGGCGCGCTCACTCTGGCGCTGCGAAATCCTCAGGCTTACCGATCCACGTCGGCCTTTGCGCCGATTGCATCGCCCATGAACTGCCCCTGGGGCGAGAAGGCGCTGTCGCGCTATCTCGGGCCGGACCGCGCCGCTTGGCGGACCTATGACGCGACGGCGCTCATCGAAGACGGCGCGCGGCTGCCCGATATTCTCATCGATCAGGGAAGCGCCGACGCTTTCCTGGCGACGCAGCTCAAGCCCGACCTGCTCGTCGGCGCGGCTGCCGCCGCAGGGCAGAAACTGACCTTGCGCCGGCAGGACGGTTACGACCATAGCTATTTCTTCATCGCGACCTTTATCGAGGATCACCTGCGCTGGCACCGCGAGCGTCTTGGTTAGCAGGCTCGGTCCGGCTCGGATGCCGAAGGCGCTCACAGCCGAGCCGTCCGCCTTGCGATTATTTCATGAGCGGCACGGCGCCGAAAAATCGGCCTCTTGCGGCTTCGACAATCCAGAACGCCGCAATTGATCCCAGCCCGGTAACCGGGCGTTTCCGTCGCCGGCGTCAGCTGCCGCAGCGATCAAGCGGCGCTCGCCGCAAGCGATGGAGGAAGAGATGCGTACACGAATGATAGCGGTCGCCGGCATGTGCAGCGCGGCGCTCCTCGCCGGCGCCGGGCTCGCCATGGGCGCCCGCGACGGCGGGAAGCCCGCGACGGCCGCCCTCGGTTCTCCCATCGTCGCCGGGGCGGCGCTCGCTGACGCGGCGCCGATGCTCGTCGAGCCGGCGGCCGAACCCATCGCGGCGCCGCCGGTCCTGGAAAAGCCAATGGTCGCTGCGGCCGCCGCGCCGAAGAACTGTTCGGCGATCGCAACAGCCGACACGGGCTTCGACCCGGCGACGACGCCCTATCCGACGCGGCAGGACGCCGGCAATCATCAGGTGCTTAAGGGCGCCGCGGCGGGCGCCGCCGTCGGCGCAGTCGGCGGCGAACTCATCGTCGATCGCGCCGGCAAGGGAGCCGCGGTCGGCGCCGCAGCCGGCGCGCTCGGCGGCCATGTCATCAAGAAGAAGAAGCAGAAAGCGGCCGACGAGCGCTACGACGCCGAGGTCGCGGCCTGGAATCAAGCCAAGGCGCGCTACGACGCGGCCCTGCAGACCTGTCTTGCGACCTGATCCCGGCGGTTGACCGGGCCGCGGCTTTCAGCCGAGCATCGGCTCCTTCCGGGAGGATCCGATGCGCCTCGCTGCAAGCGCCGCTCTCAGCTTCGCCCTCGCGGCGACGCCGCTGGCGGCTGAGCCGGTCTACCTGACGGCCTCGCGCCTTCTCGATCCGGCGACCGGACGGGCGGTCGTCGATGCCGCCGTGGTGGTGGACGGCGGCAAGGTCGTCGCGGTCGGGACGATGGCGATGGTTCCTTCGCCGGCAGGCGCGAAAGTCATCGATCTTGGCGACCGCCTGCTGCTGCCCGGGCTCATCGACCTGCACACGCATCTCGTGGGGGATGCGACTCTCGGCGGCTACAACGCGCTTGCGCAGTCACGGGAGAGCGGCGCGATCTACGCCGTCGCCAATGCGCGCGCGACGTTGCTCGCGGGCTTCACGACGGTGCGCGATGTCGGCAATGACGGCTTCGCCGACGTCGCCCTGCGCGACGCGGTGAATGCGGGCGTCGTGCCCGGCCCGCGCATTTTCGCCTCCGGTCCGTCGATCGGCATCGTCGGCGGACATTGCTCGGACAACAATCTCATGCCGAATGACGCGGAAGCCGTCGGCGAGGGCGTCGCAACAGGTCCTTGGGGCATGCGCGAGAAGGTCCGGCGGAACATCAAGTTCGGCGCCGACGTCATCAAGACTTGCTCGACCGGCGGGGTTTTTTCCAAGGGGACGACGCCGGGCGCCTCCCAGAATTCGATTGAGGAAATCGCTGCGATCGTTGCGGAGGCGCATCAACGCGGCATCAAGGTCGCCAGTCACGCGCACGGCACGGAGGGGATCAAGAACGCCATCCGCGCCGGCGTCGATACGATCGAACATGCGAGCATTCTCGATGATGAAGCCATCCGGATGGCGAAGGGCCGCGGCGTCTATCTCGTCATGGATATCTACAATAGCGAATACACGCAGGCCGAAGGGCGCAAGAACGGCGAACTCGAGGAGTTCCTGCGCAAGGACGCCGAAATCGCCGAAGTGCAGCGCAAAAGCTTTCGGGCCGCGGTCAAGGCCGGCGCCCGGCTCGCCTTCGGCACGGATTCCGGCGTCTATCCGCATGGCGACAACGCGCGGCAGTTCGCGTGGATGGTGAAGTACGGCATGACCCCTCTGCAGGCCGTCCGCTCGGCGACGAGCGTGGCGGCCGAAGCCCTCGGCCGGCCGGCCGAGCTTGGCTGCCTGCGCGCCGGCTGCGCCGCAGACATCATCGCCGTCGGCGGCGATCCGCTGACGGATGTGACCGCGCTCGAGGCCGTCTCCTTCGTCATGAAGGCCGGCGAAATCTACAAGAATGACTAGGCCGCCTGCGCGGACAGGCGCGCGCGAGGGCCGCGCCATGCTGGCGGGTCTCGCGGTCGGGGGCCTCGTCGTCTTTGCGGCCGCCGCGCTCGCCGCGCGGTCGCCGCACGCCGCGACGTTCGACGGCGCCGCGATCCGCGCGTTCAGGGCGCCGGGCGATCCAGCCGTCATCGCCGGACCGGAGTGGTTCGGTCTCCTCATGCGCGATGTGACCGCGCTCGGCGGGACGCCGGTGCTGACCCTGCTGATCGCAATGCTCGCCGGATATCTGGCGTTGCACCGGCGCTGGGGGATCTTGAGTCTTCTGATCGGCGCCGTCGTCGGACAAGCGCTCGCCGTCGATGCGCTCAAATCGCTATTCGATCGTCCGCGTCCGGACGTCGCGCCGAAGCTCGTCGAGATTTCGACGCGAAGCTTTCCGAGCGGACATGCGGCAAGCTCCGCGTGCGTCTTTTTTCTGGTCGCGGCGATGCTCGCGCCGGACCTGCCGGGCCGCGCGGCGCGAGGTTACGTGCTTGGATGCGCGATCTTCCTTGCGCTGCTTGTCGGGATGAGCCGCGTCGCGCTCGGCGTCCATTACCCGACCGATGTGATCGCCGGCTGGGGGTTCGGGGTGGCTTGGACGGCGCTGCTCCTGCTGCTGGCGAGGCGGCTGCGCGCTCCTGATCAGCGTGGGAGTCGCCGTCAACACGCCGGGATGGCCCGAAGATAGGGGGCTATTTGGCGTCGGTCGGCGCAGCAATCGACCAACGGTGGCCGAACGGGTCTTCAATAACGGCGTAGCGGTCGCCCCAGAACATATCGTCGGGCTTCATGACTGTTTTCGCGCCGGCCTTGGTTGCGCGCAGGAACAGCACATCGACGTCCTTTGCGCGGTCCTGCTCCAGGTGAATGGTCACCGGCGTTCCCCTGAGCGCTTCGGGCGTCGATTTCGTCCCGTCGCGAAATTCGGGAAAGTCGTCATTCAGCATGACGATGCCGCCGCCGTTCAGTTCGATCGCGGCGTGCATCAGGCGCTTGCCGTCTTCGGCGTCGGCGCGAAAGATCTCCTTGGCGCCGAAGGCCTCTTGATAGAACTCAATCGCCGTCTTCGCATTGCTGACCGTGATGTGCGGCATCACCGGCGTCGTTGCGTGGACTTTGCCCATGGCTCTCTCCCTGGCTGAGGCGAACAAGGCTACGCCCCCCGAATTCCCGACGCAATGCCTCCTGCGCCAAGCCGTGCCGCCCGACGCGGAGAGCATGAAGTCTGCGGGGTAGGGAAAAAAAGCGCCGCACATGGCGGCGCTTTTCTGGAAGGCTGGTTGTTGATCTCCGTCAGGCCTTGGCGCGGCCGAGCTTTGAGTTCCACACGCCATAGACGAAGTAGACCGCGATCGCACCGGCGAGGAAGTAGCCGAAGAAACTCAGCACGCGCTGCTCGACGGTGAAGATGAGGCCGAGGCAGGACAGGATGCCTATGGCGGGGAGCACCGGGAACAGCGGCACCGTGAAGCCGCGTTCAAGGTCGGGGCGAGTCCGGCGCAGGTAAATGACGGTGAAGCACACGATGGCGAAAGCCGCGAGCGTGCCGACCGAGGTCAGGTCGCCGAGCGTGTTGATGTCGAAGACCGCCGCCGCGATGGAGACGAGGGCGCCGACGATCAGGGTGTTGATCCAGGGCGTCTTGAATCCCTTGTGGACGCTCGCAAACAGGCCAGGGATGAGGCCGTCGCGCGCCATCGCGTAGAAGACCCGGGTCTGGCCGTACATGAGAACCAGGATGACCGATGTGAGGCCGGCGATGGCGCCGATCTTCACGGCCATTTTGAACCAGCCATATTCGGGGCCGAGCCGGTTGACGGCTTCCGCGACCGGCGCCGGGGTATTGAGTTCGGTGTAGTTGACGAGAAGGGTCAGCACCGCCGCGGTCAGCATGTAGAGAATGGTGCAGATGATGAGCGAGCCGAGAATGCCGATCGGCATGTCGCGCTTGGGGTTCTTCGCTTCCTGGCCAGCGGTCGAGACCGCCTCGAATCCGATATAGGCGAAGAAGACGATCGATGCGGCCCTGAGGACGCCGCCGATGCCGTATTCGCCCTGCTCGCCGGTCGGTTCCGGGATGAAGGGATCCCAGTTCGGAGCGTATTTGGGGATGTCGCCCAGAATGGCCATGCCGCCGATCGCAATGAAAGCGACGATCACCGCGACCTTGATGAGCACGATGACGTTGTTGAAGTTTGCGGACTCGGACACGCCGACTACGAGAATGAGCATCAGCGTCAGCGAGACGGCGAGCGCCGGCAGGTTGAAGACGCCGGTTACGGCGGCGCCTCCGGCCGGAAGCTCGCCGTTGACGAAAGTGGTGGCTGGCACGAATTCGCCGTTGACCATGGCTCCGAGCAGGTGCCCTGCGGGTCCGGTATATTCCGGCGGGATATTGATCCCGAAATCATGCATGAGGCTGACGGCGTAGCCTGACCAACCGACGGCGACCACCGACGCCGCGAGGCCGTATTCGAGCAGGAGCAGGGCGCCCATGATCCAAGCCGCGAACTCGCCGAGAGTCGCATAGGAGTAGGTATAGGCAGATCCCGACACCGGGAGGACCGAGGCGAGTTCCGCATAGCAAAGGCCGGCGAAGGCGCACACGAGCCCGGCGACCAGAAATGACAGCATCACGCCGGGTCCGGCGTGGAGCGCCGCGGCGTTGCCCGTTCGAACGAAGATGCCAGCCCCGATGATGCACCCGATGCCGAGGAAGATGAGATTGATCGGACCGAGGGTGCGCTTGAGTTCGCTTGTGCCGTATTCGGCCTGCACCTGTTCGATCGACTTGCGCCGCATCATGCCCCCGGCGAGGCTTGCGCCGGGTTTGGCCGCATTCTTCTGGTCCATGCTGTCTCCCTGCCCCCGCGCCGCGCGCAGGTTCCCTTTGATCTGCCCGGGGCGGAAACTACTCCGAAACCGGAATCTTACAAGCGTTTCAGGCGACTGCGGGCGCCTTCAATGGCGCAGACTCTTTGAGAAATAGGGTCGGGACGCGGCGGGCGGGGCTGAAGACCGAGCGACGGATCGGCCGCTCTCTGGCCATCGGGGGATTACACGACGATTGAGGACGATCCTGCGCGGCAAACAAATACGACTACGAACTAAATTTCGGGCTCGACCGACCGGTGCATCTTGTCGAAAGAGCTGACCAATTGTCGGCCGTCACGGGTGGGCGAGCCCAGCTGATCCAGCCAGTTCCTATTGATCGCCTGCTCGATGACCGTCGCTTCGTTTTCGCCGCCGTCGAGCAGCCTGACGAACTTGAGGATCTTCACCTTGGTAATCGCATCATCCGTCATATCGGGTCTCCTTGGACGAATCCGCCCTTTCGTTCGTCAGTCTTGGTAAGAAAGCTTCGCGAGCGGTGAACGCAAAGGTCAAAACTATCAGGAAACGCGACTTCTCCATTCAAGCCGGAAAATCATGTCTGGGCAATGCGCGGGGGCAGTTCCGCTGCTGCGGCAGAGACGCGCGGGGTGGCGACCTCCCGGGCGGAACGTGTTAAGGCCCGGCGAAATGCGAAAAAGCCTGCGGGAGCGCCCATGGATCACGGCCGGAACGAGTTCATTTCAAATGAGGCCCTGCGGGCGCGTCGGAACGAGGCCCTTCCCGCCGGGCTGCCCTCAAAATCCGGGGTCTACGTCGCCCGGGCGGAGGGCGCCGAACTGTGGGACGTCGAGGGCAAGCGCTACATCGATTTCATCGGCGGCATCGGCGTCCTCAATGTCGGGCACCGGCATCCCAAGGTCGTCGCTGCAATCAAGAAGCAGGTCGATAGCTTCCTGCACACCAGCTTCGGCATCGCCCAGTATGAGGTGTATGTCGAGCTTGCCGAACGGTTGAACCGGCTGGCTCCGGGCCCGACCAAAAAGAAAACGGCCCTGTTCAATTCCGGCGCCGAGGCTGTTGAAAATTCGATCAAATTCGCCCGCCGCATTACCGGAAGACCTGGCGTGATCGCGTTCGAGGGGGCGTTTCACGGCCGCACGCTGCTCGCAACCACGCTGACGGGCAAGTCCAAGCCCTACAAGCAGGGCTTCGGGCCGCTGGTGCCCGGAATTTTCCACGCCCCCTATCCCGACGCCTATCATGGCGTCTCGGTCCGAACCTGCCTCGCCTGCCTGGACCACATCTTCAAGACCGCCATCCCGGCCGAAGAGGTCGCGGCGATTATCGTCGAGCCGGTGCAGGGGGAGGGCGGCTTCAACGCCGCGCCGCCCGAATTCTTTCAGGGCCTGCGCAAGATCTGCGACGACATCGGCGCCCTGATGATCGTCGACGAGATCCAGTCGGGCATGGGCCGTACCGGAAAAATGTTCGCGATCGAACATTCGGGTGTCGAGCCGGACCTCATCTGCATCGCCAAATCGATCGCCGCGGGGCTGCCGCTGTCGGCGTTGACCGGCAAGGCCGAGCTCATGGACAAGATCGCGCAAGGCGGCATGGGCTCGACCTATGGGGGCAATCCCGTCGCCTGCGCGGCAGCCCTCGCCGTGCTCGACATCTTCGAGGAAGAGGGACTCCTGCAGCGTGCGGACGAAATCGGCCGGCGGGTCCGCGAGAGCTGGCGATCGTTGCAGCTCGGCGTCGCCAGCGGGCATTTCGGCGACGTGCGCCAGATCGGCGGCATGATCGCGGTGGAATGCGTCAAGGATGGCGACCCGCATCGCCCGAACGGCGACCTCGCGGCCAAAATCCAGACCGAGGCCCGCGATCGGGGGCTGATCCTGACAACGGCCGGCGCCCATGCTCAGTGCCTTCGCTGTCTCGTGCCGCTCACGATCGGCGATCGGCTGCTCGACGAGGGCCTCGCGATTTTCGCCGACGCCACCGCGGCGGCGCTGAAGTCGTGACCATCCGGTCCCGTGGCACAACGATTGCTCTTTAATTCGGCAAAGGCGTCGACGGGTCGGCGTTAACCTATTTCCAGTTGCCGCGCGGCGCCTTCCAAAGGCATGCTGCGATGCGCAGCAGGGGCGGCAGGAATTGAGATGGCGGCGACGCCCAGAAACGACAATGCGTCCGGCTTCGTTCAGTCGGAACTCTTCGCCAGGACCTTCCGGGAGGGGATGACCCTGGTCGAGGAGGCCGCCAACTATCTGGACGGCGCTGGCCGCGAGGCGTCGCGAAACCTCTCACGCTCCGCAGCGCTCGTCTACGCCGGCTCGTCCATGCGGCTTACGACGCAATTGATGCAGATCGCTTCCTGGCTGCTCGTCATGCGCGCTGTGCGCGAAGGCGACATGACGGTCGATGAAGCCGGCGAAGAAAAATATCGCCTCAAGCCGAAGGAGCCTCAGTTTGGCGATCTTCACGAAGAGGGGCTCCCGGAAACGCTGATCCGGCTGGTGATGGACGCCGCGCAGCTTTACTCGCGCATCGCCCGGATAGACCGGGAGCTGTTTGCGTCCGCCCGCGCCTCGGAGCCCAAGCAGGACGCCGCGGCCCAGCAGCGGGCCCTGCTCGACGCGTTCGCCGCGCGCTGAAACGGGTCTCTCGAAGGACGAACTGACTCCTCACAAACGCTTGTGCGACGAGCTGTTTTTCAAGCGGGCCGGGCGGCGTCGCAGGCCCCTTTCATTCATGCCGGCTGCGCCCTATCTCCCGCCTACAAGAAACAAAAAAAGGAGAGACCAAATGGCCAAACTGATTTCGATCTTGACCGTGCTCGCGGTGGCGATCGCCGCGCTCGCGCCCGCCGCCTACACCGCCGTCTCGCTTGCCTAGGCGCGACACTGCGCCAAAGTCGTCCGCCTCAGCCCTCGGCGGACGGCCAGCCCAAAGACCCCGGTCCAGCGCGATGCTCGACCGGGGTTTTTTGTCCAGCGGGCCATAAGAGCCCCGCTACTTGATCTTGCCTTCCTTGAATTCGACGTGCTTGCGCGCCTTGGGGTCGTATTTCCTCAAGACCATCTTTTCGGTCATGGTGCGCGTGTTCTTCTTCGCCACGTAGAAATAGCCGGTGCCGGCCGTCGAATTGAGGCGGATCTTGACGGTGGTCGGCTTGGCCATGGGAAGCTCCTTGGAGAAGGCGAGGGGAGGTAGACGAGGGGGGATGGACTGTCAAGGATGGCGCCTAAACGGCGCCGCCGCCCGCTGGTTCCTCGCCAAAACCGTGCATCCTGTTCGCCCATTGCAGGCCGACCAGTCCGCCCTTGGAGATCGGCAGCATGAGATAAGCGGCCACCAGCATAATGGGCGTGAGAACCGCGAACTGGAGTCCTAGGGGTGGATCGAACGCCTGCTTCGCAGCGAGCGCCAGCGGAATGGCGACATGGCCCACCACCAGAATGGTCACATAGGGCGGCGCGTCGTCGGCCCGGTGTCCGGTAAAGTCGAGGCCGCATTCCGAGCAAGCCTTGGCGATCCGCGTGTATCCCGCGAACAGCCTACCCCGGCCGCAGGCCGGACATCGCTTGGAGAGACCCCGCGCCAAGGCCGAAACCCAAGAACGCGGTCCCTCGACGCCGGGGCGATAACCGGGCACTAGACGAATTCGACCTTGGCGATCTCATAGGATCGCGCGCCGCCAGGCGCCGAGACCTCGACGGTGTCGCCTTTAGTCTTGCCGATCATGGCGCGCGCGAGCGGGGACGCGATCGAGATCCGGCCCAGCTTAACGTCGGACTCGAACTCGCCGACGATCTGCACCTTCTTCTTCTGCTCGGTCTCCTCGTCGATCAGGGTCACGGTTGCGCCAAACACGACGGATTTGCCCGAAAGCTTGCCGACATCGATGACCTGGGCTCGATTGAACCGGTCCTCAAGCTCGCGGATCTGCCCTTCAATCCAGCCTTGGCGCTCCTTGGCGGCGTGATATTCCGCATTCTCCGAGAGGTCGCCATGGCCTCGCGCTTCCGAAATTGCGGCGATCACGGCCGGGCGCTCCTCATGCTTGAGGCGGCGGAGCTCTTCCTCGAGCTTCTGGTAGCCGGTGACAGTCATGGGGAATTTTTCCATGCTCCTCCTCGTGCAATGACTAAGAAACGCGTCGGCCGCGCGATCAATCGCGCGGCCCCGTGCGTGTGCAGGCGCAAGAGAATAGGGGTTTTGCGGCCGCTGTTCAAGACGCCGACCTCCCCGATGACGGCCAACGGCATCCCCGAAAGCTGACACGCGCCTGTTTTTTTCATTTCATAATCAACCAGTTACACGTCGTGACGCGCTTGGATCCGGCGGCGCGCGGCATGCCCGGGGTTCTCGGCGGGCGACTTCCTTAACGGCGCTTTAGCAGCTTCCCACTTAGCCTCGCCCGCTGGAGGAGCGATGCGCGGGCTTAACCCATTTGCGTCCCAGGGAAGTCTTTTGGCTGGATTCTCCTCGCGGCTGGCCGAGGGCGGCGCCGTGCGCCGGGCAGAAGCGGCCGCGCGCGCCGCGCGGGCCGAGGCTGAGCTTTCGATCCGAGCGAGGTCCGAATTCCTGGCCAACATGAACCACGAGCTTCGAACGCCGCTCAACGCCATCATCGGTTTTTCCACCATGCTGAAGGAGGGGGAGACCTACCGCCTGTCGGACGAACAGCGCGCCGCCTATGCCGACTATGTGCTTCAGTCGGCGGATCTTCTGCTCGGTCATATCAACACGATCCTCGAAATCGCAGCGCTCGACTCGGGCGGCGTCGCCATGCGCAAGGGGGCGACCGATCTTGCCGAGGTCGTCTCGGCCGCCGTTGCGCGCGCGTCAGTTGCGGCGAGCGCCGCGGGTGCGGCCGTTGAGAACAAGACGGCGGGATCAGTCCCCGCCGCGTGGGCCGATCCTGAGCGGCTCGGCCAGGCCGTCGACCACCTGCTGCGCACGGCCGTCAAATCATCACCCAAGGGCGGCCGCATTCTCATCCGCGCCGCCGTCGGCAAGGACGGCGCCCCTGAAATCGCCGTGCGCGATCATGGCGCCGGTTACGAGCCCGAAGCCCTTCGCAAGGCGCTCGGAGTCTTCGACGAAGTTCATCGGGGTCTCGATCGGTCCTTCAGCGGCGCCGGCGTCGAACTCGCAATCGCAAAGACCTTTGTCGAAATGCAGGGCGGCCAGTTCCACATCAAGAGCCGCACCGGCGAGGGCACCGTTGTTCGCGTCGCGCTGCCGCTTGCGGACGCCGCCGGCGTCAAAACCAGGACAGAGGCGGTTGTCGCGCCGGCGCGCCGGGCCGGCTGATTGAGGAGAAACCCGATGTCGCAAAGTGAATCCGTCGCCAGAGCCGCCACGCCTCAGCCGATCAGACTGACGCCGGAAAGGAAGCGGATCGGCTCGGTCATTTCCGTGACCGGCAGCCACGCCCTCATCATGCTCGATCCGACCCGACCTGACGAGGATCGAGGAGCCAAGCCGCAGCTGGGAGCCATCGTCAGCGTCGATTCCGGCGCGACCGTGGTGCTCGGGATCGTTTCGGCGATGAGCGTCCCGGCGCCGACCGCGGAGGGCGGCGACATGCGCATCGTCGAACTTGAGCTCATCGGCGAGTTCACGAAAGCGACGCCCAAGACGCCGGCGCGATTCCGGCGCGGCGTCTCCGCCTATCCCACGCTCGGCGACGAAGCGCATGTCGCGACGCGCGATGAGCTCGCGGCGCTGTTCGCCGTCAACGGAACTGCGAGCGTCCGAGTCGGAGTCGTGAAGCAGGACCAGGCCATCCCGGCGACGGTCGGCGTCAACGATCTCTTCCAAAGGCATTGCGCGCTGCTGGGGACCACAGGCGCGGGCAAGTCGTGCGCGGTCGCGCTCATGCTGCGGGCGGTGCTCGATCGCTACGCCAACGGCCACGTCGTCATTCTTGATCCGCATAACGAGTATTCGCAATGCTTCGGCGACACCGCCGTGATATTCGATTCAACGACGCTCACCATGCCTTACTGGATGCTGACCTTCGAGGAACTGGTCGAGATCCTCTATCCCGGGCGCAAGGGTTATGACGAGGAAATCGAGATCCTCGCCGACCTCATTCCAGCGGCCAAGAAGTTGAGCCTGCACACCGCGGCGAACGGCTCGAAGATATACGCGACCCGCAGCGACACGGCGGCGATCACCGTCGATACGCCTCTGCCGTACCGGATTTCCGACGTGCTCGGCCTGATCGACAAATCACTCGGCGGTCTCGACTCGACTCGCTCGATCGCGCCCTTCAAGCGGCTTCGCAACCGCCTGTTCGCGATCAGCCAGGACGCGCGTTACGCATTCATGTTCGGCGGGCTGACGGTCCAGGATACGATGTCGAACTTCCTGTCGACTCTGTTCCGAATTCCGGTCGAAGGTCGTCCCGTGTCGATCATCGAACTCGGCGGCCTGCCGGCGGAAGTGGCGCAAGTCGTCGTTTCGGTCGTAGCGCGGCTTGCATTCGAGTTCGGCTTGTGGAGCCATGGCGCGGCGCCGATCGCGCTCGTCTGCGAGGACGCGCACAGATATGCGCCCGCCGATCGCGACGCGGGCTTCGGGCCGACGCGCAAGGCGCTGATCCGCATCGCCAAGGAGGGCCGCAAGACCGGCGTGTCGCTCTGGATCGTGTCGCAGCGGCCGACCGAGCTCGACCCGACCATTCTGTCCCAGTGCAATACGATATTCGCAATGCGTCTCGCCAATCAGGCCGACCAGGACGCGCTCAGGGCTGCGATCCCCGACGCCTCGACCAGCCTCCTCAACTGCCTGCCCTCGCTCGGCCTCGGCGAGGCGATTGCGGTGGGCGAGGGCGTGCCGCTGCCGACGCGCATCCGCTTCGACGCGCTGCACCGCGAGCTCGTGCCGCGAAGTCTCACGGCGAGCTTCACCGACGGGTGGTCGGTCGATGTCGAGGACAGCGGGTTCATCGACCGAATCGTCGAGCAGTGGCGTGCGCAGAAATTGCTGCTGCCCGAAGTTTGAGCCGCAGCCATCGGCGAAAAACGAAACGGCGGCCTCGCGGCCGCCGTTCCACCCTGAAAAGTTTGTCGGTCAGGCCTTCTGCTTCAGGTCGAACCGGTCGGCGTTCATGACCTTGTTCCACGCGGCGACGAAGTCCTTGACGAAGGCGTCCCCGGCGTCGGCGTAGGCGTAGCTTTCGGCGACGGCGCGGAGCTCGGCATTGGAGCCGAAGACGAGATCGACTTCGGTCGCCGTCCACTTGAGGTCGCCGGTCTTGCGATCGCGGCCCTCGAAGACATATCCGTCCGCGGTCGGCTGCCATTTGGTCGACATGTCGAGCAGGTTCACGAAGAAGTCGTTGGTGAGCGCGCCCGGCGTTTTGGTGAAGACGCCATGGTCTGCGCCGCCGACATTGGCGTCGAGCGCCCGAAGACCGCCGACGAGCGCCGTCATCTCCGACACGGTAAGGCCCAGCATGTCCGCCTTCTCGACGAGCGCGTCGGCAGGAGAAAGGGCGGATTCCGGCGAATGGAAATTGCGGAATCCGTCAGCGACCGGCTTCAGCACCGCGAAGCTCTCGACGTCGGTCATCTCCTGCGTCGCGTCGGTGCGGCCGGGCGAGAACGGAACGACGATAGTCTTGCCCGCGTCCTTCGCCGCCTTTTCGACGGCGGCCGCGCCGCCGAGAACGATCATGTCGGCGAGGGAGATCTTGCGCCCGCCATGCGGCTCGGCGTTGAACGCCGTGCGGATTTCGTCGAGCTTGGCGACGACTTTGGCGAGTTCCGCCGGGCTGTTCGCCTCCCAGTCCTTCTGCGGCGCCAGGCGTACGCGCGCGCCGTTGGCCCCGCCCCGCATGTCGGTGTCGCGATAGCTCGCCGCCGACGACCATGCGGTCCGCACCAGTTCGGGCACGGACAATCCCGAGGCGAGGATGCGGGCTTTCAGGGCCGCGACGTCGGCCGCGTTGACGAGCGGATGATCGACGGCCGGCACCGGGTCCTGCCAGAGCAGCGGCTCGGCCGGAACCTCGGCGCCGACGTACCGGGCCCGCGGACCCATGTCGCGGTGGGTGAGCTTGAACCAGGCCTTGGCGAAAGCGGCCTGGAACTCATCCGGGTTTTCCTGGAAGCGCTTGGCGATCTTGGCGTAGGCCGGATCGAACTTCAGCGACAAGTCGGTCGTGAACATGATCGGGGCGTGACGTTTATTCGGGTCGTGCGCATCCGGCACGAGGTCCTTCGCCGTTTCCTCTTTCGGGACCCACTGGATCGCGCCCGCGGGGCTCCTGGTCTGCACCCACTCGAAGGCGAAGAGGTTGTCGAGGTATTGGTTGGACCAGGAGACCGGGTTCGCCGACCATGCGCCTTCAAGGCCGCTGGTGATGGCCTCGGCGCCGACGCCGGTTCCGCATTTGTTGTTCCACCCGAAGCCTTGCGCGTGCACCGCTTCAGCCGCCGGCTCGACGCCGACGCAATCAGCCGGCTTTGCGGCGCCGTGGGCCTTGCCGAATGTGTGCCCGCCGGCGATCAGGGCGACGGTCTCTTCGTCGTTCATCGCCATGCGGCCGAAAGTCTCGCGAATGTCCTTGGCCGCGGCAAGCGGGTCGGGATTGCCGTTCGGGCCTTCCGGATTGACGTAGATGAGGCCCATCTGCACGGCGGCCAGCGGCTTTTGCAGCTGCCTGTCGCCGTGATAGCGCTCATCAGCGAGCATCTTGGCTTCCGGGCCCCAGTTCACAAGTTCCGCCTGCTGATCGTCGCGCCTGCCGCCCGCGAAGCCGTAGGTCTTGAAGCCCATCGATTCGAGTGCAACGTTGCCGGTGAGGACCATCAGGTCGGCCCAGGAGAGGCTGTCGCCGTATTTCTGCTTCACCGGCCACAAGAGACGGCGGGCTTTGTCGAGGTTGGCGTTGTCCGGCCAGCTGTTCAGCGGCTCGAAGCGAATCTGGCCGCCGGCGGCCCCGCCGCGTCCGTCGAAAGTGCGGTACGTGCCGGCGCTGTGCCACGCCATGCGGATGAAGAACGGTCCGTAATGGCCGTAGTCGGCCGGCCACCAGTCCTGCGATGTCGTCATCACCGCCTCGATATCCTTCTTGACGGCGGCGAGGTCGAGCTTGGCGAAGGCCGCGGGGTAGTCGAAATCCCGACTGAGGACGCGTTCCATTTCATTCTGCCGGAGTTGGCTGAGGTCGAGCTGCTCCGGCCACCAGAAAGCGTTCGTCCTCACGCCGGGCGCAGGTTGCGCCGCCGCCGTGTGCGTCGCTTCCGGGGCGGCTTCGACTGCGGGTTCGCCCGCGGCGACTTCGGTTTCGGCTTTCGGCGACTCGGCCTTTTCCGGCTTCTTCGCACAGCCGGCGATGAGACCGACCGTCAGCATGGCGGCGGTCGCCATGAAGATGCTTTTCAGGTTTCCGTTCACGTGGTTCGCTCCCTTCTATGAGCCGCTCTGCGGGGTGGGCGCCCGGTAACGACGGCTAATGGTTCCGACTTGCCAGATACGATGGCTCGCTTGTTCCGTAAAACAGATTGTTTCTATGGCGACTATCGATCAGGTCGATGACTGAGTTGATATTTCCGCCATTGTCAGCCTCGACAAAATAAACGATAGGCGATTCATGAGCGCGCGTTGTTATCCGCAGTTTCGGCCGTGGTTTTTTTTCGTTGCGGCGACGGTCCTGGCGGCGTGCGCCTCCTCGCCCCGGGAGGCCGGGCGGCCGAATCCCCACTACAAGCTTGGCGCGCCGTACGAGATTAACGGACGCAGATACGTCCCGCGCGAGGACCCCGACTATGTCGCCGTGGGCACGGCGTCTTGGTATGGCGACGAGTTCCACGGGAAATCGACGGCGAACGGGGAGATTTTCGACAAGCGCCGCCTGTCCGCCGCACACACGACCCTGCCATTGCCCTCGCTGGTCGAGGTCGAGAACCTCGACAACGGACGCCGCGCGATTCTGCGCGTGAACGACCGCGGGCCGTTCGTGGGTGATCGTATCATCGACTTGTCGCATGCGTCTGCGATTGCGCTCGGGTTTGAAAAACAAGGGCTCGCCCCGGTGCGGGTCCGCTATGTCGGGCGCGCCGATCTCTACGCGCAGGCCCCGCTGCTCGGCGAGCGCTTTGCGGCGGCCGCTTCGTCGGCGCCGCGGCCCGCGACGGGGCCGTCCCCCAGCGACGCGGCGCCTCCGTCTTTAGCAACGCCCGCGCCGCCGACGCCGGTGACCGAAGATGCGCTGCCCCCCGTCGCCGCGCCGCCGCGCCCTTCGGTCGCCGAAGGCCCCATTCCGTTCGAGCCGGCGACCAGCGAGGTCTGGATCGTGCTTGACGAGTTCGATGATCTCGCTGCGGCCGAGGTCGCCCGGTCGATTGTCGCGCCGGGCGAACAGGTCCGAATAACCAGCCCCGGATCGCGGGCCCGATACAGCTTCGAGATCGGACCCTACGCCGCCCGCACGGCCGCCGAGGCTCGCTTGGCCGCGCTTCGCGAAGCAGGTTATCTTGAGGCCCGGCTCGCAGGACGGACAGCCGCGGGCGCAAGCAAATAGACCGCCGGGAGAAGAGATGCTGAGAGTGGTTGTTGTCGCGTTGGCCGCCCTTTTTGCGGCGGGGTCGGCTCTGGCGCAGGACGACCTGGTCGCCACGCCGGCGAAATTCGCCGTGATCATGGACTATGAGACCGGCGCCGTTCTCTTCGAAAAAAACGCTGATGAGCCGACGCCGCCGGCGTCGATGAGCAAGCTCATGACGTCGGCGATCGTCTTTGACCGGATCAAGTCGGGTCAGTTGAAGCCGACCGACGAATTCGTTGTCAGTGAAAACGCCTGGCGCGAAAAGGAAGGCTCGTCGATGTGGGTGCGCGTCGACACCAGGATCAAGGTGATCGACCTTCTGCGCGGGATCATCATCCAGTCGGGCAACGACGCCTGCATCGTCGTCGCCGAGAACATCGCCGGGTCCGAGGAGGCGTTCGCGGACCTCATGACCAAGAAGGCGCGGGAATGGGGCCTCAACAATTCAACTTTCGGCAACGCCCATGGCAAGCCGCATCCCAAACAGCTGATGAGCATGCGCGACATTGCGCTTCTCTCGCGCCGGATCATCAAGGAATACCCCGACTATTTCAAAATCTATTCCGAGCGCGATTTCACCTGGGAGGGCATCAAGCAGCCGAACCGCAACCCCCTCCTCGGGAGCTTTCCGGGGGCGGACGGTCTCAAGACCGGGCATACGGAGGAAGCCGGCTACGGCCTTGCGGGAACGGCGGTGCAGGACGGCGTCCGCCGCATCGTCGTGTTCCACGGCATGGCCTCGGAGAAGGACCGTTCGGTCGAAGCCCAGCGGCTGATGCGCATCGCGTTCAATGATTTCACCAACCGCGTTCTCTACGACGAAGGCGACATCGTCGGCGACGCGCTCGTCTTCAAGGGGGCCGACAAGACGACGCCCCTGGTCGTGAAAGAGAAGATTTCGGCGATCCTGCATCGGTCCGTCGCCGACGCCGTCAAGGCGACGGTGATCTACGAGGGACCGGTTAGGGCGCCGATCGCCGAGGGTCAGGAGATCGGTTACCTTCGCATCGAGACTCCCTCGGGCGACCGGCGCGAATACCCGCTCTATGCAGGCAAGGCGGTCAGAGAAATCGGCCCATTCGGCAAGATCGCGCTCGCCGCCAAGACCCTGCTGCTGCCGAAGCGCGCCCCGTCGACCGAACCGGCGCCCGAAGGCGCGCAGTAGGCCGTGACCGGGAAGGGCCGAGGCGCGTTCATCACCTTCGAGGGCGGCGACGGCGTCGGCAAATCCACCCAGATGGCGCTTCTTGCCGAGCGTCTTCGCAACGCCGGTCATGAGGTCGTGACGACGCGCGAGCCCGGCGGCTCGCCGGGCGCTGAGGCAATCCGCGAGTTGCTCGTCACCGGGAAGCCGGATCGCTGGTCGCCGCTGACCGAGGCGCTGCTCATGTATGCGGCGCGGGCGGATCATCTCCAGAAGACGGTCAATCCGGCGCGCGCGCGGGGCGCCGTCGTTCTCTGCGACCGGTTCGCCGACAGCAGCATGGCCTATCAGGGATACGCGGGCGGGCTCGGCGAGGGTCCGGTCGCCGCGCTAGAACGCCTCGTCGTCGGGACCGACGGCCCGAGCCTCACGTTGATTCTGGATGCGCCGGCGGCGACCGGTCTTGCACGCACCTCGGCGCGAGGGGGCGCGCATCGATTCGAAGCCAAGGGCGTCGACTATCACGAGCGCGTGCGCCGGGGCTTCCTGAAGATCGCCGCCGCGCACCCCGAGCGGTGCGCCGTCATCGACGCCTCGCGTTCCGTCGCGGCGGTCGCCGCCGACGTCGCGGCGGCGATGCACGCCCGGCTCGGATTGAAGGTCTAGGACCGTTTCCAGTCGCTCAGAGACCACTCCCATACGGGGCCATCTTCCGGATGCTGAACGTTTCCGGCGAACTCGAAGCCCAGCTTCTTCAGGATGGACACCGAGGCGTTCTCCTCGGGCAGGGTCTGCGCGCGAATGTCGATGAGCGGCGCGGCGCGGCGAGCGAGGGCGACAAGTTCGCGCGCGATGGCTGCGGCGAAGCCGCGGTTTTCGAACTCGGGCGCGGTCATGTAGGCGATTTCGACGCGGCCGCCCTTCGGCGCCGACTTGAAGGCCCCGAGCCCGACGGCGCGGCCGCCTGAGACGCCGATATAGCTGACCCATGGCTTCGCGTAGCCCGTGCGCTGATACAGGCTGCGGGTCTGGTCGAAGGTCTGCTCAATCGCGGCGGGGATGTCGCCGACGTTTCTTTCCGGTCTGCCAGCCGGCGTGATGGCGACGAGCTCCATTCCGTCAATATAAACGCCCTTGCCCGCGGGTCCACTACGTGACGAGCCCGAGAAAACCGGGCTATGACCCTCGAGACCAATCGAGGTGAGGAAAATTGTCCGGTAACGGCGATCAGAAGCCGACGCGCCGAATCGTCAAGATTGAGCTTGACGAGCGCAGCCTTGCGCGCGCGACCGCCGATATCGAACACGAACGCAAGGTCGCGATTTACGATCTGCTGGAAGAAAACCACTTCGCCCCTGCCGGCGCCGGCGAAGGGCCGTTCGAGCTGCGCCTCTCGATCATCGAACAGCGCCTCGTCTTCGAGGTGAAGCGCGAGGGCGGCGCCCCGCTCGGGCAGATCCATCTGTCGCTGACGCCATTTCGCAAGATCATCAAGGACTACTTCATGTTGTGCGAGAGCTATTACGAGGCTATCCGCAACGCCGCCCCGGCCCAGATCGAAACCGTCGACATGGCCCGCCGCGCCATGCACAACGAAGGCTCGGACATCCTGAGCGAGCGGCTGAGAGACAAGGTCGAGCTAGATCAGAACACCGCGCGACGACTTTTCACGCTCATCTGCAGCTTCCACATGCGCTGACATGACAGGCTCGGTTCTTTTCGTGTGCAATATGAATTCGGTGCGCTCGCCGATGGCGGCGGCCCTGCTCAAGGCCGAGGCGGGGAGTGCGCTCAGGATCGATTCCGCCGGCGTTTATGAAGGCGCGCTCGATCCGTTCGTGGAGGCGGCGCTGGGCGAGGTCGGGCTCGCCATCGCCGGCCATGAACCAAAGACGCTCGATCAGGTGCGCCTGGAGGACTTCGACGTCGTGGTGGCGTTGACGCCACAGGCGGCCGAGGAGGTCCGCAAGCGTCGACCCGGCGCGAACGTTGAGGTCTGGAACATTGAGAACCCGTCAGGCTCGGCGGGCGGAAGAGAAGCGATCCTCGCAGCTTATCGCGCCGTGCGCGAAGACCTTTCCGAGCGCCTCGCAAGGCGATTCAAGGCACTTTTTGATCGTCCCGCGTACTAAGCAACATTGCGCGCGATGCGACGGCCGTCAGGGGCATGCTTTCGATGACGGCCCGCCACCGACAAGCCTGCGCAACTGCAACAACGGCGTCGTCCGGGTTTGACGGCCGGCTTGAAGCGCTCAGCTCACGGGACCACAAGTTCCGTGCGCCGGTTCAGGGCGCGACCGTCTTCCGTGGCGTTTGACGCAATCGGCGCCAGGAATCCGACTCCGGCGGTCTTGAGCCTTCCCGCGGCGACTCCGTGCTTTGAGACCAGCTCCGCGGCGATGGCCGCGGCCCTGCGGCGCGAGAGGTCGATATTATAGTCATAGCCGCCCTGGCTGTCCGTGTGCCCGACAATGTAGACGGTCGTGAGCGATCCATCGCCCTTCAGCAGCTTCGCGATTTCGGCGAGCGTGGGCGCTGATTCCGGCTTCACGTCCGCCTTCGCGGTGTCGAAGTAGACGCCATAGAGCGCAATGCGGCCCTCTTCTTTCAGACCCTTTTTCATCGCAGCGGCGTCGATCATCTTGTTTTCAAGCGCGCCGAGTTCGACGACCGTCGCCTGGGTGTAGACAGTGTCGTTGTTCTGGCTCGTCACAACGACCACCCAAGCCTCGGGCCCCGAAGCGCCGGCCCTCCGGCGCGCCGAGAGATAGCGGTAGTTGAAGCCGTCGAACCACATCTGAGGAATGGGCAGAAGTCTGACGGCGGCGGCAAAGTCCATGCCGCCGCAGACATCGGTCTCGCAGTCGAGCAGGATTTCAAAGCCGGCCGCGGCGGCTTTATTGCGATAATTTGCGAAGACTTCGAGCATGGACGCCCCATCGGGCGCCTTATAGGCGATGCGCGTGACCTTGCCTTGCACCGTGCGCGCGTCGACCGGCTTGCCCTGCTTGAACGCCGTGGCCTGCACGACCTCGGCGTCGAAATCCCGCACCTCGTAGCCGGTGACTTCGCTCCCGGCGAAGCGGCCAATGCCCGGATAATCGGCGGCGCCCTTCACATCGGCGGCGGCCGCCGGCGCAGAGGCAAGAACCAGGAATGACAACGCTATCAGGAGCCCCTTCATTGTCTGTCTTCCCGCCGTCTTCCCTACCTTTCTCCGCGCGAAGGATAACACAGAAACCAAAATACTGAAACCGGGCCTGTGCCGCCCAAGCGTGGCCAGCCTTTCGGCCGCTGGCGCCGCGCCTTATTCTCCATCCGATTGCAGAGCATCAGGGCGTCATGACGAAATCTTCCCTTCCTCCACGGTTCTAGGACCTCGGCCGCGCCGGACGGCGATCCGGCTTGCGGTTGCAAGCGTGCGGGTTGGGATGTTCTTCGCGACCATGGGCGTCTCGCCGGGCGAGTTCTGGGCGAGGATGTTCGATCTCGTTCGCGGTATCGTCAGCTTGATCACAAGCCTTGATTTTGGCCGCCGTCACGCTCATTTTCCGGCCCGACTTTAAGGGCCGCCCCCGCGGCCGGCGCGGAAGAAAAGGCCCATAGGCGAGCGAATGGCGAAAGAAGAATTGCTGGAATTTGAAGGCACGGTCGAGGAGCTGCTGCCCAACGCCAATTTCCGCGTCAAACTCGAAAACGGTCACGAGATCATCGCTCACACGGCAGGCAAGATGCGAAAGAACCGCATTCGCGTCCTCGCCGGCGACAAGGTGCTCGTCGAAATGTCGCCCTACGACCTCACCAAGGGCCGCGTCACCTTCCGCTTCAAATAGGCCGTGGCCGCGCGCGGGTTCATCCTGGCGAGCGCAAGCCCGCGACGCAAAGACCTTCTCGCGCAAATCGCCATTGTTCCCTCGGAAATCGTTTCGGCTGATATCGATGAGAGCGTGAGGCCGGGCGAACTCCCGGGGCTGCATGCGCAGCGTTTGGCGCGGGAAAAAGCGGCGGCGGTTGCATTTAAGCGCCGAGGGGCGGCCGTCCTGGCCGCCGACACCGTCGTCTCGTGCGGTCGCCGCATCCTGCCCAAGGCGGAGACCGAGGAGGAGGCGCGCGGCTGCCTCGCCCTCATGAGCGGGCGCGCGCACCGCGTGCACACGGCTGTCGCTCTCGCCATGCCCGATCAACGCCTTATCGAGCGTCTCGTTGAAACGCGCGTCAAGGTCAAGCGGCTCGCGGCGGCCGAGATCGAGGACTATCTCGCCTCCGGGGAGTGGCGCGGCAAGGCGGGCGGCTACGCGATACAGGGCAGGTTCTCCGCCTACGTCATAACGATCATTGGATCCTATTCCAACATCGTCGGCCTGCCGCTCTACGAAACCGCCGGAATTTTGAGGGGCGCGGGCGTCGCGTGATCCGGCGGGTCGTCCTCGACTGCGGGGTCGCCGAGACGAGAGCGGTGCGGCTCGAGGGCGACGACATCGTCGAATTCTGGTTCGGCCCGGCGCCCGGCGATGAATCCCTGAAACGGGCCCCCGAGGCCGGCGACATCTTTTGCGGGCGTGTCGCCAGGACGTCGACCGGGTTGCACGGCGCGTTCATCGACATCGGCGCCGATCGCGACGCCTTTCTGGCGCTGGCCGAGGGCGCGGCCGCGCCGGTCGAGGGAGAGCGGCTCCTCGTCGCGGTGCGCCGTCCGCCGCTCGGCAGGAAGGGCGCCCTCGTTTCGAGAGCATGGGGAGAGGGCCTTTCGCCGGAACAGCGGGCCGCGATCGAGGCGCGCGCGGCGCAGGCTCGCGGCCTCATGAACCCCACGAGTGCGGCGATGCTCGCCCTGCGCGCCCTCCACGTCTGCGAACTCGACCGCGTCGAGGCCGTCTCTCTCGAGGCGGCCGCCGCGCTGCCGCCCGATGCGACATTGCGTGATGACCCCGATTTTGCCGATACGATCAATGACGCGCTCGACCGTGCGCTCGAGAGGACGGTCGCCTTGCCGGGCGGCGCGCGCCTCACGGTGGACGAAACCGAAGGCGGCGCCGTCGTCGACGTCGATGCAGGCGCCGCCGCCGAAGGACGCCCCAGCGCCGGCGACCTTGTGAACGCAGCGGCTGCGAACGTGGTTTTTCTGGAACTTTCTCGACGGGCGATCGGCGGCCGCATCATGGTCGATTTCATTGCGCCGAAAGGGAAACAGGCCCGCCTGACGCTTCTGAGGCGGCTCGCCGAGGCCCCGCGCGGCGGCTATGAGTATCGACTGGGCGTTTTGTCCGCCGACGGATTGCTCGACCTGACCGCGCCGCGCCGCCGCCGGTCTCTTCTCGAGCAGGCGAGCGAGCCGGATGGCGCCCGCCCGCGACCGGGGCGCCGCTTTACGCTCGACTGGCAGGCCAAGGCGGCGATCCGCGCCCTTGAATCAAAGCTTCGCCGGCTTCCGAAAGCGCGACCAACGCTCCTTGCCGGCCGCGAGCTCGCGGACTATCTGGCGGTCGAGCGGCCGCAATGGCGGGATCGCCTGTTGCAGCGCCACGGCGGCCGCTTCGCGATCGAAGCCCGCGACCATCTGGGGAGGCGCGATTTTGACCTCGTCGAATGACTCCGGGACGCCGCGCTGCCCGATCTGCAGCAAGGTCGCCGCAGCTCCCTATGCGCCGTTCTGTTCAAAGCGATGCGCCGATATCGACCTTCATCGCTGGCTCAGCGGCGGCTATGCGATTCCGACAGACGAGATAGCGGGCGAGGACGCAGAGACCGGGGATCATCGTCAGGAGACGAATTGACTACCGGCTGGCGTAATTAGGCACGAAGGCAAGGACGGTCTGGAACGCGGCCGCCGCCCCGGCCCCGCCGGCGATGCACAAGAGCAGGACGCTCAGCAGATTGACTCCGAGGAGTTCGGCTCCTTTGGCCGCCCCGAACAGCGCGGCAAGGACGAGCGCGCCGACGACGTAAAAGCGCAGGAGGTCCGAAAAGGCGTCGCCCTTTCCGGTGAAATGCGCGGCAAAGCGCGGTCGCGCGAGCCAGACATAGGCCCAGCAGCCGAAGCCGCCGGCGACGATCGCCGCGATGAGCGACGGACCGCGGAAGAGGCCGACGATCAGGTCGCGCGCTTCGTTGAAGCTGATGGCGGCGACAGCCGCGCCGATGGCCCCGTAGACGACGGAAAGCGACAGGGTGGCGACCGGGTTCTCCGAGCGCGCGCGCCTGAAGCCGGCGCCGTCCGGCTTTTGCGGCAGTCCCCAGTTCCGGGTCATGATCGCCTCCGGTTTCGGTTCTTAGTCGATCGGGCGGGCGCCGTCCAAATGGCCGCGCACGGCGGCGAAAACGTCTTCGAACATCGCCTCGGTCAGCCGTCCGGTGTTCGTGTTGTAGCGCGAGCAGTGATAGCTGTCGAAGAGCGTCAACCCGTCGGCCCGGTGCCTTGCGCCATGGGCGAAGACCGTGGCGGCCTTCCTGAGGCCGAGGGCGACGACAGTCGAATCATGGGCGATGCGCCCGAGGCAGACCACAGCGCGCAGCCGGGGCAGGCTCGACAGGCGCGCAGCGAGGAACGGCCGGCATGACGCGATCTCGGCGGGGGTCGGTTTGTTTTCCGGCGGGGCGCAGCGCACGGCGTTGGTGATCATGGCGTCGCGCAACTCGACCCCGTCGTCGGGCCGGGCGTCATAGGTTCCCTGCACAAAGCCGAACTTCGCGAGAGTATTGTAGAGGAGGACTCCGGCATAGTCCCCGGTGAAGGGCCGGCCGGTGCGGTTCGCCCCCTGAACGCCGGGCGCCAGCCCGACCACGAGGAGACGGGCTCTGGGGTCCCCGAACGACGGCACCGCGCCGTTGAACCAGTCGGCATGGGTCGCGGCGTTGCTGGCCCGGTAGCCGACCAGTCGCGAGCACAATGGGCACGCCTTGCCGGGTTCGGCGGCGTGCTCGGCGGCCATGCGCCGCGCCGCCGTCAATCGACGTCCTCGTCGTAATCGTCGTCGAGATCGTCATCTGGGTCGTCGTCCGTCGGCCGCGGTTTGCGAGGCTGGGCGGCGCGGCCGATGACGTTCTCCAGATCGGCGAGATCGATAAATCGATCGGCCTGACGACGAAGTTCATCGGACGCCATGGGCGGCTGCGACTTGACCGTAGAAACGACTGTCACGCGGACCCCGGATTGCTGCAGCGCCTCGATGGCGCGCCGGAAGTCGCCATTGCCGGTGAAGAGGACGATGTGATCGAGCTTCGGGGCGAGGGCCATCATGTCGACGGCGAGTTCGATGTCGATCGAGCCTTTGAATCGCCGCTTGCCGGTCGCGTCGGTGTATTCCCGCGACAGCTTGGTCACCATTGTGTAGCCGTTATAGTCGAGCCAATCGACCAGGGGTCGAAGCGGGGAATAATCCTGCGTTTTGTCCTCCTGGATCGCGGTGTAATAATACGCGCGCACCAGCATGCAGGCGTCCTGTGATTTGGCCAGCAGCGCCTTGTAATCCATGTCGAAACCTAGGTTTCGGGCAGCCTTGTAGAGATTGGCGCCGTCGATGAAGAGCGCGGTTTTCTCGTTCGCCCGAAGACCCAGAAACCCAGCCATGATCTCATCCCTTTCAAAAATGGAGGCGCGCCCAACTATGGTTGCGATCCGCCTGAGCGCTGCGCCTTAAATACATGATTCTCGTGGGATTAGGCTCCAGCCTGCCGTTCCTCGGACAGCCGCCCGAGGACCTCGTGCGGCGCGCGATCGAGGCGCTTGGCCGGCTCGGCCGCCTGGAACGCGCCTCCTCGCTGTATCGTTCTCCGGCCTGGCCGAACGAAAGCGATCCCCCCTTTGTGAATGCGGCGGCGGCAGTCTCGGTCGATCTTGGGCCCAAGGCGCTTCTCGCGGCCCTCAATGGCATCGAGGCTGGCTTCGGGCGACGCCAGGGTCGGCGGAACGCGCCAAGAACCCTTGACCTCGACCTCCTCGACTTTGACGGCCGGATCTGGATGCGGACCCCTAAATCCCTGCTCGAACTCCCGCATCCGCGCCTCTCCGACCGGGATTTCGTGCTGGCTCCCCTGGCCGAGATCGCTCCCGAATGGCGGCACCCGGTCAGCGGCGCGACGGCCCGGGCGCTTCTGTCGCGCCTTTCGGCGGTCCGGGCGAGGCCAATCTAGGGGGATGACCGCCTCGCGGGATCGCCATATTGCGCTGCAACAGTTGTCTTCCGCGCCCCGGCGGCATATGTGACTTGTTTCCCGATCCTCAGGAGTTTCAATGGCTCGCGTCACCGTAGAAGACTGCGTCGAAAAGGTTCCGAACCGTTTCGAGCTCGTGCTTTTGTCCGCGCACCGGGCGCGGCTTCTGTCCTCGGGCGCCGAGTTGATGGTCGATCGCGACCGCGACAAGAATCCGGTCGTCGCCTTGCGTGAGATCGCCGACGGCGGACTCAAGCCTGCCGCGCTCGAAGAGGATCTCATCAGCTCGCTCCAGAAGCAGATTGACGCCGAGCAGGGCGAGGAAGCCTCGGCCTCCGAGCGCGTGGACGCCCCCGAATTCGACAAGGTTACTGAAGAAGAATATGTCAGGGCCCTGAAGGTTTCCGGCATGACGACCCCCCAGTCGCTGCCCAAGGGGTGAGCCCTAAGGAGCGTAAGCGAGTGCGATGCGTGACGACCGTCACGATGATAACGGCGCCGTCGGGACAAGGTCGTTGATCGGCGCGGCCTCGCGGTCGGACGCCTCGGTTGCGCATGCAGAAGTCGAGACAACAGCGGGAGCGGCGCTCGGCGCTGGTGCGGGCGCGCCGCCGTCGCAAGCTGGCGCTCATGGACAAACGGCGGCGGCTGATGCATTCGAGGCTGTTCCGGCTGCTTCGCCGTCGGCGCCCCCGGCTCGGCCGGTAGGGTTCATCCGCCAGTTTGAACTCGTGGATCTCGTCAAGCGGTATCACCCTGACGCGAACGAGGACCTTCTGAACCGCGCCTATGTCTTCGCCATGAAAGCGCATGGCGGGCAGCTGCGGAAATCCGGCGACCCCTATTTCTCGCACCCCCTCGCCGTCGCGGAGATCCTGACCGGCATCCGGGCGGATCCGGCCACGGTCGCGACAGCGCTCCTTCACGACGTCGTTGAGGATACCGACGTCTCGCTCGAAGACATCAAGCGGTATTTCGGCGAAGAAATCGCAAGGCTTGTCGACGGCGTCACCAAGCTATCGAAGTTCGAGCTTGGAAAAATACCGGGCGTCGGCGACGCGCCGCCCGAGATGGTCAATCACGCGGTGCAGTTCGAGCAGTTCCGCAAGTTCGTCGTATCGATGCTGAACGACGTGCGCATCCTGCTCGTCAAGCTCGCCGACCGACTGCACAACATGCGCACGCTCCACTTCTTCGATAACGCCGAAAAGCGGGCGCGCATCGCGCAGGAGACGATGGAAATCTATGCGCCGCTCGCGGGCCGCATCGGGGTTCACAAGTTCCGCGAGGAACTCGAGAACCTCTCCTTCGCAGAGTTGAACCCTGTCGCCTACCAAGCGATCAATGAAAAACTGACCGCGCTGAGAGAGAGCACCGCCGCCAAGGTCGCGGCGCTCGGCGAGGACCTGCGCGCCAATCTTGAAAAGGCGGGAGTCAGCGTCGAGGTCCACAGCCGGGAGAAGAAGCCCTATTCGATCTGGCGAAAGATGACCTTGAAGAATGTCGGTTTCGAGCAGCTCGCCGACATCTATGCGTTTCGCGTCATCGTCGATCGCGTTGAAGACTGCTATCGGGCGCTCGGCGTCATTCACGGCCTTTGGCGTATGGCGCCGGAAGAGTTCGACGACTACATCTCTTCGCCCAAGCCGAACGGGTACCGTTCGATTCATACCGCCGTGGTCGGGCCGCCGCGTCCCGGGGGCGAGCATCAGCGCATCGAGATCCAGATCCGCACTCGCGACATGCATGAACTGGCGGAGCGCGGCGTCGCGGCCCACTGGCAGTACAAGGACATCATCAACAGCGGCGGCGCCCCGGACTACTTGTTTCCGCGCGCGCAATACGACCCGTATGAGACGCCGCGCCGGCTCGCGGAAATGATGGAGCAGGGCGACGACCCGGAGGAGGCGCTCAAGCACGCCAAGATCGAACTTTTCCACGATCAGGTGTTCTGCTTTACGCCGAAGGGCCAACTGATTTCGTTGCCCAAGGGCGCGACGTCGATCGACTTCGCCTATGCGGTTCACTCCTCGCTCGGCGACCGCTGGATCGGCGCTAAGATCAACAAGATCTGGATGCCGCCGCGCACGCCGTTGAAGAACGGCGACGTGGTTGAGATCCACACCTCGGATAACGCGCCGGTCCCGCCCGACGGCGACAAGCTCGCGATCACGGGCCGGGCCAAGGCGGCCCTGAAGAAGCGCGTGAACCGCATGAGGCATGAGGAGAAAGTCGAGATCGGACGCAAGAGAGCCGAGGCGGCGTTCGCCGGCGCCAAGCTCGATTTTTCTCCGAAAGTCCTGAAGGCGGCCTTGAAGAAGTTCAGGGCCACGCGGGTGGAAGACGTTCTCGCAAAGGTCGGCGAAGGCAAGATCGAAGTCAAAGCGCTCGTGGCGGCGGCTTATCCGGGAGCGGTGATCGAGGCCGAGAGCGAGATCAGGCCCGCTGCGCGACGCAAGTTCGATCCGCAGGCGGCGCTCGTCGGGCTCCCCGCCGGATCAAGGGTGCGGATGGCGACCTGCTGTTCGCCAGTGCCGGGCGAGCGCATCCTTGGCGTGCGCGAGGAGGGCGGTCAGCTCGCGGTGCACGCCATCTCCTGCGAGGTGTGGGCGCGCGACGACCCGCCTGAGTCCAGGCTGGTCGACTTGAGCTGGGATCGCGACAGCGGCGACCTGTTCGGGTTCGCGCAGATCGAAGTCGAGGTGCGCAACGAGATCGGCGTTTTGTCCGACGTCGCCGGGGTGATCGCCCGTCATGGCGTCTCGATCGCCAACATCAACATGAGCGGCGACAAGGATACGGATTTCGTCACGCTCCTGATCGATCTTGAGGTGAAGAACGAACGCCAGCTTGTTCAAATGCTCGGCAACCTGCTCACGCTCTCCGCGGTTGTCGGCGCGAAACGCCGCGAAGTCCAGGCCGAGGCGCCCGGCAATGAATAGGGACGACGTGCTGGCCGAATTCGCGGCGTGCGGCGCGCTCCTGCGCGGCCATTTCGTCCTGTCATCCGGCCTGCACAGCGACACCTATCTCAACAAGTCGCTGGTCTCCATGCACCCCGACAGAACCGAGCGCCTGTGCCGGGCCCTTGCCGCGAAAGCGAAGAAGGCGTTCGCCGGCGATATCCGGTTCGTCGTGTCGCCGGCCATGGGCGCGATCATTTACGGTTACGAGACGGCGCGGCATCTCGGCGTCCCCTTCATGTTCGTCGAGCGGGTCGACGGGGCGTTCGCGCTGCGCCGGGGATTCACGTTAAATGAAGGCGACCGCGTGCTCATTGTCGAGGATATCGTTTCAACGGGGCTGTCGTCGCGTGAGTGCATCGACGCGGTGCGCGCGCTCGGCGCTGAAGTCGTCGGTCTCGCCTGTCTCATAGACCGTTCGGGCGGCAAGGCTGAGGTCGGCGCCCCGATGGTCGCGCTCGCCGAGATGAGCGTGGAGGCCTGGCCGGCGGATGCGCTGCCGGAGCATCTGAAGCGCCTTCCGCCCGTTAAGCCCGGCAGCCGGGGCGTCAGCCAGTGATCCGACTCGGAGTCAACGTCGACCATGTGGCCACGCTCAGAAATGCGCGCGGCGGCGTTCATCCTGATCCGGTGCGCGCCGCCGAGATCGCCATGAGCGCCGGCGCTGACGGCATCACCGCCCATCTGCGCGAGGATCGCCGTCACATCCGCGACGACGACATGCGCCGTCTCAGGCACGAGATCGACCTGCCGCTCAATCTCGAGATGGCGGCGACGCCGGAGATGCTCAAGATCGCGACAGCCATCCGTCCGCATGCCTGCTGCCTCGTTCCCGAGAAGCGCGAGGAGCGGACGACCGAGGGGGGGCTCGACGCCGCCGGTCAGCGCGGCGTCCTTGCCCCATTCGTTCGCGGCCTCGGCGACGCCGGGATTCGTGTCTCGCTGTTCGTCGATCCGATTACGGAGCAGATTGAAGCCGCCAGGAAGATCGGCGCGCCCGTCATCGAGATCCATACCGGCGCCTACCAGGCGGCTTGCGAGTCGACGGATCCCCGACGTATCGCGCGCGAACTCGACCTCATCCGCGCCGGAGCGGCGCAGGCCGCCGAAATCGGACTTGAGGTCCATGCCGGCCACGGGCTCGACTTCAAGAACGTGCAGCCCGTCGCGGCCATCCCTCAGATCGTCGAACTCAACATAGGTCATTTCCTCGTCGGCGAGGCATTGTTCATGGGCCTCGCCGAAGCGGTGAAGGAAATGAAGCGCCTGATGCGCGACGCCCGCGCCGGCGGGCTCTATTGAGGACGAGATGCTGACGGTCATCGGGAGTCCGGTCTCGCCCTATGTCAGAAAGGTCCTTGCGACGCTGGCCGTCAAGGGGCTGGACTTCGAGATTGATCCGGTCGTTGCGTTCTATACTGACGACCGCTTCACTCGGCTCAACCCGTTGCGCCGGATTCCGCTTCTGATCGACGACGGCGAGGTCGTCGCCGACAGCTCCGTCATCGTCCAATATCTCGAGGAGAAGCATCCCGAGCCGCCGGTGCTGCCCGCGACGCCGCGGGAACGGGCCAGGGCGCGGTGGATCGAGGAGTTCGCCGACACGCGCATGGCCGACGTCTTCCTCTGGCGCGCCTTCAGCACCGCCGTCCTGCTGCCGGGCGTTTTCGGACGCGAGCGCGACCTCGACAGGCTGCAACGCGTGCTGGCCGAAGAGGTGCCGCCGGTCATGGACTGCCTTGAGGCGCTCGCCCCGGAGTCGGGATTCCTGTTCGACGACTTCGGACTCGCCGACATCTCCGCCGCGATGATGTTCCGCAACATGCGTTACGCGCGCTGGACGCCGGACGCTTCACGTTGGCCGAAGAGCGCGCGCTGGATCGCCGCTGCTGAAGCGCACCCTGCGCTTGCAACCTGCGGGGACTGGGCCGACGCGCTGATCCGCGTTCCTGTCCTCGAGCAGCGCGCCGCGTTGAAGGCGCTCGGGGTCCGGGTGACGGCCGAGACGCTGGCCGTCGACCAGCCGCCGCGCCGCGGTCCCATGACGCAGTTTGCGTGAGCGCATGATCATCGGTATCGGCAACGACCTCATCGATATCCGCCGCATCGAAAAGACGCTGGAACGGCATGGCGAGCGCTTCGTGAAGCGCATCTTTACCGATGTGGAGCAGGCGAAATCCGACCGTCGCCGCCTTCGCGCTGCATCATACGCCAAGCGTTTCGCCGCCAAGGAAGCCTGCGCCAAGGCCCTCGGCACCGGCCTCGGCCAGGGGGTCTTTTGGCGCGACATGGGCGTCGTCAATCTGCCCGGCGGCAAGCCGACCCTGGCGCTCACGGGCGGCGCGCAGGCGAGACTTGAGAAAATCCTCCCGCCGGGGCATGAGGCGGATATTCATCTCACGATTACGGACGAGTTCCCCCTCGCTCAGGCTATCGTAATCATTTACGCTAGACCGAAGTCGGGGGACGCAGCGGGTAGGTAAGTAAAATGACGGTTGAGACCAGCGCCGGCGCAGCGGGGCCGCGCGAGAAAAAGAAAATGACGGCGACCGAAGAAGCGTGGGATCTCGCCAAGACCGTCTTCTACGCCGTTGCGATCGCGCTCGTGCTGCGCATCATCGTGTTCCAGCCATTCAATATTCCATCGGGCTCGATGAAGCCCAACCTGCTGATCGGCGATTTCCTCATCGTCTCGAAGCCGACCTACGGCTATTCGCGCGCGTCGCTTGTCTATCCCCTGACCCGGCTCCCGATCGAGGGGCGCATTATGGCGCATGGGCCGGAGCGCGGCGATATCGTCGTGTTCAAGAACCGCAAGGACGGCAACAAGGACTATATCAAGCGGGTGATCGGCCTTCCCGGCGACGAGATCCGGATGATCGGCGGGCATCTGCACATCAACGGCGTACCGACGGTCAAGGAGTTCATCGGCAACAAGGCGGCGATCTGCGACGGACGCGCCGCCGAGATTCCGACATACCGCGAGACCTTGCCGAACGGCGTTTCGTTTGTCGTCGACGAGTGCTACGGGGACGATGGCGGGCTGGACGATCGCGGGCCCTATCAGGTGCCGGCCGGACACTATTTCATGATGGGCGACAATCGCGATCAGAGCCAGGACAGCCGCGTGCTCGAGGCCGTGGGCTATGTGCCGCTGGACGACATAGTTGGAAAGGCCGAGCGTCTGTTTTTCTCCGTGGACGGCGCAAAGACTGAGTTCTGGGAAATCTGGAAGTGGCCGTTCGCGATCCGCTACGATCGCATTTTCGATCCGGTGAAATGACCACGGAAGGGCTCGAAGCGCTGGAAGCGCGCATCGGCCGCCAGTTTCAGGATCGCGCCCTGCTGGAGCGGGCGTTGACGCATTCCAGTCTCTCCGGCGCCGAACGCGGTCACGACCTCGAACGTCTGGAGTTTCTCGGCGATCGCGTGCTCGGCCTGCTCGCCGCCGAAGCGCTCTATCGGCGCCATCCCGACATGGTCGAGGGTGAGCTTGCGCCGCGCCTGAACGCGCTTGTGCGCACGGAGACATGCGCGAGCGCGGCCGTCGCGCTTGGCCTCGATCAGCTGGTGCGCATGTCGGCCAATGAGGCGGCGGCTGGCGGGCGCCAAAAGACCGCGATCCTCGGCGACGTCGCAGAGGCGTTCCTCGGCGCTCTCTATCTCGACGGCGGCCTCGACGCCGCGCGCGCCGCCTTCAATCTCTTCTGGACCCCCAATCTTGACGCGCTGGCGCAGTCGCACCGCGACCCGAAGACGGCGCTGCAGGAATGGGCGCAGGATCGCCGGCGCGCGCCGCAATACGTCGTTATCTCCTCGGACGGCCCGCCGCATGCGCCGGCGTTCGAGGTCGAGGTGCGCGTTGAAGGGCATCAGCCGGCGCGCGGCGCCGGGCGTTCCAAGCGCGAAGCGCAGGCCGAAGCGGCTCAGACGTTTCTTGTCCGCGAGAAGATATGGCCGCGCCATGGATGACGCGACCAAACGATGCGCCGTCGTCGCCGTCATCGGCGCGCCGAACGCCGGGAAATCGTCGCTGGTGAATCGCCTGGTCGGGGCCAAAGTGTCCATCGTGACGCACAAGGTCCAGACCACGCGCACGCGCGTGTGCGGCGTTGCAGCGGTGGGACCGACGCAACTTGTCTTCATCGACACGCCCGGAATTTTCGCGCCGCGACGGCGCCTCGACCGCGCCATGGTGCGGGCCGCCTGGGACGCCCTCGACGGCGCCGACCAGGTTTTGCTGGTCGTCGACGCGCCAAGCCTCCTCTCCGACCGTGATGGCGCTGGCGACGCGGCGGCGCGCCGGGCGGCCGAGGATACCGAGGCGATCCTTTCGGCGCTGAAGGAGCGACGGTTTGCTTGCGACCTTGCCGTCAACAAGATCGACAAGACATCGAAACTGAAGCTGCTGCCGCTGGTCGAGGACCTCAACAGGACTTTCGCCTTCGGCGACACCTGGTTTGTGTCGGCCAGGGACGGCGACGGGATCGAGCAGCTGAAGGACGCGCTGGCGACGCGGGCGCCCGAGGGCCCCTGGGTTTATCCTGAAGACCAGCTTTCGGACATTTCCGAGCGACTGATGGCGGCTGAGGTGACCCGTGAAAAGCTCTACCTCCGCCTGCACGAAGAGCTTCCCTATCAGGCGGCGGTCGAGACCACGAAATGGGAACGCACGAAGAAGCGCGAACTGCGACTTGAACAGACGATCTACGTCTCGCGCGAGAGCCACCGGCCGATCGTGCTTGGCAAAGACGGACAGACGCTGAAGTCCATCGGGACGGCCGCGCGCGCCGAACTCGGCGAGCTCCTCGGGGAACCGGTGCACCTTTTTCTCAACGTGACGGTCAAGGAAAACTGGGCTGATGATCCGGCGCGCTATCGCGCCATAGGGCTCGATTTCGTGGAGTGACCCGATGGACCTCGCGCGCTTTCCGCGCCGCCGTTATTCGCAAGGGGCCACCCCGATCGAACTGCTGCGGCGCTTCTCCGCCGAGCTCGCCGCGACCTGTCCCGGCGGCGCGGGGCCCGAAGTCTGGATCAAACGTGACGACATGCTCGGACTGACGCCCGGCGGCAACAAGACGCGCAAGCTCGAGTTCCTCGTCGCCGAGGCGTTGGCGCAGGGCTGCGACACGCTCGTCACCTGCGGCGCGCCGCAGAGCAATCATTGCCGGACGACGCTGTCGGCGGCCGTGAAGGAAGGCCTGAAGTGCCAGTTCGTGATTGAGGAGCGCGTGCCCGGCAGCTTCAGCGACGGCGCGGGCGGCAACCATTTTCTCTTCCGCCTCATGGGGGTCGAGGATTTGACCGTCGTTCCAGCAGGAACCGACATGGCGGGCGCGATGGACCGCGTGGCGGGGGTCCTGCGTTCGCGCGGTCGCAAGCCCTATGTCATCCCTGGCGGCGGTAGCAACGCGCTCGGCGGGCTTGGTTACGTCGATTGCGCCGCGGAACTGCAGCGGCAATCGCACGAGATCGGACACGGCTTCGACGGCGTGGTCCTCGGATCCGGGAGTTCCGGAACCCATGGAGGCCTGTTGGCCGGATTCCTGGCGCTCGGGATCGAAACGCCGATCATCGGCGTCGGTGTATCGCGCGATCCGCAGGACCAGACGCCGCTCGTCAGACGCGAGGCGCAGGCGGTGTGCGATCTGCTCGGGCTAGGCATCGACGTGTCCGCGGACGCCGTCCGCTGTATCGGTGGTTATTGGCAGCCGAAATACTCGCTCCCGAACCCCATGATGATCGAAGCCGTCCGCCTCCTCGCGCGCACAGAGGCGATACTCCTAGATCCGGTCTACACCGGCAAGGCGATGGCGGGCCTCATCGGCCTTGCCCGTCAGGGTTTCTGGAAGCCGCGCGACCGCATCCTGTTTCTGCACACCGGCGGGCTGCCGTCGCTCTTCGCCTACCAGGACGTCGTTCTCAAGGGCTGAAGCTCCCTTGTCGTCACTCAGCCGCCTGTTGGCGCGCGTCTCCCGTTCGCGTGCGCCACAGCGAATAGAGGATTGAGCCCGCCAGGATTGAAAGCGTCCCCGCAAGCGCCACGATGGGATCGAGCTTGTCGAAGCCCATGGACTTGTCGAGCCCAAGGTCTTTGATGCCGAAGTTCCAGAATATTTTCAGTCCGATCAGGACAAGGATGATCGACAGCCCGAACTTAAGGTACTCAAAGCGCTCCACCGCGGCCGCGAGCATGAAATACATCGACCGCAGGCCGAGGATAGCGAAGATGTTCGACGTGTAGACGATGAACGGATCCTGCGTGACCGCGAAAATCGCCGGCACCGAGTCGATCGCGAAGATGATATCGACGAACTCGACGACGAGCAGGGCGAGAAATAGCGGCGTTGCGAAGGTCTTGAGCCGTCCTTTGGTCCCGTGCGGCAGCCTGACGAAGAAGCGGTCGCTCTCAATCCGGTCGGTGAACGGCATCAGACGACGCGCGATCTTGACGACGGGATTGTTACCGATGTTTGGACCGTGGCTCTTGGCCGTCGCCATCTTGAAGCCGGTGACGATCAGGAAGACGGCGAAAACGTAGAGCACCCAGATATAGTTCTCGATGATCGCGGCGCCGGCCCCGATGAAGATCGCGCGGAATACGATCGCGCCGATGATGCCCCAGAACAGCACGCGGTGCTGATATTCGCGCGGGACCGCGAAGTAGGCGAAGATCGTCGAGATGACGAAGATGTTGTCAAAGGCGAGGCTGGTTTCGAGGACGTAGCCGGTGAAGAATTGTGCGCCCGCCTCCTGTCCCTGATCGATCCAGATCCACGTCCCGAAGGCCACAGCGCAGAGCGCGAACATGCTCCACATCAGGGCGCTTTCGCGCGCGCTGACGGCATGGGTCTTTTTGTGGAGAACGCCTAGGTCGAGCCAGAGCAGAAATATGATGACGCTGAGGAAAAGCAGCCACATCCAAACCGGCTTGCCAAGCAACAGCTCGCCAAACACCGCAATCGCTGGCGCGTCCATTATCGCCCCTGACCTTGCCCGCCCTAATGCGCCGCGTCCGCGCGGTTCGTTCGACGGTCCGACATCGCGCAGCCGCCGCTTGCGCCAGAGGGGCCCGGACCCGCATCATGAGGTGGGGTCGCGCCGACCGCCTGAAAAGAGAGCGCGACGACTATTTTGATCGAGTCCTCAATTATTTTTGATAGGCAGTTCCTACCAACGCTCGTCAGGCGCCCTTGGCTTCTTTTTCCAGACGCGCCAGCAGCGGATCGACGCCGTTCTTCGCAATAAAGGCGGCGAATTCCTCACGCTTCACCAGCATGATCGAGACGCCCGACACGATGATGTCGATCATCTTGAGCGAGCCGTCCTTCAGCTTGCGTACGCGCCAGTCGATGTTGATGCTCGCGCCGTCCTTGCGCTTGATCTTCGCGCGAACGATCGAATCTCTGGTATTTAGGGCCCGAGCCTCGGTCACCTCCATGGGCCGGCCTACCAGATCCTTGAACTGCTGGGCGTACTGGCGGGTGATGTATTGCGGGAAGACAGCGTCATAGCGTGCGAGCTGCGCCGCCGTCATCTTGTCCCTGGTTGAGCCGAGCATGAAACGGCCCACGACGTCGAGCGCGAGAGACTTTTTCAGCACCTCCTGGAATGCCGCGATTTTCTGCGCCTCGGTCGCGCCCTGCTTGGTGAGGGCGGCGGTGGCGTCGGACAGCATCTGCTTGGCAAAGCGGCTCGCTTCCTCGGTTTGAGACAGGGCGGGCGCGGTCGCGGTCGCCGGGGCGGCTGCGGGTGCGGCCATTGCCGGCGGAAGCGTCGACGCGAGCAGGATGGCGACCAACGCCAAGTGATTTTTCGTCATCACGTCAAGTCCTTTCGTCACGAAGTGCGCATATGGGCGGCGATTGGGGCGCAAACTAGTCGGGAATTCGGCGACGACCAATGCCCAGCCGGTTTCCGGTTGACGATCTCGTGAGCCTTCATTTCCGCCGCTCGCCGAAGGCAAAGGCGGCCGGCAGCACGATCAGCGCGCAGACCAGAGAAAAGAAGATGGCGATCGACAGGAGTTCGCCCATGGACGCCGTCCCTCGGTGCGGCGACAGCATCAGGCTTCCGAATGAGGCAATGGTGGTCAGCGCCGAAAACATGACCGCGCGGGGGGTTGCGGTGTCATAGACGTCGTCACCGGTTTTCATCTGCTGGTTTCTGAGCACAAGATGGATGCCGCTGTCGACGCCGAGGCCGAGGAGGAGCGGCAGCACGATGACGTTCGCGTAATTGAACGGGATGTTGAAGACGACCCCGGCCGCCGCTGTCAGCAGCGCGGCGAGCGCCAGAGGCAGGATCATCAGCAGCACCTGGGTTATCCGCTGCACCAGAAGGAAGAGAAAGACCGCGATGACGCCAAGGGCGATCGTCGTCGCCTGCAGCATCGCCTCCGAGATGGTGTCTCCTGCCTTTTGGGTCTGAATGGCGCCGCCCGAGACGTCGGGAAAGGAACCCTCGACCGAGCTGACAAAGCGCTCCAGCGCCCGGTGGTCGCGAAGGTCTTCCTTGGGCAGGATGTCGACCCGCCACTGTCCTTCTTTCGAGAGGTAGCGCTCCTTAAGCGGGGGCGGGAGCGTCTCGAACGTCACTTCCTCCGCGGTCATCTGCGCCTGCAGGAGTTCGATGAGATGCGGCCAGAAAAGGAAAACGTTTTCCTCTACCCGCGCGGCCGCGGCGGGCTCATTGGCAAGCTTGCCCAAGAGACCAGCGAGCCGCGCGGCAGGCCCCTCCGAATAGGCCGCCGACAGGCGCGCCTGGAGCCGGGCGGCGCCTTCGCCTGTTGAGGCGGCGGGCTCAGGTTCCGCCTCAAGGGCGAATAGAAGCGAGCCTTGCGCGTATGAGATCAGGTCGAGCTTTTCTTCCTGGTCCTTCGGGACAAAGTCCGGGAGGGACCGCGTGCCCCGAACGCCGGGCAGGGCCCTGGCTGCGGTCGCCGTCGCCTGCGCCGCTTCGGCGCTGTCGACGAGGCGCGTTAGGCGATAAGGCGCGCTCTCGGGATCCGCGAACAGCATGTTGAAGCCCTTGACGGATTCCGTCTCGGGATCGCGCAGCGACATCGGATCGGCGTCGAAGCGCGACTGAGGAATGAAAAAAATCGATCCGAGGCCGACGAGAATCACCACCACGGCGAGCGGGTCGCGAATCCGCGTGAAGAATCCGCCGCCGCCGCTCCTGAATTTCCTGCCTGCGGACGACTTCGGGTAAACCCCGAGCGCCGCCGGAACGAAGGTGACGGACACGGCGAGCGCGATCAGCACGCCGGCGCCGGCGATGATTCCGAGCTGGGCGATGCCCTCGAACTTCGTCGGAATGAAAGAGAAGAATGCGATCGAGGTGGTGATCGCGGCCAGAAACAGGCCCGAACCCACCTCACGCAGGGACGCCCGGAGGGCCCGCGGCGTTTCATGGCCGGCGAAGCGGTGATCCTGCAAGTGCAGGAGGAGGTGAATCGCAAAGTCGAGTCCGAGCCCGGTCAGGAGCACGGTAAATGCGATAGAAATAAGGTTCAGTTGTCCGACGGTCGCAGCGGCGAAGCCTGCAGTCAGGATGAGCGTAAGGAGAAGCGCGATCAGGGTTATGACGGAAAGGCTGATCGAGCGGTAGCAGATGAGGAGCAGCACGCCGACCGACAGGAAGGAGATGAGAAACGACAGGCCGATGCCGGTCGATACGGACTGCAGTTCCTCTGCGCGCAGCGCCGGGTCGCCGGTGATGTACGTGTCTACGCGATCGCCATAGGTCGACTTGAGGTCGTCGATCAGCCGGCGGACCTCCGAGACCGCCGGCTTGGCCGGCTGCAGGCGGGAATAATCGAGAACCGGCGTTACATTGACGAGCCGCGTGTAGCTATCCCGTTCGGCCCCGCTGGTGTCGAGCGCGCCCAGCCAGGAGAAGGGCCGTCGTTCACCCTCAAGGCTCGCCTCGACCACGTCGCCGAGTTCCTCATAGATCTTCTCGAGCGTGTCTTTGCCGAGCTCGGATCTTTCGGCGAGCTCGTCATTGGTCGCGAGCTGCGAAAACAGCGTGTCGACGGTCGGTGACTTGACGAGCGTTTCAATGAGGCCGGATGCCTTCGACATCTGCGTCAGGCGCGAGGAAAGCTCTTCCTTGCTGAGATAGAGCAGCCCGTTCTGCTTGAAGAAGGGGTCTTCCGCGGGTGCGAAGACGGCGCTAAAATTTTTGGCGTCTGCAAGCAGCTTCTCGCGAAGGTCGCCCGCGAATGCGTCGGCTTCATCGAGCGTCGGCGCCCGCACGATGATGACGAGGTCATCCTTTATCTGAGGGAAGGCGGACCGGAGCTCGGCCGCGTTCTTCTGGAACGGCAGGTCCGGGTCGAGCATCTGGCTCGTGTCGGTGTTCACCTTCAGGTTCTTGAAGGCGTAGAACCCGGCGAATGCGGCCGCCGTCGCGAACAGGAGCACGACCAGCCATCCAAGCCGTCGCGACCCTTCGGCCCAGACAATTAGAAACCGCTCGATAAGCCGCAGCATTAGGGTGAACTCGTCTGCCCGGCGCCTGGAGCCGGTTTTGCTTCCTCGCTGCGAAGCCGCCCCCCGTTGAGCGCGCGCGTCGCTTGTCCGAAACTATAGGGAGGTTCAATCCCAAAGGACAACGCCCATCGGCGGGCTCGCGCGCTTGCCCCGACCCCTCGGCTGAGGCTAGGTCTGACCCGTTATGGCAACAAAAACAGACGTTTCAGCGGAACTTTCGTTCCTCGACGGAAAACGCGAGGAGATGGCGACGTCTCTGCAAGAGTGGTGCGCCATCAACACTGGCAGTCATAACGCCGCCGGGCTTGCGCGTATGCGCGCGGTCCTGCGGACGCGGTTTTCGGAACTCGGAGCCGCTGTCGAGGAGACGTCTTCCGACCGGCAACGGGTGGTGACGGTGCGCGGCGAGGTCGAGGACCGGGCCGTCAGTCCGTCGCTGCGGTTGGTTCGCCGGCCGCAGGCCCCCGTGCGCGTTCTCCTCGCCGGCCACATGGATACGGTCTTCGCCGCCGATCATCCGTTTCAGAACGGGCGCCTGCTCGACGCCGACACGCTGAACGCGCCTGGCGCCGCCGACATGAAGGGCGGGCTCCTAGTCATGCTCTACGCCCTCAAGGCGGTCGAGAGATCCCGCTTCGCCGAGCGCATTGGTTACGAGATCGTTATCAACGCCGATGAGGAAATCGGCTCGCCGGGGTCCGCGCGTCTCCTCGTCGACGCCGCCTCGCGCGCGCAGTTCGCCTGCGCCTACGAACCGGCGCTCTCCGAAGGAACGCTCGCCGGGGCTCGCAAGGGCAGCGGTAATTTCTCAGCGATCATCAGGGGACGAAGCGCTCACGCGGGACGGGACCCGCAGGCGGGGCGCAACGCCGTCGTCGCCGCCGCCGAGTTCGTGTCGCGGATCGCGGCGCTCGCGGGCGCGAGGGATGGGCTTACCGTAAACGTCGCGAAGATCGAAGGCGGCGGACCGAACAATGTCGTGCCCGACCTGGCGGTGGTCAGGTTCAATGCGCGGCCCGAGCGGGCTGAAGACGCCCAATGGTTCGAAGCGCAGACGCGCTCGATACTCGCGGACATCGGCGGCCGCGACGGGTTTTCGGCCAGTCTTGAAGGCGCGTTCAACAGGCCCCCCAAGCCGATGACGCCGGAGCTTGAGGCGTTCTTCCGTGCGCTGAAGGAGCTCGGCGCCGAACTCGGCGTCGACGTTTCGTGGAAATCGACGGGCGGCGTCTGCGACGGAAACAACATCGCCGCCGCCGGGATTCCTGTCATCGACACGCTCGGCGTGCGCGGCGCGAACATTCATAGCTCGGACGAGATCGCAAGACTCGATTCCCTTGAGGAGCGGGCGAAGCTCTCGGCGCTCCTCCTGCTGCGCGTCGCCGCGGGCGACATTCCCAATCCGGGCCTTCGGAGCCGCGCGGCATGAGCCATCCTTTCATGCGTCCCGTCACGCTCGCCGACCTGCACGCGGTTCACGCTCTCGCCGTGCAGGCGGGCGGCGGCATGACCAACCTTCCGGCGAGCGAGAAAACTCTCAGGGAGAAGATCGAGCGGTCGGTGGCGAGCTTCAATAAGGACGCGAGGAAGCCGGGCGGCGAATTTTACATGCTTGTGCTCGACGTCGGCGGAAAAGCCATGGGGACGGCCGCCGTCTTCGCCTCGATCGGGGACACCTATGGCTTCGTGAACTACAAGATCAACCGCGAGTTCTATTACTCCGAGTCGACGAAGCGGCGCGTCGAGCGCGACGTGCTCGTGCCGACCCATGACTTCACCGACGCCGCGGAAGTCGGCTCGCTTTTCATATCGCCGCAGGCTCGCGGGGGCGGGCTCGGCCGCCTGCTCGCTCGTTCGCGCTATCTTTTCATTGCGCAAAAACCCGCGATCATCGCCGATCCGGTGTGCGCAGAGCTGCGAGGCTGGCGGGCCCCCGACGGCGCGCAGCCGTTCTGGAACGCCGTGGGCGGACGGTTTTTCGACATGGGCTTTGAAGAGGCGGACGCCTATAACGCCGCCTACGGCAATCAGTTTATCGAAGACCTGATGCCGCGCTATCCGATTTACGTGGACATGCTTCCCGAAGATGCGCGCCAGTGCCTCGGTCGCCCGCATGACGGCGCGGCGGCGGCTCTAAAGATGCTGAAGGAGGAAGGCTTCTCGTTCCACAACTATGTCGACGTATTCGACGGCGGCCCGCTTGTCGACGCACGGCAGGCGCAGATACGCACCATCCGGGACAGCAGGGTCTTCACGCTTGCCGCCCTCAAGGACGATGTCGACGGACCGGAAGCGTTGCTGGCGACCGGCGCGGTCGCGAGCTTTCGCGCGACGAAATCGAAGGCGCGCATCGACGGCGACAGGCTGACGCTGCCTCGAGCCGCGGCGGTTGCGCTCAACGCCGAGCCCGGCGCCGAGGTCCGCTGGGCGGCATGGTGAGATCAGGCGCCTGCCGCAAGGGAGAGTAAATCATGACGACCGCGACGGTGTTCATCGGCGGGGAATGGCGCGAGGGGTCCGGCCGGGTCTTCACGTCAACCAATCCGTCGACCGCCGAAGTCGCCTTTTCCGGCATGGCCGCGGCGCGCGCTGATGGCGCCGACGCGGTCGGCGCCGCGCGCGCCGCCTTTCCGAAGTGGGCGCTGACGCCCGTCGCGGAGCGGGTCGCCATTCTCGAGCGCTATCGCGACATCATCACTCGTGATGCGGAGAAGCTCGCGCGGCTGATTTCGGTCGAGACCGGAAAGCCTTTCTGGGAGACGAAGACCGAGGCGCAGACCGTCGCCGGCAAAGTCGATTTTTCGGTGCGCGCCTACCATGAGCGGACCGGCGTCAAGGAGACGCCGGGGGCGACGCGCGCCGTGCTCCGCCACAAGCCGCATGGTGTGATGGCGGTGCTGGGGCCCTTCAATTTCCCGGCCCACCTGCCGAACGGCCATATTGTGCCGGCGCTGATCGCCGGCAACACGGTTGTGTTCAAGCCGTCGGAACTTGCGCCTGGTCCTGGCGCGTTCATGGCGCACGCCATGGCGGAGGCGGGCGTGCCGCCGGGCGTCGTCAATCTGGTTCAGGGACCGCGCGAGACCGGCGAGGCGCTGGTGGACGACGAGCGCATCGACGGCCTGCTTTTCACGGGCGGCGTCAGGGCCGGACAGTCGTTTCACAAGCTCTTCGCCGACCGGATGGAGAAGATCCTGGCGCTCGAGCTCGGCGGCAACAATCCGCTGATCTGGTGGGATACGGAGGATATCGAGGCCGCCGCCTTCACGGTCGTGCAGTCGGCGTTTCTCACGTCCGGGCAGAGATGTTCGTGTGCGCGCCGCCTCATCGTCCCCGACGACCCGCGCGGCGAGCGCTATCTTGAAACGCTTCGCACTTTGACGAAGCGCCTAATCGTCGGCCCGCCGTTCTCGGAGCCGCAGCCCTTCATGGGTCCTTTGATCACCGCCAAAGCGGCGGAGGGGCTTGAGCGCGCCTTCGACCGGCTCGTTGACCAGGGCGGAGAGGCGATTCTCGCCTTGTCCGTGCAGGACGAGGGCTCCGCCTTCGTATCGCCGGGCGTTGTCGATGTGACCGCGGTCGACGCAGTTCCGGACGAGGAGCATTTCGGGCCGCTGCTCAAGGTGTGGCGCGTCAAGGACTTCGACGCCGCCATCGCGCGCGCCAACGCCACGCGCTTCGGTCTGAGCGCCGGTCTTCTCTCCGACGATGTGAAAAAATGGGAGCAGTTCTTCGCGCTCTCGCGCGCCGGCGTCGTCAACTGGAACCGGCAGACGACGGGAGCTTCCGGCGCGGCTCCCTTCGGCGGCCTCGGACTATCCGGCAATCACAGGCCGAGCGCCTATTACGCCGCCGACTACTGCGCCTATCCGGTCGCTTCGATGGAAGGCGAGACGCTGCTCAAAATGCCGGCGGGGCAGATCGGCGTCAGGCCGGCGTAAGAGGCTCGCAAGTCAGGCGATCGAGATTCGCGGAGACCCGGCTTCGACGCGGCCGATGACGGCGGCGTCGTGGTGTCCGTGCCGATGAAATAGTTCGAGGAGGGCGTCGACCCGATTTGGGGCGACTGACACGAGAAGGCCTCCGCTGGTTTGGGGATCGCAGTACAGGTCGCGGAGATGGGGAGGCCAATCTGAAGGCGCCTCGACCATAGCCGAAACGCTCGCCCAGTTGCGCGCCGAGGCGCCGGTCTTTACGCCGTCGCGCGCGAGCGCCTCAGCCGCTTGGAATATCGGCGCCAGCCGGTCGATGACGGCGGCGACGCCGCTCGCCCGGCAGATCTCGCTCAAGTGGCCGAGGAGGCCGAAGCCGGTCACGTCGGTCACGGCGTGAACGCCCCCTATGTCGAAAAGCTCCGCTCCCGGGGTATTGAGGCGCGTAGTCGAGACGATCATGTCGCGGTAGCTCGCGGCGTCGAGAATCCCGCGCTTCAGCGCCGCGCTGAAAATGCCGATGCCAAGCGGCTTGCCGAGGATGAGAACATCGCCGGGCGCCGCGCCTTTGTTGCGCAGGATCCTGTCCGGATGCACGAGCCCGAGCGCCACGAGCCCATAGATCGGCTCAACGGAGTCGATGGAGTGGCCGCCGGCGATCGGCGCGCCCGCGGCTTCCGCGACCTGCCGCCCGCCTTCCAGAATTCTCTGGATCGTTTCGACGCTGAGCTTGCCGATCGGCATGCCGAGGAGCGCGAGCGAGAAGATCGGCCGGCCGCCCATGGCATAGACGTCCGACAAGGCGTTAGTCGCCGCGATGCGTCCAAACTCGAAAGGGTCATCGACGATAGGCATGAAGAAGTCGGTCGTGGCGACAATCGCGGCGTCATTGCTCACCCGGTAGACGGCGGCGTCGTCGCTGGTCGCCGCATCGACAAGGAGGTCGGGGCCGGCGACCGCGAGCGGGGTCCTGGCCAGGATCTCGGCGAGAACGTTTGGCGCGAGCTTGCAGCCGCAGCCGCCGCCATGGGCGAGCGAGGTGAGGGGGGGGTCGGCAGTTGTCGTCATGGGGCGTTGGTAAAGGTTCGGGCGCGACAGGCAATAGTCGCAATTCCATTGCTGATCGTCCATTCCCGCCTAAAACGCGACCATGATCGAGCCCGTCGCCTCCGTCGATCCGCAAACGCTCGGCGTTTACGACGACGTCATCGACGTGCGGTCGCCGGCGGAGTTTGCGCAGGACCGGCTGCCGCGCGCCATCAATCTGCCGGTGCTGTCCAACGAGGAACGCGCCGAGGTCGGCACGATCTACGTTCAGGAATCGCGCTTCCGGGCCCGGCGCCTCGGCGCGGCGCTGGTCGCGCGCAACGTCGCCCGGCATCTGGAGACGGCGCTCGCAGGCAAACCGGCGAAGTGGCGACCGATCCTTTACTGCTGGCGCGGCGGGCAGCGCTCCAACGCCATGGCGACGATCCTCTCGCAGATCGGCTGGCGGGTCGGCGTGCTTCAGGGCGGCTACAGGACGTGGCGACGCAATGTCGTCGCCGGACTGCATGACGGCGAGGCATCGTTCGATCTGCTGCTGGTGAGCGGAGCGACTGGTACTGGAAAGAGCGCCATCATCCGTAAGCTGATCGATATCGGCGCGCCCGCCGTCGACCTTGAAGCTCTCGCCGCGCATCGCGGCTCCGTATTCGGCGCCGTGGACGAGCCGCAGCCGCCGCAGAAGCTGTTCGAATCCTTGTTGTGGGATCGCCTCTCGCGGCTCGATCTCGAGCGCACGATCATCGTGGAAGCGGAGTCGGCGCAGATCGGCCGTCTCGTGCTCCCACGTCGCTTGTGGCGCTCCATGCGCGCGGCGCGTCATGTGACCGTGACGGCGCCGATCGAGGCGCGCGCGGACCATATCCTCTCGGCCTATGCCGATATGACCTCGGACCGCACCCGTATCGCCGCCGCAGTCGAGCGTCTGAAGCCGTTTCACGCCAAAGAAAAAATCGCCGAATGGCGTGCGTTGGCCTCAGCCGGCGATCTTCGGCCGCTTGCGATCGACCTCATGCGCGTCCACTACGACCCTCTTTACGCGCGGGGCGCGGCCAAAGGGCGCAGCGTCGGGGAAGTCGGGCTGGCAGACCTTTCGGAGGCGTCGTTAGACGCGGCGGCGGACAGGATCGCCGGATTGCTCGCCGACCAGTGACTTACTCCGGCGCCTCGGTCTCGAGCGCCAGCGCGTGCAGTTCGCCGCCCATCTTGCCCTTGAGCGCGCGGTAGACGAGCTGGTGTTGCGAGATGCGGTTCTTGTCCTTGAACGCCGCGGAGATAACGCGGGCGCGATAGTGGTCGCCGTCGCCGGCGAGGTCTTCAATCTCGACGGTCGCGTCGGGGAGCGCTTCGAGGATCATCGCCTTGATGGCGTCGGCTTTCATCGGCATGGCGGAGCTTTCTGAGGACGCGGTCGGGCCGCTCATGTAGTCGGAGAGGGGGGCGTCGTGAAGGTCGGCGAGATCGAGGAGGGCGATGGCGTCTCCGTTGTCGAGACGAATGAAGCTGCCCTCGAAGCGGCCGATCTTGGAGGCCTGGACGCCCGCCATCGCCGCCTTGAGGAGCAGCGTGTCGGCGGCGCCGGGGGCGGCGGCGATGAGATAACGAGCCTGATCCTCGCCGAACCAGAAGGCAGCGCGGCGCTGCTTGACCGGCGTCTTCAGCTCAAGCCCCTCGCCGCAGGCGAGCGCCATTTCGGCGGCGGCGACGAGGAGCCCGCCGTCCGAGACGTCGTGGCAGGCGGTGACGAGCCCCTCGGCGATCAGCTTGCGGATCAGTTCTCCGTTGCGCCGCTCGGCGGCGAGATCGACGGGCGGGGGCGCGCCGTCGACGATGCCGAAAAGATCGCGCAGATACAGCGACTGACCGAGCCAGCCGCGGGTGACGCCGACGGCGATCAACTCGTCTCCTGCCTCGGCGCCGCCGACGCGCGCCGTGCGGGTCGCGTCTTCGAGCACGCCGACGCCGCCGATCGCGGGCGGCGGCGGAATAGCGACGCCGTTGGTCTCGTTGTAAAGCGAGACGTTGCCTGAAACGACCGGGTAATTGAGCGCCTCGCACGCCTCCGCCATGCCCGCAATGGCGCCGACGATCTCGGCCATGATTTCGGGGCGCTGCGGATTGCCGAAGTTGAGGCAGTTGGTGACGGCGAGCGGGGCCGCGCCGGTTGCGCAGATGTTGCGATAGGTCTCGGCGACGGCCTGCTTGGCGCCCTCGTGCGGGTCGGCGGCGACGTAGCGCGGCGTCACGTCGGCGCACAGGGCGATCGCGCGGTTCGAGCCATGCACGCGCACCAGCGCGGCGTCCCCGCCCGGGCCGAGGACGGTGTCGCCCATCACCGTCGAGTCATATTGTTCCCAGATCCAGCGGCGCGAGCAGAGGTCGGGCGAGGCCATCAGCGTCGCAAGCGCCGTCGTCAGCGGCAGGGAGCCGGCGCAATCGGCGAGATCGACCTGCTCCTCATGGGTCTCGAAACGCGCATCGGCGACGAGGCCCGCGGACTTCAGGTTGTTCGCCGCATCCTCGAATGCGGCGAAATTCGCGTCGGCGCCCGGCCTCATGCGGACGTAAACGCGCGCGAATCCGCCGCTCGCATCGAAGCCGGCGGCCTCGGCCCCCTCGATCGCCGCGATACGGTCGTCGACGAGCGCCTGCGCGAGGGACCTCATTTCAGCTTCGGACTTTCCCGGAGCTTTGAGCGTCGCCATCGCTTCGCGGACGACCAACTGAGGGTCGTCGAGGGCGACGGGCTTCTCGCGGGGCGCAACGGGCCGATCATAGAGGGGCGCGTTGTCCACTAGGCCCTTGAGCACGATGTCCGCCTCAACGGCCCCCTTGTGCTTGACGATGAGGCGACCATGCGTCGTCGTTCGACCGATGACGGCGAAATCGAGACCCCATTTCTCGAAGACGGCCCGGGCCTCGTTTTCGCGATCGGGTTTGATCACCATGAGCATGCGTTCCTGGCTTTCGGAAAGCATCATCTCATAGGCGGTCATGTTCGCTTCGCGCTGGGGCACCCGATCGAGATCGAGCTCGATGCCGCCGCCGCCCTTGGCCGCCATCTCGACTGACGACGAGGTGAGGCCCGCCGCGCCCATATCCTGGATGGCGATGATCGCGTCCGAGGCCATGAGCTCAAGGCACGCTTCGAGAAGAATTTTCTCCGTAAACGGATCGCCGACCTGGACGGTCGGTCGTCGCTCCTCGCTCGTGTCGTCGAACTCCGCCGACGCCATGGTGGCGCCGTGTATGCCGTCCCGGCCTGTCTTGGAGCCGACATAGACGACCGGATTGCCGGTCCCGCGAGCCGCCGAATAGAAAATCCTGTGCTTGGGCGCGACGCCGACGGTCATGGCGTTGACGAGGATGTTGTCGTTGTAACGGGCGTCGAAATTGGTCTCGCCGCCGACCGTCGGCACGCCCATGCAGTTGCCGTATCCGCCGATCCCGGCCACGACGCCGGCGACGAGATGACGCGTCTTCGGATGATCGAGAGAGCCGAAACGCAAGGCGTTCAGGTTGGCGACAGGCCGCGCGCCCATGGTGAAAACGTCGCGCATGATGCCGCCGACGCCGGTCGCCGCGCCCTGATAGGGCTCGATATAGGAGGGGTGGTTGTGGCTCTCCATCTTGAATACGGCGACGAGCGGCACGCCGTCGGCGTCAGGCCCGATATCGATGACGCCGGCGTTCTCGCCCGGGCCCTGAACGACCCACGGAGCAGAGGTCGGCAGCTTCTTCAGATGGATCCTTGAGGACTTGTAGGAGCAGTGCTCCGACCACATCACGGAAAAAATGCCGAGTTCGAGGAGGTTGGGCTCGCGACCGAGCTGGCGCTTGACGAGGTCGTATTCCTCGGGGCTGAGGCCGTGCTCGGCCACGATGTCGGGCGTGATGGTCATGCGGTTCCGGATTCGTCCGATTGCTCGGCGCTTCCTTAGCGCGATCGGATCAGAAGTGGGAACCGGAAATCAGCCCGGCGCCCGGGGGCGAACGCCAGGTCGGCAAGATGGCGCGGTCCCAGTTGACTTCGGGCGAGGCCTCGACGGCGAGGCGCGTCCGATCATGGGGGAGGGCGTACGCTCAATGCCAAAGGATTCAGCGCCACGGCGCACTTGGCGCCTTGCGCCGAAGCTACTGCCCCGGCACCTGCTGGTCGCCGCCGAGCGCGCCGGCCGGCAGCTGGCCGACGTTGCCAAGGAGCTGTTCCCAGACGGAGAGTTCCTTGCCGCGCGTCGGCGTCTCGCGCGAGGCCATCTTCACGGCGATGCCCTCATCGACCGTGAGCGTGTCCACCGATTTCACCAGACCGGTCTCGTCGAACTTGAAGGCGACGACAGCCCGGTCCTTGACCCGGGGGCGGAAGAAGGCGCGCGACTGGTCGAAGCTCGCGAGATAATACCAGGCGTTGGGATCGAACGTGCCGACCATCGACGGCTCGCCATATTTGGCGATGATGCTGTCCTTGGTGTCGAGCCCGACCCGGCCGGTCAGTTCGGTCTCGCCGCGCTCCAGAATATAACCGTGGGAAGAGCGAACAGAGACGCAGCCGGAGGCGGAGAGCGCCGCCGCCGCCAGAGACAACGCAATTACCGACCGAACCATCCGCTTGATCCTTTTCACCCCGGCTCCTACGTGGGAATCGCAAGACCTCAGGCGAGCCGGACCATATGATTTTGTCGCTCCTAAGGAAAGACCCGGTTCGCGCCCAGGCTGAGACGCTCTACCGCCGCGCGGTGGAACAGGCGCGGTCGCCCAGTTTCTACGCACGTCTCGGGGTCGCGGACACAGTCGAGGGCCGGACCGAGCTGGTCATGCTCCATGTCTTCCTGCTGCTGTCGCGGCTCAAGAATGAGCCGGAGGGCAGGGCGCTCGCCCTCAAGCTTAGCGAGGCGTTCTTCGAGAATATGGACGACGCGCTGCGCGAAGCGGGCGTCGGCGACCTGTCGGTCGGTCGCAGAATCCGCAAGATCGCCGAGGATTTCCAGGGCCGCCTTTCCGCCTATGACGCGGCGGTCGCCCACGGGGCCGAGCCCGCCGCGCTGTCGGCCGCCCTCGCGCGGAATGTTTATTTCTCGGCGGATGTGACGGTGGGGGATGGACTGGCGGCCTACGTGCGGCGGGCGCTTGCCGCCCTCGCGGCCCAGCCGATGTCGAAATTCAGCGGCGGATCCGCTGAGTTCCCGGACCCGATGGAGGACGCCCCATGACGCATTCGGTCTCGAGCCGGGATGTCGTCGTCGTCGACAGCATTCCGCCGCAGGGTCTCGACATCGAGATCGAAGCGGGCCCGCTGGAGCGCGCCGCGATTGCGACTCGGCTCGCCGTTCCGAACGTCATCCGGCTAAAGGGCGCGTTCGCGCTTGCGCTGACCGCTAGAGGCGTTGATGTCGACGCTGCGATGGACGCGGCCGTCACGCGCGAGTGCGTGGCGAGCCTGGAGCCGTTCGAGGAGCGCATCTTCGAAACCTTCAGGCTGAGCTTTGTGCGGGAGGGCGCGCCGCAGACCGAGGTCGAGATCGACGAGGAGACGCCGGAGCCGCTTGAAGGCGACGCAATTGATCTCGGCGAAATCCTCATCCAGCAACTGTCGCTGGCGATGGATCCCTATCCGCGCAAGCCGGGGGCGAGATCCCTCGCAACGGAGTACGCGCCCGAAGCGAAGGTTTCGCCATTCGCGGGGCTGAAGGCGGCGCTTGAGAAGGGTTCCAAGGCCTAATCGCAATGGCGGGCGCACTCATTTTCCGGGGGGAGCCCCCAGGAAGCCCGCCTTTTGTCGCCATTGCGTCGGGCTGCGACCGGAGTATCTTCCCCCGGTCCGCAGGGAGACCGACGCCTTGAGCGAAAAGACAGCCGGCCTGCTGACCCTCGCCGTTGACGCGATGGGCGGCGATGGCGGTCCGACCCCGGTTGTGGAGGGCGTCTTTGCGGCCTTGGACAAGGGCCTGAAGGCGCGTGTCTTGCTGTTCGGGCAGGAGGACCGGCTGCGCCCGCTCGTCGCCCGCCGCGCCGCGGCCGGCGCCATCGAGATCCGGCACGCGCCGACGGCGGTCTCGATGACCGACAAGCCGATGCACGTCCTCAGACGCGGCCGCGACAGCTCGATGTGGCTGGCGGTCGCCGCCCTCGAAAGCGGCGAAGCCCAGGCCCTGGTTTCCGGGGGCAATACTGGGGCGCTGATGGCGGTGAGCCGCATGCAGCTCGGCATGATCGCCGGCGTCGACCGTCCGGCGCTCACCGCGCTGTGGCCGACCAATTCAGGACGGACGGTCGTCCTGGACGTGGGCGCCAATGTCGAGGCGACGGAAAACGAACTGGTCCAGTTCGCCATCATGGGCGAGGCGTTCGCGCGGGCGCTGACGGCGAAGGAGAAGCCTCGCGTCGGGCTCCTCAACGTCGGCGCCGAGGAGCTCAAGGGCCACGAGCTCATCCGCTCGGCGGCGCGGGTGCTCCGCGAGGCCGATCCCGAGATGGCGTTCGTCGGCTTCGTCGAGGGCAACGACATATCGAGCGGCAAGCTCGATGTGGTCGTGACTGACGGCTTTACCGGCAACATTGCGCTCAAGACCGCCGAGGGCGCCGCGCGCCTGGTCGGCTCGTGGATCAAGGAAGCGCTGAACACGTCTCTGAATTCGAAGCTTGCGTCGCTGCTGATGATCCGTGGTCTGAAGAAGCTGAAGGCGCGCATGGACCCATCGTCGATGAACGGGGGTCTCCTGCTCGGCGTCAACGGGATTGTGGTCAAGAGTCATGGCGGCGCCGATGCGCGGGGCGTCAGGAGCGCCGTCGAGATGGCCGCCAATCTCGCGCAGCGCCCGATTCTGGGAGAGATCGCCGAAACCGTTTCCGAAGTGGCCAACCGCCGCGGAGACCTTCTTTCCGCAAGCGGGCCCAAGGCGGCGGCCGAATGACATTGAAGGCCGTAGTGACCGGGTGCGGGGCGTATCTTCCCGAGCACGTCCTGACCAACGTCGATCTCGCTAAAAAGGTCGACACCAGCGATGAATGGATCCGCGAGCGCACCGGCATTCGCGAACGGCGCATCGCCGGTCCAGGAGAGCGCACCTCCGATCTCGCGGTCAACGCGGCGCGGGCCGCCATGCGCGCTGCGGACGTAAATCCCGCCGACATCGACCTGATCATCGTCGCCACGACGACTCCGGACCTTACGTTTCCCGCAACGGCGGCCATCGTGCAGGCCAAGCTCGGCGTGCTCCAGGGGGCCGCCTTCGATATCCAGGCGGTATGCACCGGATTTATCTACGCTCTGGCGACTGCCGAGAAGTTTCTGGTTTCGGGCCAGCACCGGCGCGCCCTCGTCATCGGCGCCGAAACCTTCTCGCGCATCCTTGACTGGAGCGACCGCGCGACTTGCGTCCTCTTCGGCGACGGCGCCGGGGCCTTCGTGGTCGAGGCGATCCCGGAAGAGGCGGCGGGCGAGCGCGGCGTCATCGCCTCCTATCTGCGGACGGACGGAAGCCTCGTCGATCTGCTCTATGTCGATGGCGGCGTTTCCTCGACCGGGCAGGTGGGGCATGTGCGGATGCAGGGGAACAAGGTTTTCCGCGAGGCGATCGAGCGCATCTCCGAGGCGATGACAACGGTGTCGCGTCAGGCCGGAATCAGCCCGACCGAGATCGACTGGTTCGTGCCTCACCAGGCAAACGAGCGCATCATCCAGGGCGTCGTGAAAAAACTTGATCTGCGTCCTGATCAAGTCGTGTCGACCATCGCCGGCCAGGGCAATACGTCCGCGGCGTCGATCCCGCTCGCCTACTGCCAGGGCGTCGCCGACGGTCGGATCAAGAAGGGCGATCTTGTGATGATCGAGGGCATGGGCGGGGGCCTCACCTGGGGCGCGGCGCTGCTCCGGGCTTGAGCGGCGCGGGCGCGGGCCGCCGCGCAAACGGCGAATTCTGCGGCGACCGCTCAACCTGACCCACAAGTTTCCTGTAATTTCAATAGCTTGACCGCGTTCGTGCGCGCTCGCTATTGTCTGACCTCGCAAAGCCAAACCGGAGGCTTAAGCGCATGGCCGGCAAGACGACGACCCGCGCCGATCTGACCGAGGCGGTCTATCGCCACCTCGGCGTTTCCCGGAACGAATCGGCTGATTTCGTGCAACGGATTCTCGAGGAGATCTCGGCCGCTCTCGAACGCGGCGAATCGGTGAAGATTTCATCGTTCGGCACGTTCTCGGTCCGCTCGAAGAAGATGCGCATGGGGCGCAACCCCAAGACCGGGGAGGAAGTGCCGATCACGCCGAGACGGGTGATTACATTCCGCGCCTCGCATGTGCTGAAAGAGTCGATCAACGCTTCGGTCGCGCGAGACGCCGCCGAATAGGAAGGCGCCTAGATGCCGGTCACGAAAGCCGCCGACGCATTTCGGACGATTAGTGAAGCCGCCGCTGAAGTGGATGCGCCCCAGCATGTGTTGCGTCACTGGGAGGAGGTTTTCGGCCAGATCCGCCCCATGCGGCGGGCGGGCGGACGGCGCTACTACCGTTCGTTCGACATCGACGTGCTGAGGGGCGTCAAAGCGCTGCTCTATGACGAGCGCTACACGACCAAGGGCGTTCAGAAGATTTTCCGCGACCACGGCGTGAAATACGTCGCCGAAATCGGGCGGATGGTGGCGGCGGGCCAGCCATTCGAGCGCCGGCCGCTGCTCGACGAGGAGACCGACGATCGGGCCGCGCCGCCGCCTCGTAATCCGTTTGCTGAAAGGCGGGTTGCGACGGCCGCCCCTGCGACCGGAGCAGGCGATCTATCGCCGGCGCTGCGCGAAACGCTGAGCGCGCTGCTCCAGCGCCTTGAACGGGCGCAGGAAGCCCTCGACGAAGCGACCCTAGCGATCGAGGCGATCGACTCGGAAGAGTGAGGTCATCTGGCGGTTCCGCCGCGGGGAGCGCCGGAAATCCGCCGCCTTTGCGGCAGCGCAAAAAAAGCCCTAGAAACCGGCGTCATGACTGTCCTCGCCGACTCCAAAGCCGCCGCCGCCCCGCTCGCCGGCGCCGAAACCCCTTCGGGCAAAGGCGCCAGGGACGAGAACTTTCCCGTCGGCTCGTTCCTGCTGCCGAAGCGCCTGCGGCCGCATGTGGCGACCTATTACGCTTTCGCCAGGGCTATCGACGACATCGCCGATAACGGCGACCTTTCGGCCAACGAGAAAATCGCCCGCTTGAGGGCGTTCGACGCGGCGCTGAAGGGCGAGCCCGGGTACGGGGAGGCGTACGCCAAGGCGCATGCGCTCCGTGAGAGCATGCGCCAGACGGGCGTCCCGACCGTCCACGGCTCGGATCTCGTCGCCGCCTTCGTTCAGGACTCGGTCAAGCTGCGATACCGGACCTGGGAGGAGCTTCTCGGCTATTGCGCGCTATCCGCCAATCCTGTCGGCAGATATCTGCTGGATCTCCATGGCGAGGATCGGGCCGGCTACCGATACTCCGATGCTCTGTGCACGGTGCTTCAGATCATCAATCATCTGCAGGACTGCGGAAACGATCGCCGAAACCTCGACCGCGTTTATCTGATCGGCGAGTGGATGGCGGCGGAAGGGGCCTCGGTTGAGGATCTCGACCGGAATGCGCTCACGCCCGGCCTTCGCCGGGTCGTCGATCGCATGCTCGACGGGTGCGACGCGCTGATGACGGATGCTCGCCGCCTGCCGGGGGCCCTCAAGAGCCGTCATCTGGCGATGGAGTCCGCCGTCATCGTCAACCTCGCCGCGCGACTCATTACGCTGTTGCGCAAGGGTGATCCGCTCGCCTCGCGCGTTGCGCTGTCGAAGCTCGACTTCGCGCGATGCGGAATCGGCGGCGCGGTAACCGGCTTCTTCTCGGCTCGCGGCGCCTGATCATGGTCCGCCTCAGAATGTCGTGCGCCAGCGTTCGCTTGATCGGCGACGAGGTCGATCCCCACGAAATCGCCCGCCAGCTGGGTCAGAAAAGGGCGGACGGCGTGCGCAAGGGCGAGATCATCCGGCGGCCCCGCGGCAAGACGAAAGTGGCCGAAATCGGCGTCTGGAGACATGGCGTCGAAGATCGCAAGCCGGGCGACCTCGATAGTCAGATCAAGGAGCTGTTCGGCGGCCTCAGCGGCGATCTCGCCGTCTGGCGCGATCTCGCCGGCAGTTTTCATGGCGAGGTCTTCTGCGGGCTCTTCATGTCGGGATTTAATAACGAGGTTGAGCTGTCGCCGGCGACGCTTGAGGCGATTTCTGCGCGCGGCCTCACGCTCCGGCTCGACATGTACGATGACGGCGGGCTTAGGTCGCGGTGGGAGGACGGCGAATTTGTCGGCAACGGCAGCGATTACGACTGACGCGGCGCGCCGGCACGCGCGCGAAGCGGTCAAGCGCTCCGGCACCTCCTTCGGGGCCGGCATGCGCATCCTTGCGCGCCCGCGCCGCGAGGGCATGCACGCGATCTATGCCTTTTGCCGCGAGGTCGACGATATCGCCGACGGCGACCAGTCCGTTGGCGACAAGCGCCTCTCGCTGGCTGCCTGGCGCGCCGAGATCGACCGCGTTTTTGCCGGCAATCCGCAGACGCCGGTCGGGATTGCGCTGGTCGAGCCCGTCAAGCAATTTGATCTAGATCGCGCCGAGTTCTTGCTCATGATCGAGGGCATGGAGATGGACGCCGAGGGTCCGATCGTGGCGCCGCCGATGGAAACGCTTCTCGCCTATACGCGGCGCGTGGCCGGCGCCGTCGGCATGCTGTCGATGCCGACCTTCGGCGCGCCCAAGAACGCGGCGAGCCGCGAGTTCGCGCTCGCGCTCGGGGACGCGCTGCAGCTCACCAACATCTTGCGCGACGTCGGCGAGGACGCCGGGATCGGCCGGGTTTACCTGCCGCGGGAGCTTCTGGAGAAATACGCCGCGCCGCTCGACGCGCCGGGCGTCCTCGAAGTCGTGCGCTCAGGGAATTCTGAAAACCTCGCGAAGCGGCGCGCCGGCCTCGCATTGGTCGGTCGCGACCTCGGCGCCCTCGCACGGGAGAAGTTTTTAAGCGCACGCGCGGCGCTGAAGTCGCTCGACTGGCGGGTGGTGCGCCCGGCCCTGCTCATGATGGGCGTCTACGAGGCCTATCTGAAGCGCCTTGAAACCCGCGGCTGGGAGAGGCTTGGCTCTGCGGTCAGCCTGTCGAAACTCGAGAAGACGGCCGTAGCGGCGCGTTACTATTTGGCGCCGCCGCCGGACTGAGCGAGATGCCCGAAAGCAGGATCCACATCATTGGCGCCGGGCTCTCCGGCCTTTCTGCCGCCGTCCGGCTTGCGGATGCGGGACGGCGCGTCATTGTCTATGACGCCGCGGGGCATGCAGGCGGGCGCTGCCGGTCGTTCTACGACAAGACGCTCGACCGGGTCATCGACAACGGCAATCACCTGATCATGTCGGGCAATCGCCACGCGCTCTCCTATCTTGGGCGCATCGGCTCGAAAGACGCGCTGACCGGCCCGGCGACCGCGAGCTATCCCTTTGTCGACATCAAGAGCGGGGCGCGCTGGACCGTGCGCATCTCCGACGGACTCTTTCCCGCTTGGGTGTTCGATCCGAAGGCGCGCGTTCCGGGAACGAGGTTGATCGACTATCTGAAGGCCGCCGGAATCGCCGCCGCGCGCGAGGACCAGACCGTCGCCGATGTGGTGGACACGGACGGTCCTCTCTACCGGACGTTCTGGGAGCCGCTGACGCTCGCTGTTCTGAACACGACCCCGCGGCTCGGCCAGGCTCGGCTGTTGTGGTCGGTCATCCGCGAGACCTTCGCGCTTGGGGGAGGGCCGTCGCGGCCGCTGGTGGCGAAGAAGGGACTGGGTCCCGCCTTCATCGATCCGGCGCTTGCCCATCTCCGGTCAAAAGGCGCCGAAGTGCTGCTGAACCGGCGGCTTCGCCTGGTGACGTTTGCCGGCGACCGGGTGTCGATGCTCGATTTTCCTGAAGGGACGATCGACATCGGCCCCCGCGACCATGTGATCCTCGCCGTGCCGCCGTCGCGCCTGAAGCAGCTGATCCCCGAACTCGATCCGCCGGACGACGACGCTTCGATCCTCAACGTTCACTATCGGCTCCGCGCGCCGCTTTCAAACGGCGCACTTGGGGAATCGCCGTTCCTCGGCCTGGTGTCGGCGGACGCGCAATGGGCGTTCGTGCGCGACGACGTCGTCTCGCTGACCGTATCGGCGAGCCACGCCATCGGCATGGACGACGTGCCGAACGAGAAAGCGGTCGCCGACCTCTGGCGCGAGACGCAGGTCGCCCTCGACATCCGCAACGAGCCCTATGAGGCCGTGCGCGTCATCCGCGAACGCCGCGCGACGCCCAATCAGTCGCCCGCGGCGGTCGCCAAAAGGCTCAAACCGGAAACGCGCTGGCGCAATCTGGTGCTCGCTGGCGATCATACCGACACGGGCGTGCCGGCGACCATCGAAGGTTCGATCCGCTCGGGGGACCGGGCGGCGGAAATCATTGAGCGAACGGCTGCGTAGTGCGGTCCCTCGCCATCATCTGCGGCCTGAAGTCAGAGGCCGCCGTCATCGGCCGCGCGCTCGCCGCCGTAAATGCAGGCGAGCGCGCCGGCGTGTGGGTACCCGGCGCCGCCGCTCAGCGGGCGGAGGACATGGCGCGCACGGCGATCGAGGAGGACGAGATCGCCGCCATGCTCTCGGTCGGCGTCTCCGGCGCCTTGTCGCCGGCGCTGCGGCCGGGAGACCTGCTGATCGGCGGGCGGGTGGCGTCGGAACGCGGCGAGCGGTTCGATTGCGACGCGGCGCTGATTTCAATGTTGAAAACGGCGCTCTCTCCGCCCGCTCATCAAGGCGAAAGCCGGGACCCAGAACCCCTTCATGCGCTGCATCAAAGTCTGGATCCCGGCTTTCGCCGGGATGAGCGGAAGGAGGGGACGGGCGTTCATTTCGACGCCGTACTGCTCGGCGCTGACTCAATTATCGCATCGGCCGAGGACAAAGCGCGCCTTTTCGCGTCCTACGGCGCCGTCGCGGTCGATATGGAGTCTCACGGCGCGGCGCGCGCCGCTAAGGCGGCCGACGTTCCGTTTGCGGCGATCCGCGCGATCGCCGACCCCGCGGGGCGGGCGCTGCCGAAAGCCGCGCTTGGCGCCGTCGCCATGGACGGCTCGACACGGGTGATAGCGACGCTCCTTAAATGCGCGAAAGCGCCAGGCGATTTCCCGGCGCTTTTGCTATTGGGGCGAGACAGCGGCGCCGCGCTGAAGACGCTAGGCCGCAGCCTCGACCGGCTCCTTGGCGGCCTTCTTCTCGGCCTCGATCTTTGACATCTGTTCGGCGACGAGCTTCTCGTGCACGTCGACCGCCTTGCGGGCCTTCGACAGATCGATCTCGGGGACCATCGGGCCTTCGGTGCGGATGGCGGCGAGGCTGCCGAGCTTCATCATCTTGAGCGGATTTTTCACTGCATCCATTGCGGCGGTCGGTTCGTAGCCGCAATGCGCCATGCAGTTCGAGCATTTTTCATATCGGCCGGTGCCGTAGGAATCCCAATCGGTCGTCTCCATCAATTCCTTGAAGGAGGAGACGTAGCCCTCGCCAAGAAGATAGCAGGGCTTCTGCCAGCCGAAGACGTTGCGCGTCGGCGAGCCCCAGGGCGTGCACAGATAGTCCTGGTTGCCGGCGAGGAAATCGAGGAACAGCGGCGACTGGCTGAAATTCCACTTGCGGCCGCGTTCCTTTCCCATGCGGAAGACTTCGCGGAACAGGTTCTTCGTCTTCTCGCGCGACAGGAAGTGCTCCTGGTCGGCGGCGCGCTCATAGGCGTATCCCGGCGAGAAGGTGATGTTGACGCCGAGGTCGGTGGCGAAATCGAAAAAGTCGGCCACGTCCTTCGCCGGCATGTTGTTGAAGATGGTGGCGTTGGCGTTGACTTGGAAGCCCTTGGCCTGTGCGGCCTTGATCGCTTTGACCGCGATCTGGAACGTCCCCTTCTGATCGACCGCTCGGTCGTGATGCTCTTCAAGCCCGTCTAGGTGCACCGAGAAAAACAGGAACGGCGAGGGCTTGAACAGGTGAAGTTTCTTTTCCAGCAGCAGCGCGTTCGTGCACAGCGAGACGAACTTCTTGCGCGCGACAATACCTGCGACGATCTCGCCGATATCCTTGTGGATCAACGGCTCGCCGCCCGGAATGGCGACGACCGGCGCGCCGCACTCGTCGACCGCGTCGAGGCACTCCTTCACCGACAGGCGCTTGTTGAGGATGGGGGCCGGGTAATCGATCTTGCCGCAGCCGGGACAGGCAAGGTTGCAGCGGAACAGCGGTTCGAGGAAGAGGACCAGCGGATAGCGTTTGTTGCCCGCCAAGGTCTGCTTCATGACGTAAGCGCCGACGCGGGCCGCCTGGTGAAATGAAATACCCATCTTGATCTCCGTAAAATCCTGGGGGCGGGCCTAGGCCGGCTCAACGGCCCAGACGTCCATCGCGTCTTTCGGCCGGGGCACGTCGGCCAGCTCGGCGGGCAGCTTGAAGTGCACATTCTCCTGCACGCCGTCGAGAGTCTCGACGCTGACCGTCCGATACATCTTGAGGCGCCGGATCGTCTCCTGCACCAAGGTTTCCGGCGCCGATGCGCCGGCCGTGATGCCGATCGTCTCGGCCCCGTTAAGCCAGGCGGGGTCGAACATGGTGGCGTCCTCAATCAGATAGCTTGGGATGCCGAAATTCTGACCGATCTCGCGCAGGCGGTTGGAGTTCGACGAGTTGTTGGCGCCGACGACGAGGAGCATGTCGATCTTTTTCGAGAGCTCGATGACGGCGGTCTGCCGATTCTGCGTCGCGTAGCAGATGTCGCGCGTATCAGGACCGACGATCTTCGGAAATTTGGCGCGCAGCGCGGCGATCACGTCCTTGGTGTCGTTCACCGAAAGCGTGGTCTGCGTGACGAAAGCCACCCTGTCCGGATCCGCCACCTCGAGCGAATGCACGTCATGCGGCTCGCTGATGACATGCACGGTTCCTGGAATCTGGCCGAGCGTTCCCTCGACCTCCGGATGGCCGAGATGACCGATGAGGACGATGTCGTAGCCCTTCTCGGCGTAGCGACGGCCTTCCTTGTGCACTTTGGTCACAAGCGGGCAGGTCGCGTCGATGACGTCAAGGTCGCGGAACCCGGCCCCGTCTTCGACTTTCTTGGCGACGCCATGCGCTGAAAAGATCGTGACGGCGCCGGTCGGAATCTCGTCAACCTCTTCGACGAAGATCGCGCCCCGCGCTTTGAGGGTATCGACGACGCGCTTGTTGTGGACGATCTCGTGTCGCACATAGACCGGAGCCCCATACTTCTCCAGCGCCCGTTCGACGATGTCGATGGCGCGCTCCACGCCCGCGCAAAACCCGCGCGGCTGAGCGAGAATGACGCGCAGCGGCTTGGTCGCTTCGCCCATGGCCTTACCCCTCCGACACCTCTTTCGGTCGCGTTCCGGTCGCAGGCCCGCACCGACGCGCCGGAAGAAACCAATTGCTCTGCTCCTTATCCCACAGCGCCCTGCTGGGGAATAACGGCCGGCCTTCTATAACAGCCTGTCGCCGCACTGCAACACACGGATTTCGGCGCGATATTACGTAGGACTCCAAGTGAGGTGCGTTGCGCGGTCCGTGCGCTCGTGTAGGCTTGCTACCGGGGATGGCAGGGATCGGCAGGCACATGTTTTCAAGGCTTTTTTCGCATCCGGGCGCATCCGGGCGCGCGCTCTCCGGCGGGTCCTGGCCGCGGGTCCGGATCGACGCGGCGATCAAGAAGCGGTTTGGCGACGTCCAGGGACCCCATGCTCGGGACGAGTTCGTGCTCTACGGCGTTCTTGAGAATGATGTCGCCTTCGTCATCGTGCTCCACCATCCGGTCGGTCGCGCGGGCGACATCGACCAGATCATCTTCTACACGCGCTTTGAAGGGTTCGGCGCGGATGGGGCCAAGGCTGCCGCCATGAACCGCAACTTGCATCTTGCGGCGGTCCAGATTCGCGATGCGGCGCTCGACATGTTTGCGGGCGTCGAGCCGAGCGGCGAGTTCAGCGAAGCGGCGCTCAACGCTTTCTTCGACGCCTGGAAGCGCGACCTCTCCATCGTCATCGGCATGCTGACGGGGGCCGCCAGTTACGCGAGCGCCTTCGGTTTCGACCGCGACGAGCGGATTTTGGCGCTTGCAACCAATACCGCGCGCGCCGACGGGGCTGCGGCGCAGCTGTTCGCTTCCTTCATCGGGCCGGCGCGCAAGCCGGTTGTTTGCACGGAATGCGGCGGGCGAGGTAAGCTCGGGTTCATCGCCCGGCTCTGCGGGAAATGCGACGGATCGGGCCTTATCGAGAGGCGCCGCTAGCTGCAATGCAAGGGTACGCCGACAAGAAGTCCGAGGCGAAAAGACCGGTCGCCTCCTGGCCGCGCGCGCGAATTGAGGAGGGCCTGAAGCGCGCCTTCAAGTCGATCCTCGTCATCGGAGAAGACGACGATCACACAGTCTACGACGTGGCCGACCGGGCGTTCCGCTTCGTCGTCGCGCTCGTCCATGTTGGCGGCCCGAAAGCCGGCGTTACGGAGGTGGGTTTCCTGGCGCGGTTCGTCGGCTTCCGGCCGACCGACCGGGTGCTCCGAAAGCTGAATGGCGAACTTCATCTTGCCGACGCCTTCATCGAAGAGGGCGATCTGTACGTGCTCGCCAAGATCGCGGTGCGGAAGAAATTCTCCGACAACAAGTTCGCGCTGATCCTGGGCGCCTGGAAGCGCGACATGTCTTTCGCCCTCCAGGCTTTGAACCAGGCGTCCGCCGCGCCGGCCGACTACGCTGCCGATATGCTCGGATTTGAGCCGGCCGCGATCGCGGGCAGGACCGGGGCCTTCTGCAAGGCCTATTTCTGGCGCAACGAGCCCCAAATCCTTTGCCCGGGCTGCGAAGGACGCGGCAGGAGAGGATTTCTTGCGCGCGCCTGCGACGACTGCGAGGGAAGGGGCTTCATCGACCCGACGCGCTAGCAGAGCATGGCGCGCTCGGCTATGAGGCGCGCAAACGGGCGGTCACAGATGCGGGATTTCGACACGACGATCCGGGAAACGGCCGGCCTCATCGAGACCGCCCTCGATCAATTCCTGCCCCGCCGCAGCGGGCCGCTCGGCCGCGTCGTCGACGCCATGCGCCATGGCGCGCTCGACGGGGGCAAGCGCCTGCGCCCGTTTCTGCTGATTGCGGCGGCCGACATGTTCGACTGTCCAAGGACGCGTTCGGTGCGGGCCGGCTGCGCCATCGAAATGATCCATTGCTACAGCCTCATTCACGATGATCTTCCCGCGATGGATGACAGCGACCTGCGCCGCGGCCGCCCCTCCGTGCACAAGGCGTTTGACGACGCCACCGCCATTCTCGCCGGCGACGCGCTCTTGACTGAAGCGTTTGAAATCCTTGCGCACCGGGACACCCACCCGAACGCCGAGGTGCGCTGCCGTCTCGCTCTCGAACTCGCGCGCGGCGCCGGCAAGGACGGCATGGTCGGCGGGCAGATGATCGACATCTACGCCGAACAGAAGTCGTTCGATCTCGCCGGCATCGAAGAGCTTCAGCGCCTAAAAACGGGCGCCCTCATCCGGTTCTCGGCTATGGCCGGGGGCGTCATCGGCGAAGGGAGCGAGGCCGACATTGCGGCGCTGACGTCGTATGCGGAGGATCTCGGCCTCGCCTTCCAGATCGTCGATGATCTGCTCGACGCTTTCGGGGCCGCCGAAGAGCTTGGCAAGCCGGTCGGGCAGGACGCGGATATGGACAAGGCGACCTTCGTGAAGCTCCTCGGCGCTGAGGGCGCGCGCGATCAGGCGCGCCGCCTCATCGAGGAATGCAAGGCGCATCTCGACCGCTTCGGCCCCAGAGCAGAGCCGCTGAAAGGCGCGGCCGACTTCGTGTTCAATCGCAAGAACTAGACGCCGCCGAAAGCAACTCCATGAACCAGGACGACTATTTCGCGGAAGGGCTCGACGAGCGCGGCGGGCGGGGGCGGATCGTCACCGTCGGCTGGACGGTCCGCGCGCAGAAGGGAGCGGTGATGTGGGCGCCGCCGAAGCCCTATGAGCCGCATCAGGGCAAGCCGGCGTCGTCCAAATCGGTTCAGTTCTGTCCGGCCGCGGTCGATTTCGACCGGCGGCACTTCGTTATTCCGTTCCCGATGGACCTGACCTTGAAATTCGATCGTCAAGCGAACGGCCAGCTTTCGCTCATCGACGCCGACGGACCTCAGTCGGGCGTCCGCCAGGGCGCGTTGCGCGATCTCATGGTGCTTCATCCGCAGGCGGAGTGGCGCCATCCCGAGCGCCCGATCGTGCAGATGATCGCCCCTTACGTCTTCATCGCCGACGATCCCTGCTATGTCGTGCAGTCGCCGCCCTATCTCCACTACCTGCCGACGCCGCGGCCCGGCGTGCAGGTCTGCGGCCGTTTCCCCGTGCATGTGTGGCCGCGCCCCTTGAGCTGGGGCTTTGAGTGGCACGACATGACGAAGCCCCTGAGCTTCAAGCGCGGCGAGCCCTGGTTTTACGTCCACTTCGAGACTGAAAATCCGGCGGGCCGCGTGCGGCTTGTCGAGCAGGAGCCTTCGGAAGAGCTTGACGCCTATGTGAATTCCATCGTTGATGTCAGCAACTACGTCAACAAGACGTTCTCGCTGTTCGCGGAGGCCCGGGCGCGTCGGCCCGCGACCCTGGTCAAGCCGAAGAAGCCATGAACGCGACGCGGCTGGCGGTCGCTTGATGCAGGTCAAGGGGTGGTTCTCCGCGACGCATATCCTCTAAAGACAACCGAGGCATGGATGGCTGCGCTGAAGATCGAACATGACGACCTGGTTCTGGTCGCCGACGGAAGGAAGGCTCTTTTCCTTCGCAATCGCGGGGATGCGGAGCTGCCCGATCTGCGCGTGGAAGAAGTGCTGACTGGAGCTCCGAACCCGCGGACATCCGAGCAAGGGGCCGACCGTCCCGGTCGGCAGTGGAACATGCCCGACGGCCGGCGAAGCGCGATGGAGTCGACGGACTACCACCAGTTGGCGGAAGCAGACTTTGCGAGGTCGGTCGCCGCGGCGCTGAACGAGCATGATCGCATTGGCAAGGTCAGCGCGCTTGTCGTTGCTGCGCCGCCCGCCACGCTGGCGGATCTCCGGAAGGGCTACTCGCCCTCGTTGCGCAGCAAGCTGAAGGCGGAGATCGACAAGGATCTCACCAAGCACCCGGTGTCGGAGATCGAGAAGCTCCTGACAGCCTGATCAGGCGCCTCACGCGAGGTCGCCAAGGGAGTCGATCAGCGGACCTATGTGCTTCTCGTAATTCCGCCAGCGCTCGACCGCATGTCGGTAGACGGGCTGTTTCACCTGCCAGGCGCTGAACGTCTGCACATGGCGCGGCGCCGCGCGGCCGCCGCCCCGCTTCGGCATAAGTCCTGACGACTGGAGCAGCGCCGATGCGGCGCCCGGCGCGTCGTCGATGAATTGTTCGTACTGGACGGTCGCAAGTCCTGGGAGGACCTCGCGCCAGTGCGCCATCAGATCCGCATAGAGACGATAAAAATGGCCGAGCGTCTCAAGCCGGATCGCGTAGTGATGGATCGGCTTCAGGTCCTTGAAGTAGCAGGAGAGGCAGGTGTCGATCGGATTGCGCCGCGTCTCGACGATCATCGCGTTCGGCAGCATCATGGCGATGAGGCCGACATAGGCGTGATTGAGGAGCGCCTTATTGACGAGCCGCTCCGCCTGCGGATGCCGCTTGGAGTACTTCTCGACGTAATGCTTGCCGAGTCCGCGCAAGGTTCCCTCGGGGGCGTCGGCGACCCACTCTGGGAAGGGCGCGCGGCGGGGATGCGCCGCAGCCATGGCGTTTGAGAAAGTGATGATGTCGCCAGTCTCGCCGAGGCCGACGACGCCTTCATGCGCGCAGAGCTTTTCCTCAAGCAGGGTCGAGCCCGAGCGCGGCATGCCGACGATAAAGATGGGCTTGCGGCTGTCGAAGCCGTTCGGCTTTTGGGCGGCGATGCGGTCGGCGTCGAAGGACTGCTTCAGATCGCTGAAGAATTTCTCGTGGCGGGCCGCGTCGTAGCGCGAGGGCTGACATTCGTTGGCCCGGCGGAACCAGTCGAACGCCGCGTCATAGTCGCCGACATCGTCGAGGCATTTGCCGAGGGCGTAGGCGAGCTTGATGAAAGGTTCGCTTCCCTCCGGCGCCCGCGCGATCGCAGCGCGGATGCGGTCGATGATGGCGTCGCCGGGGCGCGCCTTGGTGATCCAGGCGAGGTTCTGATAGGCGCTCGCATTCTGGGGATCAAGTTCGAGAGCGCGGTAGAGGTGCGCACGGGCTTCGTCGAAGTCGCCGGCCGTGATGCAGGCATAGGCGAGGTTGACGGCGAAGCCGGGCTCTGCGGGCGCATGCGCCGCCGCGGCCCGGAACAGCTTCGCGGCCGCCTCGAAATTGTGCTGCGCCATTTCTACAAGGCCCATGGCGTTGACGGCGCTTGCGTTCTGAGGAGCCGCGGCGAGGGCGCGCTCGGCGAGGAGACGCGCGCTGGCGGAATCGCCCGCATTGAGGAGCGTTACGGTTTGCTCGATCGCCTGATCGAGCGTGATGGCGTCGGTTTGGGACATTTCAGGTGCCTAGGACTTCCGCCGGGCCGGATCAACCCCGCTTGCCGGCGGAGCCGGTTTCTGTTGAGGAGGCCTTGAGGAAACCATCATGCGCGACAGCGGACGGCTCGGCGCCGCCATTGAGATACTTGACGATTTTGAGCGCCGGCGCGTGCCGCTGAAGATCGCTCTCGCCGACTGGGCCCGCAGCGCGCGCTATGCGGGCGCCAGGGACCGCGCCTTCGTGTCGGGGCTTTGTCTCGACGTGCTGCGACGGCGTCGGTCGCTCGCCGCGGCGATGGACGACGATTCGCCCCGCGCCGCCGCGCTCGCCGGCCTTCGCTGGCTCTGGGGATACGCTCTCGACACGGTCTCGGCGCTGGCCGCCGAGGCGCCGCATGGTCCGGGACCCTTGACCGCGTCCGAGACCGAGAAGCTAGCCGGCGCGACGCTGCTGCCGGCCGGCGCCCCCGCGCCTGTCGCGGGTGACTTTCCGGAGTGGCTCGAGCCGCATGTCGCCCGCGCGTTCGGCGGCGGCGCCGGCGGCGCG
>JACADZ010000093.1 GCA_013389105.1 Parvularculaceae bacterium | reverse complement strand
CGCGTTGGAAGTTCCCCAGCGATGACCGAACCACCTGTCAGCCCGTTCCAGCGCCCCGTTCGCCTTGGGGACCCCGCGCCAAACTTCGTGGCGCGCTCAACCCAGGGCGAAATCAAGCTTTCGGACTTTCGGGGCCGGTGGCTGATCTTCTTCTCGCACCCGGCGGACTTTACCCCGGTGTGCACGACGGAGTTTGTGGCGCTGGCCAAGCGCCAGCCGGCCTTTGAAGCGCTCGACTGTGCGCTTGTCGGTCTGTCAGTGGACAGTCTCTACGCACATCTCGCCTGGGTCCGCGCGATCGAGAGCCAGTTTGGCGTCAAGATCGAGTTTCCGATCATCGAGGACCCCAGCATGGCGGTGGGCCGCGCCTACGGCATGATCGACGAAACCAGCGCCGATGCGATGGCGATGCGGTCAGCGTACTTCATCGATCCCGAAGGCATCGTTCGGGCAATCACCTGCTATCCGCACAGCGTTGGCCGCTCCGTCGACGAGATGCTTCGCATGATCAGCGCATTGAAAGCGGTGCAGGACGGCACGGGTTTCGCGCCAGAGGGCTGGCAGCCGGGCGCGCCGTTACTCGATCTTCCTCCCGACGAAAGCACGCGCGTCGGGGCTGGGCCGGACTGGTTTTGCCGGATGAAATCATGACCGCCCTCTTTGAAGACCGCGACCTAGCGGCCAGCGTCTCGGAAAAACTGAAAGTCTATGCGCAGCCGCAGCGCCTCATGATCATGAGCTGCCTCCTGAGCGGCGAGCGCAACGTCGCCGAAATCGGGGCCGCAACAGGCATCGGCCAACCGGCATTGAGCCAGCAGCTCGCGGAACTACGACGCGCCAATCTTGTCAGCACACGGCGCAAGGCGAAACAAATTTGGTACGCGCTCGCCAATGATGGCGTGCGCATGTGCGTTCAAAGCATGGAAGCGGTTTTCGGCGGTGCGGGCGGCGCGACGCCATTGATCTCGCATCCGCCGCGCGCTCAGGCGCGCAAGACCGCGGCAGGCGTGGCCGGATTCGCAAAAGTCACCTCGGGCTGAAACCCGGCGCGAGCACCGAGGTCGTGAGTTCAACCGCATTCGCGGCGCCCTCCCGCTTCATCCGGGCGAACGCCGACAGGAGGGCCATGTCGCCTGCATCGGCGGCCTTGAGCGCAACGACATAGGCTTGGCGGGTGTCGGACGCCGCCACGATTGAACCGCGTTCCCAGCTGAACCGCTCTTGCCCGAGTTGAAGCGTAAGCAGGTCGCGCGTTGGCGATCGTAGACGAGCGTTATAGACCACTTCTTGAGATAGTCCGCGAATGTTCGCGTTAGACGGCGAGACCCTACTCCCCCTCAATTGTTTTGCGGCGGGATAGGACGCTGTTTTTTCGCATTTTTGGGGGCGGAGCCAGAAAAGCCACCGACATTTCCTCCGTCGTGCATTTCCGCTTGCCGGCGAATGCTGGCGGCTGGGTGCAAGCGCACTCAGTCGCTTCTCCATTCGTTCTCAACTCCCGCTTGTCAGTGCTGCGGCGCAATCCGAGCACTTCCAGTTCACGCGCCGGCCGCCAACCACGGATTTATCAAGGTGACCCCCATCGGTTCGAAATCACCGACATTCCGCGTGACGACAGTCAATCCGAGTGTCAGAGCCGTCGCCGCGATCAGCGCGTCGCGCTCCGGGCGAGGATCGGGAACGCGCAGGTTCGCACACAGCCGTGCGATCGCGGTGTCGATGGACAAAATGCGATCAGCGAGCGGCGTCAGGATCTCGCGCTCCAGCCAACGCCGCAAAACCGCCGCCTGCATCGCGTCACGACGTTACACGAGCACAATGCCTCGCTCAAGCTCTAAGACAGTCACAACCGAGATTGCGTAGAGCTCAGCGGGCGTGCCGGAAGCCCAAGCGCGCACGTTCGCATTTGCTCGCTCGGGCCGACGAAGCTCCGACACGACATTCGTGTCCAACAGAAACATCAGCCAAGGTCCGCCGGACGCGAAATGTCATCGCCCATGCGCGGCGGTTCGAAATCAAAATCGCCATCTTCCTTTTGCGCAAGCGCTTCAAGGAGGCTTGGGCCGGCGCCCAGCAGCTTCTGATAGTCTTCAAAGCTCAGCAGCACATGAGCGGGCCGCCCGCGGTCGGTGATAATGACGGGTCCCTTCTCGGCCGCCTTTTTGGCGCCGCCGGCATCCTGATTGAACTCGCGGCTCGAAATGGTGGTGATGCTCACAGACGATCTCCAATCTGCGCAGCATAGCGCCCGGCGAGGCGTCAATCAACCAAATGTAGCAACGTTTCTACTTATTCCCACTCGATGGTGCCGGGCGGCTTGCTCGTCACGTCGTAGACGACCCTGTTCACGCCCTTGACTTCGTTGATGATGCGGGTCGCGCAACGCGAAAGGAAGGCGTGGTCGAAGGGATATGAGTCCGCGGTCATGCCGTCGGTCGAGGTGACGGCGCGCAGCGCCAGCACGTAGTCGTAGGTCCGCTCGTCGCCCATCACGCCGACCGTCCGTACCGGGAGCAAAACGGCGAAGGCCTGCCAGATGGCGTCGTAAAGTCCCGCCTTCCTGATCTCGTCGAGATAGACGGCGTCGGCGCGGCGGAGGAGATCGGCCTTCTCCTTCGTCACTTCGCCCGGAATGCGGATGGCGAGGCCGGGGCCCGGAAAGGGATGGCGGCCGACGAAATGATCGGGCAGCCCCAGCTCGCGGCCGAGCGCGCGCACTTCGTCCTTGAAGAGCTCCCGCAAGGGCTCGACAAGCTTCAGATTCATGCGTTCGGGCAGGCCGCCGACATTGTGGTGCGACTTGATGGTGACCGAGGGGCCGCCGTCGAAGGAGACGCTCTCGATCACGTCCGGGTAGAGGGTCCCCTGCGCGAGAAACTCCGCGCCGTCGATCTTCTTCGCCTCGCGCTCGAATATGTCGATGAAGGTCGCGCCGATGATCTTTCGCTTCTGCTCGGGATCGTCGACGCCCTTGAGCTTGCCAAGGAATAGCTCTTCCGCGCGAACGTGGATCAGCGGAATATTGTAGCTGTCGCGGAAGAGGCGCACCACGTCCTCGCCCTCGCCCTCCCGCATCAGGCCGGTGTCGACGAAGACGCAAGTCAGCTGCGCGCCGATCGCCTCATGGATGAGCACGGCGGCGACGGAGGAATCGACGCCGCCCGAAAGGCCGCAGATCACCCTGCCCCTCCCCACTTGCGCGCGAATGGCCTTGGTCGCCTCCTCGCGAAACGCCGCCATGGTCCAATCGCCTTTGAGGCCGGCGATCCGGCGAACGAAGTTCTCGAGGAGCCTCGCCCCGTCCGGCGTGTGCGCGACTTCCGGGTGGAACTGCACGCCGTAGATGTTGCGCCTCAGATCTTGAATCGCCGCAAAGGGCGCGCCTTTCGACGTCGCGATCGGCTCGAAGCCCGGCGGCAGGCGGTTCACGCGATCGCCGTGACTCATCCAGACGGGATAACGCCCGCCTTTCGTCCACACGCCGGCGAAGAGCGGGCTTTCGGCCTGCACCTCGACCTCGGCACGGCCGAATTCTCTGTGGTCGGAGCGTTCGACGTCGCCGCCGAGCTGGGCGCAGATGGTCTGCTCGCCGTAGCAGATGCCGAGCACCGGCGCGCCCGATGAAAAGACGCTCTCATCGGCGCGCGGGCTCTCGAAGGCTTTGACGCTGGCCGGACCGCCGGAGAGAATGACGGCCCTCGGCGCGAACTCGGCAAGAAAGTCGCCGGTCACCCGGTTGAACGGATGGATCTCGCAATAGACGCCGGCTTCGCGCAGGCGCCTTGCGATAAGCTGGGTCACCTGGCTGCCGAAATCGACAATCAGGACGCGGTCGTGCCGGGCGGCATGGGGGTTGAAGGTCATGGCGGGCCTTTAGACGAGTCCGGCGCGCCCGTCATCAGCGGGTGCGCGGCTTTCAGGCCGCCCGCTTCGCCCTCGTCAGCGCGGCTATGAAAAATCCGTCCGACTTCAGACGCCGGGGCGTGAGCCTCAGGGCCCCGTCCGCGGCCCGGCAACGGGCGAGTTCGGCGCGCCCGTCATCGCCGGCAAGTCCCGAAGCATCGATGAGCCCCAGTGCGTCAATCGGCGAGAAGTCCGGCGCCCAGGCCCGAAATTCGGCGAGCCGGTCCTCGTTCTCCTCCATGAAGATGGAGCACGTTACGTAGACGAGACGCCCGCCGGGCTTCACGAAGCCGGCCGCCTCGCGCAGGGTCGCGTTCTGCTCGGCAAGCCGCGCCGCGAGCTGCTCGGGCGTCAGACGCCATTTTGAGTCCGGATGACGCCGCCACACGCCGGAGCCCGTACAGGGCGCGTCGACGAAGACGACGTCCATCGCGCCGGCGAGCCCGGCCAGCGCCGTTTTGTCCGTCAACGGATTGACGATTTGCAGGTTGCGCGCCCCGGCACGACTGGCGCGCTCATAGAGCGGTTTGAGACGCCGCGCGTCGCGATCATAAGCGTAGATCTGCCCCGTATTCGCCATTAGGGCGGCCAGCGCCAGGGTTTTGCCGCCGCCGCCGGCGCAGTAGTCGAGGACCTGCGCGCCGGCGATGTCGCCGGCCGCCGCCGCGGCGATCTGGCTGCCGAGATCCTGCACCTCGACCCAGCCCTTGTTGAACGCGGGAATGATCGTGACGTCCGCGGTCCGTTCGGTCGCCATCGGCGCCTTGATCCGCGCGGCGGTTTTCCAGAATGCAACCGCCTGCGCGCCGACAACCTCGAGGGCGGCCAGCGCCTTTTCCGGCGCGGTCTTGAGCGTGTTGAGGCGCAGATCGACATCGGCGCGTTAGGCGAGCGCGCGCAT
>JACADZ010000221.1 GCA_013389105.1 Parvularculaceae bacterium | reverse complement strand
GCGGATGCAGCGGACCTTGTCGCCCTTGAGCGCCGGGTGGTCCTTGTTGACGCCGATCGGACGCTGGTCGGGCACGTCGGCGGCGGTCAGGACGACGTGGACGCCGGGGAGCGCCCGCGCCTTCGACGCGTCGATCCGCCTGATGCGCGCGTGGACGCGCGATGCGCGCAGGATCTTGCCCCACAGCTGCCCGGGCACGTCGATGTCGTGGATGTAGCGGGTCTTGCCGCTCGCCTTCTCCGGCGCGTCCATCTTCGGGACGCGCTTGCCGATCAGCGATTCGCGCTCGATGACCTTCATGCCGCCTGCTCCTTCGCGGCGGCTTCCACCGCGTCGATGATCTTCTTGTAGCCGGTGCACCGGCAGAGATTCCCCTCCAGAGCGCGCTGGATCGTCGCGCGGTCCGGACGCGGGTGCGCGGCGAGGATGCGGCTCGCCTGGATCACCATGCCCGGCGTGCAGAACCCGCACTGCACCGCGCCGTGCTCGGCGAACGCCCGCTGCAGGCGCTCGGCGCGGCCGTCGCCGGCCAGGCCCTCGATGGTCGTGACCTCGCGCCCGTCGCAGTCGACCGCGAAGAGCAGGCACGCGTTCAGGCTCGCGCCGTCGACCAGGATGGTGCAAGCGCCGCATTCGCCTTCCCCGCAGCCGTACTTGGTACCGGTGAGGCCGAGCACGTCGCGCAGCATCGCGAGCGCGCTCATGCCGGGAGGCACGGCCGCGCGCCGCACCACGCCGTTCAGCCGGAACTCGATGTCAACCGAACGCGACATGGGCCAGCACCCTCCGCGTCATGTTGCGCACGAGCTCCCGCCGGTACCAGTCCGAGGCGCGCACGTCCGAGATCGGACGCACCTCGTCGTGCGCCGCCTCTGCCGCCGCTTCGATCGCCGCCGCGTCGAGGCGTTGCCCCTCCAGCAGCGCTTCGGTTGCGCGGGCGCGGATCGGCGTGGGCGCGACCGCCCCGAACGCGACGCGCACGCGTTCGAGCCGGTCGCCGCGCTTCACCCCGCCGACGCCGATCGAGATCGTCGAGATATCGAGCGCCGGGCG